>CAMDBI010000001.1 GCA_945889005.1 Bacteroides fragilis
ATATTACATGTTCCGGCGCTTACGGCTGTTACTAATCCTGTTAATGCATTTACTGTCGCTATAGCGGGGTTGCTACTGGTCCAGCCTCCTGATCCTCCACCCAATACGGTGCCGGCTACTGTATAGGTTGTGGTACTTCCTATACATTGTGGTGTGGTTCCCGCTGTTACGGTTCCTGAAACTGCATTGGCAGTTACTGTATAAGATTTTGAATCGGATTTATTACCGCCGCAACCACCTGTTACGGTGTATATGATATTACATGTTCCGGCGCTTACGGCCGTTACTACTCCTGTTAATGCATTTACTGTCGCTATAGCGGGGTTGCTACTAGTCCAGCCTCCTGATCCTCCGCCCAATACTGTACCGGCTACTGTATAGGTTGTGGTATTTCCGATACATTGTGGTGTGGTACCTGCTGTTACTGTGCCAGCTACTGCCGTTGATGTTACAGTATATGCCTTTGAATCCGATACATTGCCGCCGCATCCACCTGTTACGGTGTATATGATATTACATGTTCCGGCGCTTACGGCGGTTACTACTCCTGTTAATGCATTTACTGTGGCTACTGCAGGGTTGCTACTGGTCCAACCGCCTGTGCCTCCACTTAATACGGTACCAGCTACTGTATAGGTTGTGGTACTTCCTATACATTGTGGTGTGGTTCCTGCTGTTACAGTTCCTGAAACTGCATTGGCAGTTACTGTATAAGATTTTGAATCGGATTTATTACCTCCGCAACCACCTGTTACAGTATATATGATATTACATGTTCCGGCGCTTACGGCTGTTACTAATCCTGTTAATGCATTTACTGTCGCTATAGCGGGGTTGCTACTGGTCCAGCCTCCTGATCCTCCGCCCAAAACTGTACCGGCTACTGTATAGGTTGTGGTATTTCCGATACATTGTGGTGTGGTACCTGCTGTTACTGTGCCTGAAACTGCATTGGCAGTTACTGTATAAGATTTTGAATCGGATACATTACCTCCGCAACCACCTGTTACGGTATAAATAATATTACATGTACCTGCGCTTACGGCTGTTACTAATCCTGTAGTGGCATTTACTGTGGCTACTGCTGGGTTGCTGCTTGTCCAACCACCTGTACCTCCACTTAATACGGTGCCAGCTACTGTATAGGTTGTGGTACTTCCGATACATTGTGGTGTGGTACCTGCTGTTACTGTTCCTGAAACTGCTGTTGGTGTAACAATAATTGTTGTACTCGCAGTATTCTGACACAAATTTACATCAGTACCTATTACTGTATAGGTTGTTGTTGTAGGTGGAGATACTGAGTGACTTGCACCAGCACCCACTCCATTATCCCATGTAAATGAAGTAGCAGTTCCGCCGGCATTTAATGTAGAATTGCTACCAAAACAAATAGGAGATACTGTTGCACTTGCTGTAACAGTTGGTAAATCGTGAACAGCTACAGCTAAACTTGCATCGGCGGCTGCATAACAACCCGACGAATTTTTATAATTGACTTGTACGGTTCTGTTTCCGACATTCGTCCAAGTAACATCTATAGAACTGTTTCCCTGACCTGTGAATGTTCCTCCTGTAACTGTCCAGTTCCAGCTGTTTTCGCCAGAACCCGATTGAGTTGAGTATGTCTCCAAAGAATTTAAACAGACGCTATTAGATCCAATTATACTGGGAGTTGGTAGTGAGTTGACAATTACAGTTGCCGATTTTGTAGCAGGACAACCGTTTCCATCAACAACATCCATTTTTAATGTCGATGAAGTAGCAGCAGTATGAGTATAAGTAACCGTTGAATCGTTTACAGGATTAATTGTACCAAAACCTGTTAAACTCCATGTAAAACTAGCAAAAGGTCGTTTACCTCCACCATATACAGGCACTATTGATTTTAATTCGTTAACACATACGCTAATAGGGTTGTTGGGGTAAGTTATTGTAATAGTTTTAGCTGAATCTATTCTAAATGAAGATGTATTGTCTAATGGAGTTAAATCAGAACTATAGACTGTAACATAATATCTTCCTGGAGCAATATTTTCGAACTTCCATGTTTCATTGCTTGTTGAACCTGAATTGTCAATTTGAGTTAAGCCTTGATATAAGATATAAGTTAGAGGTTTATCAACAGGGTCAATACCTGAAACAAAAACAGTAACAGTTCCGTCATCGTAGTCAACACATGTTTCAGGTTCACTTTCATCTACATCTATTGTCTGTGATAATAAAATGTTAGTGAAAAAAAAACTTAACAAAACTAATTGGAATATTTTAACTCGTTTCATTTCAATTATTTTAATATTACAGGGTTCTTTTTATAAAATATAATAGAATCTTTTTGATTAGGTAAATGTATGATAATATTATATTTTCCTGATTTTAAATTTTTAAACTCAAATTCAGAATTATATAATTTATCACTAGAAAAAGAATTGTCTAATTTATATTGTAAACCAATAATATATGGATATTCAATATCTTTTACTTTTATTGAAATAATACCATTAGTATTATCTTTGTTTGTTGTATTCTTTGTTTTTATATCTATTACAACAGCACTTAAATAATTATTTATATTAAAAATTAAAAAAAGCAGTAATAAAGTTTTTAATGTTTTCATTTGTATTTTTTTATCAACAATTTTACGCCGGAAAGTTAACAACTTTTACGCTTCATTTCCAAATAGGTTACAGCTTTTTGATTAACAATTAGTGTTCAGATACAGGCATTTCGTCACACAAATCATGAGATTGCCCTGTAAAATTGAGCATTTAGTGTAATAGATTAATTTTCAACTATGTTAATAAATTGTTGGATGAATACACTTATATAAGGGACGAATTTACTAACTTTTAGAAGTTGGATGATTTTCATCACCTGATAAAACAATGGGAAAATGGGGAAATGGGAGAATGTGAAAATGGGAAAATGAATAAACTATCAATATATCTATAAATTATTAAAAAGTGAAAATGCGTTTTAGCAAATTAAAATTATTTATTCAAGTAAATACCCCGAAACATGATTGTTTGTAATGTATCGAATAAGATAACGATAAACCAAAATACTCTTTTTCGTATAATGTAAATGCGAGCTGATCTAAATAATCGATAACCGAAGGATGAAATGCAACATTCATTAAGCAAACCAGTTTTTAATTCGTTTATGCATTTGATCTTTAAATTGATTGGGAGTAAGGCTATTTTCCCAATCTTTTTCAAATTGCTCATCAAAATCACTACTATGTTTAATTGAGGATGGTTCTATTTCATTGCCATATTTACGAAGATCAATTCTTACATAACGATTATTACCTTTGCTATCTTTTTCAAATTTAATGCCCGATAATTGCGCCATAAAAAGTTGTTTTTTACAAAATTACAACTTATACGCTTCATTTCCAAATACGCTTCAGCTTTTTAATTAAGTTTAGGTGTTCATATACTGACATTTAGTCACGAACTCCCATTGAACGTAGTGGGGAATCTCATTTGTTTCAAAACAAGTTATTGATTTATGACTTCATAAATACTTCAAAATCGTTTTTTTCTACAGATAATGCTCTTAATACCTGTTTTACAATAAACTCGGGCACGGGCGTAATGTGGGTTTGAATAGTAACGGGACGGGTTAGGTCACTTCTCGACCATATTTCGTGACCGCCACTGGTGCGTATACACTTTAAGCCTTTCCACTCTAAATATTGTCTGAAGGTCTTTAAAGGTATATTTTTAAGATTGGCAGCCATTATAAAGGCAACTCTATAGATTTATCAATTTTACGAAATGGATAATTGTTGAAAATATTACTAAAATTTTCGTTTTTTTCAAGCAAATGTCCCATTGTAGGAGGAATTCGTTTTTTATTACTCTTAATAGTCCAACCCAATCGACGTAAATCTTTATCTAAAGTTTTTTTATGAGTTGTGAATAACAAATATTCACCAAGTACTATTTTAAACGATTCTTCGGCTTCGGTCTCAGAAACACCATATCCGCTAATGTCAAGAGCCGGACAGTATACTATTTGCGAGCCACTATCTTCGAACAAAATTACAGGTAATGACATATTCATTTTGTGAAAACCACTCTCCCATGTGCCACTAAAATGTCCGTATGGATTCATATAAAAACATTTTGTAATGTTATTGAACGTTAGTAATGTATTTAAGTTAACAAAAATGCACGTTTTTTTGTTAAATACAATTACTTAAAGATAATTTATTATTTTTATAAATAAAAAAACATCCATTTATCAAAAATGAAAAAAAATTGTGTTTTAAAGATATATTCAAAAACATTACTTCTTTTTTAATTTTCACATTCGCACATTATCTCATTTGCACATTTGTTTATTCTTCCCTCGTTTCGAAATATTTTTCGGAAATAAGCCTTACGGGCAACCAGGTTGTAAGAAAACCGATAAATGCAATGGTGGCAAATACCAAAAATATATCGCTAAACTGAACCAGTACGGGATAACTGTCGACAATAAACGAACCGCTTCCGCCTAGCTTGATAATGCCAAAGTACATTTGAACAAAGCTAATGCTAAGACCTAAAACCAAACCTATAATGGCTCCAATGGCTGTTACCATCCAACCTTCGAACATAAATACTTTGCGAATGGTAGCCCAGTCGGCTCCCAGGTGATTGAGTATTGATATGTCGCGTTTTTTGTCGATAATGACCATGGTAAGCGAACTAATAATATTGAACGAGGCTACAATAAGGATAAATGTAAGAATAAAAAATATAGCCCATTTCTCAGATTGCATAATTTTGTACAAGAGAGCTTCTTGTTGGTAACGGTCTTGTACCAGAAAGCGCTGCCCAAGAATTTGCTGTATCGAGTTTTGAATGTCTTTTACATTGGCTTTTGGATGTAGTTTAATATCGATACTGCTCACTTCGTGGGTATAATCGAGCAAATCGGCTGCAAACGAGATGGGAACAATAAAATATTTCGAATCGAAATCTTGCTCAATGGCAAATGCTCCCGAAGGGTAAATATATTTTCGCTTAAAAGCTTCTTCGGGATTGAACGAAACATCTCCGGTTCTTCGAGGAACCCACACGGTAACAGGTTCGGCCGACCCGAGGTAATAGCCCAACGAATATCCGACACCTTGCCCAATAATGCCATAATTGATTTCTCCGGCTTCGATTTTGAACTGTCCTTGTACTAGGGTTTTCTGTATGCCCGAAACTTTTGTATAATTGTCCGATACGCCTTTTACAACGCCTATAAATTGTTTTTCGCCATATTGAAAAAGGGCATTTTCTTCGAGACTAAATGCATAAGCGCTAACGCCTTGTATCGAATCTATTTGCTGGAGCTGAAGCGAGTCGGGGGTAAACACTTTGGCATCGACTACCGTAATTTTTATATCGGGGTCGAAAGAGTTGAAAAGGCTTTTGATGAGATGATCGAAACCATTGAACACCGACAATACCACAATGAGTGCCATAGTGCCAACAGCCACACCTGCCATCGATAGGTACGATATGATATTGATGGCCGAAACCGATTTTTTCGACCTAAAATACCGACGTGCTATGAACCATGGGAAACTCTTCAACATCGCTTATTTCCATGCTTTAACAATCAGACCTGTACCCGATAAATGTTTCCCATGCAAATCGAAATAATTTAAAATCAAACAAAACGGGAAAACAATGAGGTAATAAAAAGGCAATATCAATGCAAACAACTTGCTTTTGTTCAACATCGTGATGGGGTATTTCATAGACCAACGCCACGAAATTTGTCCGGGTTTGCCATACGAGTACTTTGCCTCAACTTTTTGGAAACCGGCATTGCTTAATTTTTTTCGAATATCATCTATATTATAGCCATCGCGAACATGTTCGTCGATAAACGAATGCTCGTCGTTGTCGTGCACATCGGATCCTCCTTGGTCAGATGGGGTAGAAACAAGCAATACTCCCCCCATGCGAAGAGAGTCATAAAAATTTTTGAATACCTGATCGTCGTCTTCGATATGCTCCATTACATCGACCGAAATAATAAGGTTGTAGGAGTTTTCTTCTTTAAACTTGGTCAAATCGGCTACTTCGAATTGCACCTGTTCGCCTTTGCCCAATCTGTTAAAGAACTGCTGGCTATCGTCGACGTGTACTTGCTGAATATCGACACCTTTAATTTTCCACTGGCGCGAAAGGCACGACATATAATAATCGTACTGGCCCATGCCCATACCGCCATCGAGTACCCTGGCTTCTGAACCAATTGTTTTGCGAATCGAACGTAATTCTTTCTTGATATGCCATGCTCTGAGCAACAACAAATCGATGAGTTTGTAAAAAACAATTTGCACCGTAGTGCTTTTCTTAACTATTGCCGAAAGCGAATGTTTTATAGGCTCGTATTTCATAAAATTAGTTGAAAGTTGAAAGTTGAAAGTTGAAAGTTAATAGTGGACAGTGAATAGTGAATAGGAAAAAAGTTGAAAATATAAAAAAGTTTCTCATTAAAATTTCCAAAAGAGCTACATGTTTACTATTTCCGATTTTATTTAATTTGCATATTTTCACATTTGTCATTTTCACATTATTTCTTTAGTAAATTATCAATTTTCTCGATATAATCTAAGCTATCGTCGATAAAAAATTCCAAATTTGGGACTATTCGCAGCTGATTGCGTACATTGTTACCCAATAAATGACGAAAATGTTTGGTTTGTGCTTTCACCAATTTCAAAACATCTTTCACATCGTTGGTTGGAAATATGCTTATGTTGACCCGAGCAATTCCCAAATCGGGGGTTACACGTACGCTGGTTACGGTTATCATTTTGCCGGGACAAATAGTAATTGCTTCGCGCTGAAGCAAATTGCCCAATTCTTTTTGAAGCAAACGTGATACCTTTTCTAATCGATTCGATTCCATTTTTATTAAATAAATTACAAAGTCGTTTTACTTAGCTTTATAAACCTCCCCTGCCCCTCCTTTACTTCGACTAAGCTCAGTAACCAAGGAGGGGAAACAGCCGCACTAAATTGTTATTGCCCCTTCTCAAGGGGTTGGGGTTTTATTAATTTCTAAACTAAACAAATTAAAATAAGCCACAAAGTTACGATTTTTTTTTAGTTTTGCGGTTCAAACATCAGATATGGAAACAGTACTCAGCGGTATACGATCGACAGGCAATCTACACCTTGGAAATTATTTTGGGGCACTCAAAAATTTTGTAAAAATGCAACACGATTACAAGTGCTTTTTCTTTATAGCCGATTACCATTCGCTTACCACGCACCCCCATCCCGACAACCTTCATGTAAGTGTACGAAAAATAGTATCCGAATACTTAGCAGCCGGTATCGACCCCGAAGCAGCTACCATCTATATCCAGAGCGATGTTCCCGAAGTGTGCGAGTTGTACCTGCTTTTCAATATGATCTCGTATGTAGGTGAGCTCGAACGTACCACTACTTTCAAAGAAAAAGTACGCAAACAACCCGACAATGTCAATGCCGGTTTGCTTACCTACCCGGTTCTGCAGGCTGCCGATATATTGATACACCGTGCCAACCATGTTCCTATTGGCAAAGACCAAATTCCTCACCTCGAAATGACCCGCAACATAGCCAATCGTTTCAACAATATGTTTGGAGTGCAGTATTTTCCTGAACCCGGTGCTTTTAACTTTGGTGCCGCACCGGTAAAAGTTCCCGGACTCGATGGCTCAGGCAAAATGGGCAAATCGGAAGGAAATGGCATTTACCTGATCGATACAGCAGAAGATATCCGCAAAAAAGTGATGCGTGCCGTTACCGATAGTGGTCCAACAGAACCTAACCAAGCAAAACCCGAAGCCATCGACAACCTGTTTACCATTATGAAACTGGTTTCCTCAACAGATACTGTAACTTTTTTCGAAGAGAAATACAACACCTGCCAAATTCGCTATGGCGATATGAAAAAACAATTGGCCGAAGACATCAACGCCTATATTGCACCTATTCGCGACAAAATCAACGATATTTACAACGATAGTGCCTATCTGCAAAAAGTGGTTTCACGAGGAGCCGAGAAAGCAAGGGCAAGTGCTTCGAAAACGGTAAAAGAAGTTAGAGAGATTATTGGGTTTAAATCATTTTAACTTCAAATTCTTCCATCCTGCGCCGAGCGACGAACTGTAATTGGTTTGCGGGTTTTGTATTTTGCCATCGATAGCCGATTGTTGACGAACATTTTGCTGGATATATTCCGAAATTTCTGCCAAACTAGCATCTCCTTTAGTTTCTTGTAGTTTTTTTAGTAAATAATACGAAAAAAGTCCATGTTGCTTTTCTTTATACGGATAAGCAGTTTCGTCGCCTGTACATGCCGAAAGTATAACCATATTGCCGGGTACAATATCGGTTTTAGCCATTACTTTTACTCCGCGCCCACTTGCAATCATCCCATCGCGGCTATCGCCACTAAAACAAGCATCGAGAAACACCGAGGTCGATAGTGTTGGATGTTCAGTCAATTGTGCATACAGGTATTCGAGTTTCACAGCTGTTGCAGTATTGGTCGAGTTGCCATCGACCGGTAGCAAAAATGCACTATGCGACTTATCGGGCATACCATGTCCGGCATAATAAAATATAAGGCGTGCTTTTCCATTAAATGCTTTTGCAATACCATTAATCCATGTTATTTCATCAAGTAACTGCCCGTATGTTCCATTCAAAAGCAAATGAACATTCTTTTCGGGCAATCCGAGCGTCTTTTTGCAATATTCACTAAATATTTGTGCATCGTTCTTTGCAAAATTTACTTTTATTTCTTTGTTATAATCTTCATTTCCAATAATTAAAGCAAATGTATTAGTATTGCTGATACGTGTCGATGGAATTGATATATCTACATCTTCAGGCAATTCTACTTGTTGTAGATTATATGAATTTACAATAGTTTCGACCTTAGAATTGTTTATATTATTATTCGCTAGATTATTAATAGGTCTAATAATATCTTGCTTCACGATATAATTATCTTTTTCAAACTCAAAATTTGCCAATTTATTATTTAGATCTGCATAAGCCTTGCTGTAAGTATCTGTAATAACACTACCAGCTTTATAGTATGGATAGAATAATATTGTATAATCTTGTTTTGAATAAAGATTGTAATTATTGGTCGAAATATTAGGTATTTTTAATGAAATTTGAGTTGAAAGCTGAGCTTCGCCCCACCATGGCGAAAAAGGCCAATAACCCGAACAAGGATAAAAAAATAATGCATCCAAAAGCCATGTTCTATTCTTAGTTTCAGTAGGTAAAATATCGATCTGAACTTTTGTATCGGGATATCTTTTTATAATTTCATTTAAAGTATTATTATTTTCTAAACTTGATACTATTCTACGTTTAACTGTAGCCAAATTCTCGTAGTGGTCTTTCTCTGTAAGTGAGTTAACATTAACAGTAATATTATTATTTTCTTTCTTATCGCCAAAATCGGGCATATAACCCCTTATTCCCAGACGACTAGGAGTGGTACAAGCTGAAAAAATTATAAAAATAAATACTGGTATTACTTTTTTCATTTTTTGAATTATTTTTTTGAGAAAAGTAAAAATAAATATTTTTTGAGAAAAAATTTGAATCTTATTCAGATTTTTACCCAAACAATCCCTCGTCTCTAATCAACATCAATATCGACGAATTAGATACAATGTAATATTTCTCTTTGTCGAGCTCTATTTCGTAAGCATTTTTTTGTAGAAAAACGGCTACATCGCCTTCCATGGGTTGCACAGGTACATATTTAACCTGATCGGTGTCGCTTTTCCACGATTGGTCTTCGTCGTAATTGGCGGGTATGGGGTAACCCGGACCAACTTTTATTACAAATCCTTGCTGAATATTTTCTTTTTCCTGAACTCCGGGAGGCAAAAACAATCCCGTATTGGTTCTATCGTTTGTCGACTTTGGTTTTAACAAAACCCTGTCACCTATCATTATTACTTTCGAAAGATCTGTTTTTGAAATATCCATTGAAAAAATGTGAAAATTTGGTAATGTGCAAATGTGCAAATTATTTCTCATTTCATTTGCAAATTTTCTCATTCGTCATTTTCAAATTATACTAGGTATACCGAATTCTCTGGCCTGGTCTTATGATTTTACCTTTTCTCAATTTGTTGAGTTTGTATATCTGCGAAAGTGGTATGCCGTAGCGGTATGCTATATGTGAAAGTGTTTCGCCTTTACGAACAACATGATAACGGATTTTACGAATTTCCAATACATAATCATAAGTTGCTTTAGAAAGAGTAAATGAAGTACTTTTTAGGGGTTGTCCTTCGGATTTGTAATCGACAATATCGTGAGGATTGATGGGTTGTCCTAAATATCGAAATTCTAAATGTAAGTGTGGCCCGGTACTTCGACCTGTATTGCCGCCCAAAGCAACTACTTCGCCTGCCTTGACCATTTGATTGGGAATCACTAGATTTTTGTGTAAATGACCATAAACAGTCTCTAAACCATTGTAATGTCGAACTACTATGTAATATCCAAATCGCTTGCCTCTAGTTGCCATTCGTACCATTCCGTCAAATGCCGAACGGATCGAATCGCCTGTTTCTATATCGATATCGATTCCGTAGTGAAATTTCCAACGGCGAAAACCAAAATCGGAATTTATTTTGTTGACTATTGGAGGTACATAACCCGACAAATCGAGCACGCTGGTATCGGGCTTGGTAGTTAAATCGACATTGTAAGGGTTTATAAGATTGTTGAGCCAAATCTGATATAAACTATGAAGTGGCACAACTGCTGCAGTATCAAAACCACAATTCGAAACACATGGCAATTCTACAACTGTATCAATATCGATCTCGCCATTGTATTCCAGTGAATCAATTACTGCCGAACGCTTAATCTCCTCTTCAATACTAAGAGCTTGCGAATAAAGTGGCGATGCTACGACCAAAAGTCCAATTGCAATAATAGTTTTTAATATATTCATAATCTATATATTATGATAAAATAGCAAAAAAAAAATTAATTAATCATTGTTGTCCAATAAAATAATGAGATTCTTCGCTTCGCTCAGATTTACGTGCTTTTATAGATTCTTGAGTTAAAATAAGGTTGTTTGGCGACTGTGCAACCAAACAATCTCGACTCAAAATCCTATATTACTGATAGTCACTTCAAACAACCTATGCTGAATGCACTGGAAGTAAGTGAAAAATCTTATTTTAAAAAATTTTATCGAACAAGAGTGATACTTTTTTTAATAAACCAATTCCATGTTATCGATTTCGGTCGTACAATATTCGCGTGCAGCTCTATATTGACCATTTTCCATCAATACAAATTGAGCCATATCTTGTACTTCCGACAATGTAATAACTTTCATAGATTTCTTGCACAAAAGCAAACGATCCATAAGCTTGTCGCATATGTTTAATGCCAATAATCTGTTGGGGTTTTCGGCTACTTTGAGCGACTGAAATATCGAATGAGTCAATAAATCTTGATTAATATCCATCAATGTACCATTGCTCAAACATAATTTTGGAAGATTCTTAGTTTCGTTTATTGTATACATTTAGTTGTTGTTTTTGGCAATAATACATAATTGCCAAAGAAAAAGATACATATCTTATTAACAATTGCATGTTTAAACCACTAAAATATCTTTATAATAAGCATAAAAGCTGTTGATATTAATATTCATAATCGACACAAGCCCGATCGACTCTTATACTTTTAACCAATTCTACTACTTTCAAATGCTCTGGATGTTCCTGGTATATATCCAAATCTTCGAACGATGCAAAATCGCTAATCAATACAATATCGAAATTGTTTTGTGGTGCTTTACTTGAATTTATTCCTACTTCGAGGTATACTATCTGTGGAATAAAAGTCTTCAAGGCTTTCAACTGATTGGCCAACAATTCAATATTTTCTTGTTTTGATTGTCCATTTGCTTCTTTAATTGTCCAAGTTACTATGTGTCTAACCATAATTCAAGTTTTTTTTCAAATATAAAAATCTTTATGTTAAAGACTTCAATTCATATTCACTTTTTGTTGATTATCTTATAAATCTTACATATTTTTACTGCTTATATTTATAAACATGGAAAAGCTTACACCTTCTGAAATAAGGATTATTGAACGTTTTCAGAAAAACGAAATTACAGAATATCATATTTATCTCAAATTGGCAGCCATTGAAAAAGATGCGGCAAATAGTGCCATACTTACTCAGATAGCCAATGAAGAAAAGGCCCACAGTGAATATTGGAAAAAATATACTCAATTAGACATTAAACCCGATTGGCTCAAAATATTTTGGTTTTATTGGATTGCTCGTATTCTAGGCCTTACCTTTGGCATAAAGCTTATGGAAAAAGGCGAAAGCAATGCTCAAGTTTCGTACGATACGGTATTGAAAAAAATACCTGAAGCAAAACAAATTATGGAAGATGAGCATGAACACGAAAACAAACTCATTACCATGATCAACGAAGAACGCCTACAATATGTTGGTTCGGTTGTACTGGGTCTCAACGATGCATTGGTCGAACTTACCGGAGCATTGGCTGGTCTATCGCTAGCTTTTCAAAATACAAAACTTATTGCAATGGCAGGTTTAATTACAGGTATCGCGGCTTCGTTCTCGATGGCTGCTTCCGATTATCTGTCCAAAAAAGCCGATGGTGGCGACATTAATCCTGCACGATCGGCAACATATACTGGCTTTGCCTATATTATGACAGTTGCTCTGTTGGTTGCTCCCTACTTCATTTTTACCAACTACTTAGTATGTTTAGTTGTTACGCTTTGTATTGCAATTCTTATAATTTTATTCTTCAATTATTATATCTCTGTTGCAAAAGACCTCAACTTCAAACGTCGTTTTACCGAAATGGCACTTATCAGTTTAGGTGTTTCGGCACTTACTTTTGTAATAGGTTATTTTGTTAAAAATGCCTTGGGGATTGAAGTATAAGAATATATTAAACTAAAAAAGATTTAGTTGTTCAGTCTTTTTTGGATGAAAGGTTCCGATAATTATAAATGGGTTGGGGGCTATTAAATGAAAGTTTCGGGTAGTACCAAGAAAGAAATGCAAATCTTTGGTTTTAGCAAAATCATAAAAATATTTCTTTTTTACATCAGCACATGCTTTCTGTTCGTCACCATCATGACTTTTTTTACAATTCCAAAACAATTGGCCTGTTTCCCAATCTTCAATCATAAGTGTACTTTCACGACCCATATCATCTAAAAATACAAAGGAAAATTTATATGGTAACTTGTTTACTACTTCAAATGGATTGTCGGAATTGGCAAATAAATTGAGTTGTTGAGCCTTTACTTTTAAATTAGCCAGTTTATCTTTGTCCCATTCTCTTTCAACTGGTTCAGCAATAAAATTAAGTATTTGAGTTGGCTTAAAAACTGCTAAAGAAGTACGTTTGGTGTCGTTTTTTGCATCGGCAATTAATGAATCGAGGTTTGTGTAAACGTTCTTTAAAACAATTTCTTTGCGAAGCTGCCAATTATTGGTGGTATCAATATGTCCAACGATATCGATACAATTATCAATAGAATATGGTCGATAACTCTCTGGGCGGAAATCGGAATCATTTCGAATTAAATCAATTTCAACCCAATCGTATTTCTTGTATTGCTTGTCGTAATCGAGTTTACGAAATGGAATAGGATAAATACGAACCCACGTACCATCTTCACGAAAACCAGCTGTACAAACTAACTCGTCGTATTTTGATGCAAAGGTTGGATAGGTTTTAACGGCTATTAGTACACGTATTTTGGGCATTATATGTGTTTCAATTCGTAACTAAACGATGGATGATTTACTATTGCTTCTGCTAAATGTTTGCGGTGGCATTGGCAAATATTTGCTTCAAAACAGGTAAGTGCAATTCGCTTGTTTTTACTTAATAAATCAATTAATTTATCTTGATAAGCCTGCGTTTGAGTTAATACATCGGAACGATAATGCGAAAAAAGTTTATCGTAATCGGCTTGTGTGTTTAATTCTTGTCGTTTATCGGAATCGATACCCAGTTGCGGAATATGCACAAATTCAATACCTACCCCTGAACAAGCAGTTTGCAATTGCGATTTACTAAAGCCAAATTTCATACTGTATGAATTCTTACGAACATCGCACAATACTTTTACATCGTTAACAATTAATTTATTTATATATTCTTCGAGGCTCACTCCTTCGTAACCTATTGTAAAAAGTACAGTTTTATTGGATTGTGGCTTTACATCTAATACTTTTTTGTATTCTTCGGCTGTAAGCTTTTCTTTTGCCACAACGCTATTAATAGCCAATTGAGGATATTTAAGATAAGTAATACGGATAAGTTCGTCTCTTGTTTTGGTTCCATACATTTGTTTTACATAACGTATGGCTTGTCGATCTCTTTCTTTAAGGTTTAACAAATATTTTTCGTTATCTGTTTTGACCCAATCGTTACATTGCAAAGCTACCTGACTGTACTTGGTCATAGTTTGCAAATCGGCAGTTGCTTGAAACGAATAACAACCATATTTGTATGGCACGAAATGAAAATCGGGTTTAAGTTGTTGTTTACTTACAAGCATTAATAGCTTTTGCAGACTTATTTTGTCAAGCTTATTATCAAATGCTTCTAAAAGTGCTAATAATATTTTTCGACGGTAATACATGGTGTTATTAACTTCTTATCAACTCAATACGCACTAGCAAACTGCCTCAAAAACCGCACATCGTTTTCGAAGTACAAGCGCAAGTCTTTAACCTGATAACGAAGCATTGAAGTACGCTCAATACCCATACCAAATGCAAAGCCCGAATATATCTCGGGGTCAATACCGCAATTCTTAAGAACATTGGGATGAACCATACCACATCCCATTATTTCGAGCCATCCGCTATACTTGCATACATTGCAACCTTTGCCTCCACATATACTGCACGATACATCCATTTCGGCCGAAGGTTCGGTAAACGGAAAATACGATGGACGTAGTCTAATCTGTGTTTTTTCTCCAAAAAATTCTTTGGCAAAATGCAATAAGGTCTGCTTCAAATCAGCAAACGAAACATTTTTGTCGATATACAATCCTTCTATTTGATGAAAAATACAATGTGCTCTGTACGATATAGCCTCGTTTCGAAATACGCGTCCGGGCATAATAATTCGAAGTGGTGGTTTTTGGGCATTCATAGCTCGAACTTGCACCGACGAGGTATGGGTGCGTAACAATATATCGGGTGTTTTTTCGATAAAAAATGTATCCTGCATATCGCGTGCCGGATGCTCGGGAGGAAAATTCAATGCCGAAAATACATGCCAGTCGTCTTCTATCTCGGGACCTTCGCTTATGCTGAAGCCTAATTTGGCAAATATGCTGCAAATTTCGTTTTTTACAATATTAACCGGGTGACGCGAACCCAACACTATTGGCTCTGAAGGAGCCGATAAATCGATTTTGGAAACCTCTCCTTCTTCGTTCTCAAATTTTTCTGTACCTTCCAACAATATGGTTTCTAACAATACCTTTAAATCGTTTATACGCTTTCCTGTTTCTTTTTTCTGTTCGCTTGGCACGTTTTTAAACTGTGCAAATAGTTCGTTCAAAACGCCTTTTTTGCTCAAATATTTCAATCGAAACTGCTCTAAAGCTTCTTTTGTCTCAATTTTGAAGCCTTGAGCTTCTAACACTAATTGTTCTATCTGCTCTTTCATATTTTTTATTATTTGCACATTCGCACATTTGTCATTTTCACATTATTTTATTCTCAATCTCATTTTATGCTCCTGTATTGGGCGACTTCCTCTACCTACAGCTACAGTAGCAATTTTATCGACCACTTCAATGCCCTCAACCACTTCGCCAAACACAGTATATTGGCCATCGAGATGTGGCGCTCCGCCAATACTATTATATATCTCACGCTGCTTTGCGTTAAATTTATAAGGCTTATAACTTGCACGCGCTTTCTCTATGGTAAGTTGCTGAAGTGTAGAATCGGCTATTTGAAGATTCGCATTTTTAAACGAATCTATCAGTTGAATATATATTTTATTGACATACAAACTAAAATTTGAATTATTGATATTATTTTCGACCATAAATAACTGTCCGTCGGTCAATTTTTTTCCTTGAACAATATAAAATTCCACTGGCGACGACATTCGCTCTGGATTAACCTGATCGCCAGTTCGAGCTGCACACAATGCACCTCGTTTGTTATATATAGTATCTACAATTTCAGAAGAAATCAATTCGTTGTTTTTATATGTACTTTGATTTTCAGAACTTTCTCCCCCTTGTATCATAAAATCTTTTATTACTCGGTGAAAAATTGCTTTCTCATAATATCCTTCTTTGATTACTTTCAAAAAATTCTTCTTATGTAGTGGCGTTTCATCATAAAGTTTGACTACTATAGTACCCGAATCGGTTAAAATATCGATATATGTAGGCATTGATTGCGTATAGACTTTAAAAACTATAGTAAGTCCTATAAATATGATTAAAAATCTTTTCATTACAGTTCTTTTCTTTGGCAATTATTTTCAAACGACAAAACTATTTATTTTTTGTCTTGTTTGAAATAACCCTAAGCTTTTTTATCTAAACTTCATAAGGTTTATTATTTAATGCGCAGATAATATATATATTTGCACAATTCAATTTGAGTATATTAATACTTCATTAAATGGAAAGCAAACAATTAACCGATATCGAAATGCGCCGTTATTCGCGTCAAATTATGCTCGACGAATTAGGCAAAGTGGGTCAAAAAAAACTTAAAAATGCCCGGGTATTAGTTGTTGGCGTTGGCGGTACAGGCTCTCCTGTACTTACGTACCTTTCGGCTGCTGGTATTGGCACTATTGGCATTTGCGACAACGACTTGGTTGTCGAAAACAATTTTCAACGTCAAATCATTTATGGTTTGAGCGATTTGGGCAAGCAAAAAGCTATTGTTGCCAAACAAAAACTCCAAAATTTCAACTCAATCAACGAATACAACATTCACAATATTTTTATTACCGACGAAAACGCCGATTTTCTTTTAAAAAACTACGATATTGTGGTCGATTGTACTGACAATATTGCTGCTCGTTTCGTTATTAACGATGCCTGCAAACGCAAAGGCATACCTATGGTTTTTGGTGGAATATACAAATACGAAGGACAAGTAAGTGTTTTCAATTATAATGGGGGTCCCGATATTTATGCCATTTATCCCGAACGTATTAATGATAACGACCTCCCCAAAGCCTCATCTACTGGGGTTCTTGGTATGATACCCGGTGTTGTTGGGTGCCTTCAAGCCAACGAAGTAATCAAAATTATTGCCGGCATTGGACAAGTTCTTTCTGGCAAAATGATCGTATTCAATATGCTCTTTCCAAAATTTGAAATTGTAGAGTTTTAAATTTACCTTTGCAAAAAATTTTAAAAATTGCCAATATGAATCTCTCTCCCGAAACACTATTCTTTATATGGTTTTCAGTTTTTATTTTAATTATTCTTATGATCGACTTAGTATTTGTTGGTCGCAACAGCCATGTACTTACTGTAAAGGAATCGGCTATTTGGACAAGTATTTGGGTGGGCTGTGCAATAGGTTTTTATTTTGTTATCAGACATTATGGCGATGTATTACACGGCATTAATAGTTTCGAAGAACTAAAAATAGCACAACAACTCTATGCGCCACACCTTACATTGCCTTTGAATTTTAGTGAAGCTCTCGATATGTACCGTAGCAACATGGCTACCGAATATCTTACCGGTTACTTTATGGAATACACCTTGTCGATGGACAATGTATTCGTTATTATGATGATTTTGGTTGGTTTTAGTGTCGAAAAGCGTCATTACAAAAAGGTTTTGTTTTGGGGAATTCTCGGTGCTATTATCCTTCGTTTTATATTTATTTTTATTGGATCGGCTCTTATTCAACGCTTCGAATGGATTCTTTTTGTTTTTGGGGCATTTCTACTTTATACAGGTATCAAAATGTTTATCGATCGAAACAAAGAAGAAGCGGTCGAAATACACGAACATTGGTTAGTCAAATACTTGGGCAAACACTTTAGAGTTACCAATACATTCGAAGGTGGAAAGTTTTTTGTTCGTCGCGACCATAAAACATGGATGACTCCTTTGTTTGTAGTACTTATTCTTATTGAATTTACCGACTTAATTTTTGCACTCGATTCTATACCTGCCATTTTTTCTATAACTCGCGACCCTTATATTGTTTTCTTCTCCAATATATTTGCTATTATTGGTTTACGCTCGTTGTTCTTCTTCTTGGTCAAACTGGTTCAATACTTCCGCTTTTTGAAAATCGGTATTGCATTCTTGTTGGCATTTATTGGAGTAAAACTACTTGCTGTTAAATATTTGCACGATATTGGTTACGAAAGCGTATACTCACTGTATATTATTTTGGCAACACTCACTATTAGTATTGTAGCATCGGCAATGTTTCCCGAGAAAAAAGATGCTTAAGGCACTGGATCATAACCATGTCCTCCCCACGGATGACACGACAATATTCGCTTTATGGTTAACCATGCTCCTTTGAATGGACCATGTTTTTTCAAAGCTTCTATACCATATTGCGAACAAGTGGGATTGTAGCGACAAGCCATGGGCAAAACTGGCGAAATAAAATATCGGTATAAGTATATCGGTATTAATAATATATACACAAATATTTTACGTATTATTTTAAACATTTTCAGTCGATTTTTTCGTTTGAACTATGCGCTTTTTGATGGTTTCAAATCCTTTAATTACTTGCTCCTCTATCTTCGAAAAGTCTTCTATTTGTTTTCCAATATAATTTATCGCAAATGTCAAATCCTTAAAATCGTGTAAAGAATGCTTATGAAGACGATATGCTTCTCTAATACGGCGTTTAATGAGGTTTCGGTCAACTGCTCTTTTAAACGTTTTCTTCGAAGCTGTTATCAATACTTGATTATTGTCTTTTGATTCACTTTCCAATTTAATATAAACAAAACGCAAAGGATAACTCAAAAAAGAGCTTCCTTCTTTGTATAGCTTTTCAATGATAATTTTGCTACAAAGTCGTTCCGATTTCTTAAATGTTAACTCCAATTGTTTTTGTATAAAAAAAGCGTAATCAAAGGATTACGCTTTAAAATATATTTTTTTTCTAAAAACTTATTCAAAACACCGGTTGTTGAGCAAAGTCGAAACAAGTCGAAGCACGGTTATTGAGCTGCTTGTGCTGAGCGGAGCCGAAGCAAAATACTATTTTTTACAATTCTTATTAAACTCTTTAATATATTGCTCCAAAGCCATGGTCATCGATGGTGCTTCGGGTATAGGAGCTTTAATATCGAGCCTTAAACCTGCTTCGGTAACTGCTTTGGCTGTCGCTTCTCCAAACGATGCTATTTTTATTTCTTTTTGTTCAAAGTTCGGGAAATTCTGAATAAGCGATTTCACTCCCGCCGGACTATAAAAAACCACTACATCGTAATCGATATTGTTGAGATCCGACAAATTTGAATATACTGTCTTATAAATGACAGCTTTGGTATATGCAATCTTTAACTTATCTAATAAAGCCGAGATATCGGGTTTCGAGGTATCAGATAGGGTCAACAGATACTTATCGTCTTTATGCTTTATCAACGAATCGCTTATGTCGTTGAGCGATGTTTTTCCATAAAAAATCTTACGTTTTCTGTACACAATGTACTTTTGTAAATAAAAAGCTACCGATTCAGTTGTGCAAAAATATTTCATAGTTTCAGAAATCGTAATTCTCATTTCTTCACATAGTCTGAAAAAATGATCGATAGCTGTTTTACTGCTAAATATAATGGCTGTATGCTCCAGTACATCGATTCGCGATTGCCTAAAATCTTTCGACGACAATCCTTCGACCTGAATAAAAGGCCTAAAATCAATCTTCACATTAGTTTTCTCAGCCAGTTGTTGGTAAGGTGACTTTTCGCTTGTATCTGGTTCTGGTTGAGATACAAGAATTTTCTTTATCTTCAAGGCGCTTTTATTTTTTGGTTAAAACATCTTGTTTAACTACTTGCTAATTAGCTTTATAACTATTAACAAGGGTAAAATTTCGATTATGCAAAGGTATAACATTGTATAAAAAAAAGAAAAGCCTTTTGAAATAAAAATTCGAATACTTCTATATAATATTAATATTGTGGATGTTAAAAATAAAATTATACTACTTACTATTAATATATTTTTGAGTGGATCGCTTACAAAAAAAACAATTGAAACTACCGGTAGTATTAGTATTGATAATACTTTTAAATATAATAATGATGAATGTATAATCTCTTCTATTAATGTTTGCTTTTGCAATAAAAATCCTAAAAACCTCGATAATAATGTTTTGTATAAATAATATAGCACCAATATTAAAATTCCAATACTTAAATACCAGTAACCGGTCAAACCAAAAACTTCTACATTGTATAATTTTAGGGCAATACTAATATAAAAACCTATAATTATAAAAGATAAAAAATTGAGTAAGTAATATAATCGTATCAATAAAGCATTGTTAGATTTAAACAAACGCGACGACTCGTGATAATTGATTGATGATAAAATAATTTGATTAAGAAACTTTCCATAAAATACTCTAATCCATGCATATATTGCTACCACTACTAACATACACGATATAGTAATATCTTTATATTCATTTATTACCGTCGATTGAAAATGATTTTTTTCAATCGGCTGTATCGTAATGCTTTTTTGTTTATTGGTATCGTTTTTAAATATCGATTGTTCCTTATATTCTTTTGATGAATTGGTTTTAATTAAAAATAAAAAATTTTGTGGCTCGGGATTAAATGTGTCTAAATAGGATGAGTCGCTATATTTCACAATTGTTTTAACTTGCTTTTTAGGAGCATTCCAAACGCTCAAAGATTTAACAAATCCAGCACTTTTCAATGTATCTGTTGTCGCACTCGCAATGGTAGCAACTTCTGTAGATGTTTGTGACGATATGTTAGCTGAATCCTGATACAATGTTAATCTTATTATAATGCAACAAATGTAAGAAAAATTAGTATTTTAATTTTTCATTTGTATTATGTCTTTCACTATCGCGTTGTGTTTTTTTTTCGATGTTTTGCTCAATTGCTTTATTTAAATCTATTCCTGTTTGATTGGCAATACAAGTAATCACAAATAAAACATCGGCCAATTCATCGGCTAGCTTATTTTTCAAATCGCTATCCTTGGTCGATTGTTCTCCATATACACGTGCCATAATACGTGCTACCTCTCCTACTTCTTCGGTTAATATGGCCATATTGGTCAGTTCATTAAAATACCGAACCCCATATTGCTTAATCCAGCTATCTACTGTTAACTGCAATTGTTCTATGTTCATTATTCTTTATTTTTTGTATCAAAAAGTATGGTTACCGGTCCATCATTATTTAATTCAACTTGCATATCGGCTCCAAATTCGCCACTTTTTACATTTCCATGTATATGTTTTTTTATTTCATTCAAAAAACTTTCGTATATGGGTTTTGCTACATCGGGTTTCGATGCTCTTATGTACGATGGTCTATTACCTTTTTTAGTACTGGCAAACAGGGTAAACTGACTTACTACCAATACATCTCCATCAATTTGATTTACATCTAAATTCATTATACAATCTTGATCTGGAAATATTCTAATTCGAGCTATTTTTCCGCAAAGCCATTCGATATCATCAACCGTATCTATGTCCTCAATACCGAGTAATACTAAAATACCTTTACCAATTTTTTCTTCTCTTTCGCCATTTATTGTAACTTTGGCGTAGCTTACTCGTTGCAAAACGACCCTCATTTTTCACAATTTTATATAATGAATGTAAAACTTTTAAAATATTGTTTTATTGGTATTATTTATTTTACTATTACTTTCAATATAAAGGCCCAATTTGTTAATAATAAATATCGTAATGCATTTTCTAATGCACTAAGATATTACCCTGAAATTGACTCAAATTCAATTGAAATTAAGAATAAAAAATTATGTGCTTCTATGATGGCACGCCCTCAAATATCGTATTTTTTTTGTAAAAATCGAAAATATTCAATTTATATCAATACTTCTTTAAAAAAAACCGGGTTCTTGCCATATTACATGCCCGACAGTGCTCTTGCCGGACTATTTGGTCACGAATTGGCTCATATTTACTTTTACCAAAATATCTCACGTACCAATATGATTAAATTTACGTTTCAATATTTAAGAAAATCTCAAATTAAAAGAATTGAACGGGAAACAGATTCAATTACTATAAGTAAAGGTTTAGGTAATGAATTGTTTATATTTCGTAATTATATAGATACTTGCTCTACTATTAATTCAAAATATAAAACTAAAAAAGAAGAACTCTATTTAAATAAAACTGAATTATTAATATTGATTGACGAACATAATAAAATATCATGCGACTCATTAAAAAACTGATTATTGGAATTTTAATTTTTATTATTATTATTTGCGCTGCATTATTTAGCTTTTCGTGGCTTTATGGCGACTTCATTGCTCAAACCGTAATAAAAAAACTAAATAACAATTTACAAACTCAAATAACAGTCGAAAAAGTCAAATTTTCAATTTTTTCTAAATTTCCAAACGCAACAATTCGACTAAGCAAAGTAACTGCAAAAAATAAAAAATCATTTTTTACTTTAAAAAAAGAGGTAAATATTAGCGATACACTTTTTTATGCAGATAACATCTATTTAAATCTAAATCTGAAAAATTTATTTTTTAAACAGTATATTATTAATGAATTTGAACTTAACTATTCTAATTTAAATATTTACTTTAATGAATTTGACGACAATAATTTCAGTATTTTTAATACTTCTGCCGATTCATCTCAAAACTCATACTTACAACTCCATAAAATAAAAATAAACAATTGTAATATCAATTATTTAGATCTAAAATCTGGGAATAAATTTAATAGTACAATTGACGAATCGTTAATTTCTGGCATTAACAAAAACGAAGAACTGAAACTAAAAATTATCTCAGATCTTACGTTGAATCATATAAATACAAAAAACTTTAACTATCGAACTCGTACCAAACTTACGCTAAATACGAGTTGTGAATTTAACAACGATACCATTATTATTAATGTCGGTTCTATTTCGGTAAACGATAATAATCTCATACTATTTGGAAAATATTATCCAGGGTACATCGATTTGTCTGCCTCTTCAGATAAAATGAATTTTAAGCATCTTACAAAAATTCTACCTTCAAATCTAATTGAAAAAATAACTTTCGAAGGAATCGGAAAAATTAATTTAATTATTAAAGGAAAATATAACAAAAATATGAATCCCAACTTATATTTGTCGCTCAAGTCAAATAAAATAACAATTAATTATAAACCAACTAAAAATGCCTTAAACTTAAATAATATCAATTTCGACATATCTATTAAAAAATCTGTATTAAATCTAAATCTCAAAGAATGTATAGCAAATTTTCTAAATAGCAATATAAATATATCTGCTTTTGCAAATTACAACGATAGCTTAAAGTATACATGTAAGTTAAATGGATTAATAAATATTGCAGATTTTAAAAGCTTAACTTTACCAAAAGAAATATTAGATCTATCGGGTAAAATTAATACTCAATTAAGCATTAATGGTTATTGTAATAAAACCGACTCTTCAATACAACGTATTCTTGAAAAATCTAATATTAGTGGCGATGTTTCATTCAATAATATATTATTTAAACACTTATATAACAATTATTCATTTAACGATTTAAATGGTCATATACATATATCAGATTATATTACATCTAAAGATATAGAAATACTCTACAAAAACAATTCTCTAAAAGGAAGTATTGCAATTCCATACTTAAGTGTTATTAATCAAACATTCAATTATTTCAATATTGCTTGTTATAGTAACAATTTAAATATCGATAGTCTTATTTCATCCAATAATAATACAACAAGTGCTCTTTTCGATGCCAATTCTTTGAACGGGAAAATACGTTTAACAGCCAACAAAATGCTTTATCAAAACTTAGTTCTACAAAATCTAAAATCAAATATTACATTTTCAAAAAATGGTATTCATTTTGAAAATATTGACTTTAGTACGCTAAATGGCAGTATCGATGCCGAAGCTAGTATTATTCAAAATGGGTATACTCAGAAATATTCATTATCATGTAATTTACTCAGTGTTGATATTAATCAATTACTAAAATCATTTAACAATTTTGGACAAAATACTTTAAAATACTCTCATTTAAAAGGCCTTTTTAATGGTTCTGTTTTTATGAAATTTTCGATAGACAGCTTATTAAATATTTCTGATAAAAGTATAGAAGTCGAAAGTAATATTGAAATAAAAAACGGCGAACTCATAGGTTTTGATCCAATATTGGAACTTTCAAAATTTATTAAAATCGACGATTTAAAACATATCAAATTTGCAACCTTAAAGAATAAGATTCAAATTAAAAACAGAAATATATTAATTCCTTCAATGGATATTTCGTCTAATGCTTTAAATTTAAACTTATACGGCAATCACGATTTCGACAATAACTTCGAATATCATATTAGACTTTCTCTCTCGGAGGTACTATTTAATAAATTCAAAACAAATGCAAGCAATAAAAATGCAAATTTCAATGAAAAAGATGGCAAAGCTCAATTATTTCTTTTTTACGTTATCAAAGGCAACTTCGACAATTTTAAAGTTTCTTTCGATTCGCGTAACGCAAAAGAACAATTCAAAAATAATCTTTTGAATGAAAAAAATCTTTTAAAAAACATCATTAAATCGGAATTTAGTGGATTGAAAAATGATTCAACATTTATACATAAAACGAGTGAAAAAATTATAATTGAACAGGATGAGTTAATCGAAACTCCCTACTCTAATAATAAAACTGTTGGGAAACCAATTATTCAGGAAAAAACGACAAATAAAAAAAATTCTAAACCCATTATTGAATGGAAAGACGAATAAATAAAAATAGTATGAAACTTCAACTTAAAAATATCCGAAATGGGAAAATTATTCTTTTTTTAATAGCAATAATTATTGCCTTTTCGTCGCTATACTTTGCCAATCGACTCGTAAAGCAATTGTCCGATGAAGAAAAAAAGAAAATTGAACTATGGTCTGAAGCCATTCGTCAAATTTCTATTAACAATCTCGAAGATAAAGATTTTACACTCGTACTTCAGGTAATACAGAACAATTCTACAATTCCAGTAATTTTAACAGATACTGCAAATAATATTATTTCATATAGAAATGTTGGAAATGAAAATAAAATAACTAATGAATTCTTAAACAGTAGCTTGCAAGAAATGAAATTGAAAAATTACATAATTACAATTGATCTTGGCAATGGAAATAAAAACTATGTATTTTACAACGAATCTATAATACTAAAGAAATTAAAATATTTTCCTTATGTTCAATTAAGTATTATATTCATTTTCATAGTTTTGGCATACTTTATTTTCAGTTCATCGCGCAAAGCCGAACAAAACAAGGTCTGGGTTGGTCTTAGTAAAGAAACAGCTCATCAATTGGGTACACCGACTTCATCTCTTTTAGGTTGGAGCGAATTAATTAAAGAAAAACTTAAAGACGACCCTATTGCCTTTGAACTAGAAAATGATGTGAAACGTCTCGAAAAAATAACTGATCGATTTTCAAAAATTGGGTCAAAACCTGTTCTAATTCCAGAAAATATAGACGAAACAATTATTTCAGTAGTTAATTATTTTAAAAAACGTACTTCAGATAAAATTGCTTTTAATATTAATTCTTCATTAGTCAACAATCAATTGTCAATTTCAAAAACATTATTTGAATGGGTAATTGAAAATTTACTGAAAAATGCAATCGATGCTATGGAAGGAATAGGTTCGATAAGCATACATATATATCAAGTAAACAAATATATAAATATTGATATATCTGATACAGGTAAAGGTATAGCAAAAGCAAAATTTAAAACAATTTTTAAACCGGGTTATACAACAAAAACACGTGGCTGGGGTTTAGGTTTATCGCTTTCTAAACGTATTATTGAAGAATATCATCATGGTAAAATATTTGTAAGCGAATCTGAAATAGACAAAGGAACTTGTTTTAGAATTTCGATGAAAAAAAAATAAAAAAATGCAACGATCCGACATAGAAATAATGGCGCCTGTAGGCTCATACGAAACACTGATGGCTGCCATACAGGGCAATGCCAATGCTGTATATTTTGGAATTGGAAAACTCAATATGCGAGCCAAATCTACGCTCAACTTTACCGAAAATGACCTGAAAAACATTGTTCAGATTTGTCGCGATAATAATCTGCGTTCTTATGTAACGCTCAATACGGTAATGTACGATGGCGATATAGATGAAATGCATCATGTAATCGATGTTGTTAAAGACTCGGGTGTCGATGCTATTATTGCTTCAGACCATGCAGCTCTTATGTATGCACGAGAAAAAGGGGTCGAAATTCACATCTCAACACAACAAAATATCAGTAATTTCGAGGCTGTTCGATTTTTTAGCCAGTTTGCCGATGTTATGGTTCTTGCTCGTGAGCTCAACTTAGACCAAATGGCCGAAATTGCCCGAAAAATTGACGAACATAACATCACAGGTCCATCTGGAAATAAGGTCAAACTCGAAATTTTTACCCACGGGGCTTTATGTATGGCTGTTTCGGGCAAATGTTACTTGAGCCTGCACGAATACAATTACTCTGCCAACCGTGGTGCCTGCCTTCAAATTTGTAGGCGTGCATATAATGTTACCGACAAAGAAACCGGCGCTCAACTCGAAATCGACAACGAATACATTATGTCTCCCAAAGATTTATGCACCATCGACTTTCTCGACCGTATTATTGGCGCAGGAATCAAAATTCTAAAAATTGAAGGGCGTGCTCGCTCCGGCGAATATGTAAAAACAGTTTGCCAATGCTACAACGAGGCTGTGCATTCAATCGTCGATCAATCTTTTTCCAAAGAAAAAATCGATGCCTGGAAATCGCGCCTTTCGACTGTATATAATCGTGGTTTTTGGGATGGCTATTACCTCGGTCGCAAAATGGGCGAATGGAGCGAAATATATGGCTCAAAAGCTACTAAAACGAAAGAATATCTGGCCAAAGTAACAAATTTCTATTCTAATATAGGTGTAGGCGAATTTCAAATGGAAACTGGGTCTCTCAAAATTGGTGACGAAGTTCTTATTCTTGGTCCTACAACAGGTGTTGTAGAAATTGCCATAGTCGAAGAAATTCGTGTCGACCTTAAACCGGTTAACGAAACCATAAAAGGTCAACTTTTCTCAATGAAAGTAAATACCACCATTCGCCGAAACGACAAGCTTTATAAACTAAAACAAAATTAAATTATATATGGTTAAGTGAATAATTTGCACATTTATTTTTCTTTTCCTCAAACTTCAACTATTCATTGACGAATGCTTCAATTATCTTAATTAAAAATGCAACCTTTTTAATAATTTTAGGTATACATAAATTGAATTAGAGAAATATTTTTTTTCTAACTTAATTTCCTATCAACCTAATATCCTTAATGTCATGGCTAAAACCATTTTCTTTGTCGACGACGACAAAATGATTATTAACTTACTTGAATATACATTCAACAAAAATGAATATAATATTCGGTCTTTTAAAACTGGTGAAGATTGTATTGCTGCAATCGCTAATGAAATTCCCGATTTGGTTGTATTAGATCATATTTACGACAATTCAAAAAGTGTCCTTAGTGGTCTTGACACCTTAAAAGAAATAAAGTCAATAAATGACTCTATTTCTGTTGTTATTCTTACAAGCCAAGAAGATAAAAATCTGATACCTATTTTCTTAAATGCTGGAGCATCTAAATACATCAATAAAGATGCATTTTTTATCGACTCTCTTTCCGAAACCTTTCAAACTTTGCTGCAATAAACTATTTAGATCTGCGTTTACGCTCGTTTTCGTCTAAGTATATCTTTCTTAATCGAATCGATTGTGGGGTAAGTTCTACATATTCATCTTCTTGAATATATTCAAGTGCCTCTTCCAAACTAAATTTTATGGCTGGAGCAATATGCATTTTCTCATCGGTACCGGTAGCACGCATATTGGTAAGCTTTTTTGATTTTGTAAGATTGATACACAAATCGTCTTGTCTCGAATTTTCTCCAACAACCATTCCGGTATATATTTCCGCTCCTGGATCAATAAAAAACTTTCCTCTATCCTGAAGTTTATCTATTGCATAAGCAATTGCTTGACCGGTTTCCATCGCAACCAACGAACCATTAATACGACCTTCAATGTTTCCTTTCCAAGGTTCAAATCCTTTTACACGATGTGCCATAATAGCTTCGCCGGCAGTTGCAGTAAGCATATTGCTTCGTAAACCCATAATACCTCTCGAAGGTATTTCGAATTCCAAATGTATACGCTCTCCTTTACGTTCCATGTTTTTCATCATGCCTTTTCGCTTCGAAACCAATTCAATAGCTTTACCCGACACTTCTTCAGGCAAATCAATGGTTAGAAACTCAACTGGTTCACACTTTTCTCCAGCTATTTCTTTTACAATTACTTGTGGTTGTCCAACTTGCAATTCATAACCTTCACGACGCATCGTTTCTATCAATACCGACAAATGCAAAACGCCTCGTCCAAATACCATAAATGAATCTGAAGTATCTCCAGGTTCAACACGTAAAGCAAGATTTTTTTCTAATTCTTTATCTAAGCGGTCTTTTAAATGACGCGAAGTGACAAATTTTCCTTCTTTTCCAAAAAATGGAGAATCGTTTATTGTAAACAACATACTCATGGTTGGCTCATCGATCGAAATCGGATCCAATGCTTCCGGAAATTCGTAATCTGCAACGGTATCGCCAATATCAAATCCTTCTATTCCAACAAGTGCACATATTTCGCCCGACAAAACATTGCTAACCTTCTTCTTGCTCATACCTTCAAATACGTACAACTCTTTTACTCTGGTACGTTTAATACTGCCATCGCGTTTGCACAACGATACGTTCTGCCCTTCTTTCAATTCACCTCGGTGCAAGCGACCAACAGCTATTCGACCAACATATGACGAATATTCTAATGAAGTTATAAGCAACTGAGGTGTTCCCTTAAGTTGATCGGGCGAAGGAATATGTTTTAATATGGTATCGAGCAATGGAATAATATCTGTCGATGTATTCTTCAAATCGTCGGTCATCCAGCCTTGTTTTGCCGAACCATATACTGTTGGAAAATCGAGCTGGTTTTCAGTAGCATCGAGGCTAAACATAAGTTCAAACACTTCTTCGTGAACCTCTTCGGGTCTACAATTAGGTTTGTCGACTTTATTGATCACAACAATGGGCTTTTTACCAAGATCTAATGCTTTTTGAAGCACAAAACGTGTTTGAGGCATAGTACCTTCAAATGCATCGACCAACAATAGCACCCCGTCGGCCATGTTCAATACTCGCTCTACTTCTCCTCCAAAATCGGCATGGCCAGGAGTATCTATAATATTTATTTTTGTGTCTTTGTAAGTTACCGACACATTTTTTGCCAAAATGGTAATTCCTCTCTCTCTTTCCAACTCATTGCTATCCATAATAAGATCGCCGGGGGTTTCATGGTCTTTAAATAGCTTCCCGGCCATAATCATTTTATCTACCAAGGTAGTTTTTCCGTGGTCTACGTGAGCTATAATAGCAATGTTTCTGATTTTTTGCATATCTATTTTAAAAATTAAGCCCGCAAAGATACACTAATTTAATTTATTCACCGACTGAATAAATTGCTTCAAATATTATTTTTAAGTGAATATTGTGTTAATAAAAGTTCACAAACACAAAAAATTATAGACCAATTAACCCATTTATAAAAAAAACTTTTTTTTATTCTAAACACTTATTATAAATTTGCGGATTAAATTTTGATAAAGATTTGAAAACCAGTAATCATATCAAAATACCGTGGAAAGACCTTTCCGAAGGTATTCACGAATTCCAATTTAATATTGGAAATACGTTCTTTGCAGATATAGAATATAGTGAGTATAAAGAAGGTGAGCTCGAAATTAGTATCGAACTCATTCGAAAAACACAAATAATGTCGCTCAACTTCTTAATCGAAGGTTCGGTCAATGTTATTTGCGACCGCTGTCTCGAACCTTTCGACCTAGATATTTATTTCGAATCTGACTTATTGGTTAAAGTAGGAACAGAAAATGAAGAAATAGACGATAATATAATAAGTATTGCCGAAAATGAAGAAATATTAGATTTAACTCATTATGTTTACGAAAGTATTGTGTTGAGCATTCCTTTTAAAAAAGTACATCCCGACAATGAAAACGACGAAAGTACTTGCGATCAAAAAATGCTTGCTAAAATTAAAAAACCAACCAACAGTAAATCGGCTAAAAAGGAAACTGATTCACGATGGGATGTTTTAAAAAAATTGAAAAACAACAAATAATTATTTATTAATATTTTAAATTTAACAAAATGCCAAATCCAAAGCATAGACACTCGAGAACCAGACGCGACAAGCGCAGAACACACGATAAAGCAATTGCTCCTACTATTGCAAAATGCTCAAATTGCAATTCAACAGTTCAATATCACAGGGTTTGTCCTGAGTGTGGATTTTATCGCGGAAAATTAGCCATTGCGAAAGAAGTAGCTGCATAAGTAATTCTTAACTAAACTATATCTTTTCAACTAATGAGAATTGGAATCGATATTATGGGCGGGGACTTTGCTCCAGAAGCAACAGTCCTCGGTTCTATATTGGCTTTTCGCGAACTTGGACAAGAAGATAAAATTGTTTTAATAGGCGACGAAAGTAAAATTAAAGAAATTTGTACCCGTGAAAAATTCGATTATTCGGTGTTTGAAATCGTTCATACTACCGAATGTATTGCCATGGGAGAGCATCCGGCTAAAGCATTACAACAAAAACCAAATTCAAGTATAGCTATTGGGTTCAATATGCTTAAAAACCAACAAATAGATGGTTTTTCAAGTGCAGGAAATACAGGTGCTATGATGGTTGGTGCATTGTTTACAGTGAAACAAATCGAAGGCGTTCTTCGACCTGTTATTGGTTCATTGATACCAAATGGTACCGACAAACCAACTTATCTGCTCGATGTGGGTATTAATCCCGATGCTAAACCTGAAGTGTTAGCTCAATACGCTCTTTTGGGGAGTACCTATTATAAATATATGTTCGATATCCAAAATCCTCGTGTTGCATTACTCAACCTGGGCGAAGAAGAAGAAAAAGGAAATTTGCTCGTTAAAGCAGTTTATCCTCTTCTCAAAGAATCGAAAAATATCAATTTTGTAGGAAATGTTGAAGGAAACGATTTCTTTAACAACAAAAAAGCCGATGTAGTTGTATGCGACGGTTTTGTCGGAAACATTGTACTGAAAGAAGCCGAAGCTTTTTATAAACTTTTAATCAACAGAGGGATTCACGACGAGTTTTTCGAATCATTCAATTACGAAAACTTTGGTGGTGCACCAATATTAGGTGTTAATGCCCCTGCAATTATTGGTCATGGAGTATCTACCGATATAGCCATTAAAAACATGATTTTACAAACCCGACACATAATAAAGGCCGGTCTTACACAACACATTAAAGAAGCATTTAAATAATGACACAAATAAGAGCTGCTATTACCGGCATTGAGGCTTACTTGCCCGATTATATTCTTACAAACGACGAACTAAGTCGAATGGTCGATACTTCCGACGAATGGATTATGCAACGAATCGGTATAAAAGAAAGACGAATACTTAAGGGAGAAGGAAAAGCTACATCAGATATGGCTGCTGAGGCTATGAAAAGACTTATGGTTAAAAAAAACCTTAAGAACGAAGATATTGAGCTAGTAATATGTGCTACTATAACCAGCGATATGATTTTCCCGGCTACTGCCTGTGTGGTTTGCGACAAACTTGGTATTAGAGACAATGTTATTGCATTCGACATCAATGCAGCATGTTCTGGATTTATTTACGCTTTAGAAACTGCAAATGCATTCTTACAATCGGGTCGTTATAAAAGAGTTATAATACTTGCTGCCGATAAAATGTCGGCCATTACAAACTATACCGATCGCACTACTTGCCCATTGTTTGGCGATGCTGCAGCTGCTATTTTAGTCGAACCGTCTACTGAAGAAGTTGGTGTTGTTGATGCAATACTTCGATCCGATGGCATTGGGGGCAAATACCTCCACATGAAATCAGGAGGTTCATTACATCCTGCATCTCACGATTCGGTCGATAACCACGAACATACTGTATACCAAGAAGGTCAAACAGTTTTTAAATATGCTGTTTCGCGCATGGCCGATGTTTCGGTAGAAATTATGGAAAGAAATAATCTATCTCATAACGATATTAATTGGTTAGTTCCTCATCAGGCAAATAATCGAATTATCGAAGCAGTTGCTAACCGCATGGGTATCGACAAGTCGAAAGTGATGATCAATATCGAAAAATATGGCAATACTACCGCTGCAACTATTCCTCTTTGCTTATGGGAATGGGAAAAACAATTGAAAAAAGGCGATAATATTATACTTTCTGCATTTGGCGGTGGCTTTACATGGGGTTCAATATTTTTGAAATGGGCATACGATACTAAATAATATAATTGATAATTATTAAAAGCAAAGACGCTAAGTTGCATAAAACATTTTACAGCTTAGCGTCTTTGCTTTTTTTATATTATTTTGTTTCATTTGAATTTTTAATATTGAAAAAAAACATTTAGGTTTGTCATTAAGACAAATTAATAAATTGAATAATGGGTAAAAATAATTCTGAAATCGACAGCACAACCATAAACCTAATAAGTACAGGTACTAATATTAATGGCGATATTACTTCTAATAGCGATATTCGAATCGATGGCATTCTCGATGGCAATTTAACAACCAAAGGTCGTTTGGTAATTGGTGAAAGTGGACGTATAAAAGGTGAAATTTCTTGTAAAAATGCCGACATTTCGGGAATAATTGAAGGAAAAATTACAGTATCCGAATTACTTTCACTTAAAGCAACATCGATGATTACTGGCGAAATCGTTACCGGTCGACTTGCTGTAGAACCTGGTTGTAAATTCAACGGAACATGCAAAATTGAAGATAGTTCTATTAAACCCCTTGATAAATAAATTGAGTAATCAAAATAATAGATTCAATCAATTCGGGCGCGTATACTCATTGGTGTCGCAAATGTTTATTACCATTGCAGTAGGTGTTTTGGTTGGTTTTGTTCTCGATCTGGTATTCAATACAGTTGTTCCCTGGCTAACAATTCTTTTTAGTTTTACATTTTTTGCCTTATCTCTTTACAATCTCAACAATCAATTAAAACAAAATGATGGAAAAAAAGAATAAAACCGCAAATTATTATTTACGCTATTTCGCAATACTGTTTATTTTTTATGCTGTCATTCTTTTTGCCGGATCATTTATTTTCAAAAATAAACCCAGTGTACTCTATTATTCTTTTCTAATCATTCTTACCGGAGAATTTATAATTACTTATGGAATTCACTTTCTCACAACATGGGCATCCGAACGATCGGTTCAATTCTTTGGCAGAATATATATGGTACTATCTTTTCTAAAAATTTTACTTTATATTTCTTTAATATTTGGTTTGCTTATGACCTTTAAACAATACCTGTTTCCTATTGTCGTTACATTCTTTTCAGTATATTTTCTTTTCAGAATTTTTGATCTCATAATTTTATTTAAATTTTTTAAAGAAAAAAAATAATCAAATCCAATTTCTTTTATTATCTTTAATATTAGCATTTACACCATATATACGTTTCTATTATGAGATTGTATTTCAAGCTAATAATAATTGCTACGGCACTATTCGGATCTCTAAATTGTAAAGCATCTGAAGTAATTCTCGATTCTGCACATGTTGCAAACGATGGACATATTAAAAAAGCCTTCAATGCAGGTGATTTTGTATTCGATCATATTATGGATTCTTATTCGTGGCATATAGTTGCCGATATAGCTATGCCATTGCCAGTTATATTAATAAATCAACAAAACCAATTTGTTGTTTTCATGTCGAACAAACTTGATCATGGTCATGCAGTATACAATGGATATAAACTCATTCTCGAAGGGAAAAACAAAGGGAAAATTGTACAAATAAGCAAGTCGGGCGAAGAAGTTCTTCCAAAAATTGATATTTCTATTACTAAAAATACAGCTGCCCTAATGATTGGAGCCTTTATTATTTTGTTTATATTTCTTTCAGTTGCCAAAGCATACAAAAGAAATCCAAACAAAGCTCCTCATGGTTTACAAAATGTAGTAGAACCATTCATTATGTTTGTCCGCGACGATATTGCCAAATCTAACATAGGTCCAAAATACGAAAGATTTGTTCCATTTTTGTTGACCATATTTTTCTTTATTTGGATCAACAACATGATGGGACTCATACCTATTATTCCCGGAGGAGCCAATCTTACAGGCAACATTGCATTTACAGGTGTACTGGCATTATTTACCTTTGTAATTGTAGTAACTAATGGTAATAAACATTTTTGGTTAGAAATAATTGATCCACCAGGCGTACCAAACTGGTTAAAATATTATTTCCCATTGCTTCCTGTATTGGAAATCGTTGGATTTTTCAATAAACCCATCATTTTAATGATACGACTATTTGCAAACATTACTGCAGGTCACGTAATCATTCTAGGATTTGTAAGCTTAATCTTTATATTTGGCGACAAGAGTGTTATTGGAGGATATGCAGTTTCGCCACTTACAGTAGCATTTGGTATTTTCATGACTTTTTTGGAGCTTTTAGTTGCGCTCATTCAAGCTTATGTATTTGCACTTTTATCAGCAATTTATATTGGTATGGCAATTGCCGAACCACATCATAGTAATCATTAATACTATACAATTATGTCAATGACAACAACAATTTTACTCGAAGCAACCAATGCAGTAGCCAAAGCTGGTGCAGGTATTGGTGCAGGATTAGCAGCAACCGGAGCCGGTATCGGTATCGGGTTAAGCGGTCAGGGAATGTTAGAAGCAATCGCTCGTCAGCCTGAGGCAATCGGCGATATACGATCTAACTTCATTTTGGCAGCAGCATTGGTAGAAGGGGTTGCCCTTTTTGCCGTGGTGCTTTGCTTCCTTATCGTTTTTTCTTAGAAAACAAAAAACACTGTTCATTGCGGTTGGCAATAACAGTGTTTTTTAAAAATTGAATTTCAATTAAATAAAATTTAATATATGGAACTAATTACCCCTCATATAGGTTTATTGTTCTGGATGTTGCTTATCTTTACCAGTGTAGTATTCATCCTCAAGAAATTTGCATGGAAACCAATTCTTAATGCACTTAAGGAACGTGAGCGCTCGATCGAAAATGCGCTCTCTACAGCCGAGAAAGCAAAAACCGAAATTGCAAAACTCAATGCCGACAACGAAGCACTGTTAGCCAAATCGCGTCAGGAACGCGAATTGATAATGAAAGAAGCGCAACAACTGAAAGAAAAAATATTGAGCGATGCTCGTGACAAAGCTCACGAAGAAGCTCAAAATCTTATTAAATCGGCACGTGAAAGTATTGAAAACGAGAAAAAAGCAGCAATTGAAGAAATAAAAGTTCAAATTGCAAGCCTATCGGTTCTAATTGCTGAAAAAATTATTAAGCAAAATCTCGATAGCAAACAGCAAGAAGAATATGTAAAAAATCTTTTGCTCGATATTAAAACTAATTGATATAAATCTCTTTTACAATGAATGAGAGTATTATTGCTGTTCGATATGCCAAGGCATTACACCAATTGGCTCAAGAAAAAAACGTCTTGCAAGAGGTATATAAGGATATGTCAAATATTTTGGATATATCTTCCGAAATAAAAGAATTACAATCTTTTTTAGATAGTCCAATTATTAAACCATCTAAAAAAATTGAAATTTCTAGTAGCATTTTTTCTTCGTACAACAATTTAACTACCACATTTCTCAATACACTCTACACAAACCGACGAGAAAGTATACTTACAGACGTAGCTCGTAAATATACTTCTATGATCAACAACGAAAGAAGTATAACTGTTGCAACGGTTATTACTACTACTAGTTTACAAAACGATACCAAAGAGAAAATTATTAAACTCATTGGTCATAAATACCATTCCAATACCGTTGAATTGAATGAAAAAATTGACGAAAAAATTATTGGAGGCTTTATAATTAAAGTCAACGATGAACAATTCGATGCATCCATTTCAACTCAACTAAGTTCAGTTAAAAGAAAATTATTGAAAACACCCGTTAAATAATCATTACAGATATGGCAACCATTAAACCATCTGAAATTTCAGCGATTCTAAAAAAACAAATAGAAGGTATTTCTATCGATAGCAAATTTGAAGAAGTCGGAACAGTACTTCAAGTCGGTGACGGGATAGCTCGTATACATGGACTTTCGAACGTTCAATCGAACGAAATGATCGAATTTCAAAACGGCATAAAAGGGATTGTTCTTAATCTCGAAGAAGACAATGTTGGAGCTGTTTTACTTGGTTCTTCCCAAGGTATTCGAGAAGGCGATACCGTAAAACGTACCCGAATGATTGCATCAATAATGGCGGGCGATGGTTTACTTGGTCGTGTAATTAACACCATTGGCGAACCAATCGATGGCAAAGGTCCCATTCCGGGACAATTGTTTGATATGCCGCTAGAACGTAAAGCTCCAGGTGTTATCTATCGTCAACCCGTTAAAGAACCATTACAAACTGGTATTAAAGCTATTGATGCTATGATTCCTATTGGTCGTGGTCAACGCGAACTTATTATTGGCGATCGTCAAACCGGCAAAACAACCATTGCAATCGATACAATTCTGAATCAAAAAGAATTTTACGACAAAGGAAAAACAGTATATTGTATTTACGTAGCCATTGGACAAAAAGGCTCAACCATTGCCAACATAGCCAAAACATTGGAACAATACGGAGCTATGAGCTATACCGTTATTGTAGCTGCAACAGCATCAGATCCTGCTGCAATGCAATTTTACGCTCCATTTGCGGGCTGTGCTATTGGCGAATACTTTAGAGATAGAGGATTTCCTGCATTAATAATTTACGACGATTTATCTAAACAAGCTGTTTCGTATCGCGAAGTATCACTGTTGTTGCGTCGCCCTCCTGGTCGTGAAGCATATCCTGGCGATGTTTTTTATCTTCACTCTCGATTACTCGAACGTGCAGCTAAGGTTATTGACTCAGATGATATAGCATCGCAAATGAACGATTTACCTGCTTCCATGAAAGGCCATGTTAAAGGAGGAGGCTCATTAACGGCATTACCAATAATCGAGACACAAGCAGGCGACGTATCGGCATATATTCCAACCAATGTTATTTCAATTACAGATGGTCAAATTTTCCTCGAATCCAACTTATTCAACTCAGGGGTTCGTCCGGCTATCAACGTTGGTATTTCGGTATCGCGTGTGGGTGGAAATGCACAGATCAAATCGATGAAGAAGGTATCGGGTACCTTAAAACTCGACCAAGCTCAATACCGTGAACTTGAAGCCTTCTCGAAATTTGGTTCGGACCTCGATGCTGCTACTCTTGCTATTATCGACAAAGGATCGAAAAACGTTGAAATATTAAAACAAGGCTTACATGAGCCTCTTACAGTAGAAAAACAAACTGCTATAATTTATTGTGGCACAAAAGGCTTGCTTCGCGATATTCCAAAAAATAAAATCAAAGATTTTGAAACAGAGCTTTTGCACACGCTTGATGTTAAGCACAAAAATGTGCTGAACGATATTCGCGATGGAAAAATATCTAACGATATTACTGATGTAATCGAATCTGTAGCAAAAGATATTACAAAAAATTATAAATAATTTATTTGTAGCATTAGAAATTTGAATTATTACCAATGGCTAATTTAAAAGAAATACGTACACGTATAGCATCTGTTGGAACCACCAAACAGATTACAAGTGCCATGAAAATGGTTTCGGCAGCAAAGCTTAAAAAAGCCCAGGATGCTATACTTCAATTTAGACCTTACGCATCGAAAATGAACGAAATTATTGGTAGCTTAAGTTCCAATTCGAGTTTAGATGCAAGTAGTGTGTTGGTAAAAGAACGAACCGTAAAAAAGGTTTTGATTGTTGTATATACTTCGAACAGAGGTTTGTGTGGCGCTTTCAATAACAATGTAATAAAAGCTTCATTACAATTATGTTTCGACAAATTCGAAAAACAATTGAATGCCGGCAATGTACATTTTATATCTATTGGTAAAAAAGGCAGTGAATTTCTAAGATCAAAAAAATTTGAAGTAATAGAAACTCATAATGAATTGTTCGAATCGCCCAAATACGACAATGTAGTACCCATTGCTGAGCATATTATCGATTTATTTAGCAAGGGTTCGTACGATCATGTAGCATTGATTTACAATCAATTTAAAAATGCCGGGGTTCAAATTTTAACAGAAGAACAATTTTTGCCAGTTAAACCTAAAAAGAAAAAAGACGAATTTTTAAAACAATCCGACGATTTTATATTTGAACCATCAATTAATACAATATATGATGAACTGGTTCCAAAGTCGCTTAAAATTCAAATGTATAAAGCCCTGCTCGATTCTTTTGCATCGGAACACGGTGCTCGAATGACGGCAATGCACAAAGCAACAGACAATGCAACTGAAATGATTAAGGATCTTACTTTAGTATATAACAAAGCTCGTCAGGCTGCTATTACCGGCGAAATATTAGAGATTGTTGGGGGTGCAGAAGCATTAAAAGGTTAAAGGTCTTTTTTTAAGTTTTGTAATTCTTCTAAAGCCTTTTTCCACTCTAGTATAAGCTTTACTTTTGTAATTATTTCGACCTTTTCAAATGGTTTTCTAATAAATTCTATTGCACCATTGTTATAAGCTTCTTCTAAATTGTCCTGACCAGTCAACATAACAACTGGTATTTCTTTTGTTTTATTGTTTCTTTTAAGAGCTATTAGGGTATCTATACCATTTTTAACAGGCATTTGCCAATCGAGCAATATTAAATCTGGTAATTCATGTATGGTTTTATCATAAGCCTCTTTGCCATCCTGTGCATTAATTATTATGAATGACTCATCCATCTTTCGCAAAATATTATTAATAAGCGAAACAACCAATTTAGAATCATCTGCTACCATTATTTTAATAGCCATACTTTAGTTTTCCTTAATTATTATTTAAAATTTTTGTTTTACTAATTTACTCAAAAAATTTTAGATTTAATAGTAATTATGAATTCAATGTCGTTTAGTTTAGAAAAAATGTTTGACCCCTCAGGGGTCCTAATGTTAATAGGATGTTATATTTTCTATAAACAAACGACCCTAGCCGGGGTCGAATTGAACTTAACTAAACGACATTAATTATGAATTTATAACTTTGTTTAATAAATTATCTAAACTTAAAATATATTCTAATGATTTTTGTTCTCCAAAAAGTTCACAAAATTCGATTTGAAGAGATGCTTTAATATTTGTTTGCCAATCGAGAAACGATAATGTAGAAATACGTCCGGCTTCTCTTCTCTCAAACAATCTGTTGAGAATATTAATTTTTGATTTATATGCCAGAAAAGCTTTGATCGATATACGTAATTCGTTGGATAATAAATTTTCTATAGATTTTAATGATTGAGGCATAACCTCAAATGTAGATTCATAAAAGTTACTAAAAGTATTATTCCAATTAATAAAATGAATAAAATAATTGGTGTATCTAAAAATTTCGTCTTTATCTTGATGATCTATTGTTCTAAGAAATATTTCGCGCAATTCGCGTTGATATATTTCTTTAATACTGTCGTCTAAAATTTTTGTTATTTCAGTAGTATGCAATTGATACTCGTGTCCAAAATTAACAAGTGTAAAATTTTCATTATTAAATGGTCTAAGATATATTAGTATCCTTTTTAAAATATTAACTTCATCGTTTAATAAATTATAGAGGGGAAAAATTTTCTTTTTAATAATATTTGATAATAATTTCTCAGAAAAATAACCTTGTGTAATTGTTTCAAAAAGTTTTTCATTACTTTCTGTTAGTCGCTCAATATCTATACGATATATGTTTAAAAATTCATTGATACGACTTTTTATTTGAGCTTTTTTACCATTTACAATAATTTGAATGTATAAAGGATAAAATTTTTCTTTCCCAACTAAATCGGCTTTTGCTCGTGTATTTAAATAGTGCTTTACTGTAATTTTTCTTTTTTCAATAATAGTATCAGAAATTGCATTCATTTTTTTTATTTTTCTAATTGTTTCAAAGCTAATAACAAAATTGCTAAAAATCAAATATAATTAATTTTATCTAACAAATATATCCATTCTATTGTTTTACTGAATATTAAAAAAATAATATTTGAGAATTATCTTTTAGCTAAGAATAAATAAAAATTTGAGTTTATTGTTTATCTTTAACTGATTAAAAGAAAAATAAAAAACAAATATTCTATTAAAAAATAATATGATCAATTTTAAATTATTACTAGGTCTTTATACATCGACAGATAAAATAGAATCGAGTGAAAATGCTCTTTTACTTGAATATAACAATTTACTATCTTTTGCTGACTCCGATGAACTGGCACATTTTTTTCAATTAAAAAAAACAATTGAATCTGATACATTTATTGAAAAAAAGGAATCAATTAAAAAAATTTCATATAAGGAATCCAATGAATTTTTAAAAGAATCTGAATATTTGAAATTGTCAAAATCAAACGATATAATTAATTATTATAAATTGTTGAAAACTGATTTATATAATAACTATATAAGCATTTTAGATTCAAATATTTTGAAAAGATACAATGAACTTGAAAAGATTGTAAAAAGTCAAGATTTTATACAGAAAAAAGCTGAGCTTATGGCTCTAAAATATTCTATAACTGAAGAATACAATATTGAAAAAGAGTTTATTGCTCTTGATAATGACAAAGCTCTAAAACTGTATTTTAAAACAATAAGATCTGAAAACTACAAAAATTATACAGAGAATTTATCGAATCCAGAAATTGAACTTTTTCAGAAACTAAAAAAGAAAACTTCGAGCAATGAATTTAAAGAACTAAAAGAAAACTTAAAAAAATTAAACTATAAAACCAGCGAATACTATTCGCTTGAAAATGAATACCAAATACTCTTAAAATCAGCTGAAATTAAAAAATATCAAAAATTTGTAACTTCAGATGATTTTTCACTTTATAATACTTTATACAATTCAGAATCAATAACTAAATATGAGGAATTAAAAGTAATTGTTCAATCTAAAGAATTTGAAACTGCACTTGCCGATAAAGAAACATTTTCGGGTTCGACTTATGAATTAAAACACAGTGAATATCTCGAAATTGAAAAAAAATATGATCTTAAGCGATATTATAAAATTTTATCTTCTAAAGAATTAATCAATTATAATGAAATAATAACTTCAGGTAAAATTAACAAACTCAAAGAACTTGAATTAAAAATAAATTCAGAAGATTTTCAGACAAAGAAAAACTACCTCTTATTAAGTTTTAATGAAAAATGGAAATCAACAGAGGAATATGAAATTGATAATCAGCACAAAGAATTAAGCAATAAATCAGAAATAATTCAATATTTTAAATTTATTGATACTAAGGAGTTTATAAATTTTCAGGACATTGCCTCATCGGGAAAAGTTGAAAGATATGAAGAACTAAAACAAAAAGTACAAACTGAAGAATTCATATCATTCAAAAAATACCATCTATTAGCACCCAAAGTCAGATGGGAACAATCTAATGAATATAAAACAGAGTTCGAATTTGAATCATTGAGCAAACAAAAAGAAATAGTTGATTATTTTAAATTATTAAATTCCAAAGAATTTAAATTGTTTACCGAAACTATGAATTCAGGTATTGTACCACAATATGAAGAATTAGAAATATTTGTTAATAGCGAAGAATTTAAACAATCAAAATCATATATGTCCCTCAGTTTTGAGAAGAAATGGGAACAAACAGAGGAATATTCCTTTGAAAATGAATATAATACTCTTATAAAATCTGATAAAATAAAGTGGTATAATTCGGTATGTAATTCACCAAAATTTAATAAAATAAAAAAATGGAAAATCACCTTTTCCGAAGAATTTGAAGAAAACAAACTTGATAAAGAAAAATGGTTGACTCGTTATTACTGGGGCGATACTCTTTTAAACGATACATATTCATTGTCGGACGACAAACACTTTATTACCGATGGTAAAAATATTGAAATAGAAAATAGTGTTTTGAGCATTGTTAGCAAAAAAGAAGATGTTATGGGTAAATCGTGGCATCCGTTTTTTGGATTTAGTCCAAAAGAATTTAATTATACTTCGGGCTTGATCAATACCGGAAAAAGCTTCAGACAGAAATACGGTAAATTCAGAGCTAAAATAAAAATTTCTGACAATTCGGATATTACAAATGCATTTTGGTTGGTAGGCGAAAAAATTCTACCACAAGTAGATATAATAAAATACAATGGCAAAACAAACTTTAATAGTTTTTGGGGCAATATAAGCGAAAAGAATGGGGTAAAAAGAAGTACAGATTCAGCATTGTTTTTCAATCCAAAAGGAAAGTTTTTAATTTTCGAATTGGAATGGAACGAAAATGCATTAATTTGGAGAATCAACAATGAAGAAGTAAGACGAATTACAGAGGGCGTTCCCCAAGAAGAAATGTATCTATCTTTAAGCAGCGGTATATATAACGAACCTACTAAAAACGATTTCCCATCGACCATGCAAATCGATTGGGTAAGAGCATATAGCCTTACAGAGGTTTAAAAATTAAATACAGATTCATCAAATGATATGTTTAAAATTTTGCTGAATCTGTATTGATATAAATTGTATTAAAACTCTTCAATTACGATATCGTTTCATATACTTCTGTGATCTCATTATCTAAGAAAAATATTTGATTAATATTTTTTTAATAGAATCTATTTTAACTGGTTTAATAATATAATCTGACATTCCGATTGAAATAGCACTCATTTTATCTTCTTTATTAGCATTGGCGGTCATGGCTATTATTGGTAGGCTGAATCCTTGATTGCGAAGCTCAATAGTAGATTGATGACCATCCATAACCGGCATCATCACATCCATAAAAATAATATCGTATTTAATAGAATTTGCCATATCAACAGCTTCTTTACCATCTTTAGCAATATCGATATCGTAACCTATGTTTTTGAATATGGTTCGAGCAACTTTTTGGTTTATAAGATTGTCTTCGGCAACAAGAATTTTTAACTCTTTACTTATTTGTGTAAAAGTTGGTTTTTGTGTTTCAGTAACATAATCGATTTCGACAAATGAATCTGAAATAATATTGTATAACTCTGACGATTCGAAAGGCAAAACTAAATAATAATCGACTCCCAAACGTTTTGATTTTGCATAATTTCCGTTTTTGTCATTTGAACTAATAAGAAGTATATTGAATAAATTGGTTAAACGCGCATCCAAAATTTGGTTTAATACTTTAAATCCATCAAATTGTGCAGAATCTTTAATTATTAAGAAATTATAACGTGATTCGAATACACTTTCAGAGTTTAATTTTAGAAAATCGATGGTGCTTTTTGTATATTGTTGTTGATCGACCTGTATCCCAAAGTATTTAAGAGTTTCCTCAATATTCTTTTCTTCTATTTTATTTTCGCCAATAATAAGAACTTTAACACTTTTAAAAGAGTCGACTAAATTATTTTCGACATTTTTCTTTGTTTTTTCGTTCGAATATAGATCAATAATAAAAGAAAATGAAGTTCCGGGATTTTTAGGATCGTCGGACAAATCCGAAGGACTTTGAACAGAAATTTCTCCATTCATAAGTTCGACCAATTGCTTAGATATAGAGGTTCCTAATCCGGTACCTCCATATTTGCGTGTTGTACTATGATCGGCCTGAGTAAAGGAATTGAAAATAGTTCCAATTTTCTCTTTTGGAATACCAATGCCTGTATCTTCAACCGAAAATTTTAAAGAAATTACCCTATTATATTCCTCTATCTTTTTAACTCCTACTACTATTTTGCCTTCGTGGGTAAATTTTACGGCATTACTGATCAAATTATTTAATATTTGTCTAATTCTAAAAGGATCGCCAATATAATTATTATCGACAGCATCATCTATTTCAGTTAAAATTTTTAAGTTTTTTTCTTGAGTAAGGGGTTTAAAAAGTTCGACAGATAAATTTATTTCATCTCTAAGCTTAAATGGTATTTCTTCTAAAATCATTTTGCCAGCTTCAATTTTCGAAAAATCGAGAATGTCGTTAATAATAGACAGCAACATATCGGCAGAGCGACGAATAATGGTTATTTGTTCGAGTTGCTCTTGATTAAAATTCTTAGTATTAATAGAATCGGCCATACCAATGATGCCATTCATTGGAGTTCTAATTTCGTGGCTCATACGAGCTAAAAATTCAGATTTAGCCATATTAGCAGAAATCTCACGTTTTCTTGATTTTTCTATTGAAGTAACGTCGAGAAAAGATTGAATAACAAAATCTTTATTGTCGATTACAGTTGGTATATCTTTTTTATAAATAAAAACTTCTTTTCCATCTTTTTCATATTGAAAAAAATGATTGCTATCGTAAGCTGGCATATAATCGGTCGATATATTCAAAGACTTTCCGAGAAAAAAACGATGACTTATATCTGATCCAACTATATCTTCGTCTTCATCGATAAAAAGCATTTTTTTTGCAGAACGATTTATTAATTCAATTCGTTTAAAATCGTTTAATATAATAATACCAATAGGCATCAACTCCATAATACGAGTAAAAGATTTGTGTGCATTGGCATTTATATCTAATTGTTTTTTATATATTTTATATTGAGTTATCTTAACCTTTATTACAATTATAATTAGTAATATAAATATAGTTAAATATATTATCAATCGATAATTTATTAAATTATAATATTTTGATTCACTAACAGAAAAAAATACTGTTAAATCTTCATTTAAGAAATGAATAGGAAAATATAAAATACATTGATCATCCTCTCTATCTAATACACCATGATGATCAACACTAGCATAATTTATTAATGTAGAATCTATTACCTGCTTTTTACTATAAGATAGAAATTTTTGTTTATTAATATTATAAATATTTTGATCAATTATTTTATCAATAAAGTATTTGCTAATTTTATTTTCGATATAATGTTTAATATCAATAGTAATGGTAATATTAACTATAGTATTATTTACTTTATTAAAATCTACGAAAGTATAGGTTGCGTTTTCATTTTCATAAATAAATTGTTCTTTATCGTGCAATTTCTTTTGCCATTGTAACTGGTATAAATCTGTAATAAAATTATCGTTTTTGTCTTTGTAAATACTTAATACATTTTGATTATTGTCGTAAACAGCAATATTTGCAATTAAATTTGAATATTTTGAATAAATTACCTGAAGTTTAGAGGAAATAGCAAATCGGTTATCGTCCCAGAATGCTTCGTCGATATTTTCGTTATACAATAAATTGTTAATGTCGTTAAATAGTTTTAAACCTTCATTTTCTATATCGTTACTAACAATACTTAATTGCTGAAATAAACTTTTTCGATGATAATTACTTTGAATTGTTTTTATATCAATGTATGAAATAACTATTGTTATCAATATTAATGACAATATAATATAAAATAATAATTGTTTGTTTTTCACAGAATGGAATTTTTATATGGTTAGTAAAATAAAATTAATCAAACATAAATATTTAACACCTTAATTTACTTTATTTTTTGTCTATATTTTTCATTTTCATCAAAAAATAATTTTAAATATGTATTATATCTCGATAATGAAATATATCCAGACTCAACAGCTTTTTTTACATTACAATCGGGCTCGTTGGTATGCAAACAATTATAGAATTTACAATCAACAGCATAATTAAATATTTCGGGAAAATAATGATACAGTTCACTTTTTGCGATATTTATGACTCCAAAGGCTTTTAAACCTGGTGTATCAATAACATAAGATTTATTAGGCAATTCGTACATCTCTGAATATGAAGTTGTATGCATACCAGTATTGTGATATTGCGATATAGAGGCTGTTTTAGTTATTTCTTTTGAAGCAAGTTTATTAATTATAGTCGATTTCCCAACTCCAGAGTTACCCGAAATTAAAGAAATTTTATTTTGCATTAGATTTGCAACTTCATTTATAGAATTAGAATTGTTAATTGAAGTATTAATAACTTTATAATTAATATCAGAATAGATTTTTGTGTATTGCTTTAAAGTATCAAGATCGTATTCGTTGTACAAATCGTATTTGTTAAAAACAATTATTACCGGAATGCGAAAAGTTTGTGCAGAAACTAAAAATCGATCAATAAATTCGAGTGTAGTTTCGGGATTTTTAATGGTACAAATTAAAAAACACTGATCGATATTGGCTGCAATAATATGAACCTGTTTTGACCAATTAGAAGGTTTTCGAATTAAATAGTTTTTTCGATCGTCGATATCGATAATATAACCAATATTACCAGAATATTCGACAGTAACCATGTCGCCAATAGCAACCGGATTTGACGATTGCAATCCCTTAGTTCGGTATTTGCCTTTGAGCATACAGTTAATAGTATCGCCGTTGTCGCATCGGACTGTATATAAATTGCCTGTTGTTTTTATTACAATTGCTTTCAAATAATTAAATATTTATTGACTAAATATATGATATACGGAATCGTAAAAATAGAAATAATAGTAGTTACAAGCATATTTTCTGTAGCTTGTTCGTAATCGCCATTAAATTCCTTTGCTAAAATGACTAAAACTGTGTTAGCTGGCATAGCAACTTGAATAATAACAATAGACAATGCCTGAAAATCTACTTTTATATTAAATAGTTGAAGCACTGCATTTATTATAAATATCATTATAACAGGGGCTAACAACAACTTATTAAAAGCTAAAATATATAAATTGTAATGCTTAAAGATATGATGTACTTTAATAAAAGAAAGCATTGCTCCAATATATAACATAGATAATGTGATAGTTATATGACCTAAATCAACTATTGGACTAAGCAAAGTTACAGGGATTTTGATTTCATAAATCATTCCAATAATTCCTAAAAAAAATGATATTGTAATGGGATTTACTAAATTTAATAAACCCTTTTTAATACTTGAGTTGTTTTTATAATTGAGTAAAAAAATACTCAATGACCAAAGAATAGATTCGTTTGCTAAAATAAAAATAGTTGCATATAACATACCTTCAGATCCAAAAATTGATCCAATTATGGGTAAACCTACAAAAGCGATATTTCCATGTGTTGTATGAAGTATATGAACAATTGCTTTAGATGGTTCCATTTTTTGTAACTTAGATGAAATATAACCAGTTAAGTAAAGAACTATTAAAGCTAAAAAAGAAAATAATAAAACAAATAAAGAATTATTAAGAATCTGATAACTAAATTCTTTTGAAATAAACGTAGTAAAAATTAATAATGGAAACGTTATATTAAATAGCAATCTCGATAGACCTTTATTGGCTTCCTCGTTTATTACCTTTAATTTAGCTGCAATAAAACCAACTAGCATAATAATAAACAAGTACGAAATTTTCTCGACAATTATATTTTCTAAATTCATATTTTTAAATTATATTTATTACTTGAGTCATATAGACTTCCAATTGTATAAAAAGGCTTCTATAAAAACTCGATTTTTGGAGGCGAGCGATTTTTAAAAACCGGAGTTTACTAGTGTAAATGGGGTTTTTAAAAAAGAAGCTCAACAAAGAACCCCGAAGGGCTCAGCGTAGCTAAAAAGCAGTTTTTCGAAATACCTTAAAAATTGTTTTAACATCAATTAGTAAAAGACATGCAAAAATATGAGTTATTTATTCATAATTTTGTTTTATTATAAATTAAGTATTTAAAGTAAAAAAAACAGATGAATAAAGGATTAAAAAAAATATTAATAGTAGGTAGTATTGTTATTTTATTCATTACATCGGCAGGTTTTATAGTAGAAAAGGAATTTAAGATTGCCAAAAATCTCGATATATTCTTTTCATTGTTTCGCGAATTAAATTTGTTCTATGTAGACGAGACCAATCCTGAAAAGATGATTAAAGATGCAATAGATTCAATGCTGGACGAACTAGATCCTTATACTAATTTTATTCCTGAGTCGGATGCCGACGATTTTAAATTTCAAACAACCGGTCAATATGGTGGAATAGGAGCACTTATTCGAAAAAATGGCAAAACTTGTATTATTTCAGAACCATACGAAGGTCTTCCGGCAAATAAAGCTGGTATAAAAGCCGGCGACGAAATAATAACTATTGATGGGATAAGTGTCGATGAAAACGAAATTTCAAAAGTAAGTGAAAGATTAAAAGGTGTACCGGGTACAAAAGTTTCGCTTGAAATAAAACGATTTGGTATTAATGATTTACTAAAAATTGTAATCGTTCGGCAACAAATAACAATTCCTAATGTGCCATACTATGGAATGCTGACCGATAGTATTGGTTATATTAAGCTCAACAATTTTACGACCGATGCTGGTAAAGAAGTAAAACAAGCAGTTATAGAATTGAAAAAGAAAAATGCAAATTCAATTATTTTCGATTTACGAGGAAATCCAGGAGGTTTACTTAACGAAGCTGTGAATGTAACCAATGTTTTTGTTGGCAAAAATCAAGAAATTGTAAGCACAAAAGGGAAAATAAAAAAATTTGACAATTTATATAAAACTAGTTCTGCAGCAGTCGATACCAGCGTTAGACTTATTGTTTTGGTCGATAGAGGTTCAGCATCGGCTTCTGAAATTGTTGCTGGTTCGTTACAAGACCTCGATAGAGCAGTATTGATTGGCCAAAGAACCTTTGGCAAGGGTTTGGTACAAACTACCCGACCTTTGAGTTACAATACTCAATTGAAAGTTACAACTGCAAAGTACTATATTCCAAGTGGGCGATGTATACAAGCATTGGATTATACACATCGAAACGATGACGGTAGTGTTGGAAAAGTTCCAGATTCATTAATTACCGAATTTAAAACAAAAAAAGGAAGAAGTGTTTATGACGGCGGAGGTATTAATCCCGATATTGTTACAGATATTGAGACACTTAGTAATGTTGCTTATGCATTATTAAATAAAAATATCATATTCGACTTTGCTACAACATTTGTTTCGAGTCATGATTCAATTAATATTATTGATAAATTTAAAATAGAGGACGATATATATTCCAATTTTATAAAATATGTTGAAAATAGAAATTTCGATTATAAAACCAATACCGAGGAACAATTAAATAAATTAATAGAAACAGCAAAAAAAGAGAAATATTTTTCACTTTCAGAAATTGAATTTGAACAATTGAAAACCAAATTGTCGCACGACAAAAATAAAGATCTCGAGACCTTTAAAAAGGAAATAAGCGAGTTGCTTAGAGACGAAATCATTAGTCGTTACTACTTCCAGAAAGGAAGAATAGCAGGTTCGTTAACGAGCGATCCAGAAATTTTGAAAGGTATAGAAATATTAAAAGCTCGAAAACAGTATTCCGATATACTAAATGGCAAAGATGGCGAATTGACAAAAATGAATGGGAAATACAAAAAGAATAATAGTATAGAATAAGAATAAACAAAAAACACAGAGTATTAATCGTTGATTAATTTCTCTGTGTATTTCTTTTAAAAATTTAAAAAACTAAGGACATCTCTAAAAACTGCTTTTTAGCTACGCTGAACCCTTCGGGGTTCTTTTTTGGACTTCATTTTTAAACTCCTCACTTCGACTTTTGCTCAGTGTAACACATTTACAGTAGTAAACTATGGGTTTAAAAATTCGTCCGCCTCAAAAAATCGAGTTTTTAGAGACGCCCATTACTCAAAGTTAAACTCATAAAGTAGTTAGTTATTATCCACCAATATAGAGGGGCATTATAGTTATTGAATCTCCTTCGTGCAATGGTTCGTTTCTGCTTATTATTTTCTTATTAATGATTCGAATACTTTTATAATTCGAAAACTCATTATAATTCTTGTTGAAATGGTTCATAATATCTTCGACATTTAACACATTGTCAATAACAACTGCAGGTTGCTTAACAATTTCTGAAAATATTCCGCATAAATTAACTTCTATTTTCATGGTATTAGTTTTTAGTAAATTATTTTATACAATGTAGCAAATATTATGCCATACTAATGAGCATCTAACCAATTTTTCCCAAAACCCATCTCGACCAGTAAGGGAACACTAAGTTTTACGGCAGTTTCCATTTTGTTTTTAACAATTTCTTTCACTCTATCTAATTCGGTAACTAATACATCGAAAACCAACTCGTCGTGCACCTGCAAAAGTAATTTTGATTGTAATTGTTGATTATTAAACTCATTAAAAATATTGACCATTGCTAGTTTAATAATATCGGCAGCGGAACCTTGGATAGGAGCATTAATGGCATTTCGTTCGGCCAATCCTCGAACAACAGCATTTTTTGAATTGATATCGGGCAAAAATCTTTTACGATGCATGATAGTTTCGACCCACCCAATATCTTTAGCTTTAACAATACATTGAGTCATGTATGAACGAACGCCGGGAAATGTTCTGAAATAGCCTTCAATCAAATCGTTAGCTTCTTTTCGAGGTATATTGAGTCGTTGAGACAAACCAAAAGTTGATATTCCGTATATTATTCCAAAATTTGCAGTTTTTGCGTTACGTCTTTGCTCCTTTGTAACTTGTTCTATTGGGATTCCATAAATCTTTGATGCCGTAATATTATGAATATCCTCATTGTTCGAAAAAGCTTGAATCATGTTTTTGTCTCCACACAAATGAGCCATAATACGAAGTTCAATTTGTGAGTAATCGGCCGATAATAAAATATGCACATCATCCGATGATTTAAAAGCTTTTCGCATCTCCTTTCCACGATCGTCGCGAATAGGAATGTTTTGCATATTCGGATTGTTAGAACTTAAACGACCGGTAGCAGCAACAGTTTGATTGAATGAAGTATGAATACGACCGGTATTTTGATTGATTAACTTGGGTAAAGCTTCGACATAAGTTGAAAGTAGCTTTGTTAATGATCGATATTCTAGAATATTATTTACAATTGGATGTTCAGAAGCATAATTTTGTAATACATCTTCGGCAGTTGAAAACTGTTTTGTTTTGGTTTGTTTGGCATTGGGGTCGATTTGTAATTTAAGAAATAAGATATCGCCTAATTGTTTTGGAGAAGCAATATTAAATTTTTCACCGGCCTGACTGTATATTTCTTGTTCTGTTTTATCGATTTCAATTTTTAGCTTTTCGGCAAAAGTCGATAATGAATCGGCATCTAATAAGATGCCGGTTTGTTCCATATCAATTAAAACTTTCAATAACTCCGATTCAATATTATAAAACAAATCTTTATAATCTGATACATCAATATTTTCTTTTAACAAATTTTTTAATTGAAGCGTAATATCGGCATCTTCACAAGCATAATCCTTAATAAGTTCGATAGGAACCTGAGACATCTTTTTTTGATGAATTCCTTTTGAACCTATAAGCTCCTCTATGTGAATAGTTTTGTAATTTAGCATTTGCTCGGCAATAGAGTCCATTTTATGGCTCAATTCGGGATTAATGACATAGTGTGCTACCATTGTGTCGAACATCGATCCTTGAACGTTTAAACCATATTTCTGAAGCATTAAAATATCGAACTTTAGATTGTGTCCAATTTTTGAAATTTTTATGTTCGAAAAAATATGTTTAAATGAATGTAAAAGTCTGAAAGCTTCATCTATGTTTAAAGAAATTGGCAAATACCATGCAGAATGTTCTTTGATGGCGAAAGAAATACCAATAACAAAATCGTTATAAGTATCGAGACCGGTAGTTTCTGTATCGAAACAAAATTCATTGCAATCTTCAAGTTGTTTAATAAGATCGGCAATTAACTCGGGTGAATTACATAAAATATAATCGTTTTTAAAAGATTTAATAGTATTAAAGTTTTCTTGAATAATAGAATTTTTAATAGTTTCAGAATTTATTTGCGTATTGTCCGATTCGAACAAATTTGTTTGCGTTGAAAAGAGATTTGGAGCATCGGTTTTGGCTTTTTGTTTTTGAATTTTTGTTGCCGTAGACTGATTATCTAACTTTGATATAAATCTATTAATTAATGATTTAAAATTGAGTTCTTGAAGTATTTCTGAAAGAGCTTCATCATTATAAGGTACAAACCTGCTTTCATCCTTAATAAAATCGACAGGAACATCGATATCGATAGTCACTAGTTTTTTCGATAAATGAAGATTATCGATACTTTCAAGAATTTTATTTTTTTGAGCAGGTTTAATTTTATCTAGATTGTTCAATAGATTATCGATAGTACCATAGGTTGAAATTAGTTCAAGTGCTTGCTTCTCACCTATTCCTTTAACACCGGGTACATTGTCTGAACTATCGCCCCAAAGAGCTAAAATATCGATTACATGAATTGGATTTTGAATATTATATTTGTTATTAATTTCATTTACACCCAAGATTTCCGATTCATTACCACCTTTTTTGGGTTTATACATAAATATATGTTCGTCGACCAATTGCCCATAATCTTTGTCGGGAGTCATCATATATACATCAAAATCTTGTTGAGCCGCTTTTTTGGCAAGTGTACCAATTACATCGTCGGCCTCAAAACCTGTAACTTGGTATGTTTTAATGTTCATAGCATCTAACAAACGCTTAATGATGGGAACCGAAATTTTAATTTCTTCGGGCGTTTCGTCTCGATTGGCTTTATAGGCAGGATATAACTCGTGTCGAAAATTAGGACCACTAGGGTCAAATACAACAGCTATATTTTCGGGCTTTTCGTTGCGCAAAACCTCATCGAGCGTAAGTAAAAATCCATAAGCAGTTGAAGTATTTACACCCGATGTACTTCGCATTGAAGTATTGATAAAAGCATAATACGAACGAAATATAAGTGCATACGCATCGAGAAGGAAAAGCTTTGTTCTTGGCATTTTTTTGTTTTTTTGTAAATTTATACATTTAAACGCTAAGCAACAAAGTGACAAAAAGAAATGTATATTAAAGAAAATCTAAAATTTACAAAAATTTAATAACAGCAATAATAATAGTTACAATTGCAATAGCTTGCATAAAAATTTTTTATAAAACAAAACTATCACTATATTAAATGAAAAAAAATTGAATCAATTCAAAATAAATTTATTTTTAAAAACAATAAAAAATTAAGTAAAACTGAGTATTTTAGTAAATTAGAGAAAAGTAAATTGATGAGCGATTACAATCAAATTAAAAAACCCATTTCGAACGAGATAGAAATGTTCGAGAAACACTTTAGAAGTGCACTCAAAACTCCTGTTCCACTATTAGATATAATTTTTAATTATATAATCAGAAGAAAAGGAAAACAAATACGACCCATGTTTGTATTTCTTTCGGCACAAGCAGCAGGAGGAATTAACGATACAACATATACCGCCGCCACTATGATAGAATTGCTACACACAGCAACTCTTATACACGACGATGTAGTAGATGAATCGTACGAAAGGCGGGGATATTTTTCGATCAATGCACTTTGGAAATCTAAAATAGCAGTATTGGTTGGAGATTATTTACTTTCGAAAGGATTATTGATTGCCCTCGAAAATAAAAACTACGATTTGCTTCATACGGTATCTGATGCAGTAAAGAAACTTAGTGAAGGCGAATTGCAACAATTAAAATCGGCAAGAAAAAATATTATTGATCAGGACAATTATTTTGAAATAATTAATAAAAAAACAGCATCGCTCATAAAATCGTGTACTACAGCAGGAGCACAATCGGCTACAAAAGATCAAACGATAATTGAAAGTTTAGCCATCTATGGAGAACTTACCGGTATTGCTTTTCAAATAAAAGACGATTTGTTCGATTATCAAGAGAAAGGATTAATTGGAAAACCAGTTGGAAACGATATAAAAGACAAAAAATTTACATTGCCACTTATACTTGCTTTAAAGAATTCGAATGAACAAGAAGCAAAAAAAATTATTAAATTGGTAAACAATAACCACAAAAATCGAGAAACATTAAAATATATTATTGATTTTGTTGAAAGAAACAATGGTATTTCGATGGCAACATCGATGATGTATACGTACAGAGACAATGCAATAAAGGCATTAGATAGTATAATACAAAGTAATGCCAAACAATCTCTTATAGAATTAGTAAATTTTACAGTTGAACGAGAAAAATAAAAAATATGAGAAAAGAAGTAAATATTGAATGGAAAGGTGATATGGCATTTAATGCACAAATTGGTACTCACAGTATAGTACTCGATGCAACAGAAGATAGTGGAGGCCATAATCTAGGACCTACTCCTAAACCATTAATTTTGGCAGCATTGGGTGGATGTACCGGTATGGATGTTATTTCAATTTTAAAGAAAATGCGGATAGTTCCCGACTACTTTAACGTTAAAACTGAAGCCGTAATGCGTGAAGAACATCCAAAACGTTATACACATATAAAAGTATGCTACGAGTTTAAAGGCCATAATCTTGAATTAGAAAAGCTTCAAAATGCCGTAAATCTATCGGTCGATAAATATTGTGGTGTAATAGCAACATTAGCTCCCTCGGTGAAAATGGAATATGAGATAAAGATATTGGAATAGGAGCAAAAATATAACTAAACCAAATATTTAATAAGCTTGCTAAGTAATAATTCGCGTTTAGTTGGTTTACTCAAATAATCGATACAACCAGCATCAATCGCTTTTTGAAATTCGTCTTGAGCAGCATAAGCTGTTTGTGCAATAACTTTAATTTTTGGATTAGATTTTTTTATAATTCTTGTAGCTTCATAACCATTCATTCCGGGAAGTCGGATATCCATTAAAATTAAATCAATATTTTGGTTTTCGACAACCGCAATTGCTTTTTCGGCATTTGCAACAGATATGATATTTAACCCTTTACCCGACAGTATTTCATTCAAAAATTGAGCATTATAAAAATCATCTTCAACAATTAGAATAGTTTTATTAGTGAACCTTAACTCTGAGTCATTTACAACTTCAATTGGTTCAATTGGTAAAAATTCGGACAAAATTAAAGGTATGGTAAAGTAAAAAGTAGTTCCCTTATCAGGTAAAGATGTGAGCCACAATTTGCCTCCCAATAAATTGGTTAAACCCTTTACAATAGGGAGCCCCAAGCCGGTTCCACCAATATTTTTCGGCGAACTATTACTAACTTGAGAAAAACGCTCAAAAATAAAATCGTGATTGTCGGGTGAAATACCAACACCCGTATCTGAAACATAAAACTCAATATAATTGTCTAAGATTTTATATCCACAATCTACAGAACCGAATTCAGTAAATTTGAACGAATTGCTTATTAAATTGATTAAAATTTGTTTAAGTTTTATTTTATCAGTTTTAATAATATATTTTGGCTCATGTTCGGAAATATGCATATTAAAAGCTAAATGCTGCTTTCCAATTTTATTTTGATAGGCAATAAAAAACATATTAAGTTCGGAAAACAAATCCTCGAGCTTACAAACTTCAATATTTAAAGTTAATTGACCCGATTCAATTTTTGCAATATCGAGTATATCGTTAATAATATCGAGCAAATCGCGACAACGCTGATTGATAATACTCGAAAATTGTTCTAACTTTTGATTGTTACCATAATTATCGATTAATAAACTAGAAAAACCCATAATAGCATTCATAGGAGTGCGTATCTCGTGACTCATATTTTGCAAAAAAGCTGTTTTTAGACGATCGCTTTCTTCGGCATGCTCTTTAGCTTTTATTAGATCTGATTCTAGCTTTTTTTGATCAGTTATGTCAAAGATATAATGTAGATAAAATTGATCATTTAAGGGGATCCAAATACAGCGGTAATATCGATCTTTGACAAAAACTTCTTTTTCGCTTGTTTCTTTTTTATTCCAAGCATCGCTTGCTAAACAGTAATCGCAATTTTCTTGGTTATGAAAACATGTTAAATGACAAGTATGACCAACTAAAGCACCAAAGTCTTCGGCATATTTATTCATTTTAACTATTTCACGAGTTTCATTTTTAATAATTAAAGCAATACAAGGCAAATTATCGATTAAAATAGATATATATTTCTCATTTTCTTTTATTTGTGTTATATCTCTAACATTTACAACTACTGCATTTATAAGAGGGTTATCTAAATAATTCTGAGCAAATGCTTCATACCATATATATCCTTTTGTTTTATGTATATGTCGATATTGAACCCTAAATGATTTATCTTTATTTTCGAGAATTTTATTCCAAGTATCGTAAACTATGTTTAAATCGTCGGGATGAATTACCTTATTGACAGGACCTTTTAACTCGTCAATTTCAAAACCTGTATCGCGAACAGCTGCGTTGCTAATATAAATTTGTTCAGCATTACTATTGATTAATACAAAAGCATCGTTCGAATTATTGATCATTAAACTAAACTTTTTCTCGTTTGATTCTGCTTGTAGCTTGGATTCATACAATTGTGAATTTGTTTGAAGTAACTCTTCATTTAGTTGGCAATATTCTTCATTTTGAGTTTCTATTTCATCAGTTTTTTCTTTAAGTAATAATTCTGAAATTTTTTTCTCAGTAATATCGGTATGCATACCAAACAATCTAACAACTTCTCCATTACTATTCAATAATGAAGAAGCACTGTTGTGAATCCAGCGGTAGGTTCCTATTTTATGTCGAAAGCGAAATTCAATTGTAAAACTAGATACAGGATGCTTAATATTTTCATTTAAAATATGTAATGATCGTTCTTTATCGTCTGGATGAAGATGATTGACCCAAGTATCAAAAACATTATCCAATTCATGTTCCTCGTAACCTATTTGCCTCTTCCAAAGTGGAGAAAAATAAACTTCATTTTTTTCTAAACTCCAATCCCATATACCTTGTTCAGAGGCATTTACAACTAATTGAAATCTTTCCTCGCTAATTTTTAACAATTGCTCCGCATTCTTACGAGAAGTAATGTCGTTAAATACAACAACCATATTTCCTGGTACAGTCTGAAAAGCCTTTACTTCGAATGCCCCTGTAATTAGATTGTCACTATAAGAAATATGTTCAGTTGACCAAGGAATACCTTTTTCTGCTGTTTCTTTGTATCTATATGGAACTTCTGTAAGTTGAAGTGAAGGAAATGCTTCAATAATAGTTTTTCCAATAAATTGAGAGTGATCAATTTTAAGCAGGTTATTTGCAGCCTTATTAAATCCCTGAAAAATTAATTGATCTTCGCTATTAAGAGAATAAAAATAAATTCCTGAAAGTGAATTTTCTATAAAGTTTCTAAAAAGTACTTCACTATCATTTAATGCTTCATCTGTTGGATTTCTTATTAGATTAAATGAATCGACTTTTTCCTTAAGGGAATTGTATTTTTTCTGCAATTCAGTTAATTCAGATATAAGTTCTTCTTTTGATTTTTCAATTTGGTTCATAATCAAAAAAACTAGTTGTTAATTCAATAAAATTAAAATATAATTTAAAATAATTACAATTTTTTTAAATTTTTATTAATCTTAAAATAATCAAATACTATTAATGCCTTTGATTCGCCTATTACATTAGATAACGATTTATAACTTGCTATTTTAATGTTATCTATAGTATTGAAATGAACAAATAATGTTTTAATGGTCTTTTCTCCTATTCCTTTTATTTCCGACAATTCGGATTTAATAAAATTATTTGATCTTTTTTGCCTATGAAAAGTAATTCCAAAACGGTGAGCTTCGTTACGAATATGTTGAATTATTCGGAGGGTTTCAGATTTTTTGTCGATATAGAGGGGAATAGGATCATTTGGAAAAAAAATTTCTTCGAGACGTTTAGCAATTCCAATAATTGTTAACTTATTTGCTATTCCAAGCTCTTCGAGTATTTTAACAGCTGCCGAAAGTTGACCCTTTCCTCCGTCGACAATAATTAATTGAGGAAGCTCCTCTCCTTCTTCTTTAAGTCTTTTATAACGTCGATAAATAACTTCCTCCATCGAAGCAAAATCGTTCGGTCCTTCTACAGTTTTAATATTAAAGTGTCTATAATCGTTTTTAAAAGGTTTCGCATTTCGAAACACAACACAAGCGGCTACAGGATTTGTGCCTTGAATATTAGAATTGTCGAAACACTCAATATGAAACGGTTGAACAGACATACGTAAATCGATGCGCATTCTTTCCAAAGTAATAAATGCAGGGTTTTCTGAATTTTTTTCGGAAAGTTTTTTATTTCTATCGAGAATAAAATATTTGAGATTTCGTTCCGATAGCTCGAGCAATTTAAATTTATCGCCCAACTTTGGAATTGAATATTTAACACCCTTTAATTTAATGTCTGGATAAAAAGGCACAATGACTTCGTTAGAATTGCTAAATAACCTAGCACGCACATCTGATATTACAGTTGAAAAAATTTCGTCATTTTCTTCATCTAGTTGAGCATGAACCTCGACAGTATGAGATTGAACTATTGATCCATTAACAATACGCAAATAATTAATAAAAACAATATTATTATCTTTCAAAAAACTAAAAACATCGACATTATTAATATCCGAATTTACGATAGTCGATTTACTTTGGTACTTCTCGAGTAAAACTATTTTTTCCTTAATTAAAGCAGCTTCTTCAAACTTAAGGTCGTTGGCATTTTTGTTCATTAAATCAATTAAAAAAGCTTTTAAACCCGACAAATTACCTTTAATAATACTTTTAATAAGATCAATATTAGTGTTATATTCACTTAAAGTAATACGTCCTTCGCAAGGAGCTTTACAATTTCCTATATGATACTCAAGACAAACCTTATATTTATTTGAATGTATATTATATTCTGTTAGATCATAATTACAAGTTCGAAGAGGAAATAATTTGCGAATAAATTCCAAAAGAGTTTTAACCATAAGACCAGAAGTAAAAGGTCCAAAATAAAAAGATCCATCTTGAATCACATTTCGAGTAGAAAATACACGAGGATAAAGTTCATTTTTTATACATATCCATGGAAAAGTCTTATCGTCTTTGAGTAAAATATTGTATCGGGGTTGGTATTTTTTAATTAAGTTGTTTTCAAGTAAAAGGGCATCGCTCTCGGAATCGACTACCAAAAATTTAATATCAACAATTTTAGACACTAAAATCCTTAATTTGCCGTTATCAAAATGTTCTTTATTAAAGTAAGAAGAAACACGTTTTTTGAGATTTTTAGCTTTTCCAATATATATGATAGTACCTTCTTTGTCGAAATATTGGTAAATACCCGGCTTATCGGGAAGGTTGGATATAGTTGTTTTTATGTAATTTGATGTTGACATATAGAAAAAAATAAAACAAATATACATACTATTGACAACTACCTTAGCCTTTGAATTCCATCTGTACACATTGGCTCCACAAGGTATGCGAAAGTGAATTCTTTGGTCACCAAGTGCCCTTCGGCTACGCTCAGGGAGAGTGAAATATATACTCTAGGACATGTCTAAAAACTGCTTTTTAGCTACGTTGAGCCCTTCGGAGTTCTTTGTTGGACTTCATTTTTAAACTCCTCACTTCGACTTTAGCTCAGTGTAACTCATTTACAGTAGTAAACTCCGGGTTTATAAAATCGTCCGCCTCAAAAAATTGAGTTTTTAGAGAAGCCCTCTAAGGTAACCGAGCGGAGTCGAGGTAAATATTTCTTTTTGAATTTGTATTATTTTCACATTGAGAAAATTCCTTAAGTTTATCGATACTTCCATTAATTAATGCTTGTTTTTTTTTATGGCTCCAACCTTGAATTTGTTTTTCTCTTAGAAAAGCTTCATCAATTCTAAAAAATTCTTCTGAATAAACAAGCTTAACAGGCAAATTCTTTCTAGTAAAATTAGCGCCCTCTCCCATCATATGTTGTTGAAGTCGCAAATCGAGATTATTTGTACTACCTGTATAATAAGTTCCATTGGCACATTCGAGAATATAAATAAATGCTTTCATATAAATCTACAAATTACAAAACTAAAGTAAAAATTATTATTTAAAATTCTCACTTAGACAACACTCTGAAAACAGTTAAATCGAGTGTTTGGGTCACCGAGCGGAGTCGAGGTGATTTACTACAAAACCCTTCGACTGCGCTCAGGGTACGGATGATTCGAGCGTTACGGTCACCGAGCGCCCTTCGACTACGTTCAGGGTACAGACGATAAAGTGTCCGGTCACCGAGCGGAGTCGAGGTGATTTACTACAAAACCCTTCGGCTGCGCTCATGGAACGGATGATTAAATGTTCGGTCACCGAGCGCCCTTCGGCTACGCTCAGGGAGCGGATGATTAAGTGTCCGGTCACCGAGCGCCCTTCGACTACGCTCAGGGTACAGACGATAAAGTGTCCGGTCACCGAGCGGAGTCGAGGTGACTTACTACAAAACCCTTCGACTGCGCTCAGGGAACAGATGACTCGAGCGTTTGGGACAGCGAGCGGATTCGAGGTGCCAGTTAAAGCATTACTTAAATGTTCCACGTGGAACATAGTAAAAATAGCCATTTGGAGTGTTCCACGTGGAACATTATCGACCTAAATGAATGAGTAGAACGTTTATATCTGATGGGGATACGCCGGGAATGCGAGATGCTTGTCCAATAGTTGTAGGTTTAATTTTTTTAAACTTTATTCTAGCTTCGGTTGAAAGTGATTGTAAAGAACTAAAATCGAAACTATCGCTTATTTTAATTTCTTCTAATCTCAATAGTTTGTCGGCAATTAATTGCTCTTTATGTATGTATCCGCTGTATTTAATGTTAATTTCGATTGAATCTAAAACTTCACTTTGTAAGTCGCCATAACTTTTTAGAGGTGCTTGTAGTGACTTAAATTGATCGACCAACATTTGAATATTAATTTGTGGCCTCGATAATATATCGATTAGTTTTGATTTAGATTTTACGGTAGTTGTATTGGCACGTTCTAAAATAGGATTAATTCGTTCGGGTGTTGTGAATTTATTATTTAAAATAGTAAAATACTCATGAATAAACTTTTTCTTCGATAAAAACAATTCATATCGCTCTTTTTGAACCAATCCTATTTGATAAGCTTTTTCGGTTAATCGTTCGTCGGCATTGTCTTGTCTAAGTAAAATTCTATATTCAGCTCTAGAAGTAAACATACGGTATGGTTCATCTACTCCTTTAGTGACCAAATCGTCTATTAAAACTCCAATATAAGCTTCGTTTCTTTTTAAAATAAACTCATTTTTGCTATTAATTAACAAATGAGCATTAATACCAGCGATTAGACCTTGAGCTGCTGCTTCTTCGTATCCTGTTGTTCCGTTAATTTGTCCTGCAAAAAAAAGGTTTTGTACTAATTTAGTTTCTAAAGTATGTTTTAATTGCGTAGGTGGATAATAATCGTATTCGATAGCATAACCTGGACGAAATATCTTGACATATTCCAAACCTTTAATAGCTCGTAAAGCCTTGTATTGTATATCCCAAGGTAAAGAACTAGAAAAACCATTGATATAATATTCGTTTGTATTTTCGCCTTCTGGTTCTAGGAACAATTGATGGCTATCTTTAGAACTAAATGTTACAATCTTATCTTCAATACTTGGACAATATCGTGGACCTACTCCTTTAATTATTCCTGCATAAAGTGGAGAGTCTTTAAAACCCCTTTCTAATATAGAATGAACTGCAGAACTTGTATAAACAAAATGACAAGGTTTTTGGACAGTACTTACTCCGTGATTAAAAAGAAAAGAAAATTTTCCAGTTTCATCGGCACTTTGAGATTCGAGCAAAGAAAAATCGATAGATCGACCATCGAGACGAGCTGGAGTACCCGTTTTCATTCGACCTACTTCAAAACCATATATTTTTAATTGATCTGAAATACCAATTGAAGCAGGTTCTGAAATTCTGCCTCCTACAATAGTATTTCGTCCTATGTGCATTAATCCATTGTCGAAAGTTCCAGTTGTAAGTATAACTGATTTGGCATAAAATGTAACACCTATTTGAGTAGTAACACCTTTTACAACATTGTCTTCTAAAACAAGTGAAACAACATTGTCTTGCCAAAAATCTAAATTTTTAATTGATTCGAGTATATTACGCCACTCTATAGAAAATTTAACTCTATCGCATTGTGCTCTTGGACTCCACATTGCAGGACCTTTTGACAAATTGAGCATACGAAATTGAATCATCGAACGATCGGTAACTATACCGGTATATCCACCCATAGCATCAATTTCGCGAACAATCTGACCCTTTGCTATACCACCAATAGCAGGATTGCATGACATTTGGCCAAATTTTGTCATATCCATTGTAATTAACAATGTATTTGATCCAAGATTTGCAGCAGCTGAAGCAGCTTCGCAACCTGCATGACCTCCACCTACAACAATTACATCATAATATTGAATCATACAATAAATAAAAGTAATATTGATTAAATTATTTAAAATTGAGAAGTTTTAAAAATATTTAAAGCTTCATCTTCTTTAGAACGCATAATAAGCTGTTCTTGTTCACTAGAATCGTTGAAACCAATTAAATGAAGAATTCCATGAATAATAACTCGATTCATTTCATCTTCTCTAGTGGTATTGTATAAAACACTATTTTTAAAAACAATTTCTGAACAAATAAAAATATCACCTGATATTATATTATTGGTACAATAATCGAATGTAATGATATCTGTAGGATAATAGTGCTTAAGATATGTATTATTAATTTCAATAATTTCATTGATAGATACAAAAATAAAATTAATTGAACCAGATTTCTTGGAATATAAATTAATAATTTTTATAATCCAGCTCCTAATTTTTAACTTGGACTTTAAAGTAAAATTTTGATCTTCTATATTAAAAGAAATTGACACTAAAGCTTAAAATGAATTTCTACATAAGCTCCGTTTTTTTCGAAAATAACATTGTCTGATAATTTTCTCATTAAAAATACTCCACGACCTGAAATATTTTCGATATTTTCGGGAGATGTAGGATCAGGTATATTAGAATAATCAAAACCTGGACCTTCGTCTTCCATCGATATTATTAAATGAGTATTATTAGAAATTGCTTTTATAATAACATTCTTTTTTTCATCTAATTTATTTCCATGAACTATTGCATTATTAGCGGCTTCTAACATTGCTATAAGAACATTTCCATATAGTTCTGAGCTTAACTTTACATCAGAAGATATTTGATCGATAAACTTTTCAATGTGTCTAAGATTATCGATTTTTGCAGAAACTATTAGTTCTTTTTCCATTTTATTGAAATCTTATTTTTTTATAAAATTAATAAATTTTAATTTATACTGAAAATATTATAAAATAGTTTCTAAAAAATATTATTTTATTAACCATTCGATTGGATTTAACTTATTAAAATTGTCCCATAACTCGAAGTGAATATGTGAAGAATTGTCGTCGGAATTTTCATCGGTTAAACCAATGATTTGTTTGGTCTGCACAACGTCTCCAATATTAACCTTAATATTTATCACATTTTGATAAACACTCATATAATTGCCATGACGAATTATAATTGTATAGTTAGTTCCTTTTATTGCAAAAATACGAGAAACCACACCATTAAAAATACATCTAACATTTGTTCCACTATTTGTAGCAATATCTATTCCATTATTTTTAATTTTAATTCCCTTATATAGTGGATGAGGATGTTCGCCAAAATGAGAAGTAACAATACCTTTTTCGACAGGCCAAGGAAGTTTAAGTTTATTTTTTTTAAGATCGTCGGAAAGTATTTTATCTTCTTTAGATAATGATTGAAAAATATCGGACTTACTTTTAGTTTGCTTATCGGATTTTGATTTTAATTTAGCAGCTTCTTGTTCAATAATTTTTTTTATTTCATTCTCTATTAATAAAGTTGCTTTTTCATTCTCCTTTAATTTTTTTCGATATTCTTTTTCTTTTATTTTTAAATTTTTAATTAAAATATTCTGATCATTTTCTTCTTTTAATAAATTAGATTTTTCAGATATACTTTCTTCAAATAATTTTTGCTTACTGTTTTTTTCTATTTCTAAAATAAGAACTTTTTGTTGAATAGTATCTTTTAAATTTAAAATTTCTAATTTTTGTTTCTTACGATAATCAATATATTGTTGCAAATATTTAATTCGTGTATACGTTTGATTTATATCATTAGATGATAGAATATAAATTAATTTTTTCTTGTTATTATTAATTTTATGAAAGTTGTAAATAGTTTTCGCATATTCGACTTTTAAATTAAAAATAATAGAGTCTAAATATTTAATTTCATTTGATTTTGAATAAATATTTAAGTTTAATAACTCTATTTGTTGCGATATTTGATCAACTATTTGATTTCGAAGTTCAATTTTACTTTTAAGTAAAATGATATTATTTAAAGAACCTTTTTGTTTATTTTCAATTTTTTTAAGTAAAACATTAATATATTCAATTTCCTTATACTTTTCACTTTTCTTTTTTTCTAAATCGGAAATAGATCTAGCAAAAGAGCTTATAGAAAATAAAAGTAAAAATATATGTATATGAAAATTTTTCAAAATACTATGAAATTGGGATTTTGTTAATTCTGTTTAGATGACGCCCTCCGTCAAAAGGAGTAATTAAAAAAGATCTGATAATGTCAAAAGCTTCATCGTTAGAAATAAAACGAGCCGGTAAAGAACAAACATTGGCATTGTTATGAGCACGGGCTAAAATAGCAATCTCACGATTCCAACATAAAGCAGCTCTAATACCTTTGTGTTTATTTACAGTCATATTAATACCATTACCACTACCACAAACAGAAATACCAATTAAATTTTCCATTTTTTCGACAGAATTGGCCATTGGGTGAGCAAAATCTGCATAATCACATGATTCTGAACTATTTGTTCCAAAATCTGTAACTATATAATTATTTTCGAGAAGCCAAACTTTTAATAATTCTTTTAAAGAATATCCGGCATGATCTGCAGCAATAGCAATTTTTGTTCGTTCCATATTAAAATACTATTAATAAAAAGTGTATATTATGTTAAAACATTTAATAAAATAATGTGTCTAATTTAAATTATGATATTCATTACAATTTTTTTTTAATAAAAAAATAAAATTTTGTAATATTAATATTGATTTAATTAACCATTAAACCAATATTTACATCTGTAAACTTATAAACAAAATTAAGATATGAACGTTTGTTAATAATCATTATAAAATTTTAATTTTCAATAATATATTAAAATAATTGAATGTTAATAAACAAGAAAAAAAAATAAAAAATTCAAAAGCAAGAATAATCAAAAAATTTTTTAAACCATTTAACAAGCTATATATATTTACATAAAAAAGAGATTTTTAAACAATGAATAATAATAATTATATAGAGGCAATAACAAAATTGCGAAAAGAAAAGAATGCAATAATTTTGGCACATTATTATCAGGAAGGAGAAATACAAGATATTGCCGATTTTGTGGGTGATAGTTTGGGCTTATCTCAACAAGCAGCAAAAACTAAAGCTGATATAATCGTATTTGCAGGAGTACATTTTATGGCAGAAACAGCTAAAATAATATGTCCTGAAAAAAAGGTATTAATTCCCGATTTAATGGCAGGTTGTTCATTGGCCGACTCTTGCCCGGCCGATATATTTGAAAAATTTGTCAAAGAACATCCCGATCATTTGGTAATATCGTATGTAAATACAACAGCAGAAATAAAAGCATTGACCGATATAGTATGTACATCGTCCAATGCAATTGAAATAGTTGAAAGTTTACCAAAGGAACAAAAAATACTATTTGGTCCCGATAGAAATTTAGGAAATTATATTAACAGCATTACAAACAGAAATATGCTTGTTTGGGATGGTGCTTGTCATGTACACGAAGAATTTTCGTTTGAACGTATTTTGGAGCTTAAAAAGGCAAATAAAGATGCTAAAATAATATCACATCCGGAATGTAAAAAACCAATATTGTTAATTTCTGATCATATTGGATCAACCGCATCGTTGTTGAAATTTGTTAGGAGCGATAATGCAAAGGAATATATAGTAGCAACAGAATCGGGAATACTGCATCAAATGCAAAAATCGTGTCCAGAAAAAAAATTTTTTCCGGCTCCGCCGATCGATGTAACTTGTGGTTGCAACGACTGTAAATTTATGAAAATGATAAATTTAAAAAAAATTTATGATTGTTTGGAAAACGAAAAGCCAGAAATACTTATAGAAGAAAGATTGCGAAATAAAGCAGAAAAATCGATTATGAGAATGCTCGAAATTTCTGAAAAATTAGGGCTTTAATAAATGTTTTTATAAATATTTGGGAAAGATTTTAGTAAAAAAAATGCCAAAATGCCAAAAACAGAACCTAAAACATTTGCAATAAAATCGGACCAATCTGCACCTCGATTTACAAATACTGCATTTTGAAGCATTTCGATTGAACCACCATAAATGGCAGAAATATTAAGAGGGTATATGTAAGTTCGTTTTCGTACTTTGGAGTGAAATTTGACATATCCTATCATTAAAAGAAAAGAGAATACAAAGTAAAAACCGAAATGGACTATTTTGTCGAAATAAGGAATACTGATAAGTGATACTTTATTGAGCTCATTACCTGGAATAGCACATGCTACTAAAATAAGAGCTGCCCAAAGAAGAGAAATCCAAAAATTTTTAAATAATTTCATTGATTATTTTTTTTCAAAGTAAAACATTTTTTAATAGATAACAATGGCCGGAATATACATACACATACCTTTTTGTAAGTCCAAATGTGGCTATTGCGATTTTTATTCGGACAATCAATTGAATTTGAGGAAAGAATATGTAGAATCTGTACTTAAAGAAATAGAACAGCAATATTGTTTTTTAAGTGAAAGAGAAATTTCAAGTATTTATTTTGGAGGAGGAACCCCAAGTCAAATGACGATTGATGACTGTCAATTGATTATTGAAAAAATAAAGTCATATTTTTTTATAAAAAAAGAAGCAGAAATAACATTTGAAGCAAATCCGGACGATTTGAATACAAACTATCTGAGAGATTTGATAAAAATTGGAATAAACAGAATAAGTCTAGGTGTTCAAACATTTGATGATGCAGGTTTGAAATTAATGAATCGTAGGCATTCATCATCACAGGCGATTGACACAGTTATAATGGCTCAGGCTGCAGGTTTTGAAAATATTACACTGGATTTAATATATGGATACCCCGGTTTATCTGAAGAATTATGGATAAAAAACTTGGAAATAGCGTTTTTATTAACAATAAAACATTTATCGGCTTACCATTTGATATTTGAACAAGGAACGCCATTTTACAAATTAAAAAAGAACAAAAAGTTGATAGAGGTAGATGAATCGGTCAGCGAAAAACATTATGATATATTATGTAACGAGGCTTTAAAAAATGGATTTGAACATTACGAGATTTCAAATTTTTGCTTGCCTGGTTATGAATCGAAGCATAATAGTAATTACTGGAATGGAACACCATATTTGGGATTAGGACCTTCGGCACATTCGTTCGATGGAAAAATTAGACGATTCAATATTGCGAATACTAAACAATATATTGAACTTGTCTGTAACCAAGGACAATATTGGCAAGACGAAATACTCACTGAGAAAGATAGGGTCAATGAATATATAATGATTCACCTGAGAACTTCAAATGGAATCGATTTGGATGAGTTTGATCAAATATTTGGTAAAAAACATTTAGATAGGTTAATTGAAGTAGCAAAAACACATAAAAAACCTGAAAAAATGGGTCAATACCTTAGAATTTCTGAAAAAGATTTATTGGTTTCAGATCCAATTATTTTGGATTTGTTTCTTTAACTTGTAACAACCTGTTTCTTTTTTATTAAAGCATATAAAAGTATCAAAAAAGCAAATACAAAATAAATAGAAAGCATTACAATGCTAATTCTCATATTTCCGGTAATGTGTTCGAGCAATCCAAAACTAAACATACCAAGCACAATTCCAATTTTCTCAGTGATGTCGTAAAAAGAGAAATAGGAAGCAGTATCGATAGTATCATTAGGTATAAGTTTTGAATATGTGGCTCGTGCTTGCGATTGAATACCACCCATAACCAAACCTACCATAGCAGCTAAAATATAAAACTGGTTAGCTGTTTGAACATAATAAGCAATAGTGCAGATAACAACCCAAATTCCGAGCATAATTAGTAATGAGACGAAGTTGCCCAAGGTGTTAGAAACTTTAGCAAATGTGAAAGAACCAACCACTGCAAGTATTTGAATAAGAAAGACTGTAATAATTAATTCGGAGTCGCCAATACCTAACTCGCTGCTTCCAAACAATGCTGCAACAAGCATTACCGTTTGAACCCCCATGCTAAGGAAAAAGAAAGAAACCAAAAACAGGTTCATGGTCTTCATGTGAATTACATTACGGAAAACTTTTGCAATTTCTTGAAAACCTTTAGCAAACAAATGAGTTTTGAAAGTGAATTCGCCCTTGTATTCTTTAAGGTTGAAAAAAGCAATTTGAGCCATTGCAATCCACCAAATACCCACCAAAAGAAAAGAAAAGCGAAGAGCTTCTAATTTATTGGGGAAACCCCATATTTGCCACGTTTCGATGGTTATAATATTGAGTAAAAATAAAATCATGCTACCCATATAACCCCATGCGAAGCCTTTTGCACTAATTGAATTGTGACGGTCTGGTGTAGCAATTATTGGCAAAAATGAATTGTAATACACAAAAGAACCAGCCCAACCAACCACAGCAAGAGCAATGAGTATTAAACCGAATTCCATATTGTAGCCATTGAAGAAATACAAAGAACTACAAGCAGTTGCACCTATGATGGTAAAGAAAATCATAAAACGTTTGCGGTAACCACCCATGTCGGCAATACCCGAAAGTAAAGGCGTAAGAAAGATCACAATAGCGTAGCCAATGGCAATGGTAAAATCGTAAAGAACCGTATTTTTGAACGATAAACCAAAAATACTCACCATATCGCCGCCAAAAGCACGTTGTGTGACTTGCTTGTAATAAATAGGAAAAAGTACAGAAGTTATTATCAGATTATAAACAGAATTAGCAGCATCGAACGAACACCATGCATTGATGGTTTTTTTATTGTTTTTCTTTAGCATTATTTTTAAATTTAGATGTGTAAAAGTATTAAAATAATGAAAAAGTGAATGATTGTAGAAAAAAAATAAAAATTTCAAGTTTACTATAGTTATTAAAATATATAATTATTATGTAAAAATTACATATTTTTGCTATAATAAATATGGTTATGGCTTTCGAATTTGATGAACAAAAAAGTTCGGGAAACTTACAAAAACATGGAATTGATTTTATAGAAGCCCAAAAATTATGGGACGATGTAAATATGATTGTTATTCCAGCAAGAACAATAGATGAGTCGAGATATTTATTAATAGCCATGCTTGGGAAATCTACTTGGTCGGCTATTTATACCATTAGAGATAACAATATCAGGATAATATCAGTTAGAAAAGCTAGAGAAAATGAAAAAGAAATCTATTTTGGCAAATGATTTTGATGCTGCATTCGATGGGGGAGAAGATATTGTTGCACATCTTGACAAATCAAAAGCTGTAAGACCAGTATTGAAACAACATCGTGTAACGGTAGATTTCCCTGCATGGATGGTTAACCAGCTCGATAGTGTTGCGCAACGACTAGGAATTCCCCGTCAATCGGTTATTAAGGTATTTATATCCGAAAAACTGAAAGAAAGTACTTTGTAAAGTATATTATTCGGCCAATTTTTCTTTTTTTGTAGTGAAGAACTTTAGCTTCGATATTGAAAATAATTAACATATTTATTACAATTATGGAAGGTCTACGACCTTCAAAACCTCGTAGAGGTATCATAATTGTAATAAAACAGAGAGATATCTATACGAATATACCTAATTTTTAACTATTTTACGGGAATAAAACCAACTTTTGCTACAATTGCCTGACCTTCGGACGATAATACAAAATCTATATAAGAATTAACTTTTGCTTCGTTTTCTTTGAGGTAATAGTATAATAATGGACGAGTTACCGGGTATGATTTGTTTTTAGCATTGTTAAAGTTTGGTTCAACAAATGTTTTTCCTTTATCGTATGATACATTAATAGTTTTAATATTTTTATCGACATAAGCTAAACCAACATAGCCAATAGCTCCTTTAGTTTCACTTACAGATTTCACAATAGCACCAGTTGCAGGTAAAAGAAGCGCAAAAGCAGCAAAATTATTTTTATTTAAAACGTGTTCTTTAAAGAACTCGTAGGTACCTGAACTTGTTTCGCGCGAATAAAGAACAATTTTAAGATCTTCGCCACCAACTTCTTTCCAGTTTGTAATATTACCTGTAAAAATACCTTCTAATTGTTCGCGGGTAAGTTGGTCTAATTTATTGTTTTTGTTGACAATAACAGCAAGAGCATCGTATGCAACAACAACTTCTTGTAAGGTTTTACCAGATTCTTTTATTTTAAGTGTTTCATCCAATTTAATATTGCGCGAAGCATCAGCAATATCGGTAGATCCATTGATTAAAGCAGCAATACCGACACTAGTACCACCACTAGATATCGAAATTACAGTACTAGAATCTTTTTTCATAAACGATTCAGCTTCTTTCTGAGAAAGAGGCAAACAAGTATCGCTACCTTTAATTTTAAAGCTTTTGTTTTGAGCGTTAATGCAAATGATACTACTAAATAGAATAGCAGATAATGTTAATACTTTCTTATTCATATCGATAGAGATTTAAAAAATTCAATATTAAAAAATGTTATTTTATACAAATCAACAATTTAGATGTTTCTTAAATGTTAAATTAGGATTAACTTAATGTTAACAAAATTTATATGTTGATATTACAAATATAAATGAAGTTATTGAACAAAAAAAAGGCGCTTTTGAGAAAAAGCGCCTTTTGTAAATATTGAGGAAAAAACTTTTAGAAAAAAGAATAACTAAATCTTAATTGAAAAACTCTACCTGGCTCAATTTTTGAGAAGTATTGATCATCAGTGTTATATGATTTGTAAACCAATTCGTTTTTCTGATTTAGAATATTGTCGATTTTAAAACCAATTTGAATTTTATTTGTAAAAGTTTTGTTTAGGTTAAAATTTAAAGCATGAAATGGCATAGTATAAACATCAGGATTGTCGAGAGCACCAACATAATATAAAGTTTGACCTTGAACATTGTAATAAAAACCGGCTTCAAAACCTTTCCAAAAAGAATTATCTGAGCCATTGTATGACATCCCGGCATTCAATAAATATGGAGCTTGTCCTGCCATATCGCGATATTCGCCTATTGTTTGTCCTAATCGAGCATATGCTAACCTCCCGACAAACTCTGTTTTGCTCATTTTTATGCGCGATTTGGTAAAGGTAAAATTTGACGAAATACTGAAATTGTCGAGCGAAGCAATAATTTGGCTCAAATTTTGTCTAAACTCCAATTCTGCTCCAAATACCTGACCGTCTCCTACATTACGTGGCTGAATCGAGAGTTTTTGGGTTACTGTATGTAGTACGTTTTCTATTGGTGAATAAAACTTTTTATAAAAAGTACTTAAAGAAACTGTTTGACCTTTTTCTTGGAATAATTCCCATCTAAGATCAAAATTGTCAATATCTGTAGTAATTAAATTCCCGCTCCAATTAGCATCTTCAAATGGGTAAAGACCTCCTATAAATGTTGAACCACTAAGTGGATCTTGAATATTGGCAAATGACATTTCTTTAAAAGAAGGTCGAGCTATAGTTCTTGCGTAAGAGAAGCGAAAATTCTGATTTTCAGTAAAATTGTAGACAGTATTTAAAGAAGGAAAAAAGTTGAGTATATCAATTACTTTTTTATTGTTGTATGAAAAATTCTCATCTTTAGTTACGCCAGTATAGAATTGATCAAATTTTTCGGCCCTGACACCTATAATAGTTTTTAGCTTTTTAGTAATAGCAAGTTCAGTAGATATATATCCGGCGATATTATTTGATGATGCATTATATTTATTGGTATGTTTTGGAACAAAATCTGCTTCATATCTAACACCATTTACATTTCCATTATCGATAGGCCATAAATTATCTGGATTTTCGTTGCTAAACAATTCGTCTGGATTTCCGGTAAGATTACCAACATTAACAACAGCTAAATTGAATCGTCTAATGGCATAATCACGTTCTTTTATGGTGTATGCACCTCCAAATAAAAGTTTACTATTATTACCTCTGAATTCGAATTCTTTAGTCAAATGCAATTGTGCAACAAAATTTATTTCTTCCAAATCGCGCCAAATACGAGTAGGCATACCAGATTCGCCAGATCCTATACTTGGGTTTGTTCTTTGCTTATCATCAGAATTAACAGCATATTCGGTGTGTCTAATGTCGGGGTTCGAGAGTTTTGATAGCGTAGGTGATAGTTTCCAAACCATTTCCCACTTATTGATAGGAAATGTATGCTTACCATCTAATAATACATTACTTAGAGAACGTTGGTTGTAATCTATATCGTGCATGAAACTGTAAAAGTTTGAACCTTTGTCGGTGCTGTTACGATCAAAAATACTTGCTTGAGCCTCACCATTTTGCAAGTGCAATAAGTTCAATCTTATTTTTGAATTTTGAGATTTGAAGGCTAATCCTCCTAAACCACTAACAAGTACATCATTAGTTCCATAATCGCCTGTTAGTAGCATTTTTCTGCTCAAAGGCATTACGGCATTATCGGTATTAATTTCATATCTGCCATATTCTGCATTTTTTATATAATCAGCATTATTTTTATACGAAAATGCTAAATTATAACCTATTGTATATCTACTAACAGGTATTTGATTTCCATAAGTTGCACCGATGTTGTAATCCATGAAACTTTTTTCTTTAATAGCACTCATGGTAGGACTGAAACTATTCAATATTTCTGAATATCTTTTAGCTTTAGCATCGTTACCGATAATTTCTGCGAATTGAGGTACATTTTCAGTAGCAGGAATTTCGCGTGTTCCATCGTCATATCCTAAATAATCTGTTTTACCGCCTTTGTATGTCAGGTAGTCGTTATTAAAATGTGAACCATGATTATATCCACCGCTTAATGAAATACTCGACTTTTTTTCTTCAGGAAAATCTTTAGTTGCAATATCGATAATTCCACCTGTAAAATCGGCAGGTAGGTCGGCACTGAAAGATTTGTGAACAATAATATTGTCGATAACGTTTGTTGGGAAAATATCCATTTGGAGGGCATTTCTGTCGGGGTCGAGACCCGGTATATCTACACCATTAAGAATGGTCTTGGTATAACGGTCGCCCAATCCGCGAACAAAAACATATTTGCCTCCGGAAACTGATACTCCGGGTACACGTTTCATAGAAGAAGCAGCATCGGAATCGCCAATTTTTTTAAAATTGCTTGCCGAAATTCCATCCATTACATTGACAGAAACTCTTTTAAGCGACAACATAGCTGTTTCAGTAGAACGGATTTTTTGCGCAGTTACTACTACTTCATTAATTTGTACTGAAGCTTCCTTCATTCTTAAATTATCGAGAAGTGCTGTTTCGCTCGCTTTAACTTCAATATCGTTTACTGTTATGGCTTCGAAAGAAATATATGAAATTTTCATGGAATAATTTCCTGGTTGCAGACTGAAGCTGAATTTCCCGTCTAAATCGGTAAAAGTTCCTAAGTTTGTACCGACAATGGTAACTGTAACACCAGGTAATGTTTCACCTGTTGCATCTTCAAAAATAGTTCCTCTTAAAAAGCCTTTTTGAGCATGTGCTACTTCAATTAGCAAGAAAAATGAAATTAACAAATATATTTTTAACGATTGCATATTAGAATTTTAGTTTTGGTTTAAATAAAACAAACTCGCGGAATTTTTCCGCGAGTTTGATATATAATTTTTATAATCAACAATTTATTATTTATAATCGGCTAATTTGCCATATTTGTCAGCCATTGTCCAACCAACAAATTTCGATTTATCAGCACCTTTTGTATTTGCTTTTAATTCAACTTTTGTTACAACAGCGTCAGTTCCTTTTTTGAAGTAATTTTTTGTAACAGCTTTAGAGCTTTTAAATGTAGCTTCTAAATCTGTAATTACACAACCAACTGGGTTGTCATCAAAATCTTGTGCACCAATTGAAGTACTATCTACATTAAAGAAATAGATATTTTTCATAGTTACAAATGAAGTAGCATTACGTTTTGTAGTATCAAGTGCATCTAAGTCAGCTAAACCTTCAGCTCCAATTGCATCGATCGAACCATTCATAATAGTATGCATTGCGTTGAAAGAACCTTCGCCACCATCTAATTCGAAACATTCGTCTCCTGGGCTGATAACGATAAAGTTATCCAATGTTCCACTCCAAGCTTGGTCAGTATCGATAGCATCGTCGCCAGCATTCCAAACCAAAGCATTTTTAACGCTAACACTTCCTCCAAACCATTCGATACCATCATCTTGGTTTCCAACGATTTCTACGTTTTCAATTACTGTACCTGAACCAACACCTCCTAAAGTAAGACCATTGATTTCGTTACCTTCTCCAATGTTTGCTCCACCGAAGCGAATTGAAACATATTTGATAACACCTGAGTTGTCATCGTCTTTGTCACCACCATAAAGTCCGTTTATATCAGAGGCAGGTATACCTTCAATTTGCAAAGAAGCTGATTTACCAGAAATTTTGGCATTTCCTAATACGATTAGACCACCCCAAAGACCGTTTAAATCTTCAGATAATTTTGCTGAACCAATTACTTCACCTGGTTTGATGTTGTCGGCTGATGCAGTAAATACGATAGGACTGGTTGCAGTACCTTCTGCCATAATTTTAGCGCCACGAGCAATAATAAGCGCAGTAGCATTTTCGGCATTACCTGCATTACCTTTAACAATAACACCTGGTTGAATTGTAAGTGTAACTCCCGCAATAACAGCAACACGTGTAGTTAAAACATAAGTTTTGCCTGTTTTCCAAGTAGTGTTTTCAGTAATGTTTGCAGATACTTCAATCATAGTAGTGTCTTTAATTGTTACTACTTTTACAATTGTATCAGTCTCTTTTTCATCTTCACAAGAAGTGAAAACTGTTTGGCTGCTGAATAATACTACCGCAGCAAAAATTGATGTAAAAAATAATTTCTTCATAATTTTATGTTTTTAAAAATTTATACAAAGAAAAAGATATAATATAAAGTAAAAATTAAATTAATATTAATTTAATGTTACTTAATGAATAATGATATGATTATTTAAAAATTTATAGTAAATGTTCTAATTTTGATAAGTTAAGCAACAATTTTTTGTACTTTGAAGTTAGATATTTATTTAAAAAATCAAATAATCTACAAAAACGAAACTAAAGTCGCAGTTGAATAATCTTAATTAAACAACCATAGTTTAATCAAAATTCATTTTGTCTAGCAAAGCACCAGCTTCATCGTATTTTTTCCATATACCGGTTTTTTGACCCATTTTGTAAAGCATTTCGAAACGTAGTGTTCCATTGTCGTCCCAAATACGCCATACACCATCTTTTTGATCGTCGAAATAATTGGCTTCGGCGGTTTTTATGCCACTTTCGTTATAAACTTGCCATAGACCATGTTTTTTACCATTTTTATATGATCTTAATTCGTGTAATTTACCATTTTCATAATAAGTATTGGTACTACTATCTTTCAAACCATTTTTTAAAATGATTGAAATTTTTAATTGACCATCTTCATAATATTCTTTCCAGGTTCCATTATAAGGCATATCGTCGGAGCCAATATACACACCATCTTTGTTAGAAGAAATTTGACTCCAGATAACTGTTACTAAAGTCAAAACTGAAATAAAAAGTATAAGTCTTTTCATTTTTAATTTTATTTTTAAAAATTATACAAATAAAATCTGTATATACTAATTGTATATTAAGCTAATGTTAATTTATTTTTTACTGAAAAACAAAAAAGTCCGTTTAATCGGACTTTAATATATAATAATATAGTGTATTTGAAAAGTATTAGTCTTTGTGATTCAAAGAGATATCAACTACATTGTCTTTTTCGGAGTTGATAAACACGTTTTCAACTTTTTGTTGGTACGATATATAATTAACTACAATTGCTTGAGCACCAGTAGATAAATCTGGCAATTCGAAATTGCCATTGAAATCGGTATACGTTTTAATATCTGTTCCATATACTTTAACTTCGACTCCGGCTAAACCATCTTTAGAACTTTGGTCAACTATTTTACCTGTAATAGTTTTAACAGATATGCTTTTTGCTGCTTTTGTACTTTTCGATGAAGTACTTTTTTCACTAGAAAAAGCTTGCATACTTAATAATAGTGATGCTAATACAATTATAATTTTTTTCATTTTATATTTTTTTACAGCTGCAAAATTAATAAATCAATGTTAAGCCAATATTAAGTTATTGTTAAATATTTTTTTGATACAGATTATCATGTGTTTATATAATAAATAAAATTAGAAAATATTATATTAGAATAATTTATATTAAAATAATACGATATAAATAAATTTCTAAAATAAATAAAGTGTATTTATAAGTTAATTAAACCATATACTTCATATATTCTTAACAAATATTTAATATTTAGAATATATTTTTGTGACTGTTTTATTTAAAAATTTTATAATTCAGTTTGTTGTGAAGAAAAGTAGAAATTATATATTTTCAAAAGAGATAGATGCAACTAGTTTAATACTAAATGCTGCTTCAAATTTGGAAGAAGAAAAAGCTATAGACAAATCAGAAAGCGGGTTAGAGTTATTTATAGATCAAGTATTAGATAAACTCGAGATTAAAATAGATATTGTAAAAAGCGATTTAACAAGAGTGCCGTTAACAGGAGCTTTTATAATGGTTTGCAACCGTCCCTTTGGAGGAATGGAAACATTGGCAATTTTAAAATCACTTTTATCTATTCGAAAGGATATTAAAATAATAGGAAGTTTTAATATAAATACGCTTGAACCATTGAAATATGCCTTTTTTCAAACCGATTTTTTTCAAACAGGAAAGTACGATACAGAAGGATTGAAAGGAGTTAGTAAGCATTTAATGGATGGAAAAGCATTGATAGTTTTTCCGGCAGGTAATGAGACTGAAAAATATTCGTTTGATTGGCAAAAAGTTGATAAAAAATGGAATACAGTTGCATTGAAACTAATTAAATATGCAAAAGTACCAGTTATACCAGCAAGTTTTTCGGGCTTAGATAATATAGGTTTTTATTTAACCGGTCCGCTAAACACATTGTTGCAAAAAACCTTACTTCGATTAGATTCAAAAAACAATGAAGGAAAGACCATCAAAATACGTATTGGTAATGCTATTTCGGTAACAGAGCAAGCCGAATTTTCGGAAGTATCGAGATATGGACGTTATATAAGGTCAAAAGTATATACACTCGAAAGTCAGGCAGAAGTTAAAAAGTACTTTACACCCTTGTTTCATTATCCGCAGAAGGTAGAAGAAATTATAGCCCCTATCGATCAGAGTGCAATATTAAATGAAATAAATAATTTACCATCATCGTGTTTGCTGTTTAAGCATACAAATTATACCGTATATTGTGCCCCTCATTCGTATATACCATCTATAGTTATGGAATTGGGTCGATTGCGCGAGCAAACATTTCGCGATGTAGGAGAAGGAACAAACAAGAAAATAGATATTGACGAGTATGACCTATATTATAGGCATTTGTTTATATGGGACAACACCAAACAATGTATTGTAGGTTCGTATCGCATAGGAATGGGAAGTGAAATAATGCAAAAATATGGCGTAAAGGGCTTTTATGTAAGAAGTTTGTTTAAACTCAACAAGAAAATGAACCCCATGTTGCATGAAGCACTCGAATTGGGACGTTCGTTTATCGTAAAAGATTACCAGCGCAATCCGGTAACCTTGTTACTGTTGTGGAAGGGAATTCTATATTTTTTACTTCAAAATGAGTCGTACAGGTATTTGTTTGGTCCTGTAAGTATCAGTAATAATTTCTCGAATATATCTAAAGCACTTATCACCGGGTTTTTTATCAAAAACCATTTCGATAGCGAAAAAGCCAAATGGGTAAAACCTCGAAAAATGTTTAAGGTTAACTTTTCGAAAGTTGATACAGAGATTATTCACGACAAAATGCCCGATATGAACAGTCTCGACAAGATTATTCGCGAAATTGAGCCTGACAACAATCGTGTACCAGTTCTTTTGAAGAAATACTTGCAATTGGGAGGCAAAATTGTATGTTTCAATATAGATCCAAAATTTAATGATGCATTGGATGGTCTCATGATACTCGATTTGTACACTATACCCAATGAACAATTGAAATTGTTATCGAAAGAGCTCGATATTGATGTTGTTGGAAAAAGAATGAATAAAAAATAAAAATACGTAATTGAATTTTTTAGTATTAAAATAATACAGTACAATATAAAATTAAGATTTGATTAATACTGTTGTTAAAATTCAAAAGTAATTTTGTAATCAAATAATTAACATTGTTTTTTTATTTCTTATTTTTTAATCATGACTGTTAGTTTAAGAAAAAAACTTATATTTTGGTTTCTCACCTTTACAGCATTATCGTTTGTACTTGTAATACCTTTTAATATTATATACTTCAATAAGAGAGAAAAAATTTCAAGTATTGTAAATGAAGTTCAACTTTTGAATTTATCGTTGCTCAAAAATAGAAATTTGGAGAACGAAATATATACTATTGATACCAAAAATTCGGCGTTTTTTTTAAACCACAATTCTGAGAATTTAATAAAGCTTAAGAAAGAAAAGCTTAAACTATATAAAACAATAGAGAAATTAGAGAAAAGCAAATTTATTAGTAACCATGTAATAGATAAGGATATAAAAGAAATACATCGTTTAGTTACATTAAGCGATAAATGTTCTGATAAGATATTGTCGAGTATATTTGCAATAGGATTTAAAAACGAAGGTATAGTAGGAGAAATGCGTAAAAGCATACATGCCATCGAAGAAATTGTCAATATAGATAAAGAATCGGTGTTGATGCTTCGCCGACACGAAAAAGACTATATGCTTCGATCAGAAAAAGAATATATTTCGAAACTTAATAATTTGGTTGATAAGTTTAAACAAGAGATTCAAAAAGATACACGCTATTCGAATAAAAAAAGACAAGAAATTTTAAGTTTACTCGCTAATTATAAAGAGAACTTCAATAAAATGGTCATACTCGATAAAATATCGGGTTTAAAAAATTACACAGGATTAAAGCAAAAACAAGATGAGTGCTTTCATCAAATAGCAACAATACAACAAAATATAATTGTAAAAGCTGAAGCAGAAAAAGCCGAGTTGTTTAGAAATTTGGAAATAATATATATTCTGTTTTTTTGTATTTTAATGATCATGGCATTGTTGCTTTGTCTCTATATTTCGAAAATAATAGCTAACCCTCTCAAAGAATTAACCTCGTATATTTTAAAAATGAAAAGGGAAAATTTGAAATTTGATAAAATACCTGAAATCAAACAAAACTACACTGAAGCAAAAGTATTGACTTACGAATTTTGTCAAATGTTTTTTCAGCTCGAGCAACGAGAAGAGGAACATCACAAATATGTTGAACAATTGATAGAAGCCCGGAAAAAAGCCGAAATAAGCGACAAACTTAAAACATCGTTTTTGGCCAATATGAGCCACGAGATAAGAACACCAATGAATGCCATAATAGGTTTTTCGTCCTTGCTCGAATTAGATTCAAAGAGTGAAGAGTCGAAAAATGAATATATAAAACATATACAGAACTCGGGAAAACATTTGTTAAAACTAATAGATGATATTATTGACATAGCAAAAATAGAAGCTGGAGAAGTTGTAATTGAAAATAAAGCTATGAATATTAATAGTTTGATGGACGAACTATTAATATATTTCAGTTATTTGAATAAAAAGAATATAAAACTAATAGTTTCAAATTATTTTGAATGTAGCCATTCGGCAATATTGGCCGACGAATCGCGATTGCGACAAATAATGATAAACCTGATAAATAATGCGATGAAATTTACCCACACCGGAAGCATAGAGTTTGGGTATATATGTACAGGCAAATATTTGCAATTTTATGTAAAAGACACCGGAATAGGCATACCTGAAAATATGCAACAAACCATATTTGAACGTTTTAGACAAGTCGATCATAATCACAAATATTATGGAGGAGCCGGATTGGGATTGACCATAACACAAAACTTATTAAAACTTATGGGCGGACATATATGGTTAGTATCAGAAGTAAACCAAGGATCAACCTTTTACTTTACATTGCCATATATTTTGGCAGAAAGTAATATATATTCATCGAAGAATGTGTTTATTGAAAATTAATGATGAATAAAAGGTAGTAACAGGGCAAATGCATAAAATTAAATATTTAATGATTTATGTATTTTTTGAATTTTAAAACCTCCCAACCCTCCTTAAAAAGGAGGGCTAACAGAGCAGTCATCTATAAAAGCACAAATCTGTTATTGCCTTTTTTGAAGGGTTAGGGGGTTTATTGTATTTGCTAAATTTTTAATGTGTTTGCCCTGAAGGATGTAATAAAATATTTTTTATTTACAACTTAATTGTTTACATTTGCAGTCAGTTGAGTTTAGTTAATTTCAAGTCAGTTCCTTCCGATTTATTACAGTCTGTCAGTAACAGCCCTTTGAAGAACATTAACTCATATTTTTAGTATTTATAATCAAATTTTATCAAATGAACATTTACATTGCCAATTTGAGCTACGGTGTAACAGACCAAGACTTGAAACAACTGTTTGAAGAGTACGGAGACATTACTTCGGCAAAAGTTATTATGGACCGCTACACAGGCAAGTCACGCGGATTCGGATTTGTAGAAATGTCTGACGACGAAGCTGCAAAGAAAGCTATTGAAGAACTCGATCGCGCCGAGTTTGATGGAAAAACCATCAATGTATCGGTTGCAAAACCAAAGACTGATGCACCTCGCAGAAGCAACAACTTTAGCCGCGGTGGTGGCGAAAGAAGTAACAGCGGCGGCGGTGGCGGCTACGGCGAACGTCGTAGAGAAAAAAGCTGGTAAAAATATTAAAATCTCCCTTTGAAAAAAGGGAGATTTTTTTTTGTGTATCTGCGGTACTTCAAATTACTTTAATGTATATATTTGTGTGATTAAAAAAAACAGTTTTTTAATTACTAATCTATTGAATTCAATATATTTATTATAAATATCAAAAAAAGTAACTATGTATACCAAAAAACTATCTAATTCAGTTTTAATTGTTGCATCTGTATGGGCAATGTTGATCGGAGTTTCGTGTCAAAGTGGAAACCAAAATACCCAACAACAAGTAGCAGATAGCTCTGCTATGAGCGGTGTTTCGCAAGATGTGAAAGATATTGTAAATCCACTTCCTACACCATTTGAACTTACTCAAACACTCAAAGACATTGGAGCTCAATACAACTCAAAAATTTTGAACCTACCGTCCAATATAGAAAAATACTTTAAAGAAAGTAGCAAAGCTATAAACCTAGGTGTGTATGTTGCCGATTTGGCTTATGCCGCATCGTACGATCAAAAACAAGATATCAATATTTATTCGAAAACAGTTAAAGATTTAGTCGATCAATTGGGAATAAAAATTGATTATAGCTTAATGATGAGCGATGAATTTAAGAGTAAAGTGAATAATAAAGATTCGCTAGTAAAAATTATATCAAACACTTATATTGAAACTTATAATTTTTTAGAAGAAAAAAGCAATCCCGATTATTCGCTTATGATGATTTCGGGTATGTGGATCGAACTTATGTATATAGCAACCAATATTTCGGAAGACACCTACAACTTTTCGGGTATGGTAAATATTATAAGCAATCAAGGTAAATCGTACAAAAAACTTATGAGTTTGTTAGCTGCACGAAATGCCAATGCAGATATTAAAAATTTGGAAACAAAACTTATTGTATTACAACCAGTATTCGAAAAGGCTGAACAAGGTTTAACAGAACAAGATTATTCAATAATTTTGAAAACCATTCAAAATGTGAGAAAATCGTTGGTCTTGTAAGAAAAAATGAAATAATATAAAACAAGAGACGTAGTTTGATAAAGGCTACGTCTTTTTTTTGATAGATAATATACTTTTAATAAATTTGATTTTTAAAAAATAAACAATAGTCGGTTAAATAATTTGGCTAAAGTTCACAATTTTCTGTTATTCATTGCCGACGGATAAAAACCGACGGCAATGAATAGCGCACTTTAGCCAAAGCTATACGGGACTTTAAGAATTAACATTAGGACATCTCTAAAAACTGCTTTTTAGCTACGCTGAGCCCTTCGGGGTTCTTTGTTGGACATCATTTTTAAACTCTTCATTTACAGTAGTAAACTCAGGGTTTAAAAATTTGCCCGCTTCAAAAAATTGGTTTTTAGAGACGCCCATTAATATCTGTATTCAATTTGAAAAAAAATATTTATGAATGAGTCTATACTCAAAGCATTGATGCGATTGTTTGCTATTGTTGCCAATTTGGGAAAAATGCCTAATTCGGGAAACGAAAGAGAAATAGTAGTCGATTACCTCGAACGTCAATATAGCAATGAAATAGTTCAAAAATTTATTCAATATTTCGACGAGCAGGTTACATTTTATCATTCTAATAATAAGGATAATGTTGATTCAGAAAACACGACTCCCTATCAATCGATCATTGATATTTGCACACAAATAAATTTGGAACTTGAACAGGAACAAAAACTCATTGTACTTATTTATTTGATCGATTGCTTGAATCGGAGCAACGAGTTTAGCGAAGATGAGTCGCGTTTCTTATACACTTTGGTTGGAGAGTTAAAGCTCGATAGAGCAGAATTTATAGATTTACAGTATTTTACTTTAAATAAAAATTCGAATGTTGTTAATAAAGACCGTTTATTGTTTATCGATGCTGAAGGTAAAAATGAAGATCCAGAAATAAAGCATTTTCCTAGTGGCAAACTCGATGGTCGAATAGTTGTATTGCATTTACCTGGGACAAACACATACGTATTTCGTTATTATGGGCCAATGGTTTTATATATTAACGGACAGAGTATTAAATCGAACCGTTCGTATATTTGGCCAGGTGGAGCAGTTATAAAAAATTCGAAGATTGGACCACTGTATTTCAACCGTATTTCGGGTAAATTTATAAATGCCAATATAGAAAATAAATTTGTATTTACAGCCGAAGATATTGAGTATAGCTATCGAAACAGTGGTAATGGATTGAAAAGATTTACCCTCAATGAAGAATCGGGGCGTTTGATTGGGATAATTGGGGGTAGCGGTTCGGGCAAATCGACTCTACTCAATGTACTTAATGGAAATATTAAGCCAAAAAGTGGCATTATAAGAATCAATGGTTTCGATATACATGAAAATAAAGAACTACTCAAAGGGGTAATTGGGTTTTCGCCTCAGGACGATGTATTGATTAAAGAATTGACCGTTTACCAAAACTTGTACTTCAATGCTCGTTTGTGTTTTAGCGATATGAGCGAAGAAGACTTAAAAAAGATTGTAGACAATGCACTTATAGATTTTGACCTTGTAGAAGCTCGGAATCTCAATGTTGGTGATTCGTTTACTACCATTTTAAGTGGAGGACAACGCAAACGGCTCAATATCGCCTTGGAGCTAATTCGCGAGCCATCCATACTTTTTGTCGACGAACCAACCTCGGGCTTATCGTCGGCCGATTCCGAAAAAATTATTACATTGCTCAAACGACAGGCATTAAAAGGGAAATTGGTTATTACCAACATACACCAACCATCGTCCGATGTATTTAAAATGTTCGATAAATTGTTGGTAATGGATCAAGGGGGTCGAATTATTTATTACGGCAACCCGATGAGTTCTATTTCGTATTTTAAAAGAGCAGCCAAGCAACCCGATGCCGAAGAGGCCGAATGTAATGAATGTGGAAACATAAATTCTGATCAGATATTGCGTGTGGTCGAAGCACGAGTTGTTGGTACCAATGGTCGATTGACTCGTAAGCGAAAGACATCGCCCGAGGAATGGTATCAGTCATATATGAAGAATATCGATGTAAAAGTTCGTCGTACCCTTAGGGCACACGACTCGTCGGTACCAAAAAACAATTTTAAAATACCCGGTCATGCCAAGCAGTTTCGTATATTTTTGGAGCGCGACCTGTTAGCCAAATTGCACAATCAACAATATCTTTTTATTACTGCATTGGAAGCACCAGTATTGGCATTAATCTTATCGTTTTTTACCAAAAAATACATTTTCACAAACGGCATACCAACTTATTTTTTTAGTGAAAATCTCAATATACCTGCTTTCATTTTTATGGCTATAATAGTGGCTATTTTTATGGGACTGGTAATAAGTGCCGAGGAATTGTTTAAAGATCAGAAAATACTCAAGCGCGAGAAGTTTTTAAATTTAAGTCGTTCGAGTTATTTGTTTTCCAAAATAGGCATATTATTTAGTATTTCGGCAATACAAACATTGGTCTTTGTATTGATAAGTAGTATGATGCTCGATATTCGAGGTATGTGGTATTATTATTGGATCATATTGTTTTCTGTATCGTGTTGGGCCAATTTGGTTGGTCTAATACTTTCGTCTGGTTTTAAGACAGTTGTAACTATTTACATATTGGTTCCTATTGTTTTGGTTCCACAATTGTTATTGAGTGGAGTTGTAGTCAATTTTAACGACATGCACCGACGCATTGCATCGCAAAAGGAAGTGCCCGTTATTGGCGATCTAATGACTTGCCGATGGGCTTATGAGGCACTTATGGTAAGTCAGTTTAAATACAACAGGTTTGAGCGAAATTTTTACGATGCCGAACAAGATATTCATCAATCGACCTATTACAAATCGTTTGCCATACCCGAGCTAGAAAAAATAAATAATGAAGTCCAGCAATTATTGATAGATGGTAAAGATACCAGTCGAATAATTAACAAGTTAGAAATACTGCAACATGGAGTCAATAAAATAGCCGTCGATTTAATGGAGCCTATTCCCGCATTTTCCGATTCGTTGAATATTGCATTATGTAAACCAAGCGTATTGTTAGCTGTCGATCAATATTTCGATCGTGCAACACGTAGCTTTGTGAAACATAGCAATAATTCCATTGCCATAAAAGATCAAACGTACAATCGAATGGTTGAAAAGCTGGGCAGTCACGACGATTTTTTAAAACTACGACAGCACTATCATAACAAACAGGTATCACTGGTAGTAACCAATGCCAACGAGTTATACGAAACAGCCATTATTGGAAACGAGCTTGTACCATTGAAAGATGCCATTTATCATATTCCCGATGCAAAAAATGGTCGATCGCATTATTATGCCCCTGTAAAACGGGTATCAAATATATTAATAGATACCTTTTGGTTTAACCTCATTATTATTTGGTTATACAGTATCTTGATGTTTGTAATACTTTATTTCGACGTATTGAAACGTTCAATCAGTTATGTAGAAACGCTCTTGTTGGTTCGCCGCAATCGAATCAGACTGCTCAGACTACTTAAAGTATACGAACAAACAGAGAATTTTTTTACCGGGAAAAAGAAATAGTTTTTTATAAAAAAGAAAGGCTGAAATGAAAATAAAGCTTAGCGGGATGTTTCAATTTAATATTAAGCCTTATTTGTTGGATAATTAGGCGGTTTTAATAGTGTGTTTTAGTAAGCATTTAACAATAAATTTCAATAATTTTGGTGATGAAAAATTTAAAGAATATGTTACCTTGAACAATTCGAGTTTTAGTTATAATTTTAAATTTTTATTAAAATTCTAAAAACAATGGCAGCTTACACAATAGAAGTAAACGAAAGAAGCACAAAGGCGAAGCACTTTGTGCAATTCATCGAAGATTATGCCAAGGACAATGCATTTATTTCAATCGAGAAATCACCCAAAAATGATATTCGAAAATCTACGAAAATAGCAAGAAATGAGCGTTCACAACCTGAACAAAATACCGACCCCGAATGGAATAATGCCCTAACTCCAAAGTCATTCCGGAAAAAAGTACATACAATGCTTAAGAATAAATTTAATGAAAGTAAAGTACACTAAGCTTGTATCATTCAGAAGGTCAATATATAGTCAAGTAATTTCTTTTTTCAAAAGAAACTGCGATATTTCAACGATTCTCGTTCAGAATAATTTTTAATTTAACGAAATAAGCACAAATATGCAAAAGCCGTTAAAATTTCTTAAATACTGTTAACCAATTTTAAAGCTTGTGTAAATACTATTTTCAATTCTATATATTTGATGTCGTTTTTAAATAAACTTCAAATTATGAATATAAGAATTGAAAAACTAACCAAAAAATACGGTGTTCACAAGGCAGTCGACGATATTTCGTTCGAAGTGAAGACCGGTGAAATTGTTGGTTTTCTAGGTCCCAATGGAGCCGGAAAAACCACTACCATGAAAATCATTACCAATTATTTAGCATCCGATGGTGGCGATGTTTTTGTTGGCGATCTTTCGATTCGCGACAATGCCGATGCTGTGAAACGCAACATTGGTTACTTGCCAGAGAACAATCCATTGTATTACGACATGCCTGTCTTGGATTATCTTGCATATTGTGCGGCACTTCAAGGAGTCGAAAAATCGAACGTACAGAACCGTGTTCGCGAAATGGTAAGGCTTACCGGGCTCAATGCCGAAAAACACAAAAAGATTGGAGAATTGAGTAAAGGTTATCGTCAACGTGTAGGCTTGGCGCAAGCCATGATTCACGACCCAAAAGTGCTTGTACTTGATGAACCTACCACCGGATTGGATCCTAACCAAATAGTAGAAATTCGCCGTTTGATTCGCGAATTGGGTCGCGAAAAAACCGTAATTCTTAGTACGCATATACTACCCGAAGTTGAAGCTACCTGCGATCGAATTTTGATTATAAATAAAGGTAAAATTGTTGCCGATGGCACCGCCCAATCGTTGCGCACCCAGTCGCAAGGACAGGAAATTTTAACTGTTAAAATAGAAGATGGCGAAGTAAACACCATTTATGACGCTTTGCAATCGCTGTCGACTGTAGGTATTGTCGATTTTATGGATCGAAGCAAAAATCGTTTCGAAATACAAAGTCGTTCCGGACTTTCGGCCAAACGCGATGTGTTCAAACTCTGTGTCGAAAAAGGCTGGGTACTTACCGAACTTGCAGGTGTCGAAACACGTTTAGAAGATATCTTTAGAGATTTAACGGTAAATTAATCGTGGACAGTGAACCGTGAACCGTGAACCGTGGACCGTGAACCGTGGACCGTGGACAGTGAACCGTAAATAAATTAGTAATCAGTAATTAGTCATTAGTAATTAAAATAGTATGAACTCAATTTGGATCATAGCAAAACGCGAACTCAATGCGTATTTCGATTCGCTTATAGCCTATTTCATGTTAATATTGTTTTTGGGCTTTAGTGGATTTTTTACCTGGCTTTATGGCAACGATATATTTTTGATCAATCAGGCCACATTGCAAGGATTTTTTGGCATAGCATATTGGACCTTGTTTTTCTTTATTCCGGCTATTACCATGCGTCTTATAGCAGAAGAAAAGAAGACAGGAACTATAGAACTTCTTTTAACCAAATCTATAACCGACCGACAAGTGATACTTGGAAAATTTTTTTCGGCTGTTTTACTCATTGGAATTGCATTGGTTTGCACCCTTCCTTATGTTGTTACAGTTGCTTCGCTCGGAAACCTCGACAACGGAGAAGTTATAAATGGTTATATCGGTTTAATGCTTATAAGTGCAACATATATTAGCATAGGTATTTATGCAAGCAGCATTACATCGAACCAAATAATTGCTTTTCTTTCGGCATTGTTTATCGGGCTTATGTTTCACATTATATTTGGTGTTATATCGAGCAATTTAACAGGTTTTGTCGGCGAATTATTTAATATGTTAAGCGTTTCGACACATTTCGAAAGCATTCAACGAGGTGTAATCGACAGCAAAGACCTGGTATATTTTATAAGCATCATTGTTTTGGGTCTTTTTATGGCCGAAGTGAGCCTTTCGAAACGAAAAATTGCCGGGTGATAAAAACGTGAACCGTGAACCGTGGATCGTGAACCGTGGATCGTGAACCGTGAATCGTGGAATATTAAAAAAAAAAGTTGAATGGAAAAAAGTTGATTGAAAAAAAATATTTTCAAACACACAAAAAATAAAAAATAATGAAAAATAAAGCAAGCATAAGCATAGCATTGGTTGCACTTATAGTGTTGGTAGCCAATCTAATTTCGCTCGATTTCTTTTTTCGGATCGATCTTTCTGAAAATAAGAATTTTACTTTGAGCAAAGCCACCAAAGATATTTTGAAGAATTTACAAGAACCAATTACTATAAAGGCATATTATTCAGAGAATCTTCCTCCCGATATAGCAGCTGGAAGAAAGAATATGAAAGACATGCTCATAGAGTATACCAATATTTCGAATGGAATGTTTGTGTATGAATTTATCAATCCAAATGTCGATGAACAAACCGAGGCAGAAGCACAACAAAAACGTGTACAACCAGTAATGATCAATGTGCGCGAAAAAGACCAGATGAAACAACAGCGCGCTTACATGGGTTTGGTCATTTCTATGGGCGAACGCGAAGAGGTTATTCCCTTTCTGAATCCTCAAAAATCGATAGAATACGAAGTAACAAAGGCAATTAAAAAATTAACAATCGAAAACAAGCCTGTTGTTGGACTTTTACAAGGACATGGAGAGCCCGGTTTGCAAGAAATGCAACAGCTTTATTCGGAATTGACAATTCTTTACGAAGTAGAGCCTTTGACTTTGACCGATACAACAAGCATTCCTGACCGAATAAAGTCAATTGCAATTATTAGACCAAAAGATACCATTAATGAAACTCAATTGGCTCAATTAGATGGATTTTTGAATAAAGGAGGCAGAATATTTGTAGCACTTAACAGGATTGATGCCGATTTGCAGAATCAGTACGCTCAACCACAAAACAACAGGTTCGAACAATGGCTTTTGTCAAAAGGTATTGTTGTAAATCCCGATTTGGTTATCGATATTCGTTGTGGTGCCGTACAAGTTCAACAGCAACAAGCAGGTTTTAGCTTTGTAACCAACGTAAATGTTCCCTTTATTCCTGTTGTTTCAAACTTTAGTAAACACCCGGCAGCTAGTGGTTTAGAGGCAGTTGTATTGCCATTTGCTAGTAGCATAAGTTTCAATGGCGATTCGTCGACGAGTACCTTTAAAAGTATTTTGTTAACTTCAGAAAAATCGAATGTTATGTCTGCGCCTATGTATATGGACATTGGTCGCCAATGGACAGAAGCCGATTTTACAAAAAAGAGTTTAGTGTTGGCAGCCAGTATAGAAGGCAAAAACAATATGGGCAATAACTGGAAAATGATTGTAGTAGGCGATGGCGATTTTGTGGTAAATGGCGCTGGCGAACGCAGACAACAATTGTCGCCCGACAATATAAATTTTGCGGTAAACAGTATCGACTGGCTTTCGGACGATACCGGTTTGGTTGAGTTACGTACCAAAGGCGTTACATCGCGTCCATTAGATACTATAGAAGATGGCACAAAAACATTTTTGAAGTATTTGAACCTCTTGTTGCCAATTTTAATAGTGTTGGGATATGGTTTTTACCGTTTCCAAAGAAACCGATCGATACGTATGCAACGATTGGAAGAAAACTATGCATAATGCAAGATTTTAAAAATATAGATATTAGACAATAGACTAAAAAATAGAAATATGTCGAAGAAATTGAATAATCGCAACCTGATTATAATATTGGTTGTATTAATTGGAGTATTTGTTTTTATAAGATTTTACAGAGCATCTCGATCCGATAGTTCTATGAGAACCGATATAGTTGAGGTCGATACAGCAAAAGTATCGTCGATACTCATTTATCCTAATTCGCAAAAAGGAACTGAAATAAAAATTTACAAAGAAGGCAAAAATTGGAAAGTCACCAATGGCAAAATTGTATCGGATATGGAGTCCGATATGGTTCAAAACCTAAGCAATACCATAATTGGTATGAAAGCCTTGCGATTGGCAGCACGCAGCAAGGACAAATGGGGCGAATTTCAGGTCAACGACTCAGCCGGAACACGTGTAAAAGTACTTGAAGGCAAGAAAATAGTTGCCGACTTCGTAGTTGGTAAATTTACTTACCAACAATCGCCAAACCCTTATGGACAATATGGAGGTGGTGGGGGAGGAGTTACCGGAACAACATTTGTTCGTAACTACGACGAGGACGAAATATATGCCGTCAATGGGTTTTTAACATTTACTTTCAATCAAGAGTTTAATTCGTGGCGCACCCGAAAGCTTTCGAAAGTCAATACCAGTGATGTTTCAAAAGTAATATTTAAAAATCTCGGCGATTCGAGTGCTACTTTAACTTTTGATGGCTCAAAACCAATGGTTAACGGACAGCTTGCCGATTCGACTAAAGTGGCAAGTTACCTGCAATCGCTTTCAAACAAAAATGGCGATGCTTTTAATGATGAATTTATTGCAAATGCAGCTTTTCCTGTGTACGAGCTTACCGTAGAAGGTAAAAATATGCTTCCAATCAATATTAAAGCTTATGCAAAGGATAGCATGTTTGTAGTGAATTCGAGTGCCAATCCCAAAGCGTTTTTCAATATGGATGTTGCTTCAGTTGCTCAACTATTTAAAGGATCAAAAGCGTTTGAGAAATAATAAATATAGCGAATAATTAATTATAAGCATATAGAAAGCCAGGAATAAACGAATTAAAATTTCGAATTTCTGGCTTTTTTGTTTATAGAAATTTTATGACAAAGACTATCTGAAAAACAAAAAAGCCATTCAAAATCTATGTTTTGAATGGCTTTGACAAGTTTTGACTTGCTTCAAATGTTGTCCCACCAGGATTCGAACCTAGGCTAACAGAACCAAAATCTGCTGTGCTACCACTACACAATGGGACAATCCGATTGTTTTTTTTCGTGGTGCAAAATTATAAATATTTTTAATATTAAAAAGTGTATTGAAAATTTTTAATTAATTTGCCAAAAAATTGATAGAAGATTTTTATAAGGCTTTAATAAGAACATTAATTACTAGCACATTAATAATATGCTCACACTTTCGCAAGCACAAGAAATTTTAGAAAAAGAAATTTCGAACATTTCATTTACCGAAAAGCCCAAAGAATTGTATGAACCTATCAATTATATTTTGTCAATTGGAGGTAAACGCTTGCGGCCAGCACTTTTGTTGTTGGCAAACGATATGTTTGGCGGAAAAATTGAAGAAGCTATAAACCCAGCTATAGCCATCGAAGTTTTTCACAACTTTACCCTGTTGCACGACGATATAATGGATAATGCTAATCTTCGCCGTAACCAACCAACTGTAAATGCACGTTGGGGTGACAATATAGCCATTCTTTCGGGCGATGCCATGTTTATTAAATCATATCAATACTTAATTAATACAAAAAGTTCAAAGATTAATCAAATTATACCAGTTTTTAATCAAACGGCATTGCAGGTCTGCGAAGGGCAACAAATAGATATGAATTTCGAAACAAACATAGACGTTTCGATAGAAGAGTACCTTGAAATGATAGCCCTTAAAACATCGGTTTTGCTTGGGGCGAGTCTCAAAATTGGTGCAATAATTGGCAATGCAAGCGAAAGCGAAGCCCAACATATATACGATTTTGGACTCAACATGGGACTAGGTTTTCAGTTGCAAGACGACCTGCTTGATGTATATGGCGATCCAATGCTTTTTGGCAAGGAAGTTGGAAAAGATATTGTTTTTAATAAAAAAACATATTTGCTAATAAAAGCCTTAGAATTAGCCAATGGGGAAACATTAGAAAGTCTCAAAAAATGGACATCGATAATTGATTTTGACAGTAACGAAAAAGTAAAGGCAGTAACAGACATCTTCAATTTACTTCACATACGCGAAATAACAATAGATGCCTTAAATCGCTACTTCGAAAATGCATTGAACCATTTAGAAAAGATTAGCATAGCTGATTCTAAAAAATTGGAATTAAGAAATTTTTGCAATCAATTGAAGGAAAGGAAGTATTAATTGGACTTAATGATTAAGAAAGCCACTATTACTTAAAAACCATAAATTTTGTAATTTTAGTTTTTGAGCCATCTTTGTTTGTGCAAAAAACAAGATAAATCCCGGTGTTTGCTTTGGCTCCTCTAAAATTTCGACCATTCCATATTGCTTGTCCACCAAGCGATTCAGTTTCGAACACCAAATTGCCCGAAATGTCGGTAATTTTTACATTTATATTGTTGGCAAGTCCTGTAATTACAATGTCTCCATCGTAACCAGGTTTCACAGGGTTTGGATACACATATACTTTCCCAAAGTTTTCGAAATTGTCGGTTGCATAGCCTCTGAATGATATAACTCCTTTATCGGTAGCAAAAAATACTTCACCCGAAACAGCATCGACGCCAACATCATTCACATTATTTGAGAGAAGAGGACTATTTTCTTCATTAAAATGGAGCAATTCCTGAGTGCCATCATCCGACAGATAATAAACACCTGCTCCACCTGTTGCAATCCATTTGCGGTTGGCACCATCTACAGCAATGCCATTGATTCGTGCTTTTTCGAGCAATATGGTAGCATCTGTCGATTTTTTACTAACAGGAACTTTAATACGCGAAGCATATATTTCTGTGCTAAATACATCTTGAGGATTGTAATATACCACAGGGCCTTCTTTTGTACCTACCCAAATAGAGCCATTTTTATCTTCAGCCATACACAAAACATCGCTCGATACCGAGTTGCCTTCAATTTCAACTATTGAAAAAATTTTGTAATCGTCGTCGGATGTATCGTCGAAGGTGCCTTTATCGTTAAATGCTAACAATTTTATATTTGGACCCTCGAGTATATATGTCCATTTGTGACCCCACGAAGTAATATATAGTTGTCCAAATAATAATAAATTTGAATTCAATTTTTCAAATCCGAAACTATGCCATTTATTATCTTTGTCTAATACTGAAATAGGCTTACTTACACTACTATTTGTAAACCAAAAGTTTCCATCGGCATCTGTTGCAGATCCAAACACCTGAGTAATTGAATTATTTTTATCATCCAGATAAGAATGCAGAGTACTATTTTTAGAGTCAAGAATATGTGCAAATTTGTTGTTTTTATACTCGATAACCCCAATACCTGACCATGAAGTTGCAAAGAAATGTTGGTCGTCTCTAGGATCTATGCAAACAGTAAGAATATCTCTAACCATATTGGTTTCGTCGTTGTCGTAAATGCTATAAGAATGCCAATTGTTGTTGCTAAACATGGCAGATCCACCATTATTCCAAGTCATATTCCATGTTTGACCTATCATGCCTGCAGTAACCCACACTTTATTATTGAATGGAAAAATTTTGTATGCACTGTTAAAACCTGGCCCGTTGGGGGCTAAAGTTTTTTGCTCTGTTCCATTATAAATAAATAATCCTGATATGTTTGCAGAGTAGAAAATGTTGTTTGAAGTAATAGTATATTGAGGTAAATAAATTGAAATATTATTTATTTGTTGGAGATTGTCGTTAAATTGAACCGATCGTCTAACGGTTGTTGCAAAAAGTGTGTTGCCCGAAACCGAGATCGACGATACGGTTTCGTTGTCAATAATTTGAAGTTCTTCCCAATTATTTGCTCCTTGTTTGGTATATACTTTCCCGCTTGTAGAATTGAGTACAACAAGGTATTTAGAATTGAAATTGACTATTTGTTTGTATGTATTATCGGTTGCTGATAAAGAATGATCTATGTTCCAGAACTTATAATTTGCCAAAAATTCATTGTCAACCGAAGCATAGAACAAGCCCTTTTCGGTGCTAGAATAAAAAATTGAATTGAAAATACAAGAAGAGTACACCTTGTTATTAAGACCATTTGACGACGGGTACCAAGAGTCAATTATTTCTTTATTAGCAATATTTACTTTCAAGATACCAAAATTGCAATTGAAATAAACGAAATCGTCATTAATTATAAGTGAATTAATAGTTTTGTCAGAAATTGTAATTTTATTTTTTAGTTGAGGAATATTGTCGGTTTTATTATTTCTAATGAAGTCGATATTACCATTTTTGTATGCAATTATTAAGGTTTTGTGTTTATCGGAATAGTCCAAATCGGCAATTTCAACATCGTTAAGGCCATTTACTTTCGATATTTTATTGAGAGAGTTGTTGCGTGTATCGTAATAAAAAAGACTTTGGTCGCCAGCACAGTATATACGGTCGTTTACAGCAAGAACTTTTTTAGAATTTGTATAGTTCAAATGGTCTCTCCATTGACCAGGAGCAACCTGACAATTGACTTTGAAAAAAATTAATAATGTGATTATAAGCAGAAATAATTTCTTTTTTCCCATCGTTTATTTTATATAAATAACGAGGGCTAAAGATAAAAAATTATAAGGAGTTACTATTAAAACAAAAAATGTTTAGCAACGATTTGAAAGAAAATCGTGTAGTTTGTTTACAGCTCTTGCTCTGTGGCTCATGATATTTTTTTCGATATTCGACATTTCAGCAAAAGTTTGACTAAAGCCATCGGGAACGAATATAGGATCGTAACCAAATCCCTCATTTCCGGCTTCTTTTGTTTTTATTTTACCATCAACAAAACCTTCAAAAAAGAAGTGATTGCCGTCAAGAATTAAGGCTATCACTGTTCTAAAGCGTGCTTTTCGGTTGTCGAAATGCTGCATTTCATCGAGAAGCTTTTGCATATTGAGCTTAGAGCGTAGTTGGCTTGGTATAGCTTTATCGTCGCCACTGTATCGAGCCGAATAAACACCTGGGCGACCATTTAAGGCTTCTACCTCGAGCCCCGTATCGTCGGCAAAGCAATTGCAATGAAATTTGTCGAAAACGTACTGTGCTTTTTGAAGGGCATTATCTTGTAATGTGTCTTTTTCTTCGGGAAGATCGTCGAAACAATCAATTTCCTTAAGACTTTTTATGAAATATTTGTTTTCAAAAATCTGCCTTATTTCGTCAAGCTTATGTTTGTTGTTTGTTGCAAATACAAGTGTTTTCATACAAGCATTAACTACCGGTAGAACTAAACCCACCATCAATTTTTTTCTTACGAGGATTTACAACCATAACTGGTATTTTGGCCGAATTGGCAATAATAGCCTGTTCATTAGGTCCAATTACATAATCGATAAAAGTGATGCTTTTGCTAGTCATAATGAGTATGGCTCCGGCATTTTTTTCCTGAGCAAACGCAACAACATCGTGAGCGAAATTAACCTTCTTTTCTAAGGTAACGATTTCATAGGTAAAACTTGTATTACGGAAGTGTTTACGGGCAAAATCTATATTGGAGAAAATACGTCCTCTAAAAAGCTTATCGGTTACAGGAGCATGTACCAAATATATTTTCGAATGGTATAAACTACATAAGTAATATGCCCATTTTATTTTCTCTTTGTTTTCTTTTTTAAAGTCAACCGGAAAAATTATGCTATCGAATTTTTGTTCGGTAGGGAAATCCTGAACAACGAAAAAAGGAACTTTTGAGCCCAAAATAACCTTGAGAGCCCGGCTACCTGTGAGTTTTTGCATACCTTTAATGCCATGCGTGCCCATCAATACAAGTTCTACATTGTTCGATTCAGATGCAAACTTACTGATGTCTTTAAAAATATTGCCTTTAATAACCAATACTAAAGGTTCTACACGGTATTTTCCTTTTAAATTGGTTTTATCGTTTTCGAGTTTTTGAGTGGCTGCTTCAATTTGTTTTTCGTTGCTTACAATGTGAATAATTGTAATAGATGTTCCAATTATTTTTGACAATTTAACAGCATACGCGAAGGCATATTCAGCAACAATGGTGAAATCCCAAGGAACCAAAATAGTACGTTGTTGACTTTCCATATTTAAAGTTTTTTAATAAATTCGGTAAATCATTAAAAAAAGTGCTAATTTTGAGAAGATGCTCAAAATTGCTTTTTAAAATCTTGCCCTAAATGTATGAATTTTATTAACAAATATATAAAACTTGGTTTATTTTTTTTATTGACTTGCCTCAATATAGATAATCAATATGCTTCAAAGAATCATATTGACCTAGATGGGATGCCATTTATAAATAATTATTCTTTACCCGAGCCATTTGGTTATTACAATGTAAACTCTTTGGAGAAAGATAGTAATGGAACCGTTTTTATGGCAGTAAATGATAATATTCTTTGTATTTATAATAACGATTACGATATTATATCTCTTCCTGGTAAAGTATTGCTTACAGCATCATCTTCAAAAATATTTGTTTCGGCCGATCAGTTTATTGGTTTTATTCAAATAAACTCTTTGGGAAATCCAATTTTATCGGCTATAGTTAACGATTCTTTAGCCGAATCGTTTAATATATCAACTATCGACAATTTTGCATATTGTAATCAATCACTTTATTTTACCAGTAAAAATATTTTGTATCGTTTGAAAAGTAATGTTCCTGAAGTAATCGACTCAAGCAAAGGTGCATATTCTTTTTTTACTTCGAACAACAAATTATTGATTCATCCACATGGCAAGGAACTATTAATTGCAAGCAACAAAGGTTTAGAGCCTTATTATAAGGCTGCAATTCTTGGTGCAAAATCTATTGAATGGCTTTTTTCAGAAAAAGATGGTATTACAATGAAGCTTGAAAATGGCATTATATATAATATAGATACTTTAAAACAAATAAAACTTAATAACAATTTTTTAAATATCGATCGGAATATAAATATCAGTTCGGTGTCGATTTTTAACGATTCGGTTTATATAGTTGTAAGCCCTCAAAAAGGGATTCAATACTATTTAAAATCTGGAAGACTTATTAATACTATAGATTCGGAAAAAGGATTGCCCGATAGCAAAGTAAAATATGTTTATATTGATATTTTTAAAAACACGATTGCCGTTTTCGACAATTATATTTCTATTATTAGAACCGGGTTTCCCATGTCGTTTTTTGGTCGCGCAAAAGGTCTGAGTGGTAAAATAAATGACATTTTGGTTTTTAACGGTTCACATTTTGTAGCTTCTACAAATGGTTTACACAAATTGGTTGAAGATAAGAAAACCAAGTCAATACATTTTGAACAAATTAAAAATGTACATGGAATAGGTTTGAAAATTAGAGCTATAGACAGTATCATTTATTATATTTCTTCAAAAGGTATTTACTGTATCGAAAACGAAAAGGCAGATCAATTAGTAAATGATCCAATTATTTCTGAAGCTTTTTTGGTGTCGGACAGCAATAAACTTATATTGTCGGGAACCGATAAAAAGATTAAGGTTTTTAAGGTAAATAAAAGAAAACTACAGAAAATAAGAGAATTTAACATCGACGAACCCATTACTAAAATAATACCCGATAATAAAGGATACATTTGGTTCTTAACAGGACTCAATAAAATAAGCATTCTGCGCGAAGACATGGTATACCATGGAGGTAAATTAAAAAATATTTCGATATTAAAAGCTGCAATAAATAGTATTGTCGTAAATAATAATCTTTTATATTTTATTTCGAAGCAAGATATTTATATTTTTGATTATAACAACAATCTTTTTGTAAAAGACAATATCATATCGAATTTGGAACAAGGCAAAACATTGAGATTATTTCCAATTTCGACTAACGATACCGATCGGCAGTGGTTTACCTATTCCGATATATCGAACAATAATTATGGTTTACTACTTTTGAATAACAAAAAGGGCGACAATAGAATACAATTTATCAATATTCCTCATAAACTATCGGGAATAGTATTTGTCGAAAAGAACAATGTATGGGTCGGAAGTTATAATGGATTGCTGCATTATAGCATAAACGAAGATATTATATCGTATAGCAACTTAAACACCCGTATAAAAGAAATTAAAATAGGGAACGATTCGTCGATTTCGCTCAATGGATCTGCAGAGATAGATTTTTCGTTAAATAACATACACTTTTCATACTCAACAAGTCAAATTGAAAATGATTTAATACAATATCAATATCGATTGATAAATGCGAATAAACAATGGTCAGACTGGTCGAATCAAACCATAAAAGACTATACGAATTTAAGTCCCGGGTATTATACTTTTCAGTTACGAAGTCGCAATCTCAATGGAAATATATCGTCGATTGTTGAGTATCAGTTTCAAATAAAACGACCCTTTTATTTGAGTATACCATTCTATATTTTGTATATATTGATAGGACTAATTATGTTGTTTTTGTTTTTTAGATGGCGCACTTGGGTTTATTTAAAAGAAAACGAAAAACTCGAAAACATTATACATGAAAGAACCGAAGAATTAATACGGGAAAAAGAAAAGAGCGAACATCTTTTGGCCAATATGTTACCCAAAGGCACAGCCGATGAACTGAAATTGACCGGAAAGGCAACATCTCAAAAATACACGATGGCAACAGTGTTATTTTCAGATATTCAAGGGTTTACCAAAATAGCAGAACACCTAAATCCCGATACACTTATCGATCAGCTCGATTCGTTTTTCTTTCAGTTTGACAGTGTGGTAGAACGCTATAATATAGAGAAAATAAAGACAATAGGCGATGCATACATGTGTGCGGGAGGGATTCCCAAAAAAAATATAACAAATCCGGTTGAAGTTGTACTTGCAGCATTAGAAATGCAAGACTATATGCACGATCTGAAAGCAAAAAACACCGATATTTGGGATCTTCGTATTGGAATTCACACTGGGTCAGTTATTGCCGGAGTAGTGGGTCAAAAGAAACTATCGTACGATATTTGGGGCGATACCGTAAATGTTGCCAGCCGTATGGAATCGTCGGGCGAGCCCGGGAAAGTTAATGTTTCGGGACAAACATACGAACATATAAAAGAGTTTTTTGTGTGCGAATACCGTGGCAAAATGCCTGTAAAATACAAAGGAGAAATCGATATGTATTTTGTTAAATGCGTAAGACCTGAGCTTTCGCAAAACATGAAAAATATTCCGAATAAAAAATTCCAAATTAAACTACAATTATTGCGATTGTTCGATCTCGAGGAATTTATGTATGAAAAGTACGAACGAGAATTGCCCGAAAACCTTCATTTTCATAATATAAATCATGTAAAAGAAACAGTTAATTATTCTGAATTACTAGCAAAAGCCAACGATTTGACAGTAGAAGAAAACCTCATTTTAATAACATCTGCACTGCTTCACGATATTGGTTATATATGGTCGTACGAAAATCACGAAGATTTTAGTGTAAATTTTGTTCGAGAAATTTTGCCACAATTTAGATACACACCCGAACAGATAGATCAAATTTGTGAATTGATAAATGTTACACGCCGGGGACAAAAAGCTCAAAATATATTGGAAGAAACCTTGTTGGATTCAATAATGGGCTATATCGGTCGCCCCGATTTTGTAATACTTTCAGAAAATTTATATAACGAATTATACGATTTTGGCCTAGTCCATTCGAAAGATGAATGGGTAAAAATGCAAATTACATTATTGTCTAATCATAAATTTAATACAGAAGCAGCCAATAAACTGCGCGAAGTACCAGCCGATCGACAAATAGAATTACTTTTGAGCACATTTGATAAAAAATCTTTTTAAAAAGCCATATAAGTATATAATAAATCAATTATTTTTGAAAAATGCTTTTTTAGGAACAATTTTGAAAAAGTAGGCTGATTACAAATTGAAGATTACATAGATGGAAACAATTGATTGGAAGAATTTGGGGTTTGGTTACATGAAGACCGATTTTAATTCGCGTTGTTATTATAAAGAAGGTAAATGGGGCGAAATTGAAATTTCCGATTCCGAATATGTAAACATGCACATGGCAGCTACTTGCTTACATTATGGGCAAGAAGCATTTGAAGGTTTAAAAGCATATCGTTGCAAAGATGGTAAAATTCGTATGTTTCGCATTGCCGACAATGCACAACGTATGTGGGAAACTGCCCAATATATTATGATGCAACCTGTTCCAAAAGAAATCTTTATCAATTCGGTAATAGAAGTTGTTAAACGCAACGAAAGATTTATACCTCCATATGGTTCAGGAGCATCGTTATATGTACGTCCTTTATTGATTGGTGTTGGTCCAGAAGTTGGCGTAAAACCATCGAAAGAATACTTATTTATGGTTTTTGTTACACCCGTAGGTCCATATTTCAAAGAAGGTTTTAACCCTGCCAATGTTATGATTTGTCGCGACTACGATCGTGCAGCCCCACTGGGTACAGGTCATATAAAAGTTGGTGGCAATTATGCAGCCAGTCTTTTATCGCTCAAGAAAGGCACAGAACTGGGTTATGCTTCAGTACTGTATCTCGATGCACGCGAAAAAAAATATATTGACGAAAGTGGACAAACCAATTTTTTTGGTATCAAAAACAATACATACGTAACACCCGAATCGCGCTCGATATTGCCTTCAATTACCAACAAAAGTATCATGGCACTTGCCGAGGGTATGGGAATGAAAGTTGAAAAGCGTCGTGTACCATTCGAAGAGCTCGAAACTTTTGAGGAAGTAGGTTCGTGCGGTACGGCTGCTGTTATAAGCCCTATTAAGAAGATCGTTGATCCGGACAACAACCGTATTTACGAATATTGTAAAGATGGAAAACCTGGTCCTGTATGCGAAAAATTATATAACAAGTTGCTAGCCATACAGTATGGCGACGAGCCCGATACACATGGATGGGTAACGGTGTTGTAAAATCATAAAAAAGCCGCTCGAAAAAATTAAGCGGCTTTTTCTTTTCTTTTTATTTTATCAGGATTTTGTCTATTATCAAAAACGTCGGTTATTATCACTTTCTCATCATGTATCTTGTAGATTATTTTATAGTTTCCGCGTAATAGGTTTCTATGTCCTTCACTTAATTCTTCAAGAAATATTTCTTTTGCCCCAGAAAAAGGTTGTGTTTCTAATAGTTGGGTACTATTTAATTCAACTTTGACAAATTTGCAATGTCGTTCTAATAGCCGTAGAGCGGCGAAATATTTGTAGAAAAATGTTATTCAAAATTATTAAGCCACATAGTGGCGAAATATTATTTCGGTGCTACGCACCTTATTGTTTTGGAATATTGTCTTTCTACAAAGATGTCGCAACTATGTTGCTTTTATAAAACTATGTTTTCGTCTTATTCGATGCTATGTATATAGTATTCAGTTTGTTTATTCTGTCAAAGTAGAATTAAAATACTATTTTTAATATTAACAGCAATTTTAACACTAACATTTGTTTTGTAAAATTTAAATATCTCATAAAGTGAATCCAATGAAAATTTTGTCCATTGAACTTTTATTTTACCATGATTGAGATTGTTTTTCAACGTCATCTTGAGATATTAAATTGCCATTTTTAATATCCATATTTGATTTTTTAGCTCTGTTTTTCAATTCCGTCATTGATAACATAGAAATAGTTGGTCTATTAAGAGAATTATTAATAATATCTTCAACTTGCTGAAAAACTGCATCGTCATTCAATATAATTAATTGCTCAATTATGTTTAACTTTCTATTTCGAATCTCATGTATTCTCTTCATTTTCTACTTTTGAATATAGGTATCCAAAGTAATATTTTTTTCAAAAAAAAAGTTAATACATAGTGGTTTCAGCATCATTTTGAATTAATATTGTACATTAATTTTGTGAACATTACATGCCAATCAAAGATAGCCCTGTAAATCAGCGACGTATACAAAGCTCATATATAACCTCTACCATTAGTATTTCTTTGGTATTGCTTATGCTTAGTCTATTGGGTTTTTTGGTTATCAATGCGCGTATGTTGTCAGATTTTGTTAAAGAAAGTATCAATTTTTCGGTAATCATAAAGCCCAATACCGATGAGCTCGAAATACTGCGTTTTCAAAAAGAGCTCGATGCCAATGAGTTTATAAAATCGACCGAATACATTACAGCCGAGAAAGCAGCTGCCGAATTTAAAAAATCGCTCGGCGAAGATTTTATCGACTTTTTGGGGTTCAATCCATTGCTTCCGACCATAGAAGTGAAGCTCAATGCCCAATATGCCAACGATGCCACTATCGAAATGTTTGAGAAAAAATATAAAAACAGGCTTTTCATTAAGGAATTTGTATTTGAAAAAAACCTCATCAATTTACTCAACGACAATATTAAACGAATTAGTATAATAATTCTTGCGTTTTGTGGTTTATTGTTATTAATAGCAGTTGCTCTGATGAACAATACTATAAGGCTAGTAATTTTTTCGAAGCGATTTCTTATTCGAACCATGCAATTGGTCGGTGCCACACGTTTTTTTATTCGTAAACCATTTTTGTTGAGAAGTATATGGCAAGGCATAATTTCGTCGACCTTGGCATTTATTATGTTTGCTGGTTTATTGTATTTGGCTCAAAAACAAATGCATGAAGTTGTGTTTATAGTCGATTTGAAAATGATTGGTATGCTGTTTGGACTTATTGCCTTGGTTGGCATATTTATTAATCTTGTTAGTACCTATTTTGCTGTAAATAAGTATTTAAGTATTAAAGTTGACGATTTATATTAAATTCATATTATGAAAAACGAAAAAAATTTAATTAAGAAAGATGAAAACTCCAGCGGGGGTTTTCCAATGCCAAAAATGAATTATTACTTACTGGCAATTGCTTTTGTTGTTGTAGTGATAGGCTTTTTATTGATGATTGGTGGAAAAAGCGAAAATCCCGATGTGTTTAACTACGAAATGTTTAGTTTCAGACGTATTACACTAGCTCCAATAGTTGTTTTATTGGGTTTTGCTTTTGCCGGTTATGCAATCATGCGTAATCCCAAAGGTACAGAAGAAGCAAAATAAATGGAAATAGTAATGAAAAAAACCGTAATTTTGCAACCCCAAAAATTTAAAAAATGAGTTATATTGAAGCGATTATCCTTGGTATTGTTCAAGGCATAAGTGAGTTTCTTCCAATTTCGTCGACAGGTCATATGGTTGTGACTTCAAGTCTAATGGGTATACAGCACGATAGTTTTACAAAACTATTTATTGTTGCTATTCAACTGGGGTCGATACTTTCGGTACTTGTACTTTACTGGAACAGATTTTTGCAATCGTTGAATTTTTATTATAAATTGGGTTTTGCGTTTATTCCTTCGGCAATAATAGGCTTATTGTTTAGCAAACAAATTGATGCTATGCTCGAAAGTGCATTGGTTGTTGGCATTATGCTTTTGGTGGGCGGAGTATTCTTTCTGTTTGTCGACAAATTGTTTCAAGACAAAGATGCTAGCGTAAGCGAAACTCCAAGTTTTAAAAAATCGTTTATTATTGGTTGTTTTCAATGTATTGCAATGATTCCAGGAGTATCGCGTTCGGCTGCAACCATTATTGGAGGATTGTCGCAAAAGCTTACTCGAAAAGCAGCTGCTGAATTTTCGTTTTTTTTGGCAGTACCTACCATGTTTGCTGCTACCGCCAAAAAAATGCTAGATTTTTATCAAGAAGGTGTTAGTTTAGATGCTACACAGATAAAATTATTGGCAGTAGGCAACATTGTTGCTTTTATTGTTGCCATGATAGCCATCAAAACCTTTATTGGCTTTTTAACAAAGCATGGGTTTAAAGTGTTTGGCTATTACCGAATAGTTGTAGGTATCGTTATTTTAGTAATGATATATAAAGGCTTTCATTTAACTGTATAAAATAAATGGATAAGCAATTGGTCGAAGGTAAAGTATTGCTATTCGACAAACCTTATGAATGGACATCGTTCGATGTTGTTGGTCGAGTAAGATCAATGATTCGTAAGGCCTACGGATTAAAAAAGCTAAAAGTGGGTCATGCAGGCACACTCGATCCCTTGGCAACAGGTTTGATGATTGTGTGTACAGGTAAATGCACCAAACAGATTGATTTGATCCAACAAGGTGAAAAAGAATATGTTGCAACAATAGAGCTTGGCAAAACCACTCCTTCGTTCGACAAAGAAACGCAAATAGATGGGACTTATCCTTTCGAGCACATTACACAAAGTCTCATAAACGACGTTCTTAGCAAATTTATTGGCACTATTCAACAGATACCTCCTGTTTTTTCGGCAAAAATGATAGACGGTAAGCGTGCCTATGAAAGTGCACGTAACGGAAAAGAAGTTGAAATGAAAGCATCGACTATTGAAATTAAAAAAATGGAATTTTTGAAATTTGAAATGCCATTTTTGGAACTTAAAATTGTTTGCAGCAGAGGAACATACATACGTTCATTGGCTCGCGATATTGGTTTTGAACTTGGTAGTGGTGCATATCTTACCGCACTGCGAAGAACCAAAAGTGGAGAATACAAAGTTGAAAATGCGCTTTCAATAGAAGCTTTCGAAAATCAACTTAGGCTCAACGACGATATAAATAATAATTTAGAAGAAAAGAAACTTTTTACAAAAACATATAACAGACATGAAACTTTCACAGTTTAAATACGCTCTTCCGCCCGAACTTATTGCAAAATATCCTTCTCAAAATAGAGACGAATCGAGACTTATGGTAGTCGATCGTGCAACAGGTGAGATTGAACATAAAGTTTTTAAAGAAGTTTTGAATTATTTTGGCGAAAACGACGTTATGGTATTTAACAATACCAAGGTTTTCCCAGCACGTCTTTATGGCAATAAAGAAAAAACCGGAGCCGAGATAGAAGTGTTTTTGTTGCGTGAGTTAAACCGCGAACAACGTTTGTGGGACGTATTGGTTGACCCTGCTCGAAAAATTCGTATAGGCAATAAATTATATTTTGGCGACGACGATATATTGGTTGCCGAAGTAATCGACAATACAACCTCTCGAGGACGTACCCTTCGCTTTTTGTTTGATGGAGATTACGATTCGTTTAAGGATACATTGTATAGCTTAGGCGAAACACCACTTCCAAAGTTTATTAAACGACCGGTTGAGCCCGAAGACCGCGATCGATATCAAACGGTATTTGCTCAGTACGAAGGTGCTGTGGCTGCTCCAACTGCTGGTATGCACTTTAGTCGCGAATTGCTCAAACGTTTGGAAATTAAAGGTCTTGAGTTTGCATTTATTACCATGCACGTAGGTTTGGGCAATTTTCGTACGGTAGATGTTGAAGATCTTACAAAGCACAAAATGGATTCGGAACGCATGATTATTACAGAAGAAGCCGTGCGTATAGTCAATAACGCAAGAGACAATAAACAGAAAATTTGTGCAGTTGGAACCTCTGTACTGCGTACGCTCGAAAGTTCAGTTACAACAACTGGCAATCTCACACCATACGATGGGTGGACCAATAAATTTATTTTTCCTCCATACGATTTCAATGCACCTACAAGCTTAATTTCGAATTTTCATTTGCCACTTTCTACATTACTTATGACAGTATCGGCATTTGCCGGATACGATCTTCTTTTCAAAGCATACAAAGAAGCTGTTAAGCACAAGTACAATTTTGGCACTTATGGCGATGCAATGTTGATTTTGTAGAAATTTCGGTAACTACATAGAACTCAGAGACACAAAGTGTTATAATGCAAAATACAAAGGTTTTATTACTATTTTTTTGGAAAGATTTTTGCTTTGTTAATTTAATTGCTTGAAGACGGAAGACCGAAGTCGGAAGTAACTACACTTCCGACTTCGGTCTTCTAACAATATTGTTAATAACAAAATTTCAAAATATTTTTTACCACTCATTAGTTTTCAGAGTATTGACAATGTTGTATACAACTGGACATACTTCGCAGTTTTTAAATGTAAGATCGAGTATTTGGTAAAAACGAGCTCTATCGGTATGCGGATATTCGCGACATGCTTTTGGTCTATTTTCATAGATGATACAGTAATTGTCGTGCATCAAAAATGGGCACGGCGACGATTTGAAAACATAATCCTGATCTTCGTCAATTTTAAGATATTTAGCAATAAAATCAACAGCTTTAATTTTCATTGAGTGCGAAATTCGCTCAATATCTTTATCTGTAATTATTGGACTAATAGTTTTACAACAGTTAGCACAGGTAAGACAGTCGAATTTGCTAAAAGCTTCGATATGCAATTCATGCACAACATCGTCGAGCTTTTTAGGTTTTTTCTTTTTGAGCTTTTGTATAAAAGAATTGATACTAAGTTCATTTTTTTTAAATTGCTCTTTTAGCTTTTCAAGATTTTCGTATTGGGGTATGTTCATGATTTAAATTTTCCCATTTGGATAGCGATTCGACACGTAACTTGTCCTAAAAACTAATCAAAAAGCTTTGTTTGCGAGTTAAAATCTTTAATTTTTCCTAAATGGCGATAAGCTTGCTCGGTTGCTTCGCGACCTCGAGGAGTACGATTGATAAAGCCTTGCATAATTAGATAAGGTTCATATACTTCTTCTATTGTTCCTGCATCGTCGCCCACAGCAGTCGCAATGGTATTGAGACCTACTGGACCACCATTAAACTTGTCGATAAGCGTGTTCAAAATTTTGTGATCCATTTCGTCCAATCCGTACTTATCGATATTCAAAGCATTGAGAGCATATCGGGTAATCTCGATGTCGATACTGCCATTGCCTTTTACTTGAGCAAAATCACGAACACGACGGAGTAGCGCATTTGCAATACGCGGCGTTCCTCGACTACGCGATGCTATTTCGACAGCAGCAGAGGTATCGATACTCACCTTTAAAATCTGAGCTGAACGAACAATAATACCCTGCAATACCTTAATATCGTAATATTCTAAATGAGCTGTAATGCCAAACCTAGCTCTAAGAGGACTTGTAAGTAGCCCCGAACGAGTAGTAGCTCCAATTAAAGTGAAAGGGTTGAGAGTAATTTGTATGGAACGTGCACTAGCTCCCTTGTCGATCATAATATCGATAGAGTAGTCTTCCATTGCTGAATAGAGGTATTCTTCTACAACGGGCGATAAACGATGAATTTCGTCGATAAACAGCACATCGCCTTTTTCGAGATTGGTAAGAATTCCAGCCAAGTCGCCGGGTTTGTCCAACACCGGACCAGACGTTAGTTTAAGAGTAACACCAAGCTCCGAAGCAATAATATTGGCAAGAGTAGTTTTGCCTAGTCCCGGAGGACCATGTAAAAGAACATGGTCAAGCGCTTCACCGCGTTGGCGAGCTGCTTGAACAAAGATGCGCAGATTTTCGACTGTTTTGTCTTGACCACGGAAATCGCCAAACTCTATCGGTCTGAGCTTTTTCTCATAATCGGCATCTTTAAAATTTTTTGTATCGTGTACGTTGAAATCCAAAATATAATTACTAATGGCAAATAATTAATTACTAATTACTAATGACAAATTACTAATAGAAATAAAATGAGATTCAAAGTAAGTAAGTAATGAACCAAAAGTACAATATTTTTCAATCACTAAAAACAAAGGGAACAATTTGCAAAACTTTATGTTAATTTTGAGGTTTATAAAATATATGTAATGAAAGGACTCAATTCACGGCTTATACATGGCGAGAGCGGCATAGCGCCTTTTGGAACTCTGAAACCTTCTATTTACCAATCGGCAGCATTCGAATTTGAAAGTGCCGAGGCTATCGAACAATCGTTTGCAGGACTCAATAAGCTACCTGCCTATTCGAGAAGTGCCAATCCAACTGTGTTGGAGCTCGAGAGTAGGCTCAAGATATTATCGGGTGCCCGAAATGCAATATGTGTAAGTTCGGGTATGGCAGCCATAAGCAATTTGGTTTTTGCTTTGTGCAAAACAGGCGACAACATTATTACATCTCGTTTTCTATTTGGCAATAGCTTAGCATTCTTTGTAAAAACGATACAACCATTTGGAATCGATATAAAATTTGTCGATTTTGATAAACCAGTAACCATTGCATCGCAAATAGACAGTAATACACGCATGATATTTATGGAAAGTATTACCAATCCGCAATTGCAGGTAGCCGATTTCGAGAAAGTAACTACAATTGCTTACAGGAATGGTATTTTGACTGTAATTGACAATACTCTGCTTACGTCATATGTTTTCGATTCAAAGAAATATGGATTTGATATTGAGATCATGTCTACAACCAAATATGTTTCGGGAGGAGCGACTTCAATAGGAGGCGTAACTTTATTTTATGAAACTGAAAAATATAAAAACGTAGAAAAACTGAGTGATTTTTATCAAAAATTTGGTCAAGATGCACTTTTTGCAAAGCTTCGACGCGATGTTTACCGTAATATGGGAGCTTGTCTGAGTTCAGAGTCTGCTTGGTTGCAAATACTTGGTTTAGAAACCATGACGCTTCGAATCGACAAAACCATCGATAACGCTCTAAAAACGGCTGAATTTTTAACCAAGCACACTGCTGTTATCAAGGTAATATATCCGGGTCTTGAAACAGATCAAAACTATGCTAATGTTCAAAAATATTTTGGAGGCAAAGGAGGCTGTATTATAAATTTTGAGTTGGGAAGTCGTCAAGATTGTTTTACATTCTTGAATAAGTTGCAAATGATAAAACGTGCTACAAATATGTGCGACAATAAATCGCTCATTATTCATCCACATTCGACCATTTTTGGCGAGTTTACCGAAGATGAAAAGACTCGTTGTAGTGTAAATGACCGTCAAATTCGCTTTTCGGTAGGTATAGAAGATTTACATGATATTTTTAGCGACTTGGAACAAGCTCTCTCATAAATATTAGATTATAAATGAAATAAAAAATAAATAAGAATTCATTTTTTTAGTCTTTGACGCAAATTGAAAAAATATTACTTTTGTCTACAAACATAAAAAATGATCAAATGGCTGAAAATGTAACATTCCCTAAGGTTGTAGTAAAAAAGAAACAAGTACAAACAATAATAGACTTTTGTTTGGACGAATCGATCGAAATAGGCGTTAAGCAACAAGCATTTCCTGGAACTGACTATGAAATTGAGATGAAAATCAAAGAAATGAAAATAGCAGTTTTGCTTGGTATGTATTTGCGCGAAAACAAAATAGAAATGGAAGGTATCGATCCTCAACGATACAAGAAATCGTCGCCAGCACCAGCTACTCCAAAGAAAGCAGAAGAAAAAGTTGAAAAGGAGTCTAAAGTTGAAAAAGCAGAAGAAAAGATAGAACCCATTATCGAAAGTCCTGGTTTGTCGTTCTAACAATCAAATAAAGATCAAAAGCCCTAAGTCTCTAAACTTATAGTTTAGGATTTAGGGCTTTTTTAGTTTATATTTTCAATATTATTTAACTTCCCAATCAATTTCATATTCGCTATTGGAACGTAGACTTTTCTTATATCTATAAAAGTCGACCTTTTCTGCTTGAATTTTCCTTAAAAAATCGCCAGTATCCCATATTCCATTGGCGTTTGTATCGTAGATTAATTTTAAAGAGTATTCTTCGGGGTTGAGATATTTAAAAACTAATTTTGAATCATTAGAGGTAAATAGCTGTTTATAAACAACATCGCCTTTAAGTAATTGCAGAATTAACGGGCATTTTACATTAGTAAGGTTTACAATTATTGATGCATAATAATTGAGAGATTGAGTTTTAAAATAGACAGAAAGCGTATCGTGCTCCAAACCATATATACATTGAGCTGCACCTTGAGGAATTAGAAGTTTATAGTCTTTATTTTCGTTCTTTTTAAAATCAATTATCCAAGATCTTTTGGCATTTGTATCGATCTTCAAAACAAATTTTTCGGGCAAATAAACAGAATCTTTTTTTATACTCAACACTATTTTCGAAGTATCTATATAATTTACAGGATATTGTATAGTAAACTTTACATTGTTGTCCAAGTCGAGAGTTCCATTGATATTGCTTGTAATTGACATTTTTTCTTTAATCACTTTAGCTTTTTTATTTTCAATATGCTGAAAACGAAGCATAAGTGTATCGGTTCTGATTGTATCAATATTATTTTTGTTTGTAAAAGGATATTTTACTTTTAATCGCAATGTGTCAGACATTATCAAAGTAGTATCTGTAATCCAGTAAATAATACTATCGGATTTCGAAAAGAATTCGGGCAAATACCAATTTTGATTATTTTGATAATAAATGGGATTAATTGAAAAAATATTTGTGTCGATAGGGTTGCTATGTTTAAAAGATAAAGATCGACGGTTTCTTCTTCCAAAATCCTTTAAACGCATAGTTTTTTCATTTTCTTTAAAAAGATACATATCGGCATAAAGAGCGTAAATAGAACCTAAATTCATAATAGAATCTATTAGCAAAGTGTCGTTGGCAAGTTTTTTGGATAAATCATGTTCATTGTTTTTACGATTTTTAATAGTTGATTTGACCTTTGGATTAATTGGAATTGTTTTGATTTTTTCCAGCGTATCTGTTTTTTTAATTGCTGCAGTATCTTTGTAAATAAATTTTGAGGGGTCGAGGTGTATGAGCGTATCTGCAAAAGCAATTTTATCGGATTTTGGGTCGAATTTCAAATTATTGTTAGCATCTTTCAAAGCATAGAGCCTATAAATACCCGGTTTAACATTATTTATTGTATAAATTCCATACCTGGAAATTGAAGAAATGTAATCGGGTATTTGTTTGTAAGGAGCAGAATCGTTGAGGTTTGAGTACAAAGCAGCATAGTATCCTTCATTTTCGGGCTCTAATGTAAAAGCATCATATATTTGACCTTTTATACCCAATGAATCTAAATAACTACCAGTTGAAAATACATATTCAAAATTGCGTAGAGGATTATTCTCATTTAAATCACAAATTGTATTTCCAAAATTGAAAGTATAAGTTGTATTTTCTTTCAAAGAATCGGAAAATGATACTACAAAAGAACTTGCTTTAACCAATACACGCGGTTTTTTTTTGAAAGGAGGTGAAATGAATAATTTTGAAGCTATTGCACTACCATTGATATATTCGTTGAAACCAAGTTCAAATTTCTTCTTATCGAAATTTATCGAATAGTTTGCCGGATTTGCTTTAGTTAAAACTGGAGGAGTAATATCTTTTTCGCCGCCAGTAATTACCCCTTGACGAGCACACGATCCATATAAAAAAGCAATACCTACAAGTCCAATAGAGAAATAAATTATTTTTTTCAAAGCAAATTGATTAATTGTACAATATTAAAACTAAGAATTATCGATGTTTGCTCAAAAATAGCATCAATGACAGCCAGTATTCCTCATTACTAGAGTTATTTTCCCAAAGAGCTCTAGAGCCATGTACACCTTTGTCTTTAGCTGGTTTAAATTGAGTAATCTGGTTCAAAAAAGTTTTGCTTAAAAGAGCTTTCATATAAGGAAATTCGCCTTGCGAGGTTGCCACAAAAGTTGGAATATTGAGACCAAGCAGTTCGTCTCTCACAATACCGTCTTCGCCAAAGTATTCGCCTGGACTAAATGCTACAACAGCCTTAACTTTAACATTTTTAACAGCTTCCATCAAACAAAGAGAAGCTGAATACGAACTTCCAAAAACAATAACACGTTTTCGCGACAATTGATACGCAAAATCTATGGATGCCTGAATGTCTTGCACTGAATTTAAATACAAAGTACTCAATCTCTTTTCGAGAGCTATATAATAAGTTTCGTTTTTAACAAAATTGCATTCTCCACCCGAACGAAGGTCGATAGCCAAGCAATTGAAGCCCAATTTAACAAACTTTGGAGCTGTTTCTCTATATTCGCCTCGGCTATAAGTTGCTTGGTGAAAAAGTAGAATAAAAGTATCGTCTTGTTTACCTTCGTACCAGTCGGCTGTTATGGGCAAACCGTCTTTAGATGGAAATGTAATCGTTTTTTGAGAAAAAATATTCATATTCAGCATTATCAAACTACAAAATAATAATAAGTTTTTCATTAGTATAAAGTAAAGTGTTAATTAGTATTTGCTCAATAATAAGATCAATATTTTAATGACACAAAAGTATTTTTTAGAAAAATCGAAGAATGCAAAAATACAGAAAAGCCCACTATTAAAATCAATAGCGGGCTTTTTTATTATAATAAAAGACATTGTTTTTATACTTCAGCCAGTACAATTACTTTGTTGTGAAGTACTTCAATAACACCACCTTTAATATCGAAACTTGTTTTGTCGCCTTGTAGAGGCTTTATCCACAGTTTTCCTTGTCGGAGTGTAGAGAGAAGAGGAGCATGTTTGTCCATTACTTCAAATTCTCCTTGTGATCCAGGCAGGTGTAGTAATTTTACTTCACCAGCGTAAAGCTTTTTTTCGGGGCATATTATTTCTAAAAACATCTATAATTATTTTTACAAATTATCTTGATTCTGCAAGCATTTTTTCGCCAGTTTGAATGGCATCTTCAATAGTTCCCTGAAGATTAAAAGCTGCTTCGGGGTATTTGTCGACATCTCCATTCATAATCATGTTGAAACCTTTAATTGTGTCTTCGATCGAAACCAACACGCCTTTACGACCTGTAAATTGCTCGGCGACGAAAAATGGTTGAGACAAGAATCTTTGAGCACGGCGCGCACGGTGAACAACCTGTTTGTCTTCTTCCGAAAGTTCGTCCATACCAAGAATGGCAATAATATCTTGTAATTCTTTGTAACGTTGCAAAAGTTCTTTAAGGCGTTGAGCAGTATTGTAATGCTCTGCACCAACCACATCGGGAGTAAGAATACGAGAAGTAGATTCGAGCGGCGATACAGCAGGGTAAATGCCTAATGCCGATATTTTACGATCCAAAACAGTTGTAGCATCTAAATGCGCGAAAGTTGTTGCGGGAGCAGGGTCAGTTAAGTCGTCGGCAGGTACATATATTGCCTGTACCGATGTAATTGAACCTCGTTTGGTAGAAGTAATACGTTCTTGCATTACACCCATTTCGGTTGCTAGTGTTGGTTGATAACCCACAGCAGAAGGCATACGACCTAGCAGAGCCGATACTTCGGAACCTGCCTGAGTAAAACGAAATATATTATCGACAAAGAAAAGAATATCGCGTCCACCCGATTCGGCATCACCATCGCGAAACGATTCGGCAACGGTTAATCCCGATAAAGCAACAGTTGCACGAGCACCGGGGGGTTCGTTCATTTGACCAAATACGAGAGTTGCTTGCGATTTAACCAATTCGTTGTAATCGATTTTTGATAAATCCCAACCTCCTTCTTCCATACTATGTTTAAAAGCATCGCCATAACGTATAACGTTCGATTCGATCATTTCTCGCAAAAGGTCGTTTCCTTCGCGTGTACGTTCGCCAACACCGGCAAATACCGAAAGACCGGAGTAACGTTTAGCAATATTGTTGATAAGCTCCATAATTACAACAGTCTTGCCTACACCAGCACCACCAAAGAGACCAATTTTGCCACCTTTTGGATATGGTTCGAGTAAGTCAATAACTTTTATACCTGTAAAAAGAACTTCTGTTTCTGTTTTGAGTTGTTCGTATGCTGGTGGTTTGTTGTGAACCTGATAGCCACCTTTTTTATCGACAGGTTTCATACCATCGATACCTTCGCCGGTAACATTGAGTAGTCGACCACGAATTTGCTCGCCAATAGGCATTAGAATCGATGCTCCGGTTGCTCGTACTTTCATACCGCGCGACAAACCATCGGTCGAGTCCATCGATACAGTACGGACAGTATTTTCACCAATGTGTTGCTGGCATTCTGTAATCAATTTTGGTCCTTCGCCACGGTCGATTTCTAAAGCATCATAAATTTGAGGTAGTTCAGCACCTGCTGCAAAGCTAACATCTATAACAGGCCCGATAACCTGTATAATTTCTCCGTATGTATCAGTCATTTAAGTAAATTTTTTGAGTAATACTTAGTATACATACAAATTTAATTTTTTTTCCTGATACTTGGTACCGGTTTTTAATTTTTTATTTTTTTTTGAAAAAATATTTTGATCAATTAGATTTTTACTAGATTGATCAAATGATTTACCACGATCGACCAATTATATTTATTGGAAACAAAACAATGTTTTATATTTGCACCGAAATAAGACTAAAGACAAAATATCTATTTTTTCATTAGTAATTAGTCATTAGTAATTAGTCATTTATTCTGGCTCTGTAGTTCAATGGATAGAACGAAAGTTTCCTAAACTTTAAATTCGGGTTCGATTCCCGGCGGGGCTACAAAATAGTTTACTAGGCTCTGTAAATATAAGATTTACAGAGCTTTATGTTTTTGAGTACAGATTAGTGATTTATATTATAAATTATCTAGTCAAAATGTTTAAAGTAGTTGACCGATTTTTTTAAAGTAGTAAATAAAATAGTTTTAAATTTAAATTGAAATAAACAATAAAAAGTGTATTATTTTGCATTTATGCTAGTTAGGCTGAAATAAAAATTGCGAATCTGCTTGGTATTATGTAATTTTGATAAAATTTTTAAATTATGAATACTATTGCTTTAAATAATAGGACGATTGATAATTTTCTTGGATTTCTTTATAATTTAGATACAAACACTAAGAAAAAATTGATTATTAAACTTACAGAATCTATTGATATGCCAAATAATAATAAAAATGTAAAGTCGTTGTTTGGATCTTGGAATGATGATAGAGATTCTGATTTAATAATTAAAGAGATTAAGGATTCAAGAACTAAAAATCGAAATATTACTGAATTCTAATGAAATATCTGCTTGATACAAATATCTGCATACATTTTTTTAGAGGTCGTTTTAATTTGCTGCAAAAATTTGATGAAGTAGGATTTGATAATTGTGCAATTTCTGAAATTACACTCGCAGAATTGGTTTTTGGAGCAGAGAAGAGTCAAAATTCAAAAAATAATCACAAAATTATAAAGGATTTTATTGATCAGGTTGCTGTATTGCCTATATATAGTGCGATTTTTAAATATGGAAAAGAAAAAGCTCGACTTTCATCTAAAGGTATCATTATAAGCGATTTTGACTTATTGATAGGTGCAACTGCTATTGAGAATGATTTGATAATGGTAACCGAGAATGTAGGCGAATTCAATAGAATCGAAGGAATAAAAATCGAAAACTGGATTAAGCGATAAATTACTTTTTCCAACAGACATACAAATGAAAGTACAAATTTTAAATCATTGGCAGATTCAAGAAAGCTTACTACAATCATATAGAAGATTATTTTTGACATCTGAAACAATCATATTTTCAGTTGCCTCAATAATTGCGGCAGAATCTCAACCTAATAAGCTCGTATTTCTAATTTTATTGATACTTGGTAGCGTACTTCTATATTTTTGGTTTCAAATAGGCAAAGCACGCGGACTTGATGTTTCTTACTTTCAAATGCTACTTTTAAGAGCTGAAAAGGGAGAAGAGATTAAGGATTTATTGACAAATTTCAAAAAATGGCAATTTTTAGATAAAAAAGAAAAAAATAAAATACTCGCAAAATTCAAACTAGAGAAATCAAGAACTCGGACTACAATGGAAATATATGTGCCAAGCCTTTTTATAATTTTATGGTTGGGATTAGGTTTGACTATATTTTGTTGTCATTGACATTTAATAATGATTGACAAAATAAAAAAAAGAAACATTACTAGATTAATACAACGAACAACATTGGGTTAAGAAGATGAACTTGCGAGTTTTAGAATGATAGAAGATATTGCTGAACATAAAAATAATATACGAAAGGTTAAAAAACATCACCGAAATATCCAAAAACACATCGAGAAATTTATCTTAGAGATGGAAGAAAGCCTGCATCAGAAAAAAGAAAAAACTGTATTAAGATTTTGTATTGATAAATGATAATGAAATTTTTATTTGTTCATCCAATTTTTAAAAGAAGTGGCACGTATTTTACTAATAATAAGATCCTTGTCAATACTAGGATTTAATAAGAGTTTCAGTTTCTGATTTCCAAAGTTGTGAATTTTTACTACCGATTGTGCCGATACAAAAAATTGTCTATTGGCACGGCAAAAAACTTTTGGGTCGAGTTCGGTTTCAAGTTGATCGAGAGAATCATTGATAATATGGCGCTTTCCGGCATGGGTAACTATGAATGTAGCACCATCTTCAGAATAAAAATATGCAATATCTTTACAATTTAACGGAATTAAGCTATCAGCAACATATACTAGAAAACGATTTCTGTACTCTTTAGTTAGAAAACAGTTTAATATTTTTTCAAAATCGTTGGGTTGTTTTTCCTGATGAATGGTTTTAAATTTTTCGATGCTAGCCAGTAAATCAGAAAAATTTATTGGTTTTAGTAAATAATCAATGCTATGAAATTTAAAGGCATTGATTGCGTATTCATCATAAGCTGTGGTGAAAATTATAGGTGTTTTAATTTTCAATTCGCTAAAAATTTTAAAGCTTAAATCGTCTGCTAGCTGGATGTCTGACAGGATTAGATCGGGTGCCTTATTTTTAGAAAACCATTCAAAACCTTCTTTTACACTTTGAATAACCCCAACAATTTCGGCTGCCGAGTCACATTCCTGCACAAGCTTAATTATGCGTCGTTGTGCAGGTGTTTCATCTTCAATTAAAAGTATTTTCATTTTTAACTCCTTTTACCAAAGGTATTTTAACAGTAAATTCGGTTTCGGTTTCAATAACAAGAACTTCTTTATTTACCAATAAACGATAGCGCTCCTTAATATTCTGAAGTCCAATTTTTGTTGATGATGGTATAATATTACGCTTTTGCTTGATATTCATTACCACAAGCAATTCGTTAGTGCAAAATATTGTCACTTCAAGAGGATGTTGGTTCGAAATTTCATTGTGTTTTACAGCATTCTCTATTAATAGCTGAATAGTAAGGGGTAAAATGAAAAAAGTGCTATGATGCTCGCAAATTTCTAAATAAACTATAAGATTTTCTTCAAATCTCATTTTTAGCAAATTAATATAAGATTTCGAGAATTTTAATTCTGAAGGCAGATCAATCCACGTATCTTTTTGACTATTTAATACATACCTATACACTAACGAAAGCTCCTGAATATATGAAACAGCCTTAGGTGCATTTTCCTCAACTATGGTCGTCAAAGTATTGAGAGAGTTAAAAAGAAAATGAGGGTTGAGTTTGCTATTAAGGTTTTGGTAATTTGCTTCAATACTAACTTTCTTATAATGTTCGGTTTCGAGTGCAGTATGAGAAAGTTTTAAGAAAATGTAGTAGCCCTCATAAATAGCATTTATCAAAATGGTAAATAATAGGGTAGCTATCATAAAATTTTTAAAATCGAAAGAATTGAGTTCACACAAAAAACCTTTACTTTCATAGCCATAATTATGATTGAAGTATATAAAAGATATATTAATAATAACTGCAATGCAAGTAGATATTGCAATTTGAAGGCTTATTCTGATAAAACTCTGGATTTTTGGAAAATATTTTCTAAAAAAATATATTATGAATCGTATACCGAACCACAACAAAAAAATACCAACAAAAGAAGTGACCAGGTGATAGAAAAATAACTTATTTAGTAAGATTGGGTATTGAGAAATAAATAGTGCTGAAATTATTGAAAATATAGGAATAGCTATATATTTTAGTTTTTTCTCAATATTCAAAAATTCTTTCTCAAGATGTTTGTCGCAAAAAAGCATAATATTTTGTTGATTATGATTAAAAGTGCTATTTTGAAATTATCAAAGGTAAAAGAAAAAGTAAAGAATATTTACCAAATGCATTTAGTCGCACTAATTTTTAAAAAAATATTTTATACTGAAAAGTCGGGAAAATACCTAATTGGTATATATAACCAAGTTGATTTTTTTTTGAATCGTAAGATTGAGCAAAAATATTTTTATTGTTGAATACGTTGTCGATATTTACAAAAACCTCATGCGCTTTTCCCAAACCATTAAAGCGATAGGTTATTTTTATATCGGTTCGGTAATAGTTCTTAAATTGTTTTGTGTATGCCTGATTATCTATACGCACTGCTACTCCCTTAGATTTAGATGCTTCATAATCAATAGGCGTATAACGTTTACCGCCAGAAGTTGAAAATTTAATATCGAAAAGTAGTTTAGACCGATTGCTAAGTATAAATTCTTTGCCTCCCAAAACATTGAATACATATTGTCCGTTAAAGGCAGTATTTCTTTGAATTTGGTCGCTTCCTTTATAATTCGAATCGAATAACGAAGTTGTAAATAAATAATAAAAACCTTTATTAAAGAATCTTTCGAGTGTAAATTCAATTCCAATATTTCTTCCAGTACCATTGTTTATAAGACTATCCTCGTCTGAAAAAATATACGACATACCTTCGTTAATTGCTGAATAAGAGCTTGAATTTCCAAAACTATTTATAGGAATATCAAACAAATATTGGTAGTAGGTTTCGGCTTTAAAAGCAATATTACTTGATAAAAGACTACTGTAACCAATTACAAACTGTTGACTTTTACTGAATTCTAAATTTTTGTTAATATTTTCAACACGATTGTTTATTTTAGAAGAAACGAAATAAATTGGTAGGACCTGCATTTGGCTGTGCAATCCGTATCCTATTGAGAGCGATTGTTTGGGCTTAAAACTCCATTTTAAAGCAGTTCTTGGTTCAAACACCTGATCGTCATTTAACTGCAAATATTGGTAATGCATTCCCGAATTTAATGTTAAATTGTCGGTAAATGAAAAATTCCACTGACCATAAGCTTGAAGTAAATTAGCTGACCCATTTCCTAGACGCATTTGTATTAAGCTATTATTGATATCGACACCGTATTTTGTATCAAACTTGTAGTTGTAATTATCGGCAATAAATCCAAATTTTATTTTGTTGCGAGCGTTGATTTTACTTTTTAAATATGAATGAGACGTTAATTTATATTGGTAGTTATTTCCGATATAACGAGAATATGATTCGAATGAAGTAAGACCCACTGAATCTTCTTTGCCAAGCTCGCCAATTCCCGAGATACCAGCAATTGTTTTGAAATATGAATTTTCAGATATCCGATATTGAAAAGATACTCCTCCAACACCTGTAGCCGATTTGTAGAAGTTGTTGGTGTTTAAATAACCACCGGGACTGAAATCTGCTTCTTTTTTATCTTTATACAAAACTTTATAAATACTATTGCCACCCATTCCAAATAAACCAATAGTAACTTTGTTTGTTACAGGCAAATTGAAATTAAAGGTAATATCTTGATAATCTGCTTTCCCAGAATATCCAAAATTGATACCCATAGCTGTTAACACCGATGTAGTTGAAAAGCGATAATTTATCAAATATGAACCATTATATTTTTTAGAAAATGGACCTTCGAGCATAAGTTCGGTACCTAAGGCTCCTGCCTGCAGCATATATTCACGCTTTTGGTTATTACCATTTCGAAGTTTAATATCAAATACCCCCGATGTGGCATTGCCATATTCGGCAGCAAAAGCACCTGTCATAAAATCGGAATTTGCTATAACATTGTAATTTAACATGCTCACTGGTCCTCCACTACTACCAACGCTAGTGAAATGGTTTGGACTGGGAATTTCCATTTCCTCAAGTTTCCACAATAAACCAGTAGGAGAATTTCCACGAATAACAATGTCGTTACGTGAATCGTCGCCATTTGAAACACCTGCATAATTTGTTGCCATGCGCGATACATCGTTACGTGATCCGGCATACCGGCCAGTTTCTTCAACACTAAACGTGCGAGCACTAATGGCACTCATTTCGTTCAATGCCTGTGTTTTATTTCTTTGTCCAACAATGGTAACCTCATTTACTGAAATAACGCTTTCTTCAATAGCAATATTAATTACTACTTCTTTTCCAGAAGTAACTTCCAAGTTGTTTATTGTTTGTTCTTTATAACCAAGATATGATATTTGGAGATCATATCTGCCGGGTTGAACATTTTGTATAGCAAATTCGCCATTGCTATTGGTGTTAGTTCCAAGAATAGGAGTTGTGCCTGGTAAAAAAATACTTACTCCGGGCAAAGGAGCTTTAGAGTCTTTATCGTATATGTTTCCGCGGATGGTTTGAAACGCTTTTTGTGAAAACACCAAAGCAGTAATGAAAACAAAAAATGTAATAGTAATACAAATCTTTCTCATTGTTGTAGTTTTTTATGATTCAACAATGCAAAGATTCATCGGTATACCCTCTTCAACAATGATTTATTTATGAATAGGATAAAATTTGAGGTAAAATGGATATTTTGCGAATAAGTATGTTACCTATTTTGAAATTTCAAATGAAAAATTCGGAATATGATGGCCACATTGTCTTGTTCATCAATAAAATATGAAAGTATTAATTTCGATATTTTATTCATTCCTCAAGCTCTCCACCGGATTCCGGGTAGCTGCTCGCCAACTTTGCCAGCTTACTGTTAGTATGGTAATTAGCATAGTAATTCCACCTGCCACTGCAAATATCCACCAACTTAGTTCGGTTTTGTAGGCAAAGTTTTGTAACCATTTATTCATGGTATAATATGCGATTGGGCAGGCTATTATAAATGCAATTATTAACCAAACAATAAATTTTGTATTCAATAGAATTAATATTTCACTATTATTTGCACCACACGATGCTTTGCGAATGCCTATTTCTTTTATACGATTTTCAGCCATATTTGAAACCAACCCCATCAAACCCAAGCAACAGAGTAAGAAAGCTAAAACGGCTCGGGTATTGGCTTAAGCCTTTCACGACAAATAATTCATCTTCACAATGGATATATAAACTTGGAATCTGATGAAAACTCTACGAAATTTATAATTGTGATTTGATGTTTTCAAATTCAAAGTTACTCAAAACAAAAAAGCCGAAACGTTCGATTTTACTCGTGTTTCGGCTTTTTTCTGCTCCCCCTTCAGGACTTGAACCTGAGACCCTCTGATTAACAGTCAGATGCTCTAACCAACTGAGCTAAGGAGGAATAAATCTATAGATACTTTATCAACTCTAATATTAATATCATTGTCGAATGAAGTATCAAAATTCGTGGTGCGAAAATAATAGCATTTGTCGAATTATACAATATATTTGAAATTATTTTTTCGAAAATATTTTGTAACTTTAATTATCAGTAAATTAATTTGTGATGAAGAATATCATAGGTATAGGAAATGCATTGGTCGATATTTTGGTAAGAATCGACAACGACAAGGTAATTGAAAAGGCTGGAATTCCAAGGGGGTCGATGCAGTTGGTCGATTTAAAAACGCTTCATGCTTTGGAAAAAGCTACAGATAAGTATAAACGTCAATTAACATCGGGTGGTTCGGCTTCCAATACTATAAATGGATTGGGTCAATTGGGTGTTAAAACCGGTTATATAGGGAAAGTTGGGAAAGACAATTATGCTAGCATTTTTAGAAACGATTTAATGCTCAATCGGGTCAATCCAACATTACCCGTTGGTACAACAGAGACCGGACGCGCACTAACATTTATTAGTCCCGATGGCGAACGTACTTTTGCTACATATTTAGGCTCTGCAGCCGAAGTTAGCGACAACGATGTGTTGAAAGATGTATTGGCAGATTATCAAATACTATATCTCGAAGGTTATTTGGTTTTCAATAAACCCCTTGTCGACAGGGCTGTAAGTGTAGCCAAGGAATTGAATATGGAAATAGCGCTCGACCTCTCGAGTTTCAACGTTGTAGAAGCCAATAAAGATTATTTACTCGAATTAGCAAAAAATTATATCGACATATTGTTTGCCAACGAAGAAGAGTCAAAAGCATTTACAGGTCAGATACCGGAAGACGCCGTTAACACCATTGCCGAAATGTGTAAAATAGCTGTTGTTAAAAAAGGAGTTAAAGGTTCACTGATAAAAACCAATGGAGAAGTTACAAAAATTAAACCTGTAAAAGCTAATTGTATTGATACGACTGGCGCAGGCGATTTATTTGCAGCAGGATTTCTTTTTGGTTATTCAAAAGGACTTTCGATGGAAGATTGTGGTTACAATGCTTCGATACTTGGAGCTAAGGTTGTTGAAACCATTGGAGCCAAGATTTCGTTGGATATATGGAAACAAGTGAAAACACAATTGAAGTAAATGTTTGAAATAATAAAAGATATACCTCGCGAATTGACCGATTTTATATTGGTTACTATCATTTCGCTTATAATTGGATTAGAGCAACGCAAAGTTCATGAATTGCCCTTAGAAAAACATTTGTTTGGCACCGATCGAACTTTTACTTTTATAGGAATGCTCGGTTATATCTTAATTATTGCATTTAAACCGACCTTTACAATTTATATTGTCGGATTTATAGTATTATCGGTATTTTTGTCAATATCATATTTTTATAAAATTAAAGAAACGGGCGATTATGGTCTAACTACCATTCTAATAGCTTTACTCACCTATTGTATTCCACTTTTATTGGTAACTCAGCCACTTTGGTTGTTTTTGTTGGTGGTAGTAACCATTCTTATTTTTACCGAACTCAAGGAGTCGTTGTTGGTTTTTAGCCAAAGGTTCGATAGGGAAGAGTTTATAACACTTGCCAAATTTTTGGTAATGGCAGGTGTAATATTGCCAATAGTCCCCAATACGCCAATTGTACCATATTTGAGTATTACACCTTATAAGATTTGGGCTGCAGTAGTAGTTATTTCGTCGGTTTCATATATCAGCTATTTACTTCGTAAGTTTGTTTTTAAAGGATCGGGCATATTGCTATCGGGCATATTGGGCGGTTTGTATAGCAGTACAGCCACCACGTTTGTATTGTCGCGCAAGTTAAAATTGGCTCAAAGCAACCGTTTTCATTACATGGGAGCTATTGTTATGGCAACCGGTATGATGTATCTTCGGGTTGGCTTGTTGTTGATCATTTTTAATAAAATGCTGTTTATGGTTTTGAAAGAAGAGATTTTGATTTTGGTTCTTCTTTCATTCATTACAGGAGGTGCATTGGCTTTTTTTAAAAAAGAAAAACAGTCGGATGTTGAGCAAAGCTTTACCGATAAAAACCCTTTGGAGTTCAAGGTTGCCGTAATTTTTACAGTTATTTATGTTGTTTTTACCTATATTACATGGTATGCTATAAATTCGTGGGGCGAATCGGGATTAAAACTTTTAGCTGGAATTGTTGGTATTACAGATATTGACCCACTTTTGCTCAGTCTTTTTCAAGGAAAATACAATGTTTCGGTTCATACGATTGTATCTGCATCATTTATCGCAATTATAAGCAACAACATTGCAAAGATGTGTTATGCATGCTTTCTTTCGGGTAAAAACAATAGAATACCTTTAATTATTGGTTTTTCTTCTGTTATCATTGGCAATATTATTATACTTTTGCTGATCTAAGTCGTAAAAAATGAATGAACGATTCGATTTTCTGGTTATAGGTTCGGGTATTGCCGGCTTGAGTTTTGCTTTGAAAGTAGCCAAACATGGAAAAGTTTGCATTGTTGCCAAATCGAGTATTGATGATACCAATACCGTGTATGCACAAGGAGGTATTGCGTCTGTATTGTACAATCCCGACAATTTTGAAAAGCATATTGAGGATACTCTCATATGTGGCGATGGGCATTGCACGCGCGAGGTAGTAGAAATGATTATCAAAAAAGGTCCAAAAGCAATCGACGAATTACTGAGTTATGGAACCGATTTTGATAAGACAGCAGAAGGCTCCTTCGATTTGGCAAAAGAAGGTGGACATAGCGAACACCGAATACTTCATCACAAAGACAATACCGGATGGGAAATTCAGAGAGTACTATCCAACGAAGTCAGAAAAAATAAGAACATTGTAGTTTATGAAAATCATTTTGCAGTCGATATTATTACACAGCACAGTTTAGGTAAATTAGTTAAGCGATATTACAACAACATCGAATGTTACGGAGCTTATGTATTGGATACAACGAATAATTGCATAAAAACTATTCTTGCACCTGTTACCATGATGGCAACAGGAGGCACCGGAAATCTTTATCATACAACCACCAATCCATCGGTAGCAACTGGCGATGGAATAGCAATGGTATACCGTGCCAAGGGAATAATCGATGATATGGAGTTTGTTCAATTTCATCCAACTTCTCTCTATTTGCCCGGAGAAAGGCCATCGTTTCTTATAACAGAGGCTATGCGAGGCTTTGGAGCAATTTTGAAAACACAAGCAGGACAGGAATTTATGCACCGTTACGATAGCCGTGGTTCGCTTGCTCCTCGCGATATTGTAGCACGTGCTATCGACAATGAGATGAAAATTAGTGGCGACGATTTCGTTTACTTAGACTGTAGTCATCTCGATAAACAAGCTTTGATCGATCATTTTCCAAATATATATGAAAAGTGCATGCGCGAAGGCATAGACATTTCGAAAGATATGATACCAGTCGTACCTGCTGCTCATTTTATTTGTGGAGGTATTAAAGTAGATATGGACGGGTGTTCGAACATTAATCGTTTGTATGCTGCGGGCGAAACCGCTTGTTCGGGTCTTCATGGTGCAAACCGATTAGCTTCAAACTCGCTTCTCGAAGCAGTTGTTTTAGCAGAAAATGCAGCTCAACATGCCATTGAGAATTTTAGAAAATATTCTATTCCAACAGGAATTCCCGACTGGAACGACGAAGGTACTTCGCACAACGAGGAAATGGTTCTTATTACTCAAAACATGAAAGAAATGCAACAGATTATGAGCAATTACGTGGGGATTGTTCGTAGCGATATACGTTTGAAGCGTGCCATGGATCGTCTGGAAATTATTTACAACGAAACAGAAGACTTGTACCGTCGTTCGAAATTATCGAAAATGCTTTGCGAACTTCGTAACCTGATAAATGTTGGTTACCTGATTATAAAAATGGCTCAACAACGCACCGAAAGCATTGGATTGCACTATAATATTGATCATCCGAAGAATAAGAATAAGTTGAGGGCAAAAAATTTGTAGGAGAGTAAAATTTTCTTGAATTTATTCAGCAGACCACTTTTCAGCTTTGGCTGTGCCTAAGTCGTTGATAAAATATATTACAAGTAGCTCTATAACCAAAGCTATGTCGAACGGGGGAGATCATAATAAGCGTATTAACATAATTAACTAAAAAAAATCAGTTTCATTGTTAGGATTTCATTAAGAACGAGCAAAAGATAATAAAGGTTTTATATCACCCTTATCAGCATTCCTTATTGCTCCAAGATAATTGGCTCTGTTATCTCCCCGTTTTGTTAAATTTTTTGCACCCCATGTATATAAAGGCTGTTTAAATATTTTCTCAATAATAATGTCTGCCATTAGTCGGCTATGCCTTTCGTTACCATTTGGGAAACAGTGAATTTTAACTATGCGGTGTTTAAAGCGAATTGCCTGTTCATCGGGTGTATAGATTTTATTGTATAACCAATATTTTGCATCATCCAAAAGGTATTTTAATTCGGTCGATATTTGCCATTTATCAACGCCAATATTTTTATTCGATTCTCTAAACTTGCCAGCCCATGACCAAACATTGCCATACATACGTTTGTGTATGTTTTTAATAAATACCTCTGAAAAAATTTCTTCAGATTTAAACGAACGAGTCATAATCCATAGAATTGCTTGTTCAATGTTTTGTTGTTCGAATTCATCTAATTCGCCACGAGTAGCAATAGTCGGAATAAGTAAACCTTCTTTTTCGTCCTCATCTAATGGTGTTTGTCCCTCAATATATTCTATGTTTAATCCCATAAAATTTTAGGCATTTGGGTTTTAATTTCGAAAGTTCGTTCTTCAATCGCCTTTTTTATACGCATTTGCGAATTTTCTTGGTCTTCAAGTTTCATCGTATTTGATGTTCGCATTACTATATGAGTTGCAAGCTCTTTAGCTTTACGATCAATGAGAGCTTCCAACGAACCATCTTTAGGAACAAAGCCATAAATCAATTGCATATCCAATGCATTAGCAACTTCTTTTAATGTTTTAATTGTAATTGCCCCATTTTTCTCTCTTTCTTCAAGTTTAGAAACACTTTGTTTAGTTATCGATAACTTTTTGCCCAATTGTTGTAACGACATACCCAAAGCATTTCTAACAGCAAATATCCAACCTGTAGGTGGTGGAACAACTTTTTGCAACTTAGCAAATTCAAGTGTTTTGCTATCTAATTGCTGTAATTGTAATGACTTCTTATTCATTTAGTAAATATATATATTGACATTATGTATTCAAATGTAATACTATAATATGACACATACAATATTTATGTAATATTATAATATGACTTTTTGATATAATTTGTTATAAATTTAAGTTTCTTACACAACTATAAAGGCCTAAACTGCGAGATTTGCTAATCGATAACCGATATAAAACTTCCTGTGCATTTTTTATCCTTTTTTGTGCAGCTTGTTTTTTTAATATATTTGCTATGAATCTATATCTATAAGTCTCTAAATGCAAATTGATAGTACGCAGTTAAACACCATACTAAAATTCCAAAGTGGCGATAAAGAGACTTATCGGCAAATATTTGATTTGCTATACCCTGCGATGTGTTTATTTGCAAAGAAATTCATTAATGATTATGATGATTCAGAAGACATTGTTCAAGAAGTTTTTATAGAACTTTGGTGTCAACGTGCTAAATTTGAAAACATCAATCACATTAAATCATTCCTATACCTTTCAATTAAAAACAAGAGTTTGAATTTTAATAAACACATTTTGACTAAAGAAAAGCATTTAAAATCAATAATAGATAATAATGATATTTTCTTTGAAGATTCTGTTCTTGAAGTCGAAGTAATTCAAAGTTTAAATAAAGCAATAACCAAGCTCCCCGAACAACGTAAACAAGTAATTTTGCTAAGTATGCAAGGTTTGAAAAACAACGAGATAGCAGAAGAAATGCAAATATCTATTGATACAGTTAAGCTGCATAAGAAATTAGCCTACAAACAACTGCGTGATAAATTAGGTAATTCAATTTCCTCCTTTTTATTTCTTTTCTAAAATCTAATAGAGGTTATATAAAAAGCCAAAAATCACCCCAAACCCCTAAAGGGGCTTAATTGTAAGTAACTCATTACCAAAAGTCCCCTTTAGGGGATTTAGGGGTTAATAATTTGCTAATTAATATTTTACAATACCTAAACAATTTAGAAATTTTAAATCAATCTAAATTTATTCTCAAAACAATATACCCACTTTTTATTTTAAGTTGTATTAATAGTTAATTCTGAAATCATAATTTGATTAACATGAAAAAGCTAAATACAATATTTGACATTGCTGCCCTTATTGTAAAGGAAAAAACAGAGGAAATATCGCCAGCAGAAAATGAATTATTACAAAAATGGCTCAAAGAAAATGAGCATAATAGTGACATTTACAATAAAATAAAGAATGACGATTTATTGATATCTGACCTTAATGAATTGAGGAAATTCGATTCAGCAAGAGCATTTAAAAAAATAGAAAAGGAATTATTTTCGAAAGAAAAGGGTGTTAAGGTTTTCAAACAAATACCAAACTATTTGAAATATGCTGCATCAATTGCAGTATTGGTAGCTTGTTCTTACTTTTTTTATAATCAGTATGAAACAAATGGAATTTCTGAAAAAACAATTGTTGCAGGAAATCAAAAGGCAATTCTTATCACATCAGACAATACGACTATAGAACTTGATAGTACTGCTAATAAACAGGTCATTAATGGCGAGTTAGCACAAATACATCAATCGGGTTCAACTTTAAGTTACAGTATTGATGACACATTCAATAATCAGAACATTGCATTATCATATAATACCCTCATAACTCCAAGAGGTGGCGAATATAACTTGGTATTATCGGATGGTACAGAAGTTATGCTTAATTCTAGTTCAAAGCTAAGATTCCCAGTTGTTTTTAATGGTAATAGTCGTGAAGTTGAACTAGAAGGTGAAGCATACTTTAAAGTTTCAAAATCGAAAGACAAACTTTTTATTGTAAAGACAAATAATTTGAATGTTAATGTTTATGGCACTGTGTTTAATGTTTTAGCCTATCCCAACGAAAATATTATCCAAACAACACTTGTAGAGGGAAGCGTAGGTATTGGTTTACATAATGTTACTTCTGTAATTAATATCAAACCCGGACAACAATTGACTTATAATAGAGATTCAAAAAAGGCTGAAACCAAAGAAGTAGATACAGAGCTATATACAGGATGGACTAAAGGTATGTTCATATTCGAAAATGAACCGATTGAAAGTATATTAAAAACAATGTCAAGGTGGTATAATTTTGACTTTGAATTTAAAGCAAATAATCTAAAAAATCAACGGTTTACATTAAGCCTTGGGCGGTATGACAATATTAATAAGATATTAGAGATGATTTCCATATCATCCGATTTGAAATTCACAACCAAAGGAAATACAATAATAGTTAATTCAGAAAATTAAAAAAGGGGCAATATGAAAAGAACAATTGCTTATTATTCACCCCTAAATCCCCTAAAGGGGACTTGTTGAAATTAACATCATACATCAAAGCCCCTTTAGGGGTTTGGGGAAAGATTAAAAAATTTACTTATCATTTTAAAGAAAAACAAATTTATGAAGAAAAACAGCATTCAATTATTAAGTATGAAAATTATTTTTTGGCTTTTAATTTTTTTATTTAGCCTTCAAAATCTAGCATTAAATGCGCAAAACCACTCACTCAATCTGTCGATGAAGAAAGTTTCTTTGCACGAAATTCTAAAAGAAATTAAAAACCAGAGCGGAAATAATATTATTTATAATAACAACCTAATAGATAAATACGACAATGAATTCATTGAAATAAAAAACGCAAATCTTGAAGTAGCATTAAAAAAAGCTCTTGACGGGAAAGAACTTAGTTTTAAAATAGTTGACGATATAATAATTATTGAACCAAAAGAAGATAAACAAAACTCAGAAAAATCAAATGTACTTTATCAGAATGTTAAAGGTGTTGTATTTGACTACGACACAAAAATGCCTTTAATTGGAGCAACAGTATTAATACTAGACTTAAGTCCTACTAAAGGTGGAATTACTGATTTGGAAGGGATTTATAAAATAGAGAGAGTTCCAATAGGACGTTATAATATTCAGATAAACTATATGGGTTATGAGCCTGTTATTATTCCAGAAGTATTGGTTAAATCAGGTAAGGAAGTTATTATTAATACTTGGTTAAAACAATCTTTAACTGAATTCAATGAAGTTATAGTAAAAGCATATTCTAGAAAAGATTTACCAATAAACTCAATGGCATCTATAAGTGCTCGTTCATTTTCCATAGAAGAAGCTGAGCGTTATGCAGGAGCTTTGGGTGATCCTTTTAGAATGGTGTCCGCTTTTGCTGGTAGTGTACCAAGCTCATCTCTTGATAATAATGCAATATCAATTAGAGGTCAGGCTCCAAAAAACGTAAAGTATTTGTTGGAAGGAGTGGAAATACCTAACCCCAACCATTTTGACGGGGCTTATGTTGCTGGAGGTGGTTATGTTTGTTTAATCAGTAATCATCTGATGGGAAATTCGGACTTTTTTACTGGAGCTTTTCCTGCCCAGTATGGAAATGCAACAGCAGGGATTTTTGATTTGAATTTGCGAACAGGGAATAACGAAAAAAGGGAATATACATTTCAGGCAAGTGCTATTGGCATTGATGTAGCTTCAGAAGGGCCAATCGTTAAGAATGGAGCCGCATCCTATAACATTAATTACAGATATTCTACATTTGGTCTTTTGGAAAATGTTGGAGTAATAAATCCAAACCAAGTGCCAATATTTCAGGATATATCGTTTAAAATTAATATACCAACAAAAAAAGCCGGTGTTTTTAGTTTTTGGGGTATTGGAGGAATTGATTATCTAATTTCACCTTTGACAAAAGATTCTTCTCTTTGGGATAATAATCCCAGAGAATCTACCGATGTAAATTTTCTTACAGGTACATTGGGGCTATCACACAAATATATTTTAGGCAACAAGTCATTTATTAATTTCTCTATTGTTGCTTCTGGAACAAATGCTCAAGCAACTAATGAGTGGATTGATGATAGTTTAAAAATTAGACCCTTAGCTTTTATTAAAAATAATACTTCAAAAATAACTTACGCAACCGTAATTAACCATAAGTTTAATTCTCGTCTTATTAGCAGGGCGGGTATTAATTGTAATACCTTGTTTTCAAATATAGATTTAAGAAGTATTGATTTGTCTAATAATAACTCTGATTTTTTTGATTTCTCAACATATAATAATTTTGTTAAAACACAAAATAAAAGTTATTTGTGGCAGGCATATTTGCAGTCGAAATATAATCTGGGCGAACATTTTATTATCAATGGAGGAATAAATACCGAATTTTTTGAATTGAATGGCAAGTATTCTATCGATCCACGATTTGGACTTAATTGGAATTTTTTGCCGAAACATACCTTTAGTTTAGGTCTTGGCAAATATTCGCAATTAGAAGAAATGAGGTTTTACTTTATTAAAAAGGAGATTAATAATCAATCTGTTTTGATTAATAAAAATTTAGATTTTTCAAAAGCTTTACATTTTGTCTTGGGTTACGATTATAGAATAAATGATAACCTTCGGTTAAAAATTGAACCATACTTCGAAAAATTATATAATATTCCTGGTAAACCGAATAGTAATTATTCACTAATTAATTTTAGTCAGGATTGGGGATTTAGCGATTCGTTGCAAAATAACAGTTCAGGATATAATTATGGTTTTGACTTTACTTTTGAAAGATTTCTAACGAATGGATATTATTATCTATTAACTGCTTCAATTTTTGATTCAAAATATAAAGGAAGCGATGGAATTACAAGAAACACTCTATATAACAACATATTCGCCACTAGTATTCTCTTTGGTAAAGAGTATACGTTAACTAAAAAGAAAAACAACATTCTGGGAGTTAATACCAAATTTAATATTTTTGGTGGAGAAAGAATTACACCTGTTGATATGATAGCATCTACATCTGCCAAACAAGTCATTTATAATGAAAGCCAAAAGTATGAGAAACAAAACCCTATAAGAATATATATTGATTTTAATGTTCAATATAGAATAAATAAAGGAAAATATTCAAGCATTTTGGCAATTGAAATTATTAACCTTTTATCACCTGTTAGTAAAGAGTTAAATATAAATACGTATGAACAATATTACTATCACACAAAGAAAAATAGTATTAATAAATTTACCGATAGTCAAATATTGCTCCCAAATATTAGCTACAAAATAGAGTTTTAGACAAAATATGATTTATATATGTGCTTTTAAAATATTTAAAGTTAAACAATTAATAAATAATCAATTAAAATGAAAAAATCAATTTATTTAATACTAGCAGTAAGTATTCTTACAACAATGTGCGAAATGGACGATGTAGTAATTGGTAAAGGTGAACTTGTTGATAATACTATAGAATTATCAAGTTTTAATAAAATATCGATTGAAGGTCAGGCATCGGTTTCAGTTGCATATGGCGATACCCAAAAAGTAACAATTACTGCACAGCAAAATATTTTTGAGGCTATGAACAATCATGTTTCTAATGGCAAACTGTTTATTGATTACAAAGAACATACAAGTGTACAATCGTCGAAAGGTATAATCGTAAAAATAATATCACCAACAGCAATTACTGATTTTTCGGTTGATGGCTCAGGCGATTTAATCATTTCTGGGAAACCTCAAGATGTTTTTAATACCGAGATTAATGGTTCGGGTTCAGTTAATGCGTACGATTTAGAAGTATGCAATGTGAGTATCTCAATTGATGGTTCGGGAAACTGCAAGGTTAAGGCAACAAAGACTCTTGATGTTGAAATAAATGGTTCGGGTACAGTTTCATATAAAGGAAGCCCCAAGGTAACCCAATCTATTTCGGGTTCAGGTTCTTTAAAAGATGCTAATTAATATATAACTGGTTTGTAGAAATAAAATGTATTTTGTTTAGAATCTTTGATAGTTTCACCCCATGATGGATACCTGATTATAAAAATGGCGCAACAACGCACAGAAAGCATCGGTTTACATTATAATATAGACCATTCGAAGAATAAGAAAATAATATTTATTTGAGTCAGGCACTTACATCCCAGCAATTTCGATTGTATCATTTGTCCAAACAGGTGCAGATTCTATAGCATTGATTAATTGATCTGGCGAATCAATTACAGAATAAACATTTAAATGCTCTGAATGAATAAATTGGTCGTCGACCATACGATTGAAAAAAGCCAATAAATGATTGTAAAACCCATCGGTATTGACAATGATAATAGGTTTTGTAAATAAAGCAAGTTTTTTCATCGAAATCACTTCCGATAATTCTTCCAATGTTCCGGTTCCTCCGGGAAGAGCAACTACAGCATCAATATTTTCTAGAAATTTTTGTTTGCGTTGCGTCATATCGCTTACAACAATGAGCTCAACCCTTGTATTGCCCCATTCGAGCTCCATCATAAACTGAGGTATGACGCCAACAATTTTTCCGTTGTGTTGTAAAACAGTATCGGCAAGAGCACCCATGAGTCCAATTGATCCACCGCCATATACCGTTGTTAAGTGATTTTTGGCAAGTACTTCGCCCAATTGACTTGCAGCATCGAGATATTTTTGATGTACTTTACTACTGGATGCCGCGTAAACACAGATTCTCTTCATTTTAATAAAAATAATAAAATGAACACTGAGTCACAGAAACACAGAGAAACATTAATTTAAAAATTAAAAACTCTGTGTCTTTGTGTCTCTGTGTTTATTTATATTAGAGCGTTTAGCTTGGCGGTAAGAGTGCTTTTTGGAACAGCGCCCACTTGTTTATCGGCCAATTCGCCGTTCTTGAAAAACAAAATGGTAGGTATGTTTCTGATACCATATTTTGCAGGAGTGTTGGGACTTGCATCGACATCCATTTTTACGATCAAGGCTTTTCCGGCAAACTCCTCGCTCAATTCGTTTACAATAGGACCAATCATACGGCAAGGACCACACCATTCTGCCCAAAAGTCAACCAATACAGGTTTGTCTGATTTCAATACCAGTTCTTCAAAGTTTGCATCTGTAATTTCTTGTGCCATTTTCTTTTATATTTATAAGTTATATAATTTTGTAATACTAGAATATTTGTGGAGAATGTATAAAATATTTGTTTGAAGACCGAAGTTAATTCACTTCTGACTTCGGACTTTTGTCTTCTAGCTCAAACATAAATTTTAATTTTATTAGTCATTTGTAATCAGTAATTAGTCATTAGTTTATCTTCATTTCAAGCCCTTTATGCTCGTTTACAAAATTAACAAATTGACTTGACAATTTTACCTTTTGACTTCTCGATTTTAGGTCAACTTTCATTCCTTCTACAGGATCGAATATGATTATATTTAACAATGCTTTACCTTCTTTGTTGTCGGTAAATTCGCTTAAATCGGCAATAAATTCGTCGGTTATAATATTGATAGGTACTTTGAGCGTTACTTTTTTAAATAATTCTTCGCGAGCATCGGCAAGTAGAATTATTGAGCTAATTTTAAATTCAACTTCGTCGGTATTTCCATAGGTTCTATTTTGAACTTTTCCTTTGACCATAATCGATATCCCTTCGGTAAAATAGTTTTTATAATCGATATAGTCTTTGCTAAACAAAGGAAACTTAAAGTTGCCAGCAAAATCCTCCATAATTACCATGGCATAAGGTTTGCCATTTTTCGAGATTCCTTCTCTATAATTGGTTACAAGACCTGCAAAACTAATGTCTTTACCTTTCAATGCTTTGAGGTCTGACATTTCAGAAAGCTTTGTATTGCAAAGATATTGAAGCTCCATGGCAAATGGATCGAGTGGATGTGCCGACAAGTAGATACCTACTAATTCTTTTTCTTTATTGAGTTGTTCTAATTGTCCCCAGTCTTCGCCAGTTGGAAAAGGAGGTTTCGAAACATCTATTTGCATGCCGCTTCCACCACCAAACAATGTATTGGAAGTGCTTGCCTTGTCGGTTTGCATGCGGTTGCCATATTTTATAAGGTTTTCGACAAAATTTATACCCCTATCGTCCGAAATAAAATATTGTGAACGTTTAAGTCCGAAACAATCAAGCGCACCAGCAATAACAAAGTTTTCGATGGCTTTACGGTTTAAAGCCGAAAGATTGACCCGTTCGATCAGGTTAAAAATATCGCTGAAAGGGCCATTTTTGTCGCGCTCTTCGATCACAGCAGCAACGGCATTTTCGCCAACACCTTTAATTGCACCCAATCCAAAGCGCACTACATCGCCTTTTTTGTTAACTGTGAAAGCCATGCGACTCTCGTTTATATCGGGACCAAGCACATTCACCCCAAAACTTTTGCATTCGTCCATGAAAAAGGTTATTTTTTCGATAGAACTTGCATTGTTCAATACTGCAGCCATGTATTCGCTGGGGTAGTGTGCCTTTAAGTAAGCAGTTTGAAATGCAACAAAGGCATAACAAGTACTGTGCGACTTGTTAAATGCATACGAGGCAAACGCCTCCCAGTCGGTCCATACTTTTTCAAGTATTTTTGGATCGTGGCCTTTATTTGAAGCATTTTCGATAAACTGAGGTTTGAGTTTATCGAGTGTTTTACGGTCTTTTTTACCCATTGCTTTACGCAACACATCGGCATCGCCCTTGGTAAAGCCTGCCAGTTTTTGTGAAAGTAACATTACTTGTTCCTGATAGACTGTAATACCATAGGTGTCATTTAGGTATTCCTCCATATCGGCCAAGTCGTACGATACGGCTTCGCGACCATGTTTACGAGCTATAAAGTTTGGGATATATTCGATAGGTCCTGGACGATACAAGGCGTTCATTGCAATTAGATCTTCAAATTTATCGGGTTTGAGTTCTCTCAGATATTTCTGCATACCTGGACTTTCAAACTGGAAGGTTCCGTTGGTATCGGCGCGTTGGTATAGTTCAAGAGTTTTTGTGTCGTCGAGCGGAATGGTATCAATATCGATTTCAACACCATGGTTGAACTTTATCATTTCCAATGCGCCCTTGATAATTGTGAGGGTTTTTAGACCCAGAAAGTCCATTTTGATAACACCGGCATCTTCAATAACCTTCCCTTCGTATTGGGTTACCAGCAAGTTCGAATCCTTTGCAACAGAAACAGGAACTATTTCAGTTATGTCTTTGGGTGCAATAATAACACCGGCAGCATGTGTACCAGTACTACGTACCGAACCTTCGAGCAATCGGGCTTCTTTGAGCACTTGCGCTTGCAAATCGTTGCCTTTTAGTATCTCGCGCAATTTTTTAATACCTGCAATTTCATCGGGATTGAGACCTTCTTTCTCGATCAAACCTTTTTCGCCATCGAAAGGAGCTTCGAACACTCTGTTTAGTTCTATACCGGGCGATTCGGGAACGAGTTTTGCCAATTCGTTGCTTTCGCTCAAAGGCAGATCGAGTACACGAGCTACGTCCTTTATACTCGAGCGCGCAGCCATGGTACCATAAGTAATAATCTGTGCTACCTGGTTTTGTCCATACTTTTTGACAACATATTCGATTACTTTTTGGCGACCTTCGTCGTCGAAATCGGTATCGATATCGGGCATACTCTTTCGGTCGGGGTTCAAGAAACGCTCGAACAGCAATTTGTACTTGATGGGATCGATGTTGGTAATACCAATGCAATATGCTACTGCCGATCCGGCTGCCGATCCACGTCCCGGACCAATAAAAACGCCAATATCGCGACCTGCCTTTATGAAATCCATCACAATAAGGAAATATCCTGCAAAACCCATAGTCTCGACTGTCTGAAGCTCAAAGTTGAGGCGTTCTTCGATCTCGGCGGTTACATGAGTATAGCGCTTGTGAGCTCCCTCGAAGGTCAAATGTCGTAAATACTGATCTTGTGTGAGAAATTCTTTGGGGATCGGGAAATTGGGAAGCATTATATTGCGTTTCAAATCGAGCAATTCGACTTTGTTGGCAATATCGTTGGTATTTTCGATGGCTTGAGGCAGGTCTTTGAACAATGCTGCCATTTCGACCTTTGTTTTAAAATAAAACTGATCGTTGTAAAAGCCAAAACGAGAGTTTTTGCTCGTTACCTCGTCGTCGTCGAGGTATTCTTTTACAATAGGTGTGCTTTTTTTCTCACCAGTATTGATACAAAGTAATATGTCGTGGGCATTGTAGTCGGCTTGTTCTACGTAATGGCTATCGTTAGTAGCAATTATTTTTACATTGTATTTTTCGGCAAGCTTTACAAGCACTTCGTTTACCTTGTCTTGCTCGGGTATGCCATGGCGTTGTAATTCGACATAGTAATCGTCGCCAAAAATGTCGTACCACCATTTAAATTCCTTTTCGCCTTCTTCTTCGCCTTTTTTAGTGATGGTTTTGGGCACCATAGCTCCCAAGCAACAAGTAGTTGCAATAAGTCCTTCGTGGTATTTGAGTATAAGCGATTTGTCGATACGAGGGTACTTGCCATAAAGCCCTTCCATGTAGCCCAGCGAACTAAGCTTAATGAGATTGCGATAGCCAACTTCGTTTTTGGCAAGCAGTATCTGGTGGTATCGAATGTCTTTGTCGGTTTTGGTAAAGCTATGGCGTGTGCGGTCTTCAACCAAATAGAATTCACAACCTACTATAGGCTTAACTTTTACACGTTTATCGTTTTTGTCGTCGGGATTAAGTTTGTGTTTCGAAGCCTCAGCAACAAACTCGAATACTCCAAACATATTTCCGTGATCGGTAATGGCCAATGCTGGCTGTCCGTCGTTCATAGCCTTTTTGAAAAGGTTTTTTATTTCGGCAGCTCCATCGAGCAACGAAAATTGTGTATGAACGTGTAAGTGTGAGAAAGACATGGAGTATATTACTAATTAACAATTACTAATGACTAATGCAAAATGAAATGGCATTAATACAAAAATAAGTTAAGTAAAAATGAAAAACAGGCGATGTTGAAAAGTTTGGGATAAGTTTTATAGAATATCCGTAATATTATTTTACAAATGGGGCGCCATTGGAAAGGAATATTTGGTTCAATATCTATAATGATACAATTGAGACAATTATAACTAATAGATAATTCGATATTTATTAACATTGTTGTCCGATTAAAAAATATAAACATGAGATTTCTGTTAATATTAACCGGACAGTATGTTTTTATAAAAAAAATATTGTTTAAATAATTTAACTACAATCGAATAAAAAATCTTTATTTGAACTTTAAAGAACAATAATTAAAAAACTAGATACTTTTTAATTAGAAGATATTATCTTTGCAGGCTCAAATAAAAAAGACAAATAGATTATAGATAAATAGATTAAAGACAAAAGATAATTAGACAAAGCACATTAAGTGTTGATTTCGAAGTATCTCTTCATTCAAAATCTACGAATCGAAAGATTTAAGAGTCCAATATGTTAAATTAAAAAAAGCGTTCATTTATGCCTGCAAAAATCAGATTGTCTCGTCAGGGACGAAAGAAGTCTCCGTTTTACCAAATAGTAGTAGCGGACAGCAGGGCGCCACGTGATGGCAAGTACATTGAAAGAATTGGGAAATACAATCCCAAGACGAATCCTGCTTCTATTGAATTGAACTTCGATAGAGCATTGTATTGGCTGGAATCGGGCGCTCAACCATCGGACACATGCCGTGTTATTTTATCGGACTTCGGTGTATTGTTAAAAAAACACTTGTTAGAGGGTGTTAAAAAAGGTGCTCTCACTTTAGAACAAGCAGAAGTTAAGTTTCAAGCTTGGATTAGTGAGAAAGAAAAGTTAAAACAACAAAAAGCTGAAACTTCTTTGAAAGGCAGCGAAGACGAAAAGAAAAAACGTCTGGAAGCCGAAAGCAAAGTAAGAGAAGCAAAAGCTGCTGCTCAAGCAAAAAAAGTTGCTGAGGCACATGCTGCATCTGCTGTTAATGCAGTTGAAGAAGGCGAAGCTGCTCAATAATTTTTATCGAACAGTGGTAAAATATCTAATAAAATTGATAGATTTACCACTGTTTCTTTTTTTACTAATCCCGAAAACATTTTCGGTCGAACTATGATTACCGAAAAAATTAAATACTCTGGGAAATTAATTAAAACCCACGGCATTAAGGGCGACCTTGTTCTTTCCTCCGAACAGGCACTCGACGATGAATTATTTAATACTGAGCTTGTTTTTTTAATGATCGAAGGACTGCCGGTTCCATTCTTTATTTACGACCTTAATGAGCGTTCCGAAAACATAGCTGTTTTAAAAATTGAAGGTTACGAAACACCCGAAGAGGCATCGAAGCTTATCGGTTGCGAAGTATTTATTCCTTTCAAGAAAAACAAACGAAAAAGCAAACTTTCTACCGGAGAAAATGACCTTGAAGGATACAAAGTCATAGATCAAATTATGGGTGAAATTGGCACTGTTCACGACATTATCGACTACAAAAAAAATCTGGTTATTCAGGTTTTCTCGTTCAAAAACAAAGAAATACTCATTCCTGCTAACGACAACATTATTCGCGAGATTAACGACAAAGAAAAAACGATCAAGATTGTCGCTCCCGATGGGCTTATTCAATTGTACCTTTAATTGTTGCAGTTTTCAATAATTAAATTTTTTATACCTAATTATATAGTTCATACATTGTGATATGAATCGTTATTATTGGACAGCTATTTGCTTTGATGAAAGAAATAAATCGATCAGTAAAATATCGAGTATTATTGATAAATATGCAATTATAATAAATTTTCAGCGATTTTCAGATGTTTCGATTGGTTTAACTATTGAAATAGACGAAGATAAGATAAGAGTTTTGTATGCTCAATTACAAAATATACTAAAAATTGAAGGCTATGAAAGCCCCGAAACCATTGTGAAAGATAGCTATATTTCTCTAAACATTATATTTACAAAGGGCTCAGGCGATTTAGAAATTGAGGTTCCAGCTATTTCGGAATAGAAAAATTTGGACGAGTATTATTATTACTTTTTCTTAGATTTTGTTTTTTTCTTCATTTTTTCTTCCAACAGGTTAGCCTCTTTTATAAGTGTACGCCAATCGTTTTTTACCTCGGCCGACATATCGATGGTTTCTTCGTATTCGTTGCGATTGAAAGGAATAACACGTATTTTATTGGTGAGAAATTCTTCGATTTCAGTCAAAAGTTCTTTCTCTTCGGTGCTGCAAAACGACACCGCAAAACCTTTTTTATCGCCTCTACCTGTTCGTCCAACACGGTGTACATAGTTCTCGACTTCTTCGGGTAAATCGTAATTGACCACGTATTCGACGTTGGGAATATCGACCCCACGAGCACTCACATCGGTTGCAATAAGTACCTTGTTGCTGCCATCTTTAAAACTGTTCATAGCCATCATACGGTCTTTCTGATCTTTGCTACTATGAATGGTCATGCTGGCAATATCTACACGTTTCATTGCTTCCATAACCCTCTCGGCTCTAACCTTTGTGCGAACAAATACCAATATTTTACTTTCGGGGTGTTGTTTAATTATTCGTTCAAGGAAAAAACGCTTATCATCCATTTCAACAAACGCTACAGTATGATCGATATTTTTAGAAACGGGGTCTTTGGGCGAAATCTGAATTCGTATAGCGTGAGACTCGACTAATGAATATGCTAGGTTTTTTATTTGCAGACTAATGGTTGCCGAGAAAAATAATGTTTGATGTTTTTGAGGTATGCGTCGAATGGTGTCGTTTATATCCTGCAAAAAGCCTAAATCGAGCATATGGTCGGCTTCGTCGAGTACCAATATCTCTACATTGCTTAGGTCTATATGTTTTTGGTTAACCAAATCGAACATACGGCCGGGTGTAGCAACGAGTATATCTATGCCTTGTTTCAATTTGGCAATTTGTGGCTCTTGTTCTACACCACCAACAATACAACCTACTTGAAGGTGGGTGTTGGCACAAATTTTTTCAAATACTTCTGAAATTTGTAATGCCAATTCGTGAGTTGGCTCCATTACAAGGCATTTAATGTGCTTCGATGATTGAATGTTGTTGTTCGAATATAATTTTTGAATAATTGGAATTGCAAATGCCGCAGTTTTGCCTGTTCCGGTTTGTGCAATGGCAAGTACATCTTCGCCCTTCAATATGGGCGGAATAGCCTTGAATTGAATATCGGTTGGGCGTTTAAACCCAAGTGCTTCAAGGTTGGCGTGTATTTGGGGTTCGAAATGATATTTTTCAAACTTCATATTATGCTTGTAAAAGCTTGTTTAAAGCTATTTCGACTTTTTCAAACTCAAATCCTGCCAGAACTTTGTTCATCTTTGCCTTTATTTTGTCATTGCAAAGATTTCCGATCGATCCTTCGTGTGAGTGATTTACAATGATATCGGGTTTGTAAGTTCCATCGTGAATTTGCTGACCAATTTCTTTGTATGCATCGCGCATTGGAACGCCCGACAGCACGAGCTTATTGAGCTCTTCGACGCTAAAAGCATACTTGTATCGATCTTCTGCAATTACATTCTTAACAATGAGCTTATCGAGCATAAAATTGGCAATAGCCAGCATGGCTTTCATATCTTCAAATGCCGGGAACAAGCATTCTTTCAACAATTGCATATCGCGATGGTAGCCCGATGGAAGGTTGGTAGTAATCATGGCTATTTCGTTGGGCAATGCTTGCAAGCGGTTTCCTTTTGCACGGAGCAACTCAAACACATCGGGGTTTTTCTTGTGAGGCATAATGCTCGATCCGGTTGTAAGTTCGTCGGGAAGTGTTACAAAGCCAAAATTTTGGCTCATCATAAGGCATATATCCATCGACATACGGGCTATTGTAGCGCCAATAGACGAAAGCGCAAATGCTATTGTTTTCTCGGTCTTTCCTCGTCCCATTTGAGCATACACCACGTTGTAACTAAGATCGTCGAAGCCTAGCAAAAGAGTTGTCATTGTTCGGTTAATCGGGAACGACGAACCGTATCCTGCTGCCGATCCCAAGGGGTTTTGGTTGGTTATTTTATAGGCTGCTTGAAGAATTTGCAGATCGTCGACTAAGCTTTCGGCATAAGCGCCAAACCAAAGTCCAAACGATGAAGGCATAGCAACCTGCAAGTGGGTATAACCAGGAATAAGTACATCTTTATATTTGTTGCTCTGGTTTTGTAGAGTGCAAAACAATAATTGAGTAGCTTCAACAATTTCTTTTATTTGGAAACGAGCAAAAATGCGGATGTCGACCAATACCTGATCGTTGCGTGAACGTCCGCTGTGTACTTTTTTGCCTGCATCGCCTAGTTTTTGAGTTAGCAGTAGTTCAACCTGCGAGTGAACGTCTTCAATACCATTTTCGATATTGAAATTGCCCATTTCGGCTTCACGATAAATGTTTACAAGTTCAGGAACGAGCAGTTGAAGTTCGTTTTTCTCGAGTAAGCCTATACTTTCGAGCATGTTTATATGAGCAATAGTGCCAAGTACATCGCTGCATGCTAAAAATACATCGAGCTCGCGGTCGCGACCTACAGTAAAATTTTCAACCAGTTGGTTTACAGTTGTGCCTTTATCCCAAAGTTTCATGTGTAATGGTAAATGTTTGATTTGACTGCAAATATACAAAATAAAAAACGGGACTGAATGAGTCCCGTTTTCTATTTTTCGAAAGATGCTTACTTTTTCATAGTAGAATCGCATGTTGCATCATTTTTACCTTCTTTGCAAGCTTTTTTTTCTTTTTTATCGCATTTTTTTTCAGTCTTTGCACAGCATTTAGAAGTTTTTGCCGGTTCAGCCGGTTTGTCTTGTGCTATTACTGAGGCAGATGCTATAAAAGCAAGTAATGATAAAGCCAATACTAATTTTTTCATAATTTATATATTTAATGTTAAACCTTATGTAAAATTAATTTAGATTAATTATAAATAAAATTAATTTTAGTTAAAAAATTAGAATCTTGCTAAAACAGTTGAGCAAGCATTAACTTTTTGATTTAACTGGACTTTTATGGAAGCTTCGAGGGGTAAATAGACTTCGATTTTTGAGCCGAATTTAACAAAACCCAATTCGTCGCCTTGTTTTAGTTGCATTCCTTCATCGGCAAAAATATGGACTCTGCCTGCAAGGTAACCTCCTATTTGTGATATCATAATTGTTTTATTGTCGGAAGTTTGCAATACAGTTGTTGATTTTTCGATGTTAAAAAGTTCTTTTTTTCTTAGGGTAAAAAGGTAATTCCCTTCACTATAATTGGAATAAATAATCGCACCTGAAATTGGGATTCTATTGATTTGGATATCGAAAGGAGAAATTAAAAGTGAAATTTTCATTCTACGATGTTTAAAAAACTCAGAATCATGCACTTCTTCTATTCCAATAATAGTGGCATTGGCTGGAGAATATATAGATAATTCGTCGTTAATAATTTCAATTTCGGGGTTTCGAAAAGAATAAACCAAGTAAAAATAAAGCAGAATGCTAGCTACAATTGAAGTATAAAAAAAGAAATCGTTGACAGAGGCAAAATACAAAATACCGTTGTACAATGTTAACAAAGTTGCAGTATTGAGCAACAACCGATATGCATGTTTGTGAATCTTTGTCATAAATATATTTTAAACTACTAGTTTCCCAACAATTGCAAAAATATAAAAATAGTTGGAGCTGCTATAAAAATTGAATCAAATCGATCGAGCACTCCCCCATGTCCTGGAAAAAACTTTCCGGAATCTTTAATGCAATAACTTCTTTTTAACATCGATTCGGTTAAATCGCCAAGAGTAGCAAAAATAGCAGTAATTGATGCAAAAATATACCACATGGGTCTACTCAATTCAGCAAAGAAAAGAGACAAAATATAAGCAGTAATTAATGCAAAAATAAAACCCCCTATAGCACCTTCCCACGATTTTTTGGGTGAAATACGTTCGTACAATCGATGTTTACCAAATAGGATACCTGAAAAATAGGCAAACGAGTCGTACACCCATACTATTATAAAAAACGACAGTAGTAAATGCCAGTTGTATTGTGGCCCCGGATAATATGTGAGCCATAAAAGACATATTAAGGGTAAAGTTATATATACAACACCTAAAATTGTATAGGCAATATTAGTAAAAGGCTTAGGTTTATTGCTAAACAACTCGCGAAGAAAAATAAGCATAGCGAAAGCAATGTTAATAACCAAATAATTAAAAGAGATATAGCCAGTTAAGTTTAAAAAAACTGTAGCAATTAAAGACGCCGAAAAAATTGAAGCCAATACCATTGGAGGTTTCAGTTCGCTGGTTTTCACAATGTTATAAAACTCTAATAAACCCAAGACACTAATCAATATTATTACAATAAGAAGAGCTACTGGATGCAACATAGAAAAAACTAAAACTAAAACCAGTGCGATACTTGTAAGTGCGCGTTTCACAATATTATAAAAATTTATTGTTTTTGTTCAATATCATTTTTTTGAGGCTCATCTATAGAAGCTGCTTTTTCGTCGACTTGGTCAATATGCTTAATTAGAAGCTCTTGTTCTTCCTTATTGGTATGCCGAGGACCAAAAATAGTTTCTAAATCTTCAGAAAAAATTACTTCTTTTTCCAATAGGATATTTGCTAATTTTTCGAGACCTTCTTTATTTTCGATAAGAATTTTTTTGGCTTTTTCGTATTGTTCGGCAATAAGGCGTTTTGTTTCATTGTCGATTATTTCGCCTGTTTGCTCGCTATACGGTTTCGAAAAAGCAAATTCTGTTTGACCCGAAGAATCGTAATAACTAATATTTCCAATTTTTTCGCTCATACCGAAATAAGCAACCATTGCATACGCTTGTTTAGTAACTTTTTCGAGGTCGTTCAACGCACCGGTCGAAATTTTGCCAAAAATCACTTCTTCAGAAGCACGACCGCCAAGAGCAGAGCACATTTCGTCGAGCAATTGTTCGGTTGTGGTTATTTGGCGCTCTTCGGGCAAGTACCAGGCAGCACCCAACGAACGTCCACGAGGAATGATTGTTACTTTAATAAGCGGATTGGCATGTTCGAGCAACCAGCTTACAGTGGCATGTCCGGCTTCGTGAAAGGCTATGGTTTTCTTTTCGAGGGTCGAAATAATTTTGTTTTTCTTTTCCAAACCACCAATAATACGGTCAATGGCATCGAGAAAATCTTGTTTTTCGACCACTTTTTTGTCTTTACGGGCAGCCACTAATGCCGATTCGTTACATACGTTTGCAATATCGGCACCAGAGAAGCCGGGGGTTTGTTTTGCCAAAAAGTCTAAGTCGATATCGTCGCCTTGTTTCAAAGGTTTTAAATGAACCTGAAATATTTCTTTTCGTTCGTGAATATCGGGCAATTCGACATGAATTTGACGGTCGAAACGGCCTGCACGCATCAAAGCGCGGTCGAGAATATCGGCACGGTTGGTAGCAGCAAGTACTATTATACCTGTATTTGGGGCAAATCCGTCCATTTCGGTTAATAGTTGGTTGAGAGTGTTTTCGCGTTCGTCGTTGGAACCAAAATTAGGATTTTTGCCACGAGCACGGCCAACAGCGTCTATTTCGTCGATAAAAATGATACAAGGCGATTTCGATTTTGCCTGTACAAAAAGATCTCTTACACGAGAAGCTCCTACACCCACAAACATTTCGACAAAGTCGGAACCCGACATCGAGAAAAATGGTACATTGGCTTCGCCGGCAACGGCTTTTGCCAAAAGTGTTTTACCAGTTCCCGGAGGTCCTACAAGCAAAGCTCCACGTGGTATTTTTCCGCCAAGTTCGGTGTATTTTTGAGGATTTTTTAGAAAATCGACAATTTCTTTCAATTCGACCTTAGCTTCGGCTAGTCCGGCTACATCGCCAAAATTCATTTTTAGACCGGCTTCTTTATCGAACATTTTGGCACGCGACTTACCAACATTGAAGATATTGGCACCACCACCACCGGGACCTACGCCTCCATTCATGCGTCGAAACATGAAAATCCAAAATACAATTAATAAAATTGGGATAAAAAGCCAACTGAGCAACTCTGTAAAATAATTGCGACGCTCTTCGTAAGTTACTGATATTTTATTTTCTTCGAGAAAGTCTTTTTGTGCTTCTGTCATTTCACGGTCAAATGCATCGACCGAACCAATTGTGAAATAATAATGCGGACCAAGTTTAGGCACTTGACTTACGCCTTTTTTTAAGAGGTCTTTATATTTTTCGTCCGACAGTTTGTCTTGTTTTATAAAGACTTCAACCTTATCTTTGTTTATAACAACTACTTTTTCTACATCACCAGTCTTCAACATGTCTTTTTTGAAACTCAGCATTGATGTTTCTTTGGGTCCTTGTCCCAAATCGAAAAAATTGATCGACAAAAAAGCAATGGCTATTATGAGATAAATCCAGTATGAACTGAATTTTGGTTTATTGCTATCATTTCGACCGTCCCCAAAAGGTTTAAACCCTTCTTTTTTATCTTTCTTTTCTTTTTTTGTGTCTTTTACTTCTGCAGTTTTCTCGCTCATCGATCTTATATATTAATCTTGAATTTGTTCCATTTTACCATCTGACCAAAGGTCTTCAAGTTTATAAAAATCTCTATATTCTTTTTGAAAAACATGAACCACCACATTAAAAAAATCGATTAATACCCAATGGGCATTTTCTCGTCCTTCAACATGACGGGGTTTTTCGGAATTTTTTAAATAAACAAAACGTTCAACACTATCGGCTATGGAAGCCACATGTGTGTTTGAATCGCCTTCGCAAATAATAAAAAAATCGCAAATTGTATTTTTTACATTTCTTAAATCTATTGTAACAATCGATTTGCCTTTAAGTTCTTGAATACCCTCTATAACAGATTGAACGACGGGATCTATTTCTTCTTGAATTTTCTTTTTTGCCATTGAAAAATTTTTGCAAAGGTAAACTTTTTCGGGTGTTTTATATAATTATGAATTTATCTTTGTCGTAAAACTTCTTCAATGTCAAATTCATATTTAATAACCCATCTCGAGTCGGTTGATTCTACCAATAATTATGCCACAACTTTGGTTAACGAAAAAAAGGCTGTTGACCGGCAGGTAGTAGTTGCTCAATTTCAAACAAATGGTAAGGGACACAGCAACAACTGTTGGAGCAGCGAAAAAGGTAAAAATTTAATGATAAGCGTCATATTATTTCCCAATTATTTGAAAAGTATCCATCAATTTAAGCTCTCTATTTGCATTTCTTTGGCTGTTTGTGATTTTCTTAGCCAATTCTTAAAAAATATTAAAATTAAATGGCCTAACGATATTTATGTCAATGACAAAAAAATATGTGGCATATTGATCGAAAATTCAATGATGGGCAATTATTTTTATCATGCAGTTGCAGGTATTGGAATAAATATTAACCAACAAGAATTTGACAGTATATTGCCAAACCCTACATCGGTATTGCTCGAAAGCAATAAACAATTTGATCTTGATCAAATGTTACATATTTTTTTAAGTCACTTAACTGCCAGATTGACTGACCTTGAAAATCAAGAATTTGACAAATTGACCGACAATTATATTTCTCAACTTTATCGATTCAATACCGAATCTGAATTTTTGGAAAACGGTAATCGTTTTAGAGCTTTAATTGTGGGTATTGGCGAAATAGGGCAACTTATTTTAAAAGAAAACAATGGTCACATTCGAAATTTCTTGTTTAAAGAAATAGAGTATATTATTTAATTTTGTTATATTTGATATTCGGGACTTGAAAAATATCCATCCATGAATTTCCGTTTTACAATTACAAAAAAAATTAGTCTGGGTTTTGGAGTTATAACTTTTATAAGTCTATTTAATTCAGCACTTATTGGTTATTATATCCACGAAAGTAAAAACTTAAACGATACTATTCATAAGGTATATCAACCTTCGTTGCAACACCTTAAGGAATTGAACAACGAGGTATTGGAATCAAAAATATTGATTAAAAACTGGGTTTTTATCGAAAAAGATGATTTTACGTCGGACAAATTGCGGCTTATTGAAATAAAAGATATAAGAATTCCTTTTTTAGTTAAAGAATTAAAATCGCTTTCGACACTTTACTGGGCAAATAATGAGAAAGAAAGTATAAATGAAATAATTTCACTTTTAAACGATTCGCTAATAACGTATCATAGCAATATTGCAAATAATCTTAATACAAAAACTGCTTATGCAGATAAGGTTTACTTGAGAGAGGTTCAACGTTTGGCAGAAGAAAGTGGAAGTATTAGTCTTTTAACAGGTATTATCAACGCCAAATTAATACTACTCATTGAATTTTATAATACAAAAGTTGATCAAACTAGAAACAGAAACGATGCACTTTATATGAAAACATTGCGCGTAGCTGTTACATTTTCTATACTATTTATTATTCTAGCTATTGTAATATCGTATTTTACCATACGAAACCTAATAAAACCTATCAATTTTATTAAGAATACACTTATCTCGATGAGCAAAGGTATATTGCCCAACAACAAAATAAAAGAATCGAACGACGAAATAGGAGAGATGTCAGGTGCACTAAACTCATTGGTGCAAGGACTAAAAGATATTTCGGATTTTGCTACAGAAATTGGTAAAGGAAATTTTAACAGTAGTTTTACTCCATTGAGCGATAAAGACACCCTCGGCAATTCGCTGATAATGATGCGCGAAGAGTTAATAATGGCAAGCCTCGAAGACGAAAAACGCAAGAAAGAAGATAGTCAGCGTAACTGGGCTACACAAGGTATTGCTAAGTTTAGCGAAATTCTTCGTTTGAATACCGATAACCTAGGAGAGCTTTCTTACAATGTAATCAGTAATTTGGTAAACTATCTCGATGCCAATCAGGGAGGAATGTTTATAATTACTGAAAGCAATGGGAATGAAACCCTTGAACTTACGGCTTGTTATGCCTACAACCGTAAAAAGTTTTTGGATAAAAAGATTGAAAAGGGCGAAGGTCTTGTAGGAAGATGTTTTCAGGAAAAGGAAACTATTTATATGTCAGAGATTCCGAAAGATTATATAAAAATAACTTCTGGTCTTGGCGAAGAAAATCCAAGAAGTTTATTGTTGGTTCCCCTTACCAGCAACGACGAAACATACGGAGTAATAGAACTGGCATCTTTCGCAGAGCTGGAAGTTTTTCAAATAGAGTTTGTTGAAAAGATTGCAACCAGTATAGCATCGACTATTTCGACCGTTAAAATTAATATTCAAACAAATAAGCTTTTATCACAATCGCGCCTACAAGCCGAAGAGAAATCGTCGCAAGAGGAAGAAATGCGTCAGAATATGGAGGAACTACGAGCTACTCAGGAACAGTCGGCCCGTCGCGAACAGCAACTCTTGAAAGAAGTAGAAATGCTTAAAACAGAGTTGAGTAAATATACGCTGTAAATTGTCTTTCATTTTTTACAATTCAAAATTTCATTATTGGGCGTCTCTAAAAACTCGATTTTTTGAGGCGGACGAATTTTTAAACCCTGAGTTTACTACTGTAAATGTGTTACACTGAGCGAAAGCCGAAGTGAGGAGTTTAAAAATGAAGTCCAACAAAGAACCCCGATGGGCTCAGCGTAGCTAAAAAGCAGTTTTTAGAGATGCCTTTTTTTCACACCCTTATGAAAAGATGAAACCTTATGCCAACTATACCAACAATTATCAATGAAATAATTAATATAATCTTCTTTGCAGGAATTGTACAAGGCTTCTATTCTGCCTTTTTACTAACACATACTAAATTGCGAAACCCTGCAAATAATTATTTAGCAATATTATTAGTTATTTTGAGTATAAGTATTATACACTCTGTGTTTGCAATACCGTATTTTAGTCAATATCATAATACTACCTTCCATATTAAAGAACCATTATTATTACTTGTTGTACCATTTTTATGGTTTTATGTAAAGAAACTCAGTGAGCCTGATTTTAAATTTTGTAGAAAACACTTTTTGCATTTTATACCATTTTTGATAGTATTGGTTTGTAGTATTCTTCTTCTTACGAAGCATTCTGAAACTTCAGATAGCCAAAGATTTTATTCATACACTTTTGTCGTAAATATTATTCTTTATATAATAGCAGTTGGACAGTATGTTTTTTACATGGTTTATATTTTGCGACTGATTGGTATTTTTAAACAAAAAGCGTTAAATGAACTATCGAATACCGAATACATTGATCCAACCTGGCTACGAATTTTTCTTTTTACATTTTTTGCTGTATTTCTGATGCTCGTGCTAATGATGGTAATTGCTATTCACAAGCTCGAAGTAACGTATTTTAACCAGATTGTTTCATTGATATTTGCTTTGGCAATATATGTTTTGGGCTATAAAGGTTTATTCCAGCAAACTTTAATAAGTCGAGAAATCGAAATACCTTCCAAAATCATAGAAAGTACTGATAAAGAAGCCACTCCAATCCAATTAGATGATCAATTACTAAAAAAGTTAATTGACTTTATGAAAAGCAGTAAGCCTTTTTCCGATCCTGAACTCACACTCACATCACTTGCATTACAGCTCGAAATGGGGCGTAATCAATTGTCGGAACTTATCAATAAAGGTACCGAAGGCAACTTTTACGATTTTGTAAACAAATACAGGGTAGAGGAAGTGAAACAACTTATGGAAAACTCCAAATATAAAGATTATACGATACTTGCCATTGCTTATGAAGCAGGCTTCCCTTCCAAATCAACATTCAATAGTATTTTTAAGAAATTTACTGGTCTGACTCCGTCGGAGTACCGAAATAGACTTTAGTAAACGCAATAAAATCAAAAGTATATGAATTTTGTTGTCCGAAAGGGTATTTTCGGACGTCCAGACTTTGTTTTCGCAATACGTTTGCTTCGTCAAATTAAAAAATGTAAAACGATGAAGCAAATTTTCTTTTCACTAATGATTTTTTTATCGCTATCTGCGTTCGGACAAACCTATACGCTTTGCGGATATGTTACCGATCTGGCTAATGGCGAGAGTCTGATAGGGGTGAATATTGTGGCAACTGAAACGAATAGGGGAGTTGTTACCAATACCTATGGATTCTATTCGCTGAGTGTGCCTTCCGGAAACTATCGGGTACTATTGTCCTATATAGGATATGAGTCGCTCGATACTACACTGAACCTAAGGGGAAATATTTTGCTTAATGTTTCTCTTAAAGAGAAAACTCAGAAACTTGAGGAAGTTGTAGTAGTTGCTAACAATAACAGTGAAAAAGTCCGAAAAACCGGGATGGGTTTTGAAACCCTCACCATGAAAAACATTTCTAACCTACCTGCAGTTTTGGGAGAAAGCGATGTTTTGAAAGCAATACAACTTATGCCTGGTGTTCAGCCTGCTGGCGAAGGAAGTTCAGGGTTTAATGTTCGTGGCGGAAACTACGATCAAAACCTTCTATTGCTCGACGAAGCTGTGGTTTACAATCCCGGCCATATAGCTGGTATTATATCGGTTTTTAACGACGATGCTATTAATTCCATGACTCTTTACAAAGGCACTATGCCTGCAGAATATGGTGGAAGGGCTTCGTCGGTTCTCGATATTTCGATGAAAGAAGGGAATAACAAAAAATTTAGCGGTAAAGGTTCAGTTGGTCTAATAGCTTCAAAACTAGCTATAGAGGGCCCGTTGATAAAAGATAAATCTTCGTTTCTTGTCTCAGCTCGTCGATCTACCATCGATCTAATTACTAAACCTATTTTGAAAATGCATGGTGGCTCAATGAAAAACGATAATTATTATTTCTATGACCTAAATGCAAAAATCAATTACAAGTTCTCAGATAAAGATCGCTTGTTTTTCAGCAACTATATAGGCCGCGATGTATTTGTTTTTGGCACCGACGATAATCGTTTTAAGTTAGATATTCCATGGGGAAACCTCACTTCGACACTCAGATGGAATCACTTGTTTTCTGATAAGTTATTTATGAATGTTTCGATTATACACAATGGCTTTTATAGAGATATGACCACTACACAGGACGGTTTTTTGGAAACTAAAAATTCGAAAATTTCAGACCAATCGCTTAAAGCAGATTTAACATGGTATACTTCTTATAATCACCGCATTAAAATTGGCGGACAGGCAATAAATCACTTGTTTACAACAGAGTACAACAATGCTCTCGAAAAGCGGCGAGGAGCTGAGGCTAGTGCATTTATCCTCGACGAATTTGATTTTGGAAGCCGTTGGCGTTTTAATATAGGAGTTCGCTTTAATCAATTCAATTTTATGGGGGAATATGATGAATATAGTAATAATCAAAACAAAGAACCTGTGCAGCTTATAAAGAGTTACGATAAGTTTGAAACTGTTAAAACATACAGAAATATTGAACCTCGATTGAATGTTAGATATATGATAAACGAAAAATCATCTGTCAAATTAGCCTATACACAAAATAGCCAATTTGTGCATCTTATATCTAATTCGGGTTCAGTTTTACCGCTCGATTTTTGGGTACCAAGTACTAAACTTGTTGAACCACAATGGTCAAACCAATTCTCAATCGGTTACTCGTTGAATATGTATAAGGATATGTTATTATTTACAGCCGAAGCTTATGGAAAAAGTATGGAGAAGCTCATTGAATTTGGCGATGACTTTGTGCCTTCGTACACCAATAATTCGGAACTTAATTATGTATTTGGCGATGGAATGTCGCATGGACTTGAACTGATGCTTAAGAAAAACACAGGAAAACTGCAAGGATGGATAGGTTATACCTTTTCAAATACCAACCGAACATTTGCCGATTTGAATGAAGGGAAAGCGTTTTCGGCTAATACCGATATTCGTAACGATTTATCGGTAGTTGCAATATATGATTTTAACGAACATTGGACATTTGGAATGGACTTTGTTTTCAAGTCGGGTAAGCCATTTACCATTCCAACATCGAGATTTTACATGGATGGCGAGCTGGTGGACCAATATACAACCAGAAACAATGTTCGATTACCAGCATACAATCGGCTAGATATTTCGGCCACATACAAACCAACTACAAAAAGCAAAAGTTATAAAAGTGAATGGGTATTTGGCATTTTCAATGTTTATAACCGCATGAATCCAACATTCGTATATTTTGAAAATGAGGGGACAACTTTAGAAAACAATTTTGTTACAAAAACCAAATCTGTTACACTTTTGCCGTTTATGCCATCTATTTCTTATAAGTTTAATTTTTAAAAAATCATATTATGAAAAATATTATAATAGCAGCTATTACATTGTTAGTAATTCTAAGTTCTTGCGAAAAAGAAATTGATTTAGATATGCCAGACTACACACCATCTGTGGTGGTTGAAGGTTTTATTATAAACAACAGAGCTCCGGTAGTAATCCTTACCAACAATGTGAAGTATGTTTCCGAAGCAGGTAAGGAGCTTTACGAACAAAGCTTTATACACAATGCCGTTATAACTATCGATGTTGAAGGATATACTACTGATACTCTGGTTGAGATTTCCCAAACTGATACTCAAACCGGCTTACAAACTTCGATATATACTTCTGCCAAACTTAAAGGTGAAGTTGGGAAAAGCTATACTTTAACAATTAAAACTGGGGGTAAAACTTATACAGCTTTGGCAACTATTCCTAAAACAGTAGAAATTACAGAAATATGGTACGAAAATCATCCTGAAGCAGCCAATGATAGTTTTAAAACCGTTTGGATAAAAATACTAGACCCTTTAGAAATCAATTATTATCGTTATACTTCGGAAGTAAATGGACAACATGGAGCACAACCGGAAATTTCTACAGTAAGTGACAAAGGCTTTAATGGTAAAGAATACAAGAAAGCCATTGATAGCGGACTGGCTAATGAAGAACAGGATATGCATGGCGGAGTGTCGGGTTATTATACAATTGGCGATACAATAACTGTAAAATGGGCAAATGTTGAAAAATCGAATTACGATGCATGGGCAACTATTGATTTTAAACGAACGCAAAGCAAAAATCCATTTATGAGTCCTACTCGTATAGTTGGCAATATTAAAGGGTGTTTGGGCTACTGGAGCGGTATGGGAGTATGTGAAAAGTCAATAGTGTTAAAGTAAAAAAAACATAGCTTGATTCTTTATAGAAAGTAATCATTCACATTTTTGCTTGATAAGTAAAAAAAGCTGCCCGTTTTCGAGCAGCTTTTTCATTTTATTATCTAAAATATTATAATCCTTTTACTTCGCTAACAAGCTTTTGCAAGGTGGCTTTTGCGTCGCCAAAGAGCATACGAGTTTTGTCGTGGAAGAATAGCATGTTTTCGATAGCAGCGTAACCTTTACCCATACCACGTTTCATTACAATCACGTTTTTAGATTCGTGTGCTTTGATTATAGGCATGCCGTAAATAGGGCTTCCTGGGTCGTCCTGAGCAGCAGGGTTCACTACATCGTTGGCTCCAATTATAACAACCACGTCGGTATTTGGCATATCGGGGTTGATATCGTCCATTTCTACGAGTTTGTCGTAAGAGACATCTGCTTCAGCCAACAACACGTTCATGTGACCAGGCATACGGCCAGCAACTGGGTGAATGGCATAGCGAACTTCAACACCTTTTTCTTCAAGGAGTTTTTCGAGTTCGTGACAAAGGTGCTGTGCTTGTGCTACAGCTAATCCATAACCAGGAACAATAACCACTTTTTGCGAATAGCTCAACAGTATAGCCGAGTCGCTAAGAGTAATTTCTTTAATGGTTCCGCCTTCCTGATTGGAAGCTTGACTATCGCCACCAAATGCACCAATAATAACATTGAGCAGTGAACGGTTCATAGCTTTACACATGAGAACTGTAAGAATAGTACCTGCAGAACCAACAAGTATACCACCAGTTAACATAGCCTGGTTGTTGTAAAGGAAACCTCCGGTTGCAGCTGCAATACCAGTAAAAGAATTGAGCAACGAAATAACCACCGGCATATCGGCACCTCCAATAGGCATTACAAACAACACCCCATATATTGCGGCGACTCCAAGTAGTATATATACTGCTAACATTGCATCGTGTGGGTTTACAGCCGACCCCATGTTCATAATATAGGCTACAAATCCGATAATCAATATCAATATACCTATGTTTATATAGCTAAGCATTTTAGAACGAATATCGCCAATGCGGCCATCGAGTTTGCCAAAAGCAATCATACTTCCGGTAAATGAAACCGTACCAATGACCAGTCCTACCAAAATGCTAAGCACTTCGCCCGACATCATATTGGCAGTTTCTGTGCCATGTCCTATATGAGGAAACTCCATAATGGCTATCAATGCAGCACATGCACCACCCATACCGTTAAAAAGTGAAACTAGTTGGGGCATAGCAGTCATCTTGACACGCTTGGCAACCACCCAGCCAATAACAGTACCCACGGCTAATGCAGCTACAATATAAGCTATATTGCCAATAGATTCTCCATCTTTTTTGTGAAACAAGATGGTAGTAGCAATTGCCAAAACCATACCAAAGGCAGCTACAATATTACCTTTACGGGCAGTTTCGGGGTGGCTGAGCATTTTCAAACCAAAAATAAAACATACCGATGCTATTATATAGCTGATTTCGAGTATGCTTAATCCAAAATTAAATTGTTCCATAATTTTTTAATTTTTCACCAATCACTAAATTGCTTTTAATATCAGCAATTTGTCATTAGTCATTTGTCATTTGTAATTTATTTCTTTTTCTTTTTAAACATTTCGAGCATTCGGTCAGTAACAACAAAGCCCCCAACAACATTGAGAGTTCCAAGTACAACAGCAAAAAATCCCAATACCAATGGGACAATACCGATTGCATGACCCATAACGATAATGGCTCCGATAATTACAACTCCATGAATGGCATTGGCTCCCGACATTAATGGTGTGTGAAGCACAGCCGGAACGTGCGAAATAACTTCGATACCCAACAATACCGATAGTATGATGGTAAATATCGCTTCTCTGTATTCGTAAATAAATGAAAGTATTTGTTCCATATTTTTTGTTTTAATTGACTATAAATTTGTCATTAGTAATTCATTTAAAAAATAATTTATAAATATTTGGGCTAAAGCCCACAGTTGAGTTTTTTCATTGCCGTCGGTTTAAACCGACGACAATGAAATGTGCTGTATATTAGGCTTTAGCCAAAATTGTATTGAACTAATGTCATTTGTAATCCTTAATTAAATAAGTTGTTTATATCGTTCGTTAACAATTTGTCCTTGGTGCGTAATGCAAGTACCTTTTACCAGTTCGTCGTTGAAATCGATAGTCAAATTACCATCCTTGTCAATCAACAGTTTAAGGAAATTGATAAGGTTGTTTCCAAACATTTTGCTGGCATCTGTTGGCATTATCGATGGGTAGTCCGATTTTCCGACGATAGAAACTTGATTAACCACGATTGTTTTGTCGTTTTGAGTCAATTCGCAGTTGCCACCGGTAGAAGCAGCAAGGTCTATAACGATTGAGCCGGCACGCATGGCTTCTACAGTGTGCTTTTGGAGTAGAATAGGAGCCTTTTTGCCGGGTATTTGTGCCGTGCAAATAACCACATCGGCATCTTTGGCATGGTTGTGAATAAGCTGTCGTTGTTTTTCTTTGAATTCTTCGGTTTGTTCAACGGCATAGCCACCTGCGGTTTTTTCGTCGCGGGCACCTTCCACTTCAATAAACTTGCCGCCCAAACTTTTTACTTCTTCTTTTACAGCTGCACGAACATCGAATACTTCAACAATAGCTCCCAGTTTTCGCGACGAAGCAACAGCTTGCAAACCAGCTACTCCAGCACCAAGTATCAATACTTTTGCAGGTTTAATAGTACCGGCAGCCGACATAAACATAGGGAAGAATCGTGGTAAATGCAATGCAGCATCTAGTACTGCTTTGTAACCCGAAACCGTTGCCATCGACGAAAGTATATCCATTGCTTGACCACGAGTGGTACGGGGAATAAAATCGAGGCTAAATGCAGATACGCCTTGAGTAGCCAATTTGTTTACCAATTCTTTATTTGCCAAGGGGTTGAGACCCCCAATTATAAGTTGTCCACTTTTAAATGCCGAGACTTCTGATTCCTCGGGAGCAGCCACTTTAACAATTAAATCGGCTTTTGAAATTACTTCTGCACGATTTGCAATACTTGCTCCGGCTTTCTGATAGTCGGCATCCGATGAAAATGCAGTTGTACCAGCTCCCGATTCAACTATGATTTCAGCTTTTAGTTTTATTAACTGAGCAACTCCTTCGGGCAGTAGGGCTACCCTTTTCTCAGTTAAAGATTCTTTAATTACACCTATTATCATTCCTTTGTTTTATTAAAAATGTAAAAATAATTCTTTTTTTCTACTACTATTTTTTTTGTTAAAGTTAGAAGTCTGAAGACCGAAGTTCGAAGTAACTAAACTTCTGTCTTCCGACTTCCGACTTCTGTTTAAACATTATAAGTTGAAGAAGCTGTGTTGCCACCTCGACCAGTCCAGTTGGTGTGAAAAAACTCACCACGAGGCTTGTCTAAACGCTCATAAGTGTGAGCACCAAAGTAGTCGCGTTGTGCTTGTAAGAGATTTGCTGGCAGAAACTCGGTTCGATAGCCATCGAAATAGCTGAGAGCAGAAGCAATTGCCGGAACAGGTATACCATTTAAACTCGAAATTGCTACAATTTGACGCCAACTAGCTTGAGCATTCTGAATTTTTTCGGTAAAAAATGGGTCGAGCAATAAGTTTGTGAGATCGGGGTTTCGATCAAAAGCATCTTTTATTTTGCCGAGTAACACCGAGCGGATAATACAACCACCACGCCACATAAGGGCTATACCGCCATAGTTCAAATCCCATTTGTTTTCGAGGGCTGCTGCACGCATTAGAGTGTATCCTTGAGCATACGATACAATTTTAGATGCGTACAAAGCATCTTTGAGCATATTGATAAATTCTTTTTTGTCGATCGATAATGATTTGTTGGGGGCTTTGAAAACCTTCGATGCTTCAACACGTTCGTTTTTTATGGCCGACAAGCAACGCGAAAAAACAGCTTCGCCAATTAAAGTAAGCGGAATACCTAAGTCTAAAGCAGCAACACCAGTCCATTTTCCAGTTCCTTTTTGACCAGCTGTATCAACTATTTTGTCGATAATAGGTTTGCCATCGGTATCTTTCACCGCCAAAATATCGCGGGTAATTTCAATCAGGTAACTATCGAGTTCGCCAGTGTTCCATTCTTTAAAAACCTCGTGCATTTGGTCGGCGCTCATGCCCAATACATCGCGCATAATTTGGTATGCTTCGCAAATTAATTGCATATCGCCATATTCGATGCCATTATGAACCATTTTCACGAAATGACCTGCGCCGTTTTCGCCAACCCAGTCGCAACAAGGCGAGCCATCGGCGACCTTTGCAGAAATAGCCTGAAATATAGGTTTAACAAGAGGCCATGCAGCTTTCGAACCTCCTGGCATTATCGAAGGGCCTAACAGAGCACCTTCTTCGCCACCAGACACACCGGTACCGATGTACAATAAGCCTTTGCTTTCGACATAAGCCGTACGACGATTGGTGTCGGGGAAGTGCGTGTTGCCGCCGTCGATAATAATGTCGCCCTGTTCCAAATGCGGTATGAGTAAATCGATGAAATCGTCGACCGGTTTGCCTGCCTTAACCATAATCATTATTTTACGTGGTCGCTCGAGCGATTTTACAAGCTCTTCAATAGAATGTGCGCCACGGATGTTTTTTCCCTTTGCACGATCTGCTAAAAACGAGTCGACCTTATCGGTTGTACGGTTATATGCCGTAACTGTAAAGCCTTTGCTTTCAATATTCAAAATAAGGTTTTCGCCCATTACGGCTAAACCCACCAAACCTATGTCTGATAATTGTTTCATAATAATAATAATTTTTAAAAATTTATATTAAACCAAAATTTATTTACATCTATAACCCATCATTTTTTTTTCTATAGCATCGCGATTTTGCCCCAGTGTAATGGAAATACGCCAAAACTCCATGGCTTTTTCTATGTCGCCATTGCAATAGAGTATATCGGCCAAATGTTCGGTAATTTCGCTATTGTCCTGACCGCCGTTTTTAAAAGCTTTTTCAATTATTACTTTTGCTTTTCCGAAATTTTTTCTTTTATAAAGCACCCAAGCATAGGTATCGAGATATGTAGAGTTTTCGGGTTCAAGAGCAACAGCTTTTTCAGCCATTTCTTCGGCTTTTTCAAGATTTTTTTCGAGTAAAGATAAATAATAGGCATAATTGTTTAAAACATATACATTGACCGGATCCAATTCAAGTACTTTGTCGAAATAGGTTTCAGATTGAAGGAATTTTTCAATTTTATAATTCGACTCGCCCAAAAAAGTATTAAACTGAATAATTTGATCTTTCTCCTGAGCATATTGTAAACCTGTTTTGAGTGTTATAATAGCATCGTTGTAGCGCGATTTTTGATAGAGAGCAATACCCTTTAACAAATAAAACGATGGCTCTTTTGGAAAGTATTTCAAAGCGGTATCGGCGTGTGCAATGAGGCTGTCGTTGCGTTGTAACATATTTTCCATGTATAGCAACTGCTCCCAAAATATTCCATTGTCTTTTTGCTTTTCGACTAAACTAATAAGTGTATTTACTGCCGAATGATAGTCTTCGCTTTTGATAAAATAATTGGTAAGCAAGGAGTTGGGCTGGTAATCGTCGGGATAGTCATTAATAATATACAAAACCCAATTTTTAATGTAGTTTTTAAGTAATTGGAATTGGTCAATATTATTTAAAAGGTTACCAATGCTTTTTATTTTGTCGTCGAGTTCAATTTTTTTTGATTTTACAATTTTGTCAATTGTTAAACGCGCATTTGTACTATCTTTCAGGGCCAGATAAAATTCGGTGATCGAAAAAAGGCCCATTTCATTTTCAGGATCAATAGTAAATATTTTTTGATAAGCGGCAAGTGCTTTGTCTTTTAGACCTAAATCGCCAAACATTTCGGCCAATATGCCATAATATTTAATTTCTGTGGGGTTTTGAGCAATAACTTTATAGAGCTCATCTTCGGCTTTTTCAAATTTTTTCTGAATTACAAAAATTTGATGTTTAGCTATTGATGTTTGCTCGCTGATACCTATTGCTTCCTCAATGTTGTTGAGTTCAATTAAGGCATTTTTGTAATCTTCGTTATCGATATACAACAATGCAAGTTCGTAGCGCAAGTCGTATTTATTAGGGTCGTTTTTCACAATGAGTTTATACACTTCTATAGTGCTGTCTTTTGCGCCGATTGCCTGATACAAACTAGCCAATTGCGCCAAATACCAAAAGTTAGTTTTGTCGATCTCAACAGCAGAGCGAGCAAACGATATGGCTTCAGTCTTGTTTTCGGCCATCGAAAAAATGTTTGAAAGCTGAAAATACGAAGCAGCACTTCGTGGGTTGTATTGTATACATTTTAAATAAAGCGATACAGCTTGTTTGTAATTGCCAAATAGATGTTGTTTAGTAGCTTCAGTAAATGCATAAGAGAATTCCTGCTTTTCCTCATCGGTCATTGGGCGGTTATCTTTTGCTTTTTGACCCGACTTGAAAGGGGAACAAGAAACAAGTATAATTATTAAAAAAAGTAATGAAAAAAAGCGCATTATTAATAATTTAGAAGTTCAAATTGCAATTTATTGCATTATTAACTCAACAATCTATTAAAATTTCGGACTAAAGCCCACATTATTATATAAATTTTCATATCGCATCATTACTTCCCAGTATGTCCAAAACCACCAGTTCCACGTTGGGTTTCGGACAGTTCGTTGACTTGTACGAAATGTGCTTTTTCGTGACGGGCTACTACCATTTGGCAAATACGTTCGCCATCGTTGATGCTAAATTCGGTATCGGACAGGTTGACCAAAATTACGCAAATCTCGCCTCGGTAGTCGGCATCGATGGTTCCGGGGGTATTTAATACCGTTAGTCCATGTTTCAATGCCAAACCACTACGTGGACGAATTTGTGCTTCGAAGCCCTCGGGAAGTTCTATGAATAAACCAGTAGGAACTAACTTACGTTGCAAAGGTTTAAAAACAATAGTTTCGTCGAGGTTTGCAAGCAAATCGACTCCTGCACTAAACGCTGTCTGATATTCGGGTAGTGGATGGTGCGATTTGTTTACGATTTTAATCTCCATAGTGACGATATTTTTATTTTTTCTTTAAAGATAATAAACCAAATGAAAAAAAATAACATTAAATTGTTAAACACTGTTAAAAGTAGCATATTTTCAGATGAAAAAATTTTTGAAACAATAAAAAGCGTTGTAGTAACAAGAGCGTATATACCTATTGATTTCAAGTCGTAGGGAATATGGTATGTTCGTTGTCCTATCAAATAGCAAAGTACCATCATTGCCATATATGCAAACAGATGCCCCCATGCCGATGCCATGTATCCATAGTTTGATACGAACAATAAATTTATAAGTACTGTAAAAGTAGCTCCTATAAGCGTTAAGTAAGTTCCCCAAATAGTACGATCGCTTAGTTTATACCAGATCGAAAGGTTAAAATAGATTCCCAAGAATAAATTGGATATAAGAAGAATAGGTACAACTGACAAACCTACTCGATATTTTTCGCCTTCGAAGTACTGAAAATACTGTATGTTTAACATAATAAACAAGAAGATAAACATGCCGAATATGCTGAAATACTTGGTAATATTGGCAAAAACTTGTTTTGAGTCTTTCTCTTTGGCGTAACTAAAGAAAAAAGGTTCGGCTGCAAACCTAAACATTTGGGTAAACAAAGCCATTAGCACTGCAAGCCGAACATTTGCCCCATAAATACCTAGTTGAGCCATGGCAGTTTCTTTGTTGGGCAACAAATGCTTAAGCAAAACCCTGTCGAGAGTTTCGTTTATGGCACCACCAAGCCCGGCAAGTAACAATGGCAATGAATACAATAGCATTGTGCGAAGTAGTCGAAGATCGAAACTAGCTTTTAACTGTCGCAATTGAGGCGTAAGCATTACGAATGTTGCAGCACTGGCTATGAGATTGGAAATAAACACATAACCCACGCCTATAGCTGGGTTGTATATGTGTGTAAGAAAAGCTGCCCATGTATAATTTTCTATAAGGTAAGGGCACAAAACAATGAAAAAAACATTTGCACTTATATTTATGATAACATTCGACACCTTGAGCAGGGCAAATCGAATGGGTCTGTTTTCGGAACGCAGACGAACAAATGGCATTGCCATGAGGGCATCGATCGACAAAATAACTGCAAAATAGACAATATATTCCGGATTTAACATATATCCAAGAGCAGATGCAATTGAATGCTTCGACAGAAGAATTAAAGCTAAAAAGATGCTCGTTGTAATGAGTAGTGAATAAAACGAAGTGCTAAAAACCTTATCTTTATTACCGTCTTTCTCGGAAAAACGAAAAAAACCGGTTTCCATACCATATATAAGTACAATATTGATGGTAACTGCCCATGCATAGAGTTCTGTGACAACACCAAACTCGGCCTCGGCAAATACATTGGTATAAAAAGGTACCAAGAGGTAATTTAAAAACCTTGGTACAACGGTACTCAAGCCATATATAAGCGACTGTCCTGCTAATTTCTTAATGGGGTTCAACGATCGAAAAATAAAAATTTCGAGGCAAAAGTAATAGATTTGTACGTTGAAAGTATATAAAATAATAAAAAATTTTTTTGTTTAAATATTTATAATTTTTTGATACTTAATTGGCGTTAACAATTTTTGTTCGTATTTGAATAATAGCCGACATAATGCTGTCTATTTCATTTTGTTTTATGTCAATTTTCAAAGTTTTTGCGTTTATTACTCTGTTTATACTGTCGATATGTAGGTTGCCCGATTTATAATCGATCACAACTTTGTTGTACTGGTCGAACAAAGCGCTAAACAAAGGTATGAGTTGAGCAGCATTACTATCGTCCTTGTAACTGTTCAGTAGCGTAATTAAATGTTTAAGAGAATATTTCTGCATCAATATACGTTCGTATATTTCCCGATTGTCAGAATTTTCTTTGGCTATTTCGCATGCTATATAAACAGCCTCTACCCAACCGCCTGTCAAAACTAAAGCAGCTATAATATTACGATCGTTTTCGCTTAAATACGAATTTATATTTGTATAAATATCGGATGCATAAGCAGTAAGAGAATCTTTATTGTTAATGTTTTTGTGTATTCGTTTAAGGGCATAAGCAAACTTGTCGTCGGGAATGCCTAATTGTAGCGAAAGCTTGTGAATTACAGTTAGGTAAAGAAGAAGTTTTTGGTTTTGTTCGAACATTTTGGTATAACTCAGGTCTACACCAAAAACACCTAAATTGAGAGCTGCCTTTGCATTGGTTGTATATAAGTTAACATTATGAACAGGATTAAGAATATGCATATCATATTGAGCACCAACTTTGTCGAAGACCTTGTACATTTCGCTGGGCAGATACATATTATAGAAAATATTTTTGGCTTTTTCGATATTTTCTTTTTGATCTTCTGTAGCCAATTCGACAGCTATGTCTTTAGTTGGGCGTGTTTGATTACACGAAAATAAAATAAGTGTAAACCAAAAGAGTGCTATTTTTTTCATGTTGATTGGTACTTTAAAAATTATTTGCACTGTTTAATATTTTTAATAAGTATTGCAGTGTTTACGCCAATGTATTGCAATCGTTGCCCTATTGCATTATACAATGAATCGTTCATAATGCTCGATCGAGAAAGTATCCAAAGATATTTATAGCCCGAACTGCTCACTACCGCATAATTATAACTGCTATCGAGTTCAACAATATTATAACTTCCCTTAAACGGCCATTGAAATTGAACCATTAATTGTGAGTTTCCCGAGCCTTCGACAACAAAAGCCTTTCCGGTAGCTACAATAAGCTTGCCTTTTTTTATACAACTATTTGTTACAGAAATATATCCACTCTCCATTAATTCGTATTGAGCGGTTGTACAATCGCATCCTTTCTGAAAACTATTTGGAAGTCGTGCAATTTCGTACCATACGCCGGTATATTTTTTTAAGTCGACATATTTTACCGGATTTTCTTTTATTCCTCCACTGCACGACTGGAGAAGATATAAAAGAATAATGATATGACATAAACGTTTCATACATTAAAAATAATAAAAAAAATTGGTCGAAACTTGTTGTAATGAATAATATTCATAAAAAAAGTGTTTTTGTCTTTAACAACGAGCAATGAGACTGAAATAGGTTATTAAAAATTTATTTAAGCGGTGATTTATAGCGTCCAGTTAATTGGCAAAAAGCCTTGCTTTTGCAGCAATTGGTTTGTTATAGAAAAATGATTGCATCCAAAAAATCCGCTATAAGCCGACAAAGGCGATGGGTGTGGCGCTTTAAGAACAAAATGACGTGTGGTATCTATAAGTTTTTCTTTGTTTCGAGCGTCGTTGCCCCAAAGCAAAAAAACAATACCCTCGCGGTTTTCAGAAAGATGTTTTATAACAGCATTGGTAAATCGTTCCCAGCCTTTTTGGGCATGCGATCGGGGATTATGCTCCCTTACAGTAAGGGTCGCATTGAGCAAAAAGACTCCTTGTTTTACCCAAGCTTCTAAATTGCCGTGCTTGGGGGGAGCAATTCCCAAATCGCTTTTAATTTCTTTGTAAATATTGACTAACGATGGTGGTGGAGCAATACCATGCTGTACCGAGAAACACAACCCATGAGCCTGACCCGATTTATGATAGGGGTCTTGTCCAAGTATCACAACTCTCACTTTTTCTAAAGGCAAAAGATTAAATGCGTTAAATATAAGATTTTCGGGTGGATAAACTGTATGTTTCGTATACTCATCGGTCACAAATTTGAGCAATTGATCAAAATATTCACTTTCAAATTCCGATTTTAATAGCTCTTTCCAAGAAGCTTCAATTTTTAACGAATCGACATTCATACCTTATATTTTATAATGAAATGTTAATAAAAACAAATGTAAACACATGATTCTAAAACACATTTTTTTCAATTTGTAGTCATTACTTTTCGAAATCTGGGATTAGAATTATAATATGTATATTTAAGTTAAAATATAGTATATTTGAAACTTTGAAACTAAAGGCTTTACGATAAAGTATATGAAAAAAACACTAGTTTTCATTATTCTCATTATTTCATTAAGCTTAATTTCTATTACTTATTTTCTTTTACGTACTCCCCTTGTAAGCCACATTGAACCCTTGGATCATGTGCCTTCTAATACGTTAATTTTTCTTCGGATAAACGAATTTAAAAAACTTAAAACTTCTTTTGAACAATATGAAGAGAAAAGAATTTCAGAAACTTTTTTATTTAGCGATATTAATCGTTTTTTTCTTTTTTCCGATAGTCTTAGTGCATTAAATGATGTATTTAATCAGATAATTCATCAAGCCGAGTCATATATTTTTTTAACAGCCGAAACACAAAAAACTGCGTATCTGATTTTATTTAAAAATTCTGAAGGACTATCACACCGTGAATTCGACAAAACTATAGTGAAGTCAGATTTTAATAATTTAAGTCATTTTAATATTGGTAATAATAAAGTGTACGAGTTTTCAATTGACAAGAATATTGTGTTATATACAACACTTTACGAAAACCTAATATTAGTTTCAAATACTAAAAACAATATTGCTCAATATATTGTAAATACAAAGAAAAAGGAGATAGAACAATCTGTTTCACTTACAAAATCGATAAAAACAGCCGGTAAAAAAGTAGATGCAAATGTATTTTTTAATTACACTGCAATAGTCGATTTTTTAAGCTATAAGAAAACTGGAAATAAGAAGTTTAAAAATAAACAAACAGAAAAAAAAGCTGAAACATGGTTTACTTACGATATTAATATTGAAAAACAAGAAATTGTACTAAACGGACTTGTTTTTGCCGACGATACGTCTCAATATTGGATCAAAAAAAATGCATTAGTATTTGATACTTTCAGCAATCGGTACAATACAAATAGTTCTATTAATATTAGGATGGAAAAAAAGACAGAAATGATTGAACAATGTAAAAAAGCATTAAAAAAACAACTATTAATATACTATAATGTAACTTCGACAGACATTGCTGACTTTTACAATTATACAAATAATGTATATAGTTATGTTTTTTTTAAAAATGGAGGAGAAGTTACCAAATCGTCAATTATTACTACATTTTCGATCAACGATAGCTTGGCAACACACAACTATCTTAAAAAAATTCAAGAAAAAGGCAGGAACAAAAGAACCCGGGAATCACTAAATATTAATATAGGAGATTCGGGAAAAGTTCAGGTTTACCCTTTCAAAATCTCGGATTTTACAAGTCTTGTTTTGGGCAATCAATTTCAAATAGCAGCAAACAACTATTATGCATTTTCAAAAAATGAGATCGCATTTGCCGAGCAGCCTCATATTCTTGCCGAGTGGTGCAATACAAAACTTAAACATGATTCAATCCAAGGCATTACAGAAGATTCGGCAGTCATAAACAAAAATACTCTTGAAGGTTACTTACGATTAGACGAACTTCAACAACTTTATACATCACTATTGCGCAATCCAATACAATATTGTAATACTTCTCAATCGTTGAAATTCAATATCACTCCCGACGAGCAATTGGTGTATTCGACCATAGTTATAAAAAAAGAATTAGACAAATATACGGGCCCAAGAGTCGATTGGCGGGTTCAGTTAAGTGATTCGCTCGATAAAGGACCTTTTATCAATGAAGTTAATGGGAATAGCGGCTCCAGACAGATATTGGTTTCTGATATAACAGGCAAAGTATATGGTATATCTGCAAATGGGTCAATAGACTGGACATTTCAGCTCAATGAACCAGTTATGAGTCAGTTTTATACCATCGATTATTTCAACAATCAACAGAGTCAATATTTGTTTAACACTCAACATTGGCTTTATTTAATTGACAGTAAGGGAAATGCTGTAGAGGGCTTTCCCATTAAGTTTTTGAACCCTGCTACAAATGGTATTTGCCTTGCCGATCTGGACAACAATAAAACGTATAGAATTTACATTGCCTGCAACAACGATCGTGTATATGCTCTCGATAAAAATGGAAAGAAAATTGAAGCATGGTCATTTTTTCAGAAAGTTGAAAAATGCACCAATCCGGTTCGTTTTTTCAAATACAAAAAGAAAGAATATATTGTTGTTCAAGGTCGCGATAAAATATATGTATTGAATCGAAAAGGAAAAAACGAAATCGAGATTCAAAAAAAATTTAGCATATCGGGCAATAAAATATGGTTCGAAGAACGTGCAAAAACATTTAGACTGGTTACCACTGCACCCGATGGAACGATATGGTCGATTTACAAAAACGGGAAAGTCGAATCGCTCAAAGTAGGCAATTATAGTACCAATCATACTTTTTCGCTTTTCGATGCCGACAACGACCGAATAGCCGACTATATTTTTATCGATGCCAATAAACTGGAAGTATTTAGGCAAGACAAGTCGATGGCATTTTTTTACACATCAACATCCGATTTAGGGAATAATATTAATTTTTATAACCATCGAAAGGCATTTAAAATAAGTATTGTGAACAAAAAAGAAAATAGTTTATATTTTTTGAAGTCAGACGGCTCTGTTTATAATGGTTTCCCAGTTACAGGATGCTCTCAACAAATTGTTGTTAAAAACTACACCAAAGGATATCAATTAATTGTTGGTGACAATTATAATTTTTTGTATAATTACTTTTTCGAATAATGCAAAATTAACACAGCAAAGCATGAAGTCAAAATATCTATTAATTAATATATTAGCATTGTTTTTTTTAGTGATCATTCATTCATGCATCGATCAAGATTATAGTTTTGATAAGTTATCGGACGAAACAATATGGGAACCAAGCCTTGCTACAACCATTGGAACTAAAACAATTGTTTTGGAAGAATATATAAAAGATCTTGACTCAATTACAACACCTCAAATAGATGCAGATAAGTTTATTACAATAATATACAGGCAAGATATGCCTACTCAAAAAGCCAATAATATTATAAAGTTACAAAACCAAGAAACTACATATCCACTCTCTAAACCTCTCAATGATGAAAAATTTGTACAAATAGATACTTCTTATAGTTTTAATACAATATTTCAATATTCAAAAGACGAAAAAATAACTAGCGTATTGATTGATTCTATGACTATAAATGCTAGTTTAACATCATCATTAGACAAAAATGAATCGGTAGAAATAAGCTTTCCCGATATAAAAAAAGATGGTGTAATTTTATCGGTTCAAAAAATAAGTTCCTTATCAGACGGTAGCATTGAAAAGACTGTGACAGCTCCAACAACTTCAGCGAAAGGCTATACAATATCTTTATTAGATACAACTATTGGAGATAAACCAAGTTCATATTTTAGAACTCAAATAAAGTATTCACTCAAAAACCCAACAGGTATAACTTCAAACAAAAAAAATGGAGCTACTGGATCACATATCGATATTATATTGTCAGACTTGGTTTATAAACAAATATCTGGATATGTTGGAAAATACGATTTGCTTAACGATTCGGTTGAATTCAATACCGCATTTATGAACAACCCTATTACAAAAGGAATAGAATGGAAAAACCCTACCATTAGTCTTAATTTCGACAATAGCTATGGAGTGCCACTGCAATTTACTTTCTTAAAACTAATAGGACAAAACGATAATGCCAAATATTCTGTATTTTTTAAAGATATTTCAGAAAAAGAATACACAAAAACTTCTTACCAAAGTCTTTTAAAATACCCGCTTAAAACAGAAATTGGAATGTCAAAAATTGATGCTGTAAAATTAGATACAACTACATCGAACATACGTTTGTTGCTCAACAACAATATTAAAAGTTTAAAAGCATACATTAACGTTAAAGCAAACCCTGCAGGACTTACAAATGACAATTTTGTGCTAGATACGAGCAAAATAAAAACTTCGCTTGAAGTTGCACTGCCATTGCATTTCAAGGCTTCGTCGTTGGGAAAAACCGATACAATGGATTTTGATATAAAAGAATATCTTGGCGAAAACAATAGTATTGGCAAATTAATGCTTCGTTTCCATACCGAAAATGAATTTCCGGTCGATGTAAAACTAAAAATATACTTTGCTGATGAAAATTTCCATATTATTGATTCGTTGAGCAGTGCATCGGGCAAACTACTAGTAGCAGGAACAATTCAAAGCAACCAAAGAACTTTGGCCTCTAAAGCAAATATCGATTTTATTTTTGATGGAGAAAAAGCAGTATATTTCTCGAATACTAAAAAAGCGATTATAAAATATGAAATTCAAACCGCAAACATTGGCTTTGTAAAATTTTATGCCGATTATAAAATAACACTTAAAGCGTCATTCTTTGTTAAGGCAAAAATCAAAATATAATGAGCAATTACCCCAAAATTAAGAATTTAATATTCAGTTTTTTTATTATTATTTGCATCTATTTACCAGTACAAGGTCAAAGTATGCAAAGCATGTATTTTTTTGATCACGTACCCCAATCGAACCAATTGAATCCTGCATTTAGACCATATTTTGGTTTATATATCGGAACGCCTGGCATATCGTCTTTTCAATTTAATACCAATTGGCAACTTTCCATTGCCGATATTTTTGAGTATAATGCCATTATCGATTCATTGATTGGACCACTACATCATTTAAGAGATAAGGATAAATTCTTAAAAAAATTTGACGAGCGAAATTCGTTTTATACCGATATGCAATATAATATTATCTCATTTGGGTTTAAAGTGAAAGAATGGATGTTTTCGTTTGATATTAATGAAAAAGCTTTCATTAGTTTCGATTATCCTTCAGATTTAGTCAAAATGGGTATGTACCTGCTCGATACAGTAGCAGACTATCAGTTAAAAAATTTGGGAATCAATAGCAGTTTGTACAGTGAAGTTGGATTAAGTGTATCGAAAAAGCTTGGTGATCAATGGGTAGTTGGGGGTCGCGGTAAGTTTTTGATGGGGCAAGCCAATATATATTCAAATTCTTCGAATATTCAAATCAAAACTATGCTCTCTGAACCTGGACAAAGTTTTGTTAATCAGTTTAATACTGATGCCACTATTAATGTTTATGCACCATTTGCAGATGTTGAAATTAAAAACGATAGCATTAAAGATTTTGGACTTAAAGACGACCTTAGTGAATTAATAAAAGTCATTACATCGCCTTCGAGTACAGGTTTTGCAATTGATTTGGGTGCCACATACAATCCAATTGAAGAACTAAAATTGTCGGCAAGTATTGTCGATCTGGGATTTATTAAATGGAAAAAAGATGTTTATAATTTTAAAGTGAATGGAAATTTTACATTTAATGGACTACCAGGTATTGAAACCGATTCGTTGGACAATTTGATGACCGACATAATGGACTCTCTATCAAATTCGTATAAAACATCTGCTACGCAATTAGAATATACTACTAATCTTGCTGGGAAAATATTCTTTGCTGCTGAATATTTTTTTCACCCAAAAATAAGTGCCGGATTGATGTCGAGAACAATTGTATTTCGAAAAACAATAAAACCTGAGTTTACTTTGGCAGGCACTTTACGTCCTTTGAAAGGTTTATCGACAACTTTAAGTTATTCGCTGTTGAGCAACAGAATGTCCTCAATGGGATTTGGTCTTAGTTTGCGTTTGGGGCCTATGCAAACCTATTTTATTACCGACTACTTACCGGTTTATTATTCGGCCGATTATTTGCCTTATAAGCTTTCGCAACTCAATTTCAGGTTTGGTTCAAACTTTATTTTTAAATACCGCGATGCAATAAAGAAAACCGACAAACCCAATATGTATTTATAAAAATGAAGGGGATATTAACGCTTATACTCATCTTTTTTGTTGTTTTTTATTTAATACGATATTTATCAAAGATTATTTCATTATTTAAAGTGAAAAAAATTGATGTCGATTCGCAACAAGCCACTTTTGATGGCTACCAACAATATTCGACTCCCCAAAAAAACAAAAATAAAATTGAGGGCGATTATGTCGATTTTGAAGAAGTGAAATAGAAATTAAATAGTCTTTAGCCTCTTTGCTAAGTTCGATGCAAATACAAAATTGTTGAGTTGTTCGTTATCAGATAGGAGTATTTCTTTATTGGTTCCTTCCCACACTTTTTGACCTTTGTGAATAAACACTACCTTTTCGCCAATTTCCATTACCGAATTCATATCATGAGTATTAATAATCGTAGTAATGTCGTACTCCTCGGTTATTTCCTTAATTAAGTTATCTATTAGAATAGCAGTTAGAGGATCGAGACCCGAATTGGGTTCGTCGCAAAATAAATACTTTGGATTTAGTGCAATAGCCCTTGCAATAGCCACACGTTTCTGCATACCTCCACTCAGTTCGGAGGGATATAGATTGTTTGAATTTAATATATTGACCCTTTGTAAGCAATGGTTTGCCCGATCGCGCTTTTCGCTTTTCGACATACTGGTAAACAATTCGAGCGGAAACATCACATTTTCAATAACTGTAGCAAAATCGAACAGCGCCCCACCTTGAAACAACATTCCAATTTCTTGTCGCACCTTTTTTTTCTCTCTAAAATCGAGATGGTTAAAAACCACATCGCCAAAAATAACTTCGCCTTCATCGGCCTCGACCAAGCCAACAATACATTTGAGTAAAACAGTTTTTCCCGAGCCACTTTGACCAATTACCAAGTTAGTTTTGCCCCTCACGAATGAGACACTTACATCGTTCAGAATTTGACGATCGTTGAAGCTTTTCGATATGTTTTTTACCTCTATCACGACAAAAACATTTGGGTTAACAACAAATTGAAAAAAAGTATGGCAATACTGCTAAATACCACTGCACGGGTGCTCGATTTTCCAACATCGACAGATCCGCCCGATACATGGTAACCCATATAAGCAGAAATTGACGACATTAGAAACGCAAAAAGAGCAGCTTTACACATAGTAAAAGTTACATACCAAGGAATAAAAAGATATTGAATACCATATATATATTCTTCGGAAGTAACTACACCTGCAAGTGTTCCAGCAACCCACCCCCCAAATATACCAATACACACACTCATTAGAGTTAAAAGAGGATTGAAAACAACAGTAGCAATAATTTTGGGCAAAACAACATAACTTGCAGAGTTTACACCCATAATTTCAAGGGCGTCTATTTGTTCTGTAACTCTCATGGTACCTATTTCGGAAGCTATATTTGATCCAACTTTTCCGGCAAGAATTAGACCAACAATTGTAGACGAAAACTCAAGCATCATAGAGTCGCGCGAAGCAACCCCAATAACATATTTTGGTATTAGTGGTATTTGAATATTGTATGCTGTTTGAATTGTAATTACTGCTCCAATAAATACAGAAATAATAAGTACAATACCAATGGAGTTGACTCCTAAGGATTCAATCTCGTGAAGGGTTTGACGATAGTATATTTTATACTTTTCGGGCTTGGCTGAAACCTTGGCCATAAAAATAAAATATCGCCCTAAATGATAGAGAAACCACATAACATTAAATAGATTTTGTATAAAAATACTAATTTTATAACAAGCATAAAAAGTAAAGATAATGGATTACATTTGCAAAAAAATGAAAAAACATAGCTTATGAATAAAAATAATTATTGCGTAATAATGGCAGGAGGAATCGGTAGTCGATTCTGGCCAGTTAGTAAAACTGCCAAACCAAAGCAATTTCTTGATATTTTGGGCGTTGGGCGCACTTTAATACAACAAACTTTCGACAGGTTTAAATCTATTGTTCCGGCCGAAAATGTTCTGATTGTTACAAACGCTATTTACGAAAAAATTATAAAAGAACAACTTCCCGAAATACCATTGTCGAATATACTACTTGAGCCTTATCGTAGAAATACTGCTCCTTGTATAGCCTACGCTTGTTACAAAATCTACGAATTAAATCCAAAAGCCAATATTATTGTTGCTCCTTCAGACCATTTAATCTTGAAAGAACAAGAATTTCTCAGAGTGATTGGAGAAGGTCTCGACTTTGTTAACAAAACCGACAATTTACTTACCATTGGTATACATCCAAGCCGCCCCGAAACTGGTTATGGATACATTCAAATTAGTCAGGAAAAAGCAAGCCTTAATGTCGGTATAAGTAAAGTAAAAACATTTACTGAAAAACCCGATTTGAAACTGGCAACTGTTTTTTACGAAAGTGGCGAATTTTTTTGGAATTCGGGTATATTTTTGTGGAGAGCCGATACCATAATAAAAGCATTGGAAACACACTTGTCTGAAGTGTCGTCGCTTTTTGCTGAAGGCCGCGGCATATACAACACTAAACAAGAAGTCGCATTTATTGATAAAATTTATCCGGTTTGCAAAAACATTTCGATCGACTATGGAGTAATGGAAAAAGCCTCGAATGTTTTTGTTTTTTGTGCCGATTTTGGTTGGTCAGACCTTGGAACATGGGGTTCGCTCTACGAACATTCGAACAAAGACGATCACAACAATAGTGTGAAAGGCGAAAATATATTTCTTTACGATACCAAAAATTGCACCATCGACATTCCCAACAATAAAATTATTGTAGTACAGGGTCTAGATAACTATATAGTTGCCGAATCGGAAAATGTAATGCTTATTTGCCGCCTTCAGGACGAACAAATGATTAAGCAATTTGTGCACGACGTGAAGCTCAAAAAAGGAGAGGAATTTGTGTAAATAATTGATTTATATCTATTTTACATTATTACATTGGAAAGTTTTTTGTATTTTTGCATATATTAGATTTTAGGGTTAATACTTTTGAACTTTACTAAAATATAATAAGTAAAACATGAAAACTGTCGAAAAAATAATGATTTCTCCAGAATTGACCGGATTTGAGAATTGGCTTGAAGGAAAAATTATTGATGTTGAAGAAAATAAATTTAATGGCACTGTAATATCAATTAAAACAAGTGATGGTCGAATCTTTTTTGGACAGGAAAAGTTTTTTCAACAATTAGCTATGTAATCAAATGTATGCAATTGCTTTTGATCTATTAGTAGGAGATCTCAAAAAAATATTACGGTGAGCCCTATAATAATGCATATTACGAAATAAAAGAAATTCTTAAAACAGTAGGTTTTGAATGGACACAAGGAAGTGTTTATATTTCGGTATCGTCAGAAAATAATTTGACTCAAGTTTATAAAGCGATAAATACTTTATCAAAAATTGACTGGATTAAAAAATCTGTTAAAGATGCCCATAAGAGCATTTAAAGCAGAAGATTGGTCTGATTTTACTGAAATAATATAAAGTTCATCTACTAACTAAAGCTCCCGTTCAAATAATCTTTTGTGAGTTTGTGCTGAGGATTGTTAAACACTTCATCGGCAGAGCCAAACTCTATAAGTTCGCCCAAATACATAAAGGCTACATAGTCTGCAATGCGTTTAGCTTGTCGCAAGGTGTGAGTAACGAGTACAATACTATATTTTTCGCGCAATTTGACGAAAAGCTCTTCGATTTTGGTCGAGGCAATAGGGTCTAGAGCCGATGTAGCCTCGTCGCCAAGTATTACTTCGGGTTCAACAGCCAAGCCACGTGCCAGGCAAAGTCGCTGTTGCTGGCCAATAGACAGACTGGTAGCTGGCGATTTGAGGCGGTCTTTTACTTCGTCCCACAATCCAACAGAAACCAATTGGTGTTTAACAATTTCATAAAGCTTGCGTCGACCGAACGATCCATATAGGCGAGGACCATACGACACATTGTCGTAAATCGACATCGGCAATACGGTTGGGCGCTGAGCCAACAGCCCCATTTTTTTGCGTAAATGTGTTACCTCTACATCCCTACCATAAATATCTTCGCCATCGACCATTACACTTCCTGTAACCTTTACTTCTGAAGCATCGTCGTGCAAGCGGTTTAATGAACGCAACAAAGTAGTTTTTCCGCAACCCGAAGGACCAATAATACAGGTTATGCTTTTGTCGGGGATTACAAGATCTATATTTTTTAGTATATGTTTATTTTGAATGTACACGTTCAAATTTTGAACGTTTAAATGTGGGGCACTCATGGCTTTATTTTTATTTTTGGCAACAATACCGGTATATTCAATTGTATCTAATTCGTAATTGCTCATGTTTTTTTAAATTTTTGATTTCGACAATTTTCGACTAAAATAACGAGCCGAGAAACTCAGTATTAAGATAATAATAGTCAAAATAAGAGCAGCTGCATAAGCCCTGTTTTGAACTTCTTCAATAGGGCTGCTCAGTTGGAAAAATATAGCTAAAGGCAATGTAGCAGTCGGTTGGTCGGGACTAATAGGGATGCTATCGGTAAAACCTGCTGTAAATAATACCGTTGCAGCATCGCCAATGCCACGACCTACTGCCAAAAGTATTGCTGTTGTAATACCTGGCAATAATTGACGTACAACTACTTTCATGGTTTCGTAGCGAGTTGCTCCTAGCGACATGGTGGCTTCTATCAGATCGCGTGGCACAAATGCAGCCACCTCGTCTATAGAGCGAACCATGATAGGAATGATAAGCAACGATACGGCTATTATTCCACCAAACAACGATGCTTTAATTCCAAAATATATCATAAGCATAAAGCCAAATGAACCATAGACAATAGAAGGAATGCCCAACAATATATCGAAACCAAAACGGGCAGCATTGGCCCATGGCGACTTTCGTTTCATAATGAAATTGATGAAAAGCGCTACAGGTAGACTAATGAAGGTGCTTATAATTACAGATCCGGTAATGATCATCAAAGAGCCAATTATGGCATTGAGTATACCTCCTTCTTTGCCGAGATAAAAACCTCCCGATGGAACTTTCGAAATCATATCCCACGAAAGTGAAGGCAATCCTCTGCGTACGATTACAAATAATATATATCCCAACACTCCGATAATAATTGCAGTGGATATATACATGAGTATTTTAAAAAACTGTTCTTCTAGCTTTCTCATAATTGGTATCTGCGATTAATACGATTCAATACTATGCGCGATCCGGCATTGAATAAAACAATAATTGTAAACAACAAAAATGCCGAAAACATAAGCGCTGACTCATAGTCGGGTATCGACATCATTTCGCCATAATTGTTGGCTATAAGAGCCGGTAATGGATAACACGAATCGAATAGAGAACCGGGTATTTCGGTAAAATTGCCACACACCATAAGCACTGCAATGGTTTCGCCAAAAGCCCTTGAAATTGCCAATACGATTGCTGCAATAATTCCGGGCAATGATTTTATAAGTACTACTTTTTTTATTGTCTGCCATTTGGTAGCTCCCAACGACCACGATGCTTCGCGCATTTCTTTGGGTATAGAGGCAAATACTTCGGTTAGAATACTTATGATTAAAGGAATAATCATTATTGCCAGTACTATACCTCCGGCCAATACACTATAACCGGTCGAAAAATCGACAAAATTTGGTGCCAGTTTTTCGGAAATAAAAGGCACAATTGTTAGTGTACCCCAAACTCCATAAATTACAGGAGGAATGCCCGATAGTAGATCTACAACTGGATTGAAAAATCTTCTAGTTCTGGATGTTGCATATTCAGTTAGAAAAATCGATGTTAATAAAGCCAATGGCAATGCCAGTATAATAGCTAACAAGGTTACATATAACGTACTTAAAATAAAAGTTAAGAAACCGAATTCGCCTTTGAATGGTCTCCAACTACTTGTTGTTAAAAGAGTCCAAAGGTTTTTATCCTGAATTATTGGCCACGATTTTATAAAAAGCACAATACCAATTATAATCAATACCGTCAGACACATAATGGTTAAGCTCAACATAGTATGTCGGGCCAACTTGTCTTTTATAAGTCTAACTCTAAGCATTTTTACAATTTATTTTTTTCTTTATCGAGTATTTCTTTTGGCAAATTGATAAAACCCGCATCGATCACATATTTTTGACCTTCGGTAAGTACCCATTTAATAAAAGCACTTACAACGGGACTTTTGGGTTTTCCGTGGGTTACAAAATACAATTCACGTGCTGGAGGCGAGGGGTATTGACCTTTACCAATGGCATCGATTAATTGGTTTAGTGTACCATAAAAATTTTCATCTGCATCTATTTTCCCATTATTATTTAAATCGAGTGGAACAATCTGAATGCCAACTTGAGGTTTTTTGGTTTTGCTATCATAAGCATAACCTATGTTGTTGTATCCGATTCCTAATGCATCCTTTTTCACAGCGAGGGCTAAACCTGGGTCGCCAAATACGCCGCTACCCAAGAGGTCTTCTTGTTTTTGGTTAAAATATTTTGCCCATACTTCAGATGCTCCACAGGCATCGCTACGGGTATACACGTGAATAGGTGCTTTTACAGAAGTAGCTATAACCTGCGACCAAGTTTTGGCAGTTCCTGTAATCCAAATATTGTTAGCATCTTCTTTTTTTAGTCCCTTGTTCAAAATATCTTTAATTGCAGGGTTTTTGGCATTGACTATTGCCACTACAGCATCTTTAGCGACAGAGAAAGTATAGGCTCCTTTTTTCAATTCATCGTCATTCACATCGCGCGATACCATTCCAATATCGACCAGATTGTTCAAAGCATCGGTTATGCCTTTACCGGCTCCGCCTGCCGAAATATCGATGCGAATTTTCGGATTGAGTTTCTTGTATTCTTCGGCCCAACGAACAGCCAAAGGATACAATGCAAATGCTCCGGAAATAGATATTGTTTTATCTCTTTTATTTTGAGCAGTTAGCTTTTCTGAACTAAAAAGTATAGTAGAAACTGCAATAAATGTTAGGAATGATTTGTTAAAAATATTCATATTTTTTATTTAAAAATGGTACTAAACAATTGTGGTTTAAACGAAAGAGATGCAAATGCCCACGTACTTGGCAAATGTTGATTTGTTGCTCGCCTATTTCCGGCTTTTTTGACAATAGCCATACTCTCTGTACCTTTCAAATAGGCGAAACCAATATCAAATTTAGTCGAAGCGTTCATTTTGTATGATAAAATCCAATCGTTTTCCCATCCCAAATAGTCGTCAATTTTTTCCCCAACGTTATAATAATCTTTTTGTAAAAAAAAGGTATGAATATTTGTAGTAATATCGAATTTTGAGAAAAGATTTTTTGATAATGTTAAATATGGGTTTACTAGACCAGCACCAGCCTGATCTTTAGCAATATTGTCCATTATGTCTATAAATCCCGAGAACTTATGAAGACCTCTATACAGGGTGTTGAAGTTTCGTTCGTATGCAGTAGGATTTTTATTCGAATTTCCACTAAGAATTTCGAGTCCAAGCAATGCTTTTAATTTTGTAGTAGTTGTGTATGAAATCTCGGGAAAGATGTACCATGCTTGAATCGATTTGTTTTGATTTGTTTTTCCCCATTGTGTGTAGCCGCTAAAAGTTACAAATAACCCTCCAAGTAAATATTCGACTCTTCCTCCATGTGTATATCTCATAAATAGTTTTTCAACATCTGAATTTATTGTATTATCCTTTGCCTGAAAACCATCTGCACAGTTAAGCATGCTTAAAGTAATTTCCTTAGAAGCTTTGTATTTGATAAAACTAACAGACAAAAACTTATACAAATTTGTATTTGTGTAGTTGTTGCCAAATATTGTATCGTTACTTTTTTGGTTAAAGCCAACTGTAAGATCGGAGTTAATCTTTTCGTTGTAAAATCGCAGGTTAGCAGCATCGTGAGTAAATCCAAAAGGATTCCAGTCGCGTTCAGCAAATAAACTTTGGTTATCGAACGACAATATCTGACGCCCAATACGAACCGACAGATTCTTTGTAATGTATGGTTCTACCCATCCTTCAAACAATTGCATGCTGCCCAAACTTGTGTTGTCGTATTGCCCCCAAGCACGAGCATCTTGCATAGATATTCGAGCTTCCACAACACCTTCTTGAATGTAACTTGCTCCTATTCTGCTACGTTGTGTGGTAATGAATGATGGTTTTGATGAGCTAACTCTCATTTGTTTATATCCATATCGCATTTCGGTGCGAGGACGAATGTCTAAATCCATCTTAAATTTCTTGTTTGCCAAATTGTTTTGAAGCGTTTTTATTTTAAGTGTATCGACTTCTTGTTGCGATATTACTTTATTCTGTACTAATAGGCTTAATACTTCACTTGTTGTTTGGGCGTTTGTAAACAACATACAAGTTAAAACCATTGTTAGTGTTATAAATTTTCTCATCGACATTTAATATTTAGTAACTTTTTTTAATAATTAATATTAGTTACATTTTATGTTGATACAATCGACATAATAATGAAACAAATATAGTTCTATGAAATTAAAATGCTGTTAGATATTATACTGCAAAAAAAGGGTATAAATACTTATTTGTAAATAAGTATTTATACTTAGTCGTTTAATTAAATCAATGTAATATTTTGAAAAGTATGATAATTTTCATTTTTGTAAAAACGCAATAAGAAATCGAGATTATCCATAGCAGTATGATCTTCGGTTTGTTCGTTTCCAAATTTCACATTTTGTAAATGATACGATTCTATTAAAAAAAACACAAAATCGGCACTAATGTGTGGATGTGCAATTAATTGTATGCCGGTTTGCGAGTCGAAGTTTGGGTCATAGTCTTTATTTTCCTTATCATTAATAAAATTATTAAATCCAAAAATAACTTCGGGACCCGATTTGGGATTGAACCAAATCATTTTTGGTGTGTAACTTTCAGATTCAAATTTCAGCTCATTGTTATCTGGACCAAAAAAGCCGTCTTTTCTTAATCTTTTTTTGCTTTGTTCTTCTTTTTCAGGAGTAATATTCAATTCGGTTTTATGAAATTCAACAAAATTATTCATGAAACTTTCTATTGTTTGCTTTTTTGAAAGAAATGCTAGTGCATTTTTTTTATTGAATTTTAAGAACATTTTGTATTGTTCCAACAAATATTTTGAATTTTCATGGGTATTTCCGAACAAAGACCTGCTTTTTATGTTATTTTTTTCGTCCAAAACCAAGTCGGCATTAAAAGGTTCTGCTATAAGTGAACCGGTAAACCACCATTCGTTGCGCCATTTAATAAAGCCGATATGAAAAATAGTTTCATTTTCGACAGTTCCTTTGATGCGTTCGAGCGATTTTTTGGTAACAGCAATCACGGTATCAGATGCAATATGCTGAAAATACAAATTCCTCGTATCTTCCATTTGCATAAAGAATTTTCCGCTTTTCTTTTCCGAAATATTTAATATATGTACGAAAAGGGGATGTTCTTTTGTAAGTATATGTGCATACCATTCGCAGGCACGAAGAGCCATAAGATCTAAATGGCGGTTAAATGTTAGGCCGTCGTTTAATTCTTTTGAAAAATCTGAAACGTGATCAATACCATTTTCTTCGATAAACTCTTGCAATTCGTCAACTACCGTTTCGCCTGCATAAAAAAACAAATAACATGAATTGACCAACCATTGTATTTTGTAACGAACTTCGTAGAAATCTGGATCTTTGGGCAATTGTTTGATGAACGCATATAATTTTGAATTTTCAGGAGCTGTTTCGAATTCGATGTCAAACAGGTTAAAAACCTCCATGGCTACCCTTATATAAACAGTATTTAATGGACTATATATTCGTTTGCCTTTAGTTTTCATACTTTGGTAGTACCAAAGTAAAAAGCAAATATCGTCGTAATTGATTTCTTCGGGCTCGTAGCCATTGAGTTCGTAAAATGGCAAATATTTTTGATATTTCTCGTAATGCAATTTTCGAAAAGCCTGCCAAATACCACATTGCGAAATGACATCTTCGAAATAGCACACCAACATACAACTTAGTTCAGTAAGTTCGTAATCGTCAAAAACTTCTGAAAAATATTGATTGCCTTGTTTGTCGAACATTTTTCGAACTTGCTTGCAAAGATCGAGAAAATAATAATCTGATGGATTCATGTTGTTGTATGGATGAAATTTCAACCACATTTCAGAAAGAGATATCTTTTCCCGATTACTCATGACATTTTTTTATTTTCATTATAAACTTCTTGAACCAGTAAACCTGCCAAAGTGAATCCAAATATAGCAGTTATATGAGCAGTTGTACCATTTATTTTAGCTTTTTTGCTACACCATTCATGGTTAGCGAGTTCGGGGTTGCCGTCGCTAAATTTTGATTTAGGACAAAGACATTTGTCGGTGCCGCACGATGAGCCTTCGCCGGCATTTTCTAACACTTCGTCGCTATAAACACACAGGAACTTACGAGCAGGCAGATCGCCTTGCTTTATTTTTTTTCGAACCATCGAAGCTAATGGGCAACCTTTGACCTGCCAAAACTCGTCGACCTTTATACGCGAAGCGTCAATCTTGAGCGATGCTCCCATCGACGAATATAATATAGCATGGGTGCGTGTTGCTTTTCGAATCAAATGTATTTTGTTACTCAGACTATCGATTGCATCTATAATAAAATCGTAGCTATCGAGCTCAAACTCGCTTGAGGTTTCATTACAGAAAATTTTTTGAATGGCAGTAATTTGAGCATTGGGATTGATCTCCAATAAACGTTGTTTAAGTACATCGACCTTTATAGCTCCTACAGTTTTTGAAGTAGCATGCAATTGACGGTTTATATTGGTTACACATACCCGATCGGAATCTACTATGGTTAACTTCGATATGCCAGTACGAACAAGGCTTTCGGCACACCAACTTCCAACCCCACCTATGCCAAAAATAATTACTTGCTTCGATGCCATGCGTTCCATGCGGGCGTTGCCAAACAATAAGTTGGTACGTTGAAATATGCCTTTTTCAATACTCATTTAAATTTCATTTTTTTTGTTAAAGTTAGAAGTCGGAAGTCCGAAGTGATATACTTTCGTCTTCGGTCTTCAAACTTCCGACTCGTTATAAAGTAATAATTTTCAATCTTCACTAATATCTCAATAGTACCAACTTTCATTTTGCAAAAATATAGTTTTTAAAGTAATGACGAAAAGATGCAAAAAACTTTAATCATAATGCAGATTTGAACATTGATATTCTAAACTTATTTTCTACTTTTACATTCAAATTAAATACAAAGCCATGATTTTTAATAATATCGTTTGGAATATCGATCCTGAAATTTTTCATTTAGGCCCTCTGAGTGTTCGTTGGTATGGTTTGTTGTTTGCCATGTCGTTTTTTATGGGCTACATGATATTTCAACATTTTTTTAAAAAAGAAAATTTAAAAGCCGAACTTTTAGATAGTTTGCTCATATATATGATGGTAGGCGTAGTGTTGGGAGCTCGATTGGGGCACTGTTTTTTTTACGATTTCGATTATTATATGTCAAATCCGCTCGAGATTTTAATGATATGGCATGGAGGTTTGGCTAGTCATGGTGCAGCTTTAGGTATATTAATAGCATTATGGCTTTGGAGTCGAAAAGAAAAAATGGAATTTCTTTGGATAATAGATCGTATTGTTGTTACTGCTGCTCTTGGTGCTTTTTTTATACGTATGGGCAATTTGTTTAATTCCGAGATTTATGGTGTAGCTACTGATCTGCCCTGGGGTTTTATATTTGTTCGCAACGAAGAAGTACTCCCAAAACACCCAACCCAGATTTATGAAGCCCTTTCCTATCTTAGTATATTCGCAATTCTAATATTTATGTACTTTAAAAATATATGGTTCGAACAACGCGGCAAAATTTTTGGTTTTTTCCTGATTACAGTATTTACTGCTCGTTTGCTTATCGAATTTATCAAAAATCCTCAATCGGATTTCGAAAGTAGCATGGTATTGAACATGGGTCAATTGTTGAGCTTACCGTTTATTGCTGTCGGTATTTGGCTTATGTTGAGAAAAAATAAAAACCTCGGTTTAACAAAATAACATTCAATGTCTGAAGGAGAATTATCGTCGACACAAAAAAAACACCACCATAGTCACAGACATGGTAATCGCAATCAACATAAAACAAAATCGAAATTATTGGGGCGAAAGCTTTTAAAAGCAACGTTACTCAATTTTTTTATTACCGTATTGCAGGTTGTTGGAGGTTTGTTTTCCAATAGTGTATCGTTGCTGTCCGATGCACTTCACAATTTTAGCGATGCAATAGCTATTCTAATAAGCTATTTGGCAAATAAAGCAAGCATTCAAAAACCCGATGAAATTAATACGTTTGGCAAAAAGCGTGTAGAAATTATTGCTGCATTGTTCAATGGACTGGTATTGGCTTTTATATGCGTGTTTCTGATATTTGAAGCCTACAAACGATTTGTCAATCCGCAGTTGGTCGACAGTAAAGTTGTAATTGTTATTGCATCGATAGGTCTATTGGCAAACTTATATGCAGTTGTTTTGCTCAAAAACGACTCGAAACACAACCTAAATGTAAAATCGGCATATTTGCATTTATTGGGCGATACATTTTCGTCGTTTGCTGTGGTAATAGGAGGCGTGGTGATGTATTATACCAATTTCTATTGGATCGACCCCTTAGTTACGTTCTTAATTAGTCTGTATATTTTAAAAGAAAGCTTCGAGGTAATAAAAGAAGCTTATTACATCATATCGCAAGCCACTCCAAAGAGCATAGAAATTGAGAAAATTAAAACCCGGCTCGAAATGTTGCCCGAGATTAATAACATTCATCACGTTCATGTTTGGAACCTCAACGACAGCGATATACATTTCGAAAGCCATGTCGATTTGGCAAACGACATACGCATAAGTGAAACGGAGGGGGTCAATTCAATCTTAAAAACGATACTTCAAAAGGAATTTGGTATAGTACACACGACTATACAATATGAATATAATTGTTGTAGCGACAAATCTATTATACGAGAAGAAATTTAGTATTCTTTTTATCTGCAAAACAATACATAAATTCGCAGCATGGAACAATCTAAAAAATGCCCTAATTGTGGAAATTTTTTCAAATGCGAAACCGAAAGCGATTGCTGGTGTCACAGTATTAATATTACACAAACCAATATGAAACGTATAGCGCATCAATACACAGATTGCTTATGCCCCAAATGCTTAAATGAATTTGCAGATAATTAGAATGATTCTGAATTTCGCAAGAATTGTTAAAGAACTTTAAAAGATATTGAAAATTTATGCAATTTTGCACGCCCGAAAATTGTGAATCGTTAACCGTGTACCGTAAATCGTTTAAAAACGCTCCACTGTTCACAGTCTACTGTTCACGATTCACGGTCCACGAATATCGAATTGAATGAAAAACGGAAAATCCCATGGAATTACCAACCTAAGTTTAGGTGGTCTAATGGTAACCCTCGGAATTGTATATGGCGACATAGGTACATCGCCACTTTATGTGATGGAGGCTATTATTGCAAGCCTTAATGATTTCAGAACAGAATATATATATGGTGCTATTTCGTGTATTATTTGGACATTAACCTTACAAACCACTGTAAAATATATTCTTATAACCATCGAAGCCGATAACAAAGGAGTTGGTGGAATTTTGGCATTATATGCCATTATGCGTAAAACACGGCGTTGGGTCTTTATTTTAGCCATTATAGGTGCCGGAGCATTGTTGGCCGATGGTATTATTACACCATCTATTACAGTAACTGCTGCCATTGAAGGTTTGCACTTCAAATATCCTTCAATACCGGTTATTCCGGTTGTTTTAGCTATTATTGCGATGCTTTTTATATCTCAACAATTTGGGGCAAATACCATAGGTAAATCTTTTGGAACCATCATGTTTTTTTGGTTTCTAATGATTGGGACTCTTGGTTTAATTTCTTTAATGGAACATCCACAAATACTTCATTCTTTTAATCCGATGTATGCCATTAAGCTACTAAAAGAATACCCCGGAGGATTTGTGTTGTTGGGAGCTGTGTTTCTCTGTACCACAGGGGCAGAGGCATTGTACGATGATCTTGGGCATTGTGGCAAAAAAAATATACGAGTGTCGTGGATATATGTAAAATCGTGCCTTTTGCTAAGTTATCTTGGTCAAGGAGCATGGATTATTAGCCATCCCGACATGATCCATAGCATCAATCCATTTTATGCCATAATGCCTTCATGGTTTTTGCTTCCAGGCATTATTATGGCTACCTTTGCTGCAATTATTGCCAGTCAGGCACTTATTAGTGGAGCTTTTACATTAATAAGCGAAGCCATTCCGCTCAATTTCTGGCCAAAAGTATGGATTTCGCATCCTACCGATGTAAAAGGGCAAATGTACATTCCATTGGTTAACTGGTTTTTATTAATTGCTTGTTCAACGTTTATTATTGTATTTCAAAAAGCGAGCAATATGCAGGCTGCTTATGGTTTGGCCATAACAGTTGCTATGCTTATGACCACATTCATGCTCTCGTATTATTTGAAAAAGAAAGGCGTTCCAATGATATTGATTGGCCTTTTTTTCACAACATTTTTAATAATCGAAGGAGTATTTTTTATTGCCAATCTAAATAAATTGTGGCATGGAGGTTGGGTATCTATTGCTATTGCTAGTCTTATGACCTTTTTAATGTTTATATGGTACAAAGGTCGCGAAATCAAGAAACGCTTTACCAAATTTATCAAGCTCGAACATTATGCAAGTATATTGCGCGATTTGAAAAACGACGAAACCATCCCAAAATATGCTTCGAACCTTGTTTACATGACACGTGCCGATTATAGTACAGAAATTGAGTCGAAGGTGATTTACTCCATCATTAATACCCGACCCAAACGGGCCGATATGTATTGGATTATACACGTGCACATTGTAGACGAGCCCGATACAAAGGAATTTTCGGTCGAAACACTTATTCCAGATGTAATGACACGTGTTGAATTTCGCTTAGGGTTTAAGGTTCAACCAAGAATAAATCTTTATTTCCGATCGGTGATTCAGGAATTGGTTGCCAAAAACGAGGTTGATGTTATAAGCCATTACGAATCGTTGCGCAAACACAATGTGTTGGGCGATTTCCGGTTTATTATTATCGATCGTATCATTACCTATGACCACGAATTCAAACCTTTTCAAAAGTTTATACTGAGTGTGTATGAAGTGATAAAAAATATTGGCATTGGCGATGTGCGTGCTTATGGACTAAATACCAGCAATGTAATGGTCGAAAAAGTACCATTGGTCATCAAAGAAACCATTTTCGAGAAAACCGGGTTGACACGTGTAGCGCCCGATGAGAACTACCGACACAAATTTGATTGATACTTTTTTTGAAGAATTGGCGTTCGATTGCAAAAATGTTATAAATTTGCATTTCCAAATATGGTCGGTTGACCGAGTGGTTAGGTAGCGGTCTGCAAAACCGTCTACGGCGGTTCGAATCCGCCACCGACCTCTGATAGCGTGAAAGGATTGGAAGAAATATTCCAATCTTTTCATTATTAATTTTTGGTAGTGTTTTTGCAAAGAGCAAAGACTCATCTTCGAAGTCAGCTACTGTGCATTGCCCAAACGTTGTGCATTATGCCGTCATTCATTTAACTATTTGTTAATTTGATATATAAAAAAAGTATAAGTCAGACTATCGATTCGATTTGTTATTAGGATTTTTTATCTGTAAGCATTTTGATTTATACCTAAATTGAGCGATTAAAATATAAGTGGAGGCTTTTTGTTCGGCTCGTTTAATTAAAAAGTCATTTTGTTAGACAAGAAGATGCGAATTGATCTCAATAGTTCTTTTTTGGGGGCCAATATTGTTGTCATAACTGGTTTTT
>CAMDBI010000002.1 GCA_945889005.1 Bacteroides fragilis
ACATCTTTATTCTATTATGAAAGATTTGAAAATGTGCGACCTCAATGGTCAGTACCAAAAAATTAAACCTGAGATCGATGCTGCTATTCAAAAGGTATTGGACTCAACAGCATTTATCAAAGGTCCAGAAGTGGGCACTTTTGAAAAAGATCTTGCAGAGTATTTAGGTGTAAAGCATGTTATTGGTTGCGCCAATGGCACAGATGCTTTGCAAGTTGCCCTTATGGCTCTAGGTCTGAAACCAGGCGACGAGGTAATTACTACCAATTTTACTTTTATTGCTACTATCGAAGTTGTTGAACTACTTCGATTAAAGCCGGTTATAGTCGATGTTGACCCCGACACATTTTTAATTGACATAGAAAGTATTAAAAAAGCTATTACACCTAAAACTAAAGCGATTATCCCGGTACATTTGTTTGGCCAAAATGCCGATATGGAACAAATCTCCTTATTGGCTCAACAACACAACATTGCAATAGTCGAAGACTGTGCACAATCGATAGGCTCCGATTATATTTTTAAAAACAACACTAAGAAAAAATCGGGAACCATTGGGCAAATAGGATGCACATCTTTTTTCCCATCAAAAAACCTGGGTTGTTATGGCGATGGAGGAGCTATTTACACCGATTGCGACCAATTGGCCGAGGAAATTCGCTGTATCTGCAATCATGGCATGAAAACCCGTTATTATTACGAAACATTAGGTATCAATTCGCGCCTCGACACCATACAAGCTGCTATACTTCAAGTAAAACTAAAACACTTAGACGCTTATAATGCTGCACGCCTTGCTGTAGCCGACTATTATGACAAATTTCTTGGCAAAATAAAAGGAATTAAAATTGCCAAACGTGTTTTAAATTCCACTCAAATATACCACCAATATACATTTCGAGTACTCAACGGGAAAAGAGATGCCCTGAAAAAGCATTTGGAGGAAAATGGTGTACCTGTTATGATTTATTATCCAGTCCCCTTACATCTTCAAAATGCATACAAACATCTGGGATACAAAGCTGGCGATTTCCCTGTAACCGAAATGCTTTGTCAAGAAGTGCTATCGCTTCCTGTTCATACCGAAATGAACGAAGAACAATTGGCATTTATCACCAATCAAATACAAAAATTCTACAACTAATATATGGCAGATTATTTTGCACATCCAACAGCCGTAATCGACGAAGGATGCACCATAGGGAAAGGCTCAAAAATTTGGCATTTTTCGCACATTATGCCCAACTGCCAACTTGGCGAATTTTGTAATATTGGACAAAATGTGGTAATTTCGCCCGATGTAGTGTTGGGCAACAACGTGAAAGTTCAAAACAACGTATCGATTTATACCGGGGTAATCTGCGAAGACGATGTTTTTTTGGGACCCTCCATGGTATTTACCAATGTGTTTAATCCGCGAAGTGCAGTAAATCGCAAAAGCGAATACATGAAAACACTTGTAAAACAGGGAGCAAGCATTGGAGCAAACGCTACTATTGTTTGCGGTATAACAATTAACGAGTTTGCTTTTATTGGAGCAGGTGCAGTAGTTACGAAAGATGTACCAAAATATGCCCTTGTAATGGGCAACCCAGCTCGACAATCAGGTTGGATGAGCCAATTTGGACACAAACTCAAATTCGACAATAACGGAATAGCACACTGCCCTGAGAGCAATGAAAAATATGTACTTAAGGACAATAAAGTCGAAGTGTTAAATAATGTTTGTTAAATAAAATTTTCAATGGAAAAAAATTCGAAAATATACGTAGCCGGGCATACAGGTCTTGTAGGAAGTGCACTTGTGAGAACGCTACAAGCTAAAGGTTACAAAAATATTATTGGCAAAACCCTCGAAGAACTAGATCTTTTAAGACAAGCAGATGTTGAACAGTTCTTTGCCACCGAAAAACCCGAATATATTCTTCTTGCTGCCGCAAAAGTAGGAGGCATTGTTGCCAACAACACATATAGAGCACAGTTTTTGTACGAAAACTTGCAAATACAAAACAACATAATTCACAATTCCTATAAATATGGCGCAAAAAAGTTATTGTTCCTAGGTAGTTCATGTATTTACCCAAAAAATGCTCCTCAACCGCTTAAAGAAGACTATTTGCTAACTTCGGAACTCGAATATACCAACGAACCTTATGCAATTGCAAAAATAGCCGGCATGAAAATGGCCGAATCGTATGGTATACAATATGGTTGCAATTTCATCTCGGTTATGCCAACCAATCTTTATGGCCCCAACGACAATTACGATTTAGAAAAATCGCATGTTCTTCCAGCCCTTATTCGTAAGATGCATTTGGGCAAAATGCTCGAAATGGGCAATTGGGAAGCTGTACGCGCCGATCTCGACAATAGGCCCATCGAAGGTGTTAATGGCAAAGCCTTACAGACCGATGTTGTTAACATCCTTTTGAAATATGGCATTAGAATGGAGCCTTCGTTGAAAGGCTGTATGCCCAATGTATTCGTAACACTATGGGGTACAGGTGCACCACGTCGCGAGTTTTTGCACTCGAACGACATGGCCGATGCTTGTGTTTATCTTTTAGAAAATGTCGACTTTAATGATGTGAGCAAAAACAAACCCGTTATAAATACCCATATCAATATTGGTATAGGGCGCGACCTAACCATCAAAGAATTGGCCGAAAAAGTTAAAGAAATTGTAGGTTTTAATGGAAAATTGATTTGGGATACTTCTAAACCCGACGGAACCATGCAGAAACTACTCGATGTTAACAAACTCAACAGTCTAGGCTGGAAAGAAAAAATATCGATGGACGAGGGCATCAAAGGTGTGTATGAGAATTATAAGAAATAGTGGACAGTGGACAGTAGACAGTGGACAGTGAACAGTGAACAGTGGACAGTAAATTGTCTATATATTTTGATGATTCATTAGTAATTAGTAATTTGTCATTAGTAATTTATTTGTCATAATAGTTGCCGGGGGTAGGGGTTTGCGAATGGGAACCGAAACTCCCAAGCAGTTTCTCGAAATTGCCGGTATTCCTGTGCTTATGCACACCATCAATGCATTCAAAGCATTCGACTCCAATAGCGAGATAATTATTCCTATGCCCGACTCTCATATCGATTTTTGGGAAAAACTTTGTTTAAAACACTCATTCAACGTAAAACACAAAGTCGTAATTGGCGGAGAAACCCGTTTTCATTCGGTTTTGAATGGACTAAATGCCATAAAAGCCTCAGAAGGCATTGTTGCGGTGCACGATGCTGTTCGACCATTGGTTTCGCAGCAAACCATTAAAAACAGTTTCGATTTGGCAAACAAAAAAGGAAATGCTGTTCCGGTTATTGAAATGACCGATTCTGTAAGAATAATTGATGGGTTAAATTCGGAAATTATTGACAGGGATAAACTTAGAAGAATTCAAACACCCCAAATGTTTGAATTAAACCTTTTGAGAGAAGCTTATCGACAAACATTCAACGAATCATTTACCGACGATGCTTCGGTAGTTGAAGCACTAGGATTTATTATTAATATGTGCCTAGGCAATGCCGAAAACATTAAAATAACTAATAAAAGCGACTTACTGATTGCCGAAGCTCTTATAAATTCTATTGCTCGGTAAGCATTTCTACCTTTCCTCCTAATGTCTCTTTCACCTTTTTCATTTTTGGCTCGCCATCGTAAATAATATTGCCCTTGGTGGTTGCCGATGCATTGAGCGAACCAGTAACTTTGACTTTTGCCAATCCTCCCGAATTTGCTTTAACATTGGCATTGTTACAAATAAACTCGTAACCCGAAAATGTGGCTCTTGTTCCCACTTCTATATCCAACTGACCTGCTGTACCTTCGATTGAAACCAACGAACCAGAGCTAATGTCAATATCTATTGAATCGCATTTGGCATATACATACAAACTTGAACCACTAAAAGACTCGAGTTCAAAACCTTTGCCCACTAATGTGTCAACTGTATTGACTTCACTACCTGCATTAGCACTTATCTTTTTAATACTATTGTATGTAATGGTTATCTTAGCCTTTTTGGTATTACTCAAAAGTTTTTCAGACAAAGAAATTTTCAGCTCTTTACCATCGGTGCGAGTTGTAATATTGTCGAGATCAATCTCGTCGCTTTCGAGTTTAACATTGGTTTTGCTGCCTTTCTGAATATATACTTCCAACTTACCAAAAACGGTTATTTGATCGAATGGATCGGTTTCGCGGTTCTGTACTTTTTGACCCATAAGAAATCCAGCGCAAATAATTGCCAAAACCACTGTTAATAAGTACTTTTTTTCATTCATTTCAATAAACATTTTCAACAATTAATACTATAAATTCATTACAATATTTTGCAGCGATAATGTAACAGCCGATTTCGAATTAAAAAACTCAGTTTTTTGACGCTCTAGAGGCAATTGCAAAAATGAATCGTCAAATTTTATGGCGTTTCCTTCGAGCTCTTCGAGAGCCATTGGAGCCCACGCTGAATATATTGGACTTTGTGCGTCATGATCGGTTTCTTTCAATAATGCAATAGAATTGACAAGCAATGCCTTATATTCACCAACTAAATTGGGACTATACGAAATAATGGCATTTATTTTTACTAAGTTCTGTTGTAGTTCCGATTTCACTTTTTTCCATTAATTAACACAAACAAATATACAGAAACTTTTTCAAACCGATTACCTTTTAATGGATTCAAGTTTTTACACTTTTTTATACGTTTTTCAAATTTCAATTCAACCCAAAAAAAAGTCATTTCACCGATTGATTTCATCCATTGGAAACATTTATCGCAAAAAACGTTTCCCAACTAAAATATACATCATATCTTTGCCGTATGAACGACGATTTGAATAACATACTAGAAAAAGTTCAGTGCTTGTATTTAAAATACGGTATCAAGAGCATTACAATGGACGATGTGGCCCACGAATTGGGCATCTCGAAAAAAACACTTTACACATTTGTTACAGACAAAACCGATCTGGTAAAAAAAATATTGGACAAACAACTCGAAGAAGGAAAATGCTATTTCGATACAATTTCCAATCAAACATTAAATGCAATAGAGGAAATAATTGAGGTTCACAAACATGTAAACAATGCCATTAAGAAATACAATCCAACTACAGAATACGATCTACGAAAATATTATCCCGAAATATACAAACCCTTTTTAGAAGAAAAGCGCAAGCGCATGTATAGCTGGATTTTGTCAAACATTAAAAAAGGCAAGTCTCTTGGGCTCTATCGCGACGATGTAAACGAAAACGTCATTTCTAAGTTGGTTGTGTCGCGTAACGAATTTCTGGTAGAGTCCGATCTATTTTCGGAAAATGAATTTAACTCAAGCGACTTTTTCAACGAGATATTAAAATATCACATTAGAGGTGTTGCGACTACAAAAGGCATTGAATTGTACGAAAGTTATTTAAAAGAATTGAAATAATATAATAATCCTGAAAAGGAATTGAAAATGAAAGGAAAAAAGATAATGAAGAGAATTTTAGTCGCCGGTATAAGCTTGTTGCTATTAAGTACAAGCATTTGGGCACAACAAACCGACAGTACGTTGTCGTTTACCTTAGAACAGGCACAGCAATATGCTTTGCAAAACAGCCCTGTTATTAAAAATGCCAATCTCGACCTCGAGTCTGCCAAGAAAAAAGTATGGGAAACAACCGCAATGGGTCTTCCACAGGCTAGTGCTAAATATTCATACACCTATATGCTTACAGTTCCAGAAATTGTAAAAAGTTTCTCGGGTTCAGATTTCTCTTCAATAGGCAATAATATTGGCGACATCTATCAGTATATCGGAATGTTAGCCAATGGAGCCGACGGGGCTGTCAAACACATTCTAGACAGTATTAGTAATATACCTCAAACTCCAAAAAAGGACAATACCGACGATGTTAGGTGGTCTTCGAATATCGATTTCACTGTTTCTCAACTCATTTTTAGCGGCGCTTATATTGTTGGCTTACAAACATCTAAAGTTTTCAAAAGCCTATCGGAAATAGGCGTTACCAAATCGAGCAACGACTTAAAAGAATCAGTATCAAATGCATACTTCTCTATATTGGTTATGAAAGAAAACAAAGAAATAACCGACTCGAGTTACATGAACGTATTGAAATTGTACAACGATATGCAGTCGATGCAAAAACAGGGCTTTATAGACGAAACCGATGTCGATCAACTTTCAATAACCGTAAGTAATTTGAAAAGTGCTTCAGATATGCTTGCCCGTCAGGTCGAAATTATGGAAAACCTTTTAAAATTCCAGATTGGATTAGATTTAAAAAGAAAAATAGTCTTACAGGACAATATAGAAGGTCATTTGATGAAATTTGAACAAAATATAGCATTAAAAGAATTTGTTGTCGAAAACTACTCCGACTATCAACTACTCGATGCTCAGGCTAAGATGATGAATTTGAATGTTAAACTTCAAAAAAGTGCATTTCTGCCTGATATAGCTGCATTTTACACATACCATAAGGCAATGAACACAAATGCCCTCGATTTTCAGGCTAAAGACATGGTTGGAATTAGTGTTTCGATGCCTATTTTCAGCTCAGGTCAACGCCTTTCGAAGGTAAGCCAAGCTCGAATGGGCTACCAAAAAGCCATTAACACTCGCGAACAAGTGGCAACCGGGCTCAAAATTGAGTTTGAAACCACAAAATCGAATTATATCTCGGCCAAAGAAAAATATTTGACCGACAAGAAAAATCTTGAGGTATCGAAACGCATTTATAACCGCTCGATTATAAAATATAAAAACGGAACTATTTCGAGTACAGAGCTTACACAAGTTCAAAACCAATACTTTACAACACAAGGCACTTATTATAGTTCACTCCTAAGCCTCATCAATGCCGAAAACAAACTCAACAAACTTTTAGGAAATTAACAATTTGCAAACAATAAAAAACACAATATACACATGAAAACAAAAGTATTACTCATCATTATGGCTCTTGCAATTTTGGCATCGTGCGGAAAACCAGACAAAGCAAGCGAGTTGGCCAATTTAAAAAAACAACGCGACGAAATTTCTGCTCAAATAAAAATATTGGAGCAAGAACTAGCTGTATCAGACACAGTTATCGACAATTCGAAAGCTAGGCTTATAGCTGTGAAAGAGTTGAAAAACGAAGAATTTAACCACTACATCGAAGTTCAGGGCAAACTCGATGGAGACGAAAATGTATCGGTAAGCACTCCAATGGGTGGAAATATTCAGGAAATATTGGTTAAAGTAGGTCAGAAAGTAACAAAGGGACAACTTATGGCCCGTCTCGACGACAAAGTGCTGGTGCAAACCCTCAAAGAGCTTCAAACCGGGCTCGATTTTGCAACCGAAATGTATAACAAACAAAAATCATTGTGGGATCAAAAAATTGGTTCGGAAGTTCAATATTTGAATGCAAAAAACCAAAAAGAATCGCTCGAACAACGAATAGCAACCGTTCAAAATCAATTGGACATGATGCATATCAAATCGCCCATAAACGGTTCGGTCGAAGACATACCTGTAAAAGTGGGACAAATGTTAGCTCCCGGTTTTGTAGCATTTAGAGTGGTCAACTTTTCGAAACTCAAAGTAACGGCAGATGTTGCCGAATCGTATGCTTCTAAAATCAAAGAAGGAGACAATGTAATTGTTTATTTCCCCGATATTCAGAAGGAAATTGAAGCAAAAGTAACGTTTGCCAGCAAATTTATCAACAACATCAACCGCACTTTTGGCATCGAAATACGCTTTCAATCGGAAAACAATTCTCTAAAAGCCAACATGATAGCCATGCTCAAAGTAAACGACTACAAAAATCGCAAAGCCATTGTAATACCAATAAATAATGTACAAACCGACCAAAAAGGCAGCTTTGTATATATTGCTCAATCGACAGAAAAAGGTTATGTTGCAAAAAAAATATATGTAGAACAAGGCGTTACTTACAACGGACAAGTTGAAATTGCAAAAGGGCTGAACATAAACGACAAAATGGTTACTGCCGGATATCTTGAACTTGAAGACGGAGAAGCAATAAAATTTTAAATAGACATAAGACACAGGATTGATAGACAAAAGATTTCAAATTTTAGAAGTCCAATGTCTTGTGTCTGAAATCTTATATCTTTAAAAAGAAGAAAATGGAACAAAAATTAAAAGAATTTAAACCAACCAGTTGGTCAATCGACAATAAAATCAGCATTTACGTGTTGGTAGCAATTTTGACCATATTCGGGATCATGCAATACAATGCCATTCCGAAAGAACAATTTCCCGAAATAGTGATTCCTACCATTATTGTAAACACTATTTACCCCGGCACATCGCCAACCGACATCGAAAATCTTATTACCCGTCCGCTCGAAAAAAATATTAAATCGATCAACGATGTAAAAAAGATTAAAAGCAAAAGTATTCAGGATGTATCGACCATTATTGTTGAGTTTAACACAGGTATTGAAATATCGGAAGCCAAGCAACGAGTAAAAGATGCTGTAGACAAAACCAAAAGCACCTTGCCCAACGACCTCAACGACGATCCTATGGTGAAGGAAATTGACTTTGCAGAGTTCCCTATCATGTTCATTAATCTGGCAGGCAATTACGACCTCAGTACCCTGAAAAAACATGCTGAATATCTGCAAGACAAAATAGAAACTCTTCCAGAAATAACAAGAGTCGACATAGTAGGTGCATTGGATCGCGAAATACAGATCAATGTAGACATGTACAAGATGCAAGCCGCTAGCGTTACTTTTAACGAAATACAAAGGGCCATTTCGAGCGAAAACGTAACAATATCGGGCGGTAGTATTGAGCTTTTTGGTATGAACCGCACTATTCGAATCGTTGGCGAAATACCGGATATAGAAACCTTGAAAAACATCTCTTTTACTTCGTCGAGTGGCGCAATTGTTCGCCTTGCCGATGTTGCGGAAGTCAAAGATGGTTTCGAAAAACAAGAGAGCTATGCACGTTTGTTTATCCCCGACTCGTCGAATACTGCCGAAACAAAGTCGCACAATGTGGTTACGCTTAATGTTATTAAAAAAAGTGGCACCAACCTTCTCGATGCCGCCGATGGCATCACTGAAATATTGGAAAGCGCGAAAAAAAACCTACCTAAAGACATACAAGTAAATATATCGGGCGACCAAAGTAAATTTACACGTTCAACATTGAGCGAATTGTGGAACACCATTATAATCGGCTTTATTATGGTTACCATTATTCTGATGTTTTTTATGGGCTTGACCAATGCGCTTTTCGTTGCATTGTCGGTTCCCTTGTCAATGTTTCTTTCGTTCTTGGTGCTACCGGGTATCGATTTTACAATGAATATGCTCGTGATGTTCTCATTTATTTTCGCTCTGGGAATTGTTGTCGACGATGCCATAGTTGTAATAGAAAATACCCACCGTATTTTCAAAAAAACAAAAATGGACATAGTCAAATCGGCCAAGTTTGCTGCCGGTGAGGTGTTTGTGCCCATTCTTTCGGGAACACTTACCACATTAGCTCCATTTTTCCCATTGGCTTTTTGGCCAGGAGTTGTAGGTAAGTTTATGTATTTTATACCTGTTACCCTCATTATCACTTTGTTTGCTTCACTTATTGTGGCATATATTATCAATCCAATATTTGCCATCGATTTTATGACACACGACGACGATGACGAGAGCAAGAAAATGTCGAAGAAAAAGTTCCGTACAATACTCGGAATTTTTGGAGGATTGGCTGCAATTGCTTATTTAGCAGGCAGTTTTGGTATTGGAAACTTTGTTGTATTAATAGCACTTATTTTTATTTTTCACAATATTATTGGCTACAAACTCATTATTCGTTTTCAGAAAAAAATGATACCAGCCATTCTGAATGGTTACGAAAAGCTGATTCGATGGGTGCTAAAAGGCAGCAGACCCTATTGGTTAATGTTTGCCATGTTTGTATTGTTTATTGCATCGTTCATAATATTTGGAGCCAGTAAGCCCAAAGTAGAGTTTTTCCCCGATGGAGACCCTTCTACAGCCTATGTTTATGTTGAACTACCCATTGGTACCGATGTAAAAGTTACCGATTCGGTCACACGCATAGTCGAACAAAGGGTGATTAAATCGCTAGGTTACGACAATCCCATAGTTGAATCGGTAATTACCAATGTAGCACTTGGAGCATCGGCCGACATGTTCGACCAAAGTACCACTTCGAACAAAGGAAAAGTTACCATGAACTTTGTTGAGTTTGCCAAACGCCATGGCGTTTCGTCGCAAATGTACATGGACAAAGTACGCGACGAACTTAGCGAAATGCCCGGCGTGAAACTTTCGGTCGAGAAAGAAGCTGGAGGTCCTCCTACCGGGAAACCCATTAACATCGAGCTGAGTGCCGACAATATCGAGCAACTCATGCTTTCGGCAAACTCGCTTGTCAGATTTTTGGATTCGATGAAGATACCCGGTGTCGAAGAGCTCAAAACCGATTTCGACAATCAAAAACCCGAACTCATTATCGATATTGACCGCGAGAGAGCCAATCACGAAGGCTTAAGCCACGGACAAATAGGTATGGAAGTTCGTACAGCAATATTTGGTTCTGAAGTATCGAAATTTCGCGACGGAGAAGACCAATACCCAATTCAACTGAGGTTTAACGACTATCAACGCAACAATATTGACCGTTTGATGAACCTTAAAATTTCGTATCGCGACATGAATTCTGGTTTATTACGTCAAATACCTCTTTCGTCGGTTGCGACCATCAAATATCAAAATGCTTATGGAGGTATCAATCGTCAAAACCTGAAACGTGTTATAACCGTATATTCCGAAGTTACAACCGGACATACCGCAAACGAAATTATTGCACAAATTACAAAAGCGTTGCCCAATTTCAGCAAACCCGAAACAGTCGAAATAAAAATTACCGGAGAACAGGAAGACCAAAAAGAAACTTCCGACTTCTTGGGAAAAGCCATGTTGCTGTCGTTGTTCCTGATATTGTTTATACTTATTACACAGTTCAACTCATTGACCAAACCTATTATTATTATTGCAGAGGTTGTGTTTAGTATTATTGGAGTATTGTTGGGCTACGCGTTTACCGGCATGACCTTCTCTATAATGATGACCGGTATGGGTATAGTTGCACTGGCTGGTATTGTGGTACGAAATGGCATTCTGCTTGTCGAATTTACCGATGTATTGAAAGAGCAAGGTATGCGAACCCGCGAAGCCATTATCCAGGGCGGAAAAACACGTCTTACTCCTGTTGTTCTTACTGCTACTGCTGCTATTTTGGGACTTATACCATTGGCAATAGGTCTGAATATCGATTGGATAGGTTTGTTTACCAATCTTGATCCTAACCTTCACTTCGGAAGCGATATTACTGCATTTTTCGCTCCGTTGGCGTGGACTATTGTGTTTGGCTTGAGCTTTGCAACTGTACTGACATTGATTTACATCCCAATCATGTATTATATTCTCTTTGGTGCTACCATTGCATTCAAACGAAATTCGAGAAAGTTGATAAAACATGGAATGGATTTATAACTGAACTAAAAGAAAAGCTACTTGTTCATTCATGTAGCTTTTCTTTTTAATAATAAAACAATGTCGAGACCCATACTAGAAATTAGCAATGCTGTAAAGCATTTCAAAGACGTTAAAGCAGTCAATGGTCTTAGTTTTAAGGTCGGCGAAGGCGAGTTTATTGCATTGCTCGGACCCAATGGAGCCGGCAAGACCACTACCGTTGAGATGATCGAAGGCCTTCAGCATCCCGACTCGGGCAACATACTTATTGATGGCAAAAACTGGGAAGGAAACCAAGACGAACTACAGCGTTTCATTGGAGTTTCGTTGCAGGAAACAAAATTTATCGAGAAAAACACAGTAAAAGAAACCCTTACCCTTTTTGCAAGCTTTTATGGTCTTGGCTCGGCGAGGGTCAATGAAATACTAGATTTGGTAGGACTTACCGAGAAGAAAAAAACTTTTGTCGAAAAACTTTCGGGTGGTCAACGACAGAAACTGGCACTAGGCATAGCATTGCTCAACAATGCTCGTTTACTGTTGCTCGACGAGCCAACTACAGGACTCGACCCTACTGCACGCCGCGAAATATGGAATATTCTGATTAAGCTCAAGCAAACCCAAAAGGTATCGCTGATACTGACCACCCACTACATGGAAGAGGCAGAGTATCTCTGCGACCGAATCATTATTATCGACAAAGGCGTTATACTTGCTCAAGGAACACTCGACGAATTGCTATCGGCCAACAATAGCAAGGAAATTATTGAATTTTCGTTCGAGAAACCAATTCCTGAGCCACTTTTCCTCTGCGAAATAGGTGTACATAAGCTTATTTGGTATGAAAAGCAAAACTCTGGAACGCTCATTGTTAAAAACATTGTAGACCAGCTACCATCATTTCTTGCAAAAATTAAAGAACAAGGACTCGTCTTGCAAAGACTCGAATGTAGAAAACTTACGCTCGACGATTTGTTTATATCGCTTACTGGCAAACACTTGAACGACTAAAAATGTGTAAATGACCAATTTGAAAATGTGAAAATGAATTGGTCTTTTGTCAATTAACTTGTTATTTTACAAATTCTCACACTTCGACAGCACATTGCACTGAATTTTCACATTTTCAAATTCTCACATTTTCAAATTATTTTTTATGAAACGACCATTTATTCAACTAGTTCTAGTTCAGTTGCGTGAGTTTTACCGCGAACCTGCAATATTGTTTTGGGCATTGCTTTTTCCAATACTCATGGCTTGGGGATTGGGAGTGGCGTTCAACAAAAAACCGGCAACTACAAAATCGGTTGCTTTGATTGAAAAATCGGCAAGTACAACAAACGAAATAAGTCAGTTTCTTGCAAAAAATAACATAGCCAAATCGACCAATTTGAAAGACGGTTTGCACTTTTTCGAAATAAGCTCAGGAAGCGACAACGAAGGTATTACCCAATTTAAGCTCCTCGAAACCCAATGGGACAATGCTGTGAAACTGCTCAAAAAAGGCACAGTTACTATTATTATTGTACTCGATGGCGATAAAACCGAGTACCATTACGACAAATTTAATTCGGAAGCGCAACTATCATATCTTCAATTGACCCAAGCACTCAAAGACAAACCACAAACCTCTACCCTCACCGAAATAAAACCCATGACCCAAAAGGGCACACGCTATATCGACTTTCTAATTCCCGGACTATTGGCTATGAACCTAATGATGAGTACCATGTGGGGAATCAGTTACACACTTATCGAAGCCCGAAGCAAACACATGCTTCGACGCATGGTAGTAACCCCAATGCCCAAATGGGAATACATAGCTTCGCACTTTGTCGCTCGTCTATTGCTGAGTAGTGCTGAAGCTTTTATTATTTTCACATTTGCCAAGTTTTATTTCGACATGGAGATTTCGGGCAATACACTGGCATTTATTGCCATGTTTGTTTCGGGTCTTATTGCTTTTACAGGCTTGGCAGTACTTATAGCATCGCGCACCTCAAAAACCCAGATCGGCAATGGACTTATCAACTTTGTCATTATGCCCATGATGATTTGTTCTGGCATTTTCTTTAGTTACCACAATTTTCCCGACAAGGTCATTCCTCTCATTCAAAGCCTTCCACTCACGATGATTGCCGATGGCATACGTTCGGTATTCAACGAAGGTGCCGGTTTCGAAGACATTTGGAAACAACTACTTATTCTCAATGTATTTGGACTAAGCTGTTTTACAGTGGGTTTGAAGTATTATAAATGGTATTGAGAGGTTTTGTTATATTCAGAAAAGACATGTTGAAGACTTCCTTTTTATAGACATTGTTAACAATCACTTTTAATTAATATGTGTGAAAAAATCAGAATATTTTGATTTTTTCACACATTTTGGTTTTGAAAACAATATAAAATCAGTTCCACTGTATGCTGTTTTTTGTATTTAGTAAAAATCGGCAGGAAGTAATATCCTTGTAGGTTTTCCTAAATAAATGGGATTTAAAACCAATGAAACGCTATCAGAGAACTTATGCAATTGTTTATATTCAGCACTCAACTGATGGTTTGTTGTGGTAGTGCTTTTTTATTCGCTGTTTAATCCAGTTACTGTCATCAATAAAAAATCTAAGCTTTTTGAATAATCTAGCTTATCATACTCTACGCCAAGTTTTTTTATATTTTTGTAGTAACTGTCCAAATTTTTATAATAATTCTTTTCCAATTGAACTGAAGTTGCTTTTTCTCCAAGCTTTTCAATCAAAAACCACTTTTCTAATAATCTTGCTGTACGCCCATTACCATCTTGGAATGGGTGAATCTTTACAAAAACCAGATGAATATATGATGCAAAATAAAAAGTATCAAAATCATTTAAGTTAGCTTTTAATAGCAACTCTATATCATTAAACAACTTGTCGAGTTCAAAATTAACTATGTTTGGTTCTGCCGCAACATATTCAATCCTATCATCACTGTTTATTACAAACATTGGATTATTGCGAATAAATCCTTGTTGACTTTTAGGCAATAAATTTGAACTTAAAATCGAATGAGTTCTTTGGAGATTTTGAAATGTCAATCTATTCTTATAGATAAACTCATAAGCTGCAAATAAATCATCCGCTTTTTTTGTGTAATCAGGTTTATATTTAACATTTAGAAACTTGTGTTTAAAGAAACTGTCAAAATCAATATTTTCACCTTCAATCTTAGATGAATAAACAGATGAAACTGAATTATAAAACTTAAAATAATCGACAGGAATATCAAGTTTTTCGTTTTTGCGTAAAGTCTCCATTGGCGAAACTTTTACAAAATCCTTAAAACTATCTATGAGGTCATATTTTATTATCTCTAATTCCATTTTATAATTAAATATTAGCACAAAGATAATTTATTAAGGAAAGAAAATCAGCTTTTAAGATAAACTATCCAACGAAGAACGGATTTTCAGCTTTAACCACAACTATTTAATGTAGTTTGTATATCGATACGGAATATCGTTATGAACTACAAATTCTGTTTGAGATTCAAGCTTCCAGTTGTTAAAATCTATTTTTGGGAAAAAAACATCGCCTTCAAATGCTTGGTCGACATCGGTAATATACATTTTTTGCACAAAAGGCATGAATAATTGGTAAATTGAGGAACCTCCAATTATAAAATTTTCTCTATCGTTATCGGCAATTATTATAGCTTCTTCGACCGATTTAACAACTTCGCAACCGGGAAGTTTCAAATTTTCATCTCTTGAAATAACTATATTTCTTCTATTAGGTAGGGGTTTTATTCTCAAGGAATCGTAAGTTTTCCGACCCATAATAATGGTATGGCCAGTTGTTAAGGCTTTAAAACGTTTTAAATCATCGGGAATATGCCAAATGAGGTCATTGTCGCGTCCAATCACATTGTTTTGGCTAATAGCAACGATTATGGAAAATTGTTTATTCATCTAATCTTGTATCTAATATCTTTTATCTAACGTCTTGTGTCTTTTACCCAATCTCAAATTTAAACAATTCCATCATATTTGTAAGCACCTTTTGACTCAATTGTTCGAAATCGACTTGCTTACCAAGTTCCTTTTCCATCGATGTTACGGCTTTGTCGGTAAATCCGCAAGGGTTAATATGACCAAAATACGATAAATCGGAGTTTACATTTAGCGCAAAACCATGCATGGTAACCCAATTACTGCTTCTAACGCCTATGGCACAAATTTTACGGGTTTTGCCAGGCACTTTGGTGTCGATCCAAACACCAGTGGCACCATCGAGGCGTTCGGATACTATTCCATACTCGGCAATAGTCATTATTATTGAATCTTCCAGAAGATGAATATATTCTTTTAAACCAATATTGAATTGATGCAGGTCAAAAATGGGATAACCCACCAATTGCCCCGGGCCATGATAGGTAATATCCCCTCCCCTGTTAATCTTATAAAACTGTGCATTTTTTGCTTGTAATTGAATATAGTTGAGCAACATATTATCCTCAGAACCACTTTTCCCCAAAGTATAAACATGAGGATGTTCGACAAAAATCAGGTGATTCTCGGCATGAACTCCTTTTCTTTTGGCATCTACAATAGCATTGAAAAGTGTTTCTTGATAATCCCAGGTTTCTTTGTAATCGTTAAGACCTATATTGTGAAAATGTACTTTCATGAAATTTGGGTATGTTGTTTTTCGTGAGCTGTGGACAGTGGACAGTGGACAGTGGACAGTGGACAGTGAGGCGTGGATCGTGAGTCGTGGGTCGTAGACTTTAGATTTTACACGAAACACTGTCGAAGGTTCACAATTCACGAATCACGGTTCACGGTCAACGGTTCACTAATTAAGGTTCACGATTTTATATGCTTCTCGGCATGATACGAACTTCTCACCAATGGTGCGCTCTCGACAAACGAAAAGCCTTTCGACAATCCTATTTTTTGAAGTTTATCAAACACATCGGGATGAACATATTCTTGTACCTCGATATTTTCTTTTGTTGGCCTCAAGTACTGACCAATTGTAAGTATTTGACAACCGACATCGCGCAAATCGTCCATGGTTTCGAGCACTTCGTCTTCGGTTTCGCCCAAACCAAGCATAACACCCGATTTGGCAACTATCCCCTGAGTTGCAATGTATCGCAATGTCAATAAGCTAATATCGTATTTGGCTTTGGTTCTAATCATTGGAGTTAAACGCCTTACGGTTTCCATGTTGTGCGAAATGATATCGGGTTTAGAGTCTATAACTTGCTGAATGAGCTCTGCACGACCTTGAAAATCGGGAATAAGCACCTCTATTGTCGTTGAAGGATTCATCCTTTTAACTTCAGATATTGTATTCGCCCAAGCTGTTGCGCCCAAATCGGGCATATCGTCGCGATCGACCGAGGTAATTACACAATGCTTTAAACCCATTAACTTAATTGACATAGCCAGTCTCGCCGCCTCGCCCTCATCTATTGGAAGAGGTTTGCCTGTAGGCACATTGCAAAACCTACATGCGCGGGTGCATATATTACCTAAAATCATAAAGGTAGCGGTGCCATTGCTCCAACATTCGCTCATATTGGGGCAATCGCCACTCTGACAAATTGTATGAAGTTGGTGTGTTCTAACTATTTCTTTAACCCGGGCATAATCGCCACTTGTTGTAAGTCTAATTTTGAGCCAATCGGGCTTCTTTTGAATATTCATAAAATCAATGACTAATGACTAATGACTAATGAAAAACAAAATCAAACGAAATTGCTTTTGTACTTTCAACTTTACAAACTTTATACTAATTTACACCGCTACATCGCCTTTAATATGCGGATGCGGATCGTAACCGACGAGTTCAAAATCTTCGATCTTGAAACCAAAAATATCGGTAACGGCCGGATTGATTTTCATTGTTGGCAAAGCACGTAAATCGCGACTAATCTGCAAGTTGACTTGTTCAATGTGGTTGCTGTAAATATGTGCATCGCCAAGCGTGTGAACAAATTCACCGGGTTTCAAACCGCATACTTGAGCTACCATCATAGTTAACAACGCATACGACGCAATGTTGAAAGGCACACCCAAAAAAATATCGGCACTTCGCTGATACAGTTGACACGAAAGCTTCCTATCTGCCACATAAAACTGAAACAATGCATGACAAGGCGGAAGTGCCATTTTTTCAATTTCTCCAACATTCCATGCACTTACCATTAGCCGGCGCGAATCGGGATTTTTCTTAATCGTATTAATCAATTCAGTTATTTGGTCGATATGTCGCCCATCGGCAGTAGGCCACGAACGCCATTGATGCCCATATACCGGCCCCAGATTGCCATCCTTATCGGCCCATTCGTTCCAGATACCCACTTTGTTGTCGGTCAAATATTTTATATTGGTATCGCCCATCAAGAACCACAACAATTCGTGAATAATTGAACGAGTATGCAGCTTTTTAGTTGTTAACAGCGGAAAACCTTTCTGCAAATCGAAGCGCATTTGATAGCCAAAAACACTAATAGTTCCGGTTCCTGTTCGGTCGCTTTTCTGAGTACCATTGTCGAGTACATGTTGTAAAAGATCGAGATATTGTTTCATTTTCGATTTTTATTACTGTTTACAATGTTTTTTTGTCTTTATTCTATTGTCAAAAAACTATTGTCTCATTTAGCAAAGTTAGGTGAAGCAACGACAAAGCCAAGCAATTGTTAATAAAATGCAAACTTGTTGAAAAATAATAGGTTTGTAAAGGCAAAAAAACCAAACGAATTTATATTTTTACGCAAAATCAATTTATTTACCTGATGAATAGGTTAATTCTACCATTAATATACTTTTGCCTACTCTTTCTAAAGGCTCAAAGTCAAACCATCGACTTTAAAGCCGATACCACAAAGGGGTGTGGTGTATTGGATGTAACTTTTACAAATACATCGACATCTTTAGTAGGCAACGAGAATTGGGCCTGGACTTTTGGCTACAAAGAGCAAAGTTCTAAAGAAAAAAATCCTAAAACCGTCAAATACGACACAGCAGGAGTTTTTACAGTTACTCTTACAGCTAGAGATACCGACTTACAATTACTTGGCACAAAATCAATTCAAATAAAAGTGCGACCCAAACTCAATGCCTATTTTAAATATCGTGACACTATAAGCGACAGAAAATTTATTTTCAAATCGGTACAAGGTTCCGACTCTGCAGGTATTAAATATAAATATAGGTGGGACATTAAAACAAAAAACAACTTAAATATTTCTGCGCTCAGAGATACCATTCCAATTATTTTAAAAACATTTGATAACGAAGGTATTTACATAGTTAGATTGAAAATTTCGGACAATCTCGGATGTGCCGATTCGGTAAGTCAAACAGTAAGTGTAGTTGACGGCTTAAAAGCCCCAAATGTATTTACGCCAAATAACGACGGCATTAACGACTTTTTCTCTATAGTAACCAAAAGCAATTCTGTTTATGCTTTTCACGTATTTAACAGAAATGGACAAATGGTTTTCAAGTCAGAAGCACCTACCATTATTTGGGATGGCACCAATTTCACGGGAGACCCTTTGGATAGTGGAACTTATTTCTTTACAGTAGAAACAACTAAAGGCGAATTGCCAAGCAAACTATCGGGATTTATTATTTTAACGAAATAAAAAACTATCTTCTTGAAGCTCGAACCTGATAGCTGGTTATAGGTTTCACACGATTGTCGGCAAACAAACCTGGCTGATCCCACAAAGTAGGATAATCGTCGTCAAATTTTTTCAACACAGCAGAAATTATAGCCTCTCTAAAAAAACGCGACTTGTTACTTACGCGGTATTTTTTACAGTACTTTGAAATGGCTTGCATTTCCAAGTTATTGAATGACAATGTTTGTTTATTAACCCTCTTGAGATTAATATCTTTTACTGCTTTTTTCTTCACAGATTATTTTTTTCTTGCGTAAAAATACCCATTCAGCAATTACTTTCACCAAAGGCTTCTAACAAGATACTAACCAAACGATGTTAATAACTTTGAACACATCGCAAAAAACAAGTTCACAGACAAATTAAATACTTATTTCGCCACGAATAGAAAGGCTTAAGAAATGTTTCAGTTCTTCTACTCTAGTACATTTACCAAGCAACACCATAAGTTTGGTAATAGCAGCTTCTGTAGTAGAATCGTAGGCACTTATGACTCCTATTTTTTCGAGTTGAATACTGGTTTCGTACTTACCCATATCGACATGTCCCGAATCGCATTGAGTAACGTTAAGCACTATTAACCCTTTGTCAATAGCTATTTTTAAAGAATTAATGAACCAGGGCAAACTACAAGCATTACCGGCACCATAAGTCTCGAGTACAATGGCTTTTAAGCCTTCAATATTTATAATAGCATTCACCACTTGAGGTTGAATACCCGGAAATACTTTCAAAATAGCAACGTTTGAATCGATCGAATAATTGACATAAAAGGGACGTGCCGCCGCTTCGGGATAACGGATAAACCGTGAGTTAAATACAATATTCACACCGGTTTCTGCCAAGGGCGGATAATTGGGCGATTGAAAAGCATTAAAATATTGTGCTTTGTTTTTTTTGGCTCTATTGCCTCTAAAAAGTCTGTTTTCGAAGTAAACGCACACCTCCGGAACAACCGGACCATAAGCGGTTCTCGAGGCAGCTATTTCGATGGCTGTAACGAGATTTTCTTTTCCATCGGTTCGCAAAGAACCTATTGGCAATTGTGCACCAGTAAAAATTACAGGTTTGCTCAAGTTTTCTAACATAAAACTAATAGCAGATGCAGTATACGCCATGGTATCGGTTCCATGCAAAACAACAAAGCCATCGTAATCGTTGTATTTATCCTCGATAAGTCTGGCTATGCGCTGCCAAGTTTCGGGAGTTACATTTGCAGAATCGACGGCTGGAGAAAAAGCTTCGGTGTCGAGTTTAAAACCAAAACGCTTTAATTCAGGCACTTCTTTTTCGATATGCGAAAAATCAAATGGAACCAACGAGGAATTTTCTGGATTATAGACCATCCCAATAGTTCCTCCGGTATAGATAATCAATATACTTGTTTCGCGGTTCATATAGATAGTTTAATCTTTCATCAAATTTAATTTAAACAAATCTATGGCGTTTTTCGATGTTTTATTAACAACATAGTTTTTGTCAACTTCATAAATTTCAGAAAGCTTCTCAACCACCTGAACTATATAAGCCGGCTCGTTTCTTTGACCTCGAAAAGGCGAAGGAGCCAAATACGGAGCATCGGTTTCTAACACGATATCGTTTAAAGTTACGCTTTTTAAGGTTTCGGCCAAACCCGAATTTTTGAAAGTAACCACTCCGCCTATACCTAGCTTAAATCCATAATCGACAAGTCGTTTGGCTTGCTCTGCATTTCCCGAAAAGCAATGAAAAACACCTTTCAATCCTTTCTCTTTATATTTTGATACTACATTAAAAGCTTCGTCAAAAGATTGACGGGTGTGAACAACGATAGGCAAGTCGTATTTCAATGCCATTTTTATTTGTAAATCGAATGCAATAATTTGCTCCTGTAAAAATGTTTTGTCCCAATGCAAATCAATACCAATTTCTCCAATAGCTGTATATTCGCGAATCTCTAACGCTCGTTCGACCAATTCGATTTCTGAAATAAAGTTTTCATCAATTGATGTAGGATGCACTCCAATACAAGGAAAACATACATTTGGAAATTGATCGCTAAGTGTAAGTAAAGCATCGATGGTTTTGCTATCGACATTGGGCATTACAAAAGCTTTCACTCCAATGCTTTGAGCGCTTTTTACAATATAATGTCGGTCATTATCAAACTCTTCTAAAAATAGGTGAGCATGTGTATCAATCATAGTATAAATTGTAAGGACACAAATTTAGCTTTTTAATAAATTCATTTTTCAATTTGCTTCAACTACTTTTTTAACAAAAACTTTTAAAATAGTCACCAATAAAACAAATATTTTTTTACCATCTACTAATATTAAAATGCTCAAAACTAAAAAACTACATTAATTGCAGACAGATTTGAATAAGAAGAAGAGGTTTTTGAAAAACAATTCACAAAAGTCTGTACACCTTCCCTGGCAAACTTTTCACAATATCAGAAAACTCGAGATTGAGTAAAAGAGGTGACACTTTGCTAACTGGCAACAGGGCGCGACTACAAATTATATCTATTGCCAATTCGTTTTCAGCTTTAAGCACATCGACAATTTTTTGCTCCTCTTCCGAAATATTTAGAAACAGTTGCTTCTGAACAGGTGTTTTATTGGTTTTAGGCTCCCAATGCATCAAAAATTCGATATCGTCGGCACACTCGACCATCGATGCCTTATTGGTTTTGATAAGTTTATTACACCCTTTCGATGCCAAGTCATTTGTTCTTCCGGGTATTGCAAGTAATTCGCGATTATAACTTAGCGCCAATTCAGCCGTTATAAGCGCTCCACCTTTATCGCTCGACTCTACAACCAATGTAGCATCGCACATACCGGCAACAATTCTGTTTCGCCTAACAAAAAAAGCCCTTTCGGGACTCTCCGAACTTGTAAACTCGGTTAACAAAGCCCCTTGTTCAACAATATTTTTCGCATAATTGGTATGTGAAGGCGGGTATATGGTATGCAAACCATGTGCCAATGCGGCTATAGTAGGCAAATTTGACTTTAACGAAGCTCTATGTGCAGCAATATCAACACCATAAGCCAAGCCACTAACAATAGTAACCGAATAACGTTGCGATAAGTCCGACACTATTTTTTCAATTACTTCTTTCCCATAATTTGTAGCATTTCGAGTACCAACAATGGCAAGCATTTTGGGTGCATTAAAATCGGTTTTGCCTTTACTATACAACAAAACAGGACAATCGTCACAAGATTTAAGTCGTTGAGGGTAATTTGAATCGAGGTAAAAATGGGTCTCAATATTATATTTCTCGATAAAAGCCAATTCCTTCTCAACTATAGGAAACACTTTTTGATTGGCAATCTCATCGGCAAGAACATCGCCAATACCAGGTATTTTGAGTAATGCTTGCTTTTTCTCTTTAAAAATTGCTTCGACGCTTCCAGTATAAGCAATTAACTTTTTGGCAATCACAGAACCAACCCCGGCCAATTGTGTTACGGCTATCTGATAGGCAAGTTGCGGGTATTGTGTCATTTTAAAGAGTTTAATGCTTCAACAAGTTTAATTTTATCGTCCTTATTGAGTGCCGAAATAGATATTGATGGATATTTTGCAATTTTTCCCCCAACTTTTTGATAAATTACTATTCCTTCTTTTAAACCTAACATTTGATTTTGAAGTTCATACTTCTTAAAAGTTTCCTTTTTTATTTCTATTTGTTTGTGTTGAGAATTAAAAGAAAATGGTTTTAATGAATAGTATCTAAAAACGAGGCTATCGCCCTGATTGTTAAAATAAAAATATCCATAATCTCTTATATATGAAAGCACTACCAAAACCACATATACAATACAAAGTAAGATAATAATGTGATAGCGACTCACTCCAAAAATTGGATAAATCCAAATATTTGAGAATAATAAAATTGCAATAAAAAGTATTAAAATAATGGGCTGCATCAACAGCATTTTTCTATTCTTAATTACTCTTGTTTTATTGTCGATAATCATAATAATCTTAATAATTTTGGTGAAAGTTATAATAAAAAGCGCAAATTAGTATTGGTCGCATAAAAATTTGATCACAAAATCATGCAAAAATCTAAATATAAGATACATAAATCTATCATTTTTTTTGCTATTGCAATAAACATTGCTATTGCTATATGCTTTTTAATCTATTGCCTTACATACAATTCTGAAGCGAAAACGACTTTAAACAATAGCAATATTGACACCTATATTACTACAGATAGCATAGAGCATCGAAGTAATGTATCAATTTCAAAAGAATTAAAATCTATACAGAAAATCGAAAAAAAACTTTCACAAAAAAAAGTTGAGTTAAAAATAAGTACAGTAACAGATTCAAATAAAATTGAAAAAAACACAAATTTACAAACAACCAACACTACAAATTCAACAATCGTTGAATCTCAAAAAGCTCCAGTTGAACAAAAAAATCTTGAGGAAAAAGCCATTACAAGGAACAAGAAACAAGCACTCGGCAATTATAATGAAAATTCAATAGATGTAAGCGACAACGACCCGGGCAAAAGACTTTTCTTTGCTTTACAATTGGCAACAAAAGGCGATACATTAGAAGCCCGAAAAATAATTGCCGAAATAACCGATAAAAACAAAAAATTCATGGAAGCGTGGAATGAAATGGCTCGATTTGCCTTGCTTCAAAACGACAAAAAAACGGCCACAAAAGCCCTAAAACGACTTCTTTCTATGGCATATACAAAAAAACTCAAAAAAAACATTGAAAAATCTATCGAATTAACCGCAAACAACAATTTTAATGAGGCCATATTAATAATAGAATCACTTAAAACCGAAAAACAATTTAAGTAAATCAGTGTTTTTTTAACTAGAGTACCTAGATCGTTTTCGGGAAACCGATTAAATTTGCACCCAATCTTTCAAAAAACATGAATTCTTCAATCCTAAGCATTTCGGCCGATTTAAAAAAATTAAGTCCCATTCGACAAGGCAATTCGCCCAAGCTATATATTGAAACATACGGTTGCCAGATGAATGTAAGCGACAGCGAAGTTGTAGCATCCATTATGAAAGCCGAAGGCTATGTAATGACCGATGAGCTTAACGAAGCCGATGTTGTACTAATAAACACATGCTCTATTCGCGAAAATGCTGAGACACGTGTTTGGGGACGACTCGATTTGTTCCGCACACAAAAGAAAAAACGCCCCGATTTGATTATTGGTGTAATAGGCTGCATGGCCGAACGTTTGAAAGAGACATTGCTCGAAGAAGAAAAAAGCGTCGACATTGTTGTAGGTCCCGATGCATACCGAGACTTACCTCAATTGGTTTCAACTGCCGATTCGGGACAAAAGGCTGTAAATGTTATCCTTTCGCGCGAGGAAACCTATGCCGACATTAGTCCAGTTCGTTTAGACAAAAATAAAATATCCGCTTTTGTCTCAATTATGCGAGGCTGCAACAACTTTTGCACATACTGTGTAGTGCCTTATACCAGAGGGCGCGAACGCAGCCGCGATGCATATACCATTGTTCGCGAAGTGAAAGAAATCATAGATATGGGCTACAAAGAGGTAACTTTGCTGGGTCAAAATGTAGATTCGTATCGTTGGAAAGCAAACAATGGCGAGGAAATAGATTTCTCGGAACTATTAGAAATGGTCGCTTTGGTCGATCCCAAACTAAGAGTCAGATTTTCCACTTCGCATCCTAAAGATATGTCGGATAGAGTGTTGCACACTATGGCAAAACACAACAATATTTGCAAAAGCATCCACCTGCCCTTTCAGTCGGGTAGCTCTGCAGTACTCGCAAATATGAAACGAGGCTATACCCGCGAAGAATATATAGACCGAATAGAAGCTGTGAGGCGTATTTTGCCCGAATGTGCCATATCGACCGATATTATTGCAGGCTTTTGTAGCGAAACAGATGCTGACCACCAACAAACACTCTCGCTCATGAGGTGGCTCAATCTCGAATATGCATTTATGTTCAAGTATTCTGAACGACCAGGTACCTTCGCATCGAAAAACCTAAAAGACGACGTTTCGGAAGAAGTAAAGTCGGCACGTTTAACTGAAATCATTGATCTACAAACAGAACTTTCGCTCGAAAGTAAAAAAATTGACAAAGGAAGAATTTTTGAAGTACTTGCCGAAGGTACTTCCAAAAAGAATAAAGACGAACTTTACGGACGCACCACTCAAAACAAAGTGGTAGTTTTCCCAAAAATGAATTACAAACCCGGCGACTATGTTAATGTAGAGATTACCAGCTACACATCGGGAACACTTATAGGCAAAATTTCTTAGATTAAATTACAAAGCCTCGTTTTTCGGCTAATTGTACAATACTTTCCGCAATCTCATCTTCAGACAGGGTCATGGTGTTAAAAACAATATCCGGACGGGTATAATCATTGTCTTTACCCTCGAAGAAATCGCGAAATTCCTTTCGCTTTTTATCAATTTCAAGTGCCTCTTTTCTAGCAGCTTCAATCGACAGATTATTGATTGCACTCATGCGTGTAGCACGCCAATCTAATGGTGCTTCGAGCGACACATGCAACGAGTATTCCATATCGCGCGTTATAGCAATTCCACCACGACCAACAATAACCGAATGGCCTTGTATAGCAATGTCTCGTATTACTTTTGCAATAGTAGTGCGTATTTTACGATCGCTCTTATAGTATTTTTGAGAAAAAGAGCTCATAATATCGTCCCATGTCGTTTTTTTGATATACCCAAAAACGTATTCTATTTGCTCGGGCTCCAATTGAAGCTGCTTGGCAGACTCTTCGAGTATTTCTTTACTGTACCATTTCCAATTGTGCTTTATACCTTTACGGTCGGCCCTTTCGGAAAGTAAAGCTGCAACTTTATCGGCTATATACTTAGCCTGACAGCCATATTCGCGAGAAATCGTAATAACAGGTCCTTCAATTTTCTTTTCAATTTCGGAACCAGCGTATCGCTTTTTTAAATATGAAAGCAAATCACCTTGCATAGCGTTAAGTTTTTGAGGATGTTTTGGAATATTAAATTTAATATGAAAAAATGAATAAAGCAAAAAGATTCTTTTTAATTATTCGTATTTTCGTATTCTTTTTTAAAATATTTTTGAAATAAATTAAAATACACGTAAAATAATGTACAGAACACATACTTGCGGCGAACTTAGAATAGAGCACAAAGGTCAAAATACAAGCCTCAGTGGCTGGGTACAACGCATTCGAAATATGGGCGGCATGACTTTTGTCGATCTTCGCGACCGATATGGCATTACCCAACTGGCATTCAATATAGATCGCGATGCAAGCCTATGCGAAGAAGCACGAAAACTAGGGCGAGAATATGTTATCCAGATTTCGGGCTCTGTATATGAACGCGAAAGCAAAAATGCCAAGATGGAAACCGGCGATATAGAAATATTTGTCGAAAAGCTCGTAATATTAAACTCTTCAGAAACTCCGCCTTTTACAATAGAAGATTCGTCGGATGGCGGCGACGAGTTGCGAATGAAATACCGATATTTAGACCTTCGTCGCAATCCGCTCAAAAACAACCTTCAAATGCGTCACAATTTGGCTCAGGAAATACGCCGATATCTCGATGCTCAAAAATTTATGGAAATTGAAACTCCAGTTCTAATAAAATCGACACCCGAAGGTGCACGTGATTTTGTAGTTCCATCGCGCATGAACCCTAGTCAGTTTTATGCACTGCCCCAATCGCCCCAAACATTTAAACAAATATTGATGGTAGCCGGGTACGACCGTTACTTTCAGATTGTTAAATGTTTCCGCGACGAGGATTTACGAGCCGACCGACAACCCGAATTTACACAGATCGATTGCGAAATGTCATTTGTAGACACCAACGATGTACTCGATATGTTTGAAGGTTTGACCCGTCATTTGTTCAAAAATTTAAAAGGCATTGAATTTGACGCATTCCCACGTATGACATACAACGATGCCATGACCTACTATGGCTGCGACAAGCCCGACCTTCGTTTCGACATGAAAATAAACAACATTTCAGAATTAGTAAAAAACAAGGGTTTTGGAGTTTTCGACAATGCAGAATATATAGGTGCAATATGCGCAAAAGGCTGCTCAGAACACACACGTAAAGAGCTCGATGCCCTTACCGAGTGGATTAAACGCCCACAGATAGGTATGCAAGGCTTAATTTATGCCAAATACGGAAACGATGGCACATTGAAGTCGAGTGTTGATAAGTTTTACAATGCCGACGAATTGAAAAAATGGGCTGATGCATTGGGTGCAGAACCTGGCGATTTAATATTGACATTGGCAGGCGACAAAAAGAAAACTCTCTCTGCCTTGTGCGAATTGCGTTTGGAAATGGGTAACCGTTTGGCATTGCGCGACAAAAACAACTATGTACCTTTATGGGTAGTCGATTTCCCATTGTTAGACTGGAACGAAGAGAGTCAACGTTTCCATGCCATGCACCACCCGTTTACAGCTCCAAACGATGCCGACATTGCCTTGTTCGATAGCGATCCGGGGAAAGTACGCGCCAAAGCATACGATTTGGTTATCAACGGCGTTGAAATTGGCGGAGGATCAATACGTATACACGACCGCCAACTTCAACAAAAAATGTTTGCCACACTGGGCTTCACTCCCGAGCAAGCAGAATATCAGTTTGGCTTCTTGATGAATGCTTTTCGCTACGGTGCACCCCCACATGGCGGATTGGCATTGGGCTTCGACCGCTTATGCTCAATGTTTGCCGGTCTCGACAGCATTCGCGATGTTATAGCCTTCCCCAAAAACAATTCGGGTCGCGATGTTATGATCGATTCGCCTTCGACCATAGCCGATGAACAACTGAAAGAGTTGGGAATTGAGGTTAAAGCAAAGGAAAAACTATAAACCATGAAAATAAAAGCAATCATAACAGGCGCTACCGGCATGGTAGGCAAGGGTGTGCTATACGAATGCTTCGACAGCAATGATGTTGATGAGGTATTGGTTATTAATCGTCAGTCGCTTGGCATTAAACATCCTAAACTCAAAGAAATAATACATCACGACTTTTTTAATTTAGATCCTATTAAAGAACAACTCAAAGGTTACAATGCTTGTTATTTTTGTTTGGGAGTAAGCTCAGTAGGCATGTCTGAGACCAACTTCCATAAAGTAACATTCGATCTAACATTACACATGGCTAAAATACTGGCAGAGCAATCGCCCGAGCTTACATTTTGCTATGTATCGGGCACGGGGACAGATAGCACCGAAAAAGGTCGAACAATGTGGGCTCGTGTAAAAGGAAAAACAGAAAATGCAATAATGGCTTTACCTTTCAAAGCATCGTATATGTTTCGACCCGGATATATTCAGCCTCAGCGAGGAATTAAGTCCAAAACTGCTCTTTACAATGCAATTTACATTGTATTTAAACCATTATATCCAATACTAAAAAGACTTTCGCCTAGCTATTTTACATCAACCACTAAAGTAGGACAAGCCATGATCAATGTGACATTGAATGGCTATGAAAAAAGGCATTTGGAGAATAAAGATATAAACACAGCTGCTGAATGACAAATTATTGAATCTAATTACAATATTAAATCTTAAAATACGAGATTAGATCAATAACCTGCACCGATTTTTCGTACAGTTGCACCGAATTGCCGGCCAAATCTTCTGCCATTGAAGCATTTTGTTGCGATGTTGAATTCAGTTGTTGAATAGCATTGTTTATTTGCTCAACTCCCGACTGCTCTTCTTGTCCGGCCATAGATATTTCTTGAATAAGCTTACCGGTTTTCTCGACCTCGGGCATCAGTTCAGAAAATATTTTTGATGTTTTGCCTGCTATTTCTACACTTCGTTTCGACAAAACAACAATTTCATCGGCAGCGAATTTACTTTTTTCGGCAAGTTTTCGAACTTCCGAAGCAACTACTGCAAAACCTCTGCCATATTCTCCGGCGCGAGCAGCTTCAACAGCAGCATTTAGTGCCAAAATGTTTGTTTGAAAAGCAATATCGTTGATAATACCAATACGTTCCGAAATTTTACCAACAGACTCAAAACTTTCTGTCAAAGCCTTATTCATTTGTTCAATATCTTCCAACGCATCTTTAGATATTTTTTCGGTTTCCTTCGAATGCTGTGTATTTAATTGAATATTTGCCGTAATCTCTTCTAAAGTACTTGAAATTTCCTGAATAGCCGACGCCTGATTACTGCTGCTCTGCGAAAGAATTTCAGAATTTTTGTTGGTTTTCCTGCTTAAGGAATTAATCTGATCGATCAAATCATTTACTCCATCGAGACTCGACTTCATTTTACTTGCAGTAATATCGAGCGACTGAGCCAATACTCCAATTTCATCGTTGCGTTGCAAAATTTCTTTTTCAATAGATAAATTTAAATGACCTTTTCCAAGACGAATCACGTGATTAACCAAACTATCGAAGGGTCGGCGAATTCTTAATGAAACTACATAATAGCAAACTGCCATAGTTGCCGCTGCAATAGGCATTCCCCACCACAAATGAACCAAGCCAAATTTTCCTACAATATATGCCAAAAACAAAACAAAGGCATAACCAATATTTAATATGAAACCTAATTGTACAAGAAACGATTTCCTAAAAAAGAATCTTAACATAAAAAAAATACACAAAGGCCCAATTACAAATGCTGAAAAGGCAAACAATAATAATTCTTTCATCTAATATTTTTTCAAAAAGTCAAACTTACAAACTGTTTATTTCTTATTGGCAAAAAACAAATTTAGTTTTTGATTTATGTCTAATTTAGCAAAAAATTTGACATAAATCTAATCAAAAAAATGATTAGTCAGGGGACAATTGACAGAATTTTTGACACATCGCAGATAGCCGATGTAGTAGGCGACTTTGTTAACCTCAAACGAAGAGGCACTAACATGCTAGGGCTATGTCCTTTTCACAACGAGAAAACCCCTTCGTTTATCGTATCGCCAGCTAAAAACATTTTCAAGTGTTTTGGTTGTGGCAAAGGAGGCAATCCGGTCAATTTCATAATGGAGCACGAAAAGTTTTCGTATTACGAGGCTCTGAAATATCTAGCCAAAAAATACCATATTGAGGTTGAAGAAACAGAAGTCTCGAGCGAAGAACTTGAAAAACGCAACGAACAGGAAAGCCTTCTCATTGTAACCGAATTTGCCCGAAAACACTTTATCGACAACCTTCACAAACATGCCGAAGGGCAAGCTATTGGTCTTTCGTATTTTAAAGAACGAGGTTTTCGCGACGACATAATCGAGAAATTTCAATTGGGCTATGCCATAGAAAAACGCGATTTTTTTACCGAATCGGCAAAAGCCAACGGTTTCAAGGTCGACTTCATGGTCAAGACCGGACTTACCATTGAGGGAGAACGCGGTTTGTTCGACCGCTTTGCAGGCAGGGTAATGTTTCCGATACATTCTCTTTCGGGCAAAACCATTGCTTTTGGAGGACGAATACTTAAAGTCAACGAAAAAACCGCCAAATACCTCAACTCGCCCGAAAGCGAGATTTATCACAAAAGTCGTGTTTTGTATGGCATTTACTTTGCAGCCAAGGCTATTCAAAAACACAACCGATGCATTTTAGTCGAAGGCTATACCGATGTAATATCGATGCACCAGTGCGGAATCGAAAACGTGGTAGCATCGTCGGGCACATCGCTCACCGAAGACCAAATAAAACTGATAAAGCGCTTTACCAATAACCTTACTATTTTGTACGACGGCGACAATGCCGGCATAAAAGCTGCAATACGAGGCATTGATATGGTGTTGGAACAAGACATGAACGTAAAAGTGCTGTTGCTACCCGATGGACACGATCCCGACTCTTATGCAAGTAAACACAGTGCAACGGAGGTAATCTCATACATCGAAAAAAACGAAACCGACTTCATTCAATTCAAAACACGTTTGTTGGTCGAGGAAGTTAAAAACGACCCCATTAAACGTGCTACACTTATTACAGATATTGTAAAAACCATTGCTATAATCCCCAATGGCATAGTGCGATCCGTATATATTAAGGAATGTGCGGCAATACTTAAAACCGAGGAACAAGTTCTTTATACCGAAATATCTAAAATACGCAAAGAGAGTTACGAACAAAAGTTCAAACCTTCGTATGGCAAGCCAGCAATGGAGCAAACGCTATTGCCACAAAACAATAATAAAACAAGTATATACGAAGCTGAAGGACAGGAACGCGAACTGTCGCGTATAATGATGCTGTATGGCAATCGCGAACTTATACACGAAACCGATCCTGACACTAAAGAAGTGCACCCAATTACTCTTGCACAATACATTACCTCGTCGGTCGATATGGACGACATGACTTTCGAACATCCTGTATTTAAGAATATTTACGACGAAATAAAAAACCTGATAGCCGAAAACAAACCTATTGAAGAGCGCTTTTTTACACAACATCCCGACCCGACCATATCGCAAATAGCTGCCGATCTGCTCAACAGCAAATACGAGCAAAGCAAATTATGGACAAAAAATAGCGCTCCAATACAAACAGAAGAAGACAAGCTTTTTGACATGGTTGCTCAAACATTGATGAACTTTAAAAACAAACGTTTATTAAACCTAATAAGAAGCACAAACCAACAGCTTATTCAGTCATTTATCGACAACGATTTCGAATTGGTAGAAGAACTGCAAATCAAAATAGTGCAACTCAACCAAGTAAAAAAAAGCTTTGCTTTAGATTCGGGTAGTAAAGTGATTATAAAATAATGACTAATTACTAATTACAAGTGAAATAGAAATAATAATTGAAAATTGAAAGAATGGAATGTAGAGAGAGTTGTGGAGCTTGTTGTATTGGTTTGTCAATATCGTCGCCTATTCCGGGCTTACCCAATGGCAAACCTGCCGGCATGAGATGCATACACCTGAGCAACGATTTGAAATGCCAAATTTACGATCAGCGACCCAATGTATGCAGAAACTTCAAAGCTGAACCCGACTTTTGTGGCAGTTCAAAGAATGAAGCTCTCGCTATTTTTTATTCACTCGAAAACAACTAGCATAAAAAAAATTAAAATTTTGGGCTTGCATATTTTCAAGTGCAGAAAAATTATAATTTTGCGAGCTAAATTTTATTAACTATTAAACAAACTCAAAATCAGAATCGATGCTGACAGTAGAGAAAATTGGTGGGACTTCGATGTCTCAATTTCAAGATGTAATTAAAAATATTATATTAGGACAGCGTAAAGAAAGCGAATATTACAATCGAATATTTGTAGTGTCGGCTTATAACAATGTGACCAACTGGCTTTTGGAACACAAAAAAACCAAAGAGCCCGGCATTTACATGAAATTTGTAAACCACGACAATTACAATGCCGCCCTAGACGAACTTGCCATAAAACTCAAAGAAATCAATAAAGGATTCGAGACGGCAGGTCTCAATCTAAAAATTGCCGACCAATTTGTCGACGACCGCATTGGGCAAACCAAAAACTACCTCAACAGCCTTGCCGATGTACTTGCAACTGGCTATGTTAGCCGTAGCAACATACTACTAGCAGCTCGAGAGATATTGTCGTCGGTCGGAGAAGCTCATTCGGCCTTTAACTCAGTAAATATGCTTGCAAAACAAGGCATAAATGCTCAGTTTATAGACCTTTGTGGATTTAACGATTCCGATTACCTTTCTATAAATGAACGCATACACAATGCCTTTAAAGGAATAGACTTTTCGAAAGTTCTTTGCATAGCAACCGGATACACCAAAGGAACCGAAGGCATTATGCGCGAATTTGACCGAGGATACAGCGAAGTAACCTTTAGCAAAATTGCAGTCGAAGTAAAAGCAGACGAAGCCATCATACACAAGGAATTTCACTTATCGTCGGCCGACCCCAATATTGTTGGTGTCGACAACTCAATACCTGTAGGCTTTACCAATTACAATGTAGCGGATCAACTTGCCGATATTGGCATGGAAGCCATTCACCCAAAAGCAGCCAAACCAATCGAAATTGCAGGCATCAATATCAGAATTAAAAACACCTTTGAGCCCAATCATCCGGGAACACTCATATCGAAAAACTATGTGAGTTCCGAATCGAAAATCGAGATAGTTACCGGCTCCGACAAACTTATAGCCATAGAAGTGCACGACCCATTTATGGTAGGTGAAGTTGGCTTCGACCTATCGATGATGGAAATGTTTAAAAAACACAAAATTAGCTATATAACCAAAGCTACTAATGCAAACAGCATTACTTCGGTTATTTGGAACGACGAGCTATATCCCGAACTCATTAAAGAATTAAAAGATACTTATCATCAGGTAACTGTAAAGGAAATTGCGCTTGTTTGTGCACTGGGATCGAATATCGCAAAACCGGGAATTTTGGCAAAAGCCACCAACGCATTATCTGAAAACGGGGTTAACATTATTGCCATTTCGCAATCGATGAGTCAAGTCAATATTCAATTTGTAATAGAAAAAACTGACTATAAAAAAGCCATTATCGTTCTCAACGAAGCCCTTTGTGTAAAAGGATAAATTCGTGGACAGTGAATCGTGAACCGTGGACAGTGGACAGTGAACAGTGGACAGTGAACCGTGAACCGTGAACAGTGGACAGTGGACAGTGGACAGTGGACAGTGGACAGTGGACAGTGAATCGTGGATCGTGAACTGTGATGGTTGAAAGAAAAAACAAAAAGTCATTTGTATTTTGTAATTATTCATTTTTTTCATTAAATTTCAGAATCAATAAAAAATGAATGAGCAAGTCGGAAATACAGAAAATAAAACTATTACTTATTGAGGACGATGAGACCCAGGTTTTTTTGATCAAAGAATCGCTCAATCCCGACAAATATGAAATAACCAACATTCAGAACGGAAAAGATGCCTTTCAATTTTTGGTAAAAGCCGAAACCTACCCCGATTTAATCCTCCTCGACTACCACCTACCCATGATGGACGGACTTTCCATTATGGGGAAACTCCGAGAATTGGGTCGAATGCCCAATTTCATTTTCCTAACAGCCGACTATTCAATTGAAACTGCTTTAAAATCTATTAATGCAGGTGCATTGGAGTTCATACCAAAAGACGGACGGTTTATTAGAAGCATTCCCGAAATAATCAATCGAACAGTAGTCAATATTAGAATAAAAGCCGAGAAAGAACGCATTCAAAAGGCATTAAGCGAAAGCGAAGAGCGCATAAAAACGGTTATGGAAGCCTCGCGCGACGGCATACTTGAGCACGACTTAAAAACAGGAAAAATGTCGATGAATCCGAATTGCTCACTTATGTTGGGTTATTGGCCAAACGAAATACCCGATCATTACAACGATTGGCTTGCATTAATTCATCCTAACGATCTGAATGCCTATAAGACCACTCTCGAAAACCAGATTTTGCATGGCGAATCGCTCTACGAAACAGAATTTCGGATCAAATGTAAAGACAACTCGTTCAAATGGGTTCACGAACGCGGCATTGTGATTCCCGACAAACAAACCAGTAAACCATTAAAAGTTATTTCGACCCGTACCGATATTTCGGAACGGAAGAAAAATGAAGAAAACCTAAAACACTCTGAATATCTATACAATACTACTATAAATTCTATCAAAGACCTCATTGTAGTGATTGACAACGAATACATTATATTATTGATCAACGATTCCATGCGTTTGTTCAACAAAACACACCTACAAATAAGCGATGTAATATTCAAAAATTTCAAAGAAATATATCCTACTTTGTTTGATCACAATCAAGATCTTTTCGAAAAAATATTTAAATATGGCGAAGAGCACCTAATTGAAGATCACATTATTACCGACCAACAGACCCATTTCTTCGAAATCCGATTTTCTCCAGTTGTACAAAATCACAATATTGTTCGAATCGTAATTACCATACGCGACATAACAGAGAAGAAAAATCTTGAAAAAATAGTTATGAAAGCCATAATAGATACCGAAGAAAAAGAACGAAAACGATTTTCGGAAGACTTGCACGACGATTTGGGGGCCATACTTTCTACCATAAAAATATACATAAACACCTTAAACAACGAAGAAATAGCCCGCGAAAAACGCGACCAAATGGTTACACTAACCAACGAACTTATAAACCAAGCAATCCAAAATGCCCGCGAAATAGCCAACAACCTCAGTCCTAGTGTTATTAAGCGATTTGGACTTACATCGGCTATTCAAACATTTTGCGAAAACATACAAATTGCTCATAATATTAGCATTGACTATACATTTACCCCCATTTTCAAACAATTATCTGACGACCAGGCAATTTCCGTCTACAGAATTATCAATGAACTAATAAATAACACTTTGAAACACGCCAATGCTAATAATATTAAATTAGATATCGAAGAAAAAAATCAAAAGATAAAAATCGATTACTTCGACAATGGCAAAGGCTTTGATTTTGAAAAAAGCCTGTTAAGAGTCAATAACTCGGGACATGGAATTAGTAATATAATTACCCGAATAAAATCGATGAATGGAAAATATTGGACCGACAAGCTTACTGTTGGATTTAATATAAAAATTGAACTTTTTACCTTGGATTAAATTAGAAATGAGTGATACATATAATATAACAGTAATTTTGGTCGACGACCATAAAATATTTAGAGAAGGACTTAAAATGTTATTAAGCTCTATCAACAATGTCGAAGTTATTGGCGAGGCCTCTAACGGAGCTCAATTTCTCAACATGCTCGACAATGCCTTGCCCGACATCGTTTTTATGGATATAAACATGAAAGAAATGGATGGGCTTGAAGCCTCTGAACTAGCATTAAAAAAGTTTCCTGACTTAAAAATTATTGCCCTAACCTCGTTCGACGACGAAGAATATTTTAACAGGATGACCGACTTGGGCGTAAAGGGCTACTTGTTGAAAAATACCGGGAAAGACGATTTCGAAAAAGCAATTTCAAAAGTTAAGGATGGTTACAACTTTTATTCCGATGAAATAATAACCAAGCTTACCCAAAAAATGGCTTATTTAGAAAAAATACGAAATTCGCCAAAAGAAAAAGATATTCTATTTACCGACGAAGAGCTCAAACTAATACAGTTTATATGCGAAGGGCTTACCAACAAACAAATTGCCGACCAAATGCACCTAAGCTCACGCACCATTGAAGCCCACAGAGCTAAACTACTCGACAAAACAGGCACCAAAAACTCTGTAGCCTTGGCTGTTTATGCAATTTCGAAGAAGCTGATAGATTACGAAGCAATAAAATAAAGAAAGTTATTGAAAGTAAATTGAAGTAAAACGAAGTTAACGTAAGTTAATTAAAGTCAATAGAAGAAAAATACTGCTATTAAAATCTGTTTACTTCAACTAACTTCTATGATGAACTTCTTCTAACTTCCAATTTTTACATTACAATATTCACCACCCTGTCTGGTACTATAATCACTTTTTTCACAGCACGATCTTCGAGCCATTTGGCGGTATTGTCATTTGTAAGTACCAATTTTTCTACTTCTTCAACAGCCATACCTTTTGCAAGCTCTATCTCGTAGCGGCGTTTGCCATTGAACGAAACTACATAGGTAACATTGTCTTCGATCAAATAACGCTCTTCGGCTACGGGGAAAGGTTCGTAAGCGAGTGTTTTGCTATTGCCAAGCATTTGCCACAACTCTTCGGCCAAGTGTGGTGCAAATGGCGACAATACTTTAGCAAAAGTTGCAGCAGTTGCATTAGTAACTTTTCCCTTTTTCATGCACAAATTATTGAAAATCATCATTTGAGCAATGGCAGTATTGAAACGCAGTCCTTCTATATCGTCCGATACTTTTGCAATGGTTTTATGTAGAGTTTTCAATACTTCAATATCTTCTTCGCCATCAAAATAGCTGTCTTTATTGAGGAACAAACGAGCAACTCTGGTCAAAAAGCTAAATACACCTTTCACCCCATTTTCGGCCCAAGGTTTAGTAGCATCCAACGGACCCATAAACATTTCGTAAAGCCTAAGCGAATCGGCCCCAAACTGTTGCACTACATCGTCGGGATTCACTACATTTTTGAGCGATTTCGACATTTTTGCAACAATCTGTCGCAGTTCGTCGCCCGTTTCTTTGTGGTAATATTTACTTTCCCTTTCTTCGACCATATCAGAAGGAACCTTCGCACCTGTTTGAGTTTCGTAGGCATAAGCCAATATCATACCTTGATTGAAAAGCTTTTGATAAGGTTCGTCGGTCGAAACTACCCCAAGATCGAACAAGACTTTGTGCCAAAAACGGCTATACAGCAAATGCAACACGGCATGTTCGGCGCCTCCCACGTACAAGTCTACAGGCATCCAGTAGTTTTCCAGAGCTTTCGAAAAAGGTTCTTTGTCATTTAGCGGATCTATATATCGCAAATAATACCAGCAAGACCCGGCCCACTGGGGCATGGTATTTGTTTCGCGACGACCTTTACGGCCGTTTTTATCGGTTACAGCTAACCATTCTTGGGCATTGGCAAGGGGCGATTCGCCATCGGCTCCGGGTTGGTATTTCTCAAGACTAGGCAGAGTTAAAGGCAACTGAGCATCGTCGAGGGTTGTAACTTCGCCATCTTCCCAATGTATAACAGGGAAAGGCTCGCCCCAGTATCGTTGGCGGCTAAAGAGCCAATCGCGCATCTTGTAGTTGATCTTCTCGTTGCCTTGACCAGTTCGTTCGAGCCAATCGACAATGGTTTTAATACCTTCGGCTTTGTTCATGCCGTTAATATTGAGCCCCATTTCGGCATTGGCCGAATTGATATAGGCTCCATCTTCGGTCCAACAGGCATCACCAGCTAGTACCAAACATCTGTAAGAAGGATCGGCAGTTACCGGATCGAGAATACAAACAACAGGAATATTGAAATTCTTGGCAAACTCGAAGTCGCGGGTATCGTGAGCTGGCACAGCCATAATAGCTCCAGTTCCATAACCGGTCAATACATAATCGGCAATATAAATTGGTATATTATTGCCATTGACAGGGTTTATAGCATAACGTCCGGTAAAAACACCTGTTTTTTCTTTTGCCAAATCGGTTCGGTCTAGTTCCGATTTCATGGCAGCCTTTTTGATATAATCGGCAACGGCAGCAGCCTTATCGGGAGTGGTAATGGTATTGACTAAAGCATGTTCGGGAGCTATAACCATATAAGTTGCACCAAACAAAGTATCGGGGCGGGTTGTAAATACACGAAGCTTCTCTCCCAGCCCATCGACAACAAAATCGACCTCGGCACCAGTCGAACGACCAATCCAGTTGCGCTGCATATCCTTAACACCTTCTGGCCAGTCGACACTATCGAGCCCATGAATAAGGCGCTCGGCATAATGTGGTATACGTAGCATCCATTGTTTCAAATTCTTGCGAACAACCGAATTGCCGCATTTCTCGTGGCTTCCATCCATAAGCACTTCTTCGTTGGCACATACAATCTTACAATGGTTGCAATACCACACCTGGGCATTGTCGTAGTATGCCAAACGACAATCGTCGGTATATTTTCTGACAGCATCTTTACCTTTAGCCTTAATTTCTTCAGGAATTGGCAATTCGCTAATGGGTCGACCTTTTTGCGTAGCAACATCGAACCAAGTATTGTAAAGGCGTATAAAAATCCACTGAGTCCATTTGAAATAGCCCGGATCGGTAGTGTTTATTTCGCGATCCCAATCGTAACTAAGCCCAAGCATTTTTATTTGACGGCGAAAGTTGTCGCAATTATTGTTTGTAGTTACTGCCGGATGCGTACCTGTCTGAATTGCATATTGTTCGGCCGGCAAACCGAAAGCATCCCAACCCATTGGGTGCAGAACATTAAAACCCTTCATACGTTTGTAGCGGCTAACAATATCGGTTGCAGTATAACCTTCGGGATGCCCAACATGTAAACCCGACCCCGATGGATAGGGAAACATATCGAGGATATAATATTTTGGTTTCGAAAAATCGTTACCGGTTTTGAATGTCTTATTGTTTTCCCAGTACTGTTGCCACTTGGGTTCTATTTCTTTAAAATTGTATTCCATGTAAATTTTTATAATTTCGGCTTTGCCTGAATGAAAAAGCAAAAATAGAAGAAAAAATGTTGACTTGAAAAAATAAAAATAAGAGATTACCTTTGCGCCATAAAAATAAAGAAAATGACATTGGCTAAAAAAGAAGAAAACAAAGGTAGGGGAATGTTGGCAAACCTATTATTTAACATTATAATTCCGGCCGTAATACTAACAAAATTGAGCAAACCCGAATACTTGGGACCGGTTTATGCATTAATCACGGCATTGGCTTTTCCACTTTTTTATGGCTTGTACGACTTCATTGTACTGAAAAAAAGCAATTTTATTTCAATTTTAGGATTCGTAAGCATACTTTTAACAGGTATTATTGGTTTATTACAAATTCCAGCCGAATGGATTGCTATTAAAGAAGCATCTATCCCTCTCGTAATAGGTATTGTAATACTTGTGTCGTACTACACTCCTTTTCCAATTGTTCGCAAACTCTTGTATAACGACGAAATATTGGACATTGAGCGAATAGACAGTATTTTAACAGAGCGAAACCTAAAATCATCGTTCGACAAAATGATCAGCAGGGCATCGATTTGGTTAGCACTGTCTTTTTTTGTATCGGCTGCACTCAATTATATACTGGCCAAAATCATGATTCAAAGCGCCCCCGGCACTCCACAGTTTAACGAAGAATTAGGTCGAATGGCTGTAATGAGCTACCCGGTTATTGCACTTCCATCTACAATCATTACAGGTTTTATTTTTTGGCACATATTTAAATCAATCAAAAAACTGACACAGCTGTCGACCAATGAGATACTGGCCGAGAAGCTTAGGGAGAAATAGTCGGAAGTAGAAAGTTTGTAAAGTTTATAAAGTAAAAATAGAAAAAATTAAATTTGAGAAAACAGGCAGAAAGCTTAAATTTGAACTTAAATTAATTCAAATGACAATTTGGAAATTTTCACATTTGTCATTTTCACATTATTTCGGCTTCGTAGTTCAATGGATAGAATGTCAGATTCCGGTTCTGATGATATGGGTTCGAATCCCTTCGAGGTCACTATCTTAAATAATAAAACCCCTGTTTGTTAATACTTGCAGGGGTTTGTTTTTAGTGTACAAATGAAAATACACATAAACTTTGAAAATTCGCTCTTTTTTACTGTTTTTAATCTATTTGCTTACGACAGTTTATTCTTGTAATCTTCATATCCAAACTCGCGAATAAGTTTAAACTTCCCTTCTTTGGTCCAGATGCCGATAGATGGATGTCCGATACCATTGAAAAAGGTTGTTTTTACCATGGTGTAGTGAATCATATCGTTAAAGACGAGCTTTTGGTCTATCTCAAGAGGTTTGTCGAACCACCAATTGCCCATATAGTCGCCCGAGAGGCAACTGTTGCCTCCTATACGGTAACAATAGCCGTTGTTTTCTTCAGTGCTAGCACCTATAATAACTGGTTGGTAGGGCATTTCGAGACAGTCGGGCATGTGGGCGGTAAACGAAATGTCGAGCATAGCAGTGCTTATGCCTTTATTCTCGACAATATCGAGCACCTTGGCAACCAAATAACCCGTTTCCCAGGCAAATACAGCTCCCGGTTCAAGTATCACATGCAAGTGCGGGTGTCTTGCTTTAAAAGCTTTTAGAATCTTAACAAGATGATTGGTGTCGTAGTCTTTTCGGGTCATTAGATGCCCGCCTCCGAAATTGACCCATTTGCATTGGCCGAGCAGATGACCGAACTTTTCTTCAAAGGCTATCAAAGCCTTCTCGAGGTCGAACGACGACGATTCGCACAAGGAGTGGAAGTGCAAGCCGTCAATTCCTTTAGGAAGCGTGTTGTCAAGTTTGTCGGCCAAAGTGCCCAATCGGCTTCCCGGTGCGCAGGGGTTGTAAAGTGCTGTTTTCACTTCCGAAAATTCGTGATTAACCCTGAGACCAACCGATATGCCTCGATTCATTTCTGCAAGAACAGGCGAAAATCGCTCGAACTGACTCAAAGAATTGAAGGTTATATGGCTGCTTATGAGGGCTATTTTCTGGAAGTCTTTTGAATCGTAAGCTGCACAAAATGTATGAGCCGTAGTGCCCATTTTCTCGAATGCCAAACGAGCTTCGTTGTAAGAACTTGCTGTGCAATGGGTAAAGCCATATTCCTGTAGAATCGGAAAAACGCTCCACATGGCAAATCCTTTAAGGGCAAGGATTATTTCAACTCCAGCTTCGTCGCGAACGGTTTTTATAATTTCAAGATTGCGACGAAGAAGTTTTTCGTCTAATACATAGCATGGAGAAGGTATCTGGGATAAATCGATATTCATAAAAGCTTTTTTGCAAAGCTAAGAATTTTTGGTGAGAGGTAATTGGATTTTAAAACACAGAGATACAAAGGCACAGAGCAATGTATTATTCTCAGTGTTCACAGGGCTAACTCATTAAAATTAAGCAAATACAAATAAACCCCTACCCCTTATGTTTCGACTACGCTCAACAACAGGGGGTTTAAATTATCGCTACACTGCTATTTTTTGTCAAATAATCTCTAATGGACGATATATTTAAGAGTTGTTCTCTTTTAACAGGCTCCAACTTAATTTCTTTGTTACCATTAACTAATGATTCCAAAGGGATTCCTAAATACCTGTTCAACAAAGTTATCATTTTTAGGGTTAACGGTCTTTTGCCATGTAAAACTTCTGACACTCTTGTTTTTCCCCCAAATAGTGGTGCAATGTCTGTTTGTTTTAGGTTCATTTGTTCTAACCTGAAATTAATTGCATCTATTGGATTAGGTGCTTTAATCGAAAAATGCTCATGTTCGTATTTTTCAACAAGCAATGATAAAAGCTCTATTTCTTCGCCTTCAGGGCTTTCTGGCTCTATGGCAATGGTACTGCTATTAATTAGCTTGTAAATGTGTTCGCAAGCTTCGTTATATTCTTGTTCTGTTCTAAATATTTTAGTTTTCATAACTAACTGTTTTAGCGTCTATTTTGTCATATTCTGTATGTGTGCCGAACCACACTATAAATACAACTTTTAGTTTGTATTCAATATCAACAATTAATCTAAAGTCATTACCCTTAATATTAAACACAACTCTTTTAGAGCTTATTATACTGGCATTCCCGTACTTTGATTTTAATTCATTCGCATTTTCCCATATTGAAAACCGTACTTCATAAACCCAAGCCCTTATAGATTCATCTGCCTGCTTGTATTTACTATGCTTACAATATTCGGCTAAGGTTTTTTCCTTGATGATTCTCATACTTTGCAAAGTTAATAAAAGTTACCAAATAGGGTAACTTAATTTAGAAATAAAAAAAGCCGAATAGTGTATTCGGCTTTTTTACAAATATATTACAATATTAATTCTGTGCTACAGTAATAAGGCTTTCAACAGCTTTTTCGTTTTCAACGCCCTTTTTAACCATTTCAATTACCTTAGCTACAATTACATCAATAACTTTAGGGTTGAAACCTAAACGTAAAGCTGTGTTTTTGCAATATAGAATTTCGGTATCGTCTATGTCGCCATTGATCATCATCATAAGTACCATATCGTACAAAAGAGCAATACGGTCGGCATCGTTGTCGGGTGCAGTAAGTTTTACACTTCCTGGGTTTTCAACTACACGTTGCAACTCGCTGTTCGATACTCCAATGCGTTGACCAATTTGAAGAAATAAATCGATTTCCGATTTTTCTAACTTCCCATCGGCGCAAGCTACTGCCAATAGATTGAGCATGTGGCTCATACGGTTCTTTTTGTCTTTGCCGTCAAAAATATTAAATAATCCCATTTTTCTTGTTTTTATAATTTTTGCGCAAATATAAATGTTTTCTTTTTATTCAATTATTTCTTTTATCAACAAAAGACTTACTTATGGGTTAGTAGTTTGGCTAAGTCAAATAATGCATTTTTCTTGTTAAATGGATTTTTGTATATTAGCAAAAAAATAAAATAATGGTTGACAGTAAACTGATATTAAATGATTTGAAATATTGCTTACAAAAACAATATTCTGATTCTGTAAAAAATATTATTTTATTTGGATCTCGTTCTAAAGATACTGCTACTGAATATTCTGATTATGATATTTTAATATTACTAAATACCGATTATAATAGTCAAGATGAAAATAAAATTCTTGATATATGTTACGATATTGATTTAAAATATAATATAATGATTGATGCTCATCTGTTGTCAATTAAAGAGTTAATGACTCGGCGAGGAAAACAACCTATATTCGTTAATGCACTTAAAAATGGGATCTACGCATGAGTATTGAAGATACTGATAGATTGGATTTAATTAAATATCGTATAGGTGAAGCAAAGGATACTATATCTGATGTTGAATTGTTGCTTTCTAATGATAGATTGAGAGCAGCTATAAATCGAATTTATTATGGGATGTTTTATGCTTTATTGGCATTAGGTTTAAAATATCAGTTCGAGACTTCCAAACATTTACAACTGTTAGGTTGGTTTAATAAGAACTTCATTCATGAAGGATTAATTGATACAAAGTATGGAAAGATTATTAACAAAGCCTACAATCGGCGAACAAAAGGAGATTATGATTCATACATTGAGTTTGAATATGAAACTGTAAAGGAAATGTTTGATGAGATGAAGGATTTTATATCCACATTAGAAACCTTTATACAAAGTAATAATCTGCATACTTTTACTGATAATAATTAATAGCGTGTTTTAGATTGTTAATCTTCTTAAATTGAATGTAATTTTGTCAATTGATATCGTAAAATAATTGCGAATTCCACTATAGATTATATTCACTATATTAAATAAAATGAGTTCGAGAAAATTCATTTGTAATTTGTAATTTGTCATTAGTAATTGTTCGATGTCCTCAACCATCAACCATCAACCATCAACCAAGCGCCATTTTCTTCCTACTTCTGCCAAAGAAGTAAAAGAACGTGGTTGGGATAGTTGCGATGTGATTCTTTTCTCGGGCGATGCCTATATCGATCATCCTTCGTTTGGTATTGCTGTGGTGGGTCGTTTGCTCGAGAAGCTGGGATTGAAAGTTGCCATTGTGGCGCAGCCCAACTGGCGTGACGATTTACGCGATTTCAAGAAGTTGGGAAAACCCAATCTTTTTTTCGGTGTTTCGGGCGGGAACATGGATTCGATGGTGAACCATTACACAGCCAATAAGCGTTTGCGCAGCGACGATGCCTACACCTCAGGTGGTAAAGCAGGTTATAGACCCGATTATGCTGTTACTACTTACACACGAATACTTAAAAAATTGTACCCCGATGTGCCTGTTGTCTTGGGTGGGATAGAAGCTTCGTTACGAAGGCTTTGTCATTACGATTACTGGAGCGATACTCTAATGCCTTCAATACTCGTCGAATCGGGGGCTGACTTGTTGTTGTATGGAATGTCCGAAAAAACGCTGAAGGAACTGGTTGTTTTGCTTCAAATTGGTGCGACATTTGGCGCCATTACCAACTTGCGACAGTCGGTTTATATACTCAACAAAGGTCAACGTTTGTGGGAAACCAATGAGTATGAAACGATACATCTGAATAGTTTCGAGAAGTGTAAAAAAGATAAACGAGACTATGCTCACAATTTCAAGGTATTCGAAGTCGAATCGAACAAAATGAAGGCTGCACGTTTGGTAGAGGCTTCGGGCGATAAATTGGTGATTGTCAATCCACCTTTCCCATCGCTTACACAGGAAGAAATTGATGAAATATACGATTTGCCTTATACACGTTTGCCGCATCCACGTTACAATGGCAAAGGCGATATTCCGGCTTTTGAAATGATCAAAAATTCTATTAATACACATCGAGGATGCTTTGGAGGTTGTGCTTTTTGTACTATTTCGGCACACCAGGGCAAGTTTGTGCAAAGTAGGTCGGAGGCATCTGTGCTTAAGGAAGTTGAGGCACTTGCAAATACTCCATATTTCAATGGTACTGTTAGCGATTTAGGTGGTCCGTCGGCCAATATGTACAAAATGAAAGGCCGTAACCTGGCTGCTTGCGAAATGTGTACACGCCCATCGTGTATTCATCCCGATGTTTGCCCAAACCTCAATACAGACCATGCTCCTATGACAGAGCTACTCAAAAAAGCATCGGATATTAAAGGTGTTAAAAACTTATATGTAGGCAGCGGAATTCGTTACGATTTAATATATGGCGCTCGCAACGATGCATACAAGAAGTCGGGTGTCGAATATCTGAAGCAAATAGTGACAAAACACGTGTCGGGTCGCTTGAAAGTTGCGCCGGAACATACTTCCGACAATGTGCTAAATTTAATGCGCAAGCCTTCGTTCGATATGTTCAAAAAAATGAAGTTCGATTTTGACCGTATAAACCGTGAAAATGGGAAAAATCAACAGTTAATACCCTATTTTATCTCGAGCCACCCCGGTTCGGGACTTGCCGATATGGCCGATATTGCTATTCAAACCAAGCAGCTTGGCTATAAGCTCGAGCAGGTACAGGATTTTACGCCTACTCCAATGACCTTGGCTACTACCATTTATTATACTGGAATAGATCCTTATACCAGTAAAAAGATTTCTTCGCCCAAAACCATAGAGGAAAAACGTCAACAACAAAGTTTTTTCTTTTGGTACAAGCCCGAAATGCGACAAGCTATTAAAAATCTGTTGCAAAAAATGGGACGAAGCGATTTGTTGGGGCGATTGTTTTCGAGGTAGTGTTGGGTATTGTTGGAAATTGATAAATGCCCATGAAAATTTTTATTTTTGTGTTAGATGCATTGAACGAGTTGTCAACTTGTAAGGACTTTATATATGTAGTTAGATGGAATTTAAGTTTAATCGAAAAAGTATTAGCATCACAAAAATGAAACCGTAAAAATTTGTTGCGATTTGAAATGAACTGAAAACGAACAAAGTATATGGAAAAGAAAAATGAGATAAAATTATTTGAAGACAGGAATGTAAGGGCTTTGTGGGATAATGAACAAGAAAAGTGGTATTTCTCGATTATTGATGTAATTGAAGTGTTGACCGACAGTCCAAGACCACGAAAATATTGGAATGCCCTAAAAACTAAACTTAAAGTAGAAGGAAGCGAGTTGTCCCATAAATTGGGACAACTGAAAATGCAATCAGCCGACGGAAAATTTTATCTAACTGATGTTGCAGATACCGAACAGCTTTTTCGACTGATTCAATCCATTCCATCACCTAAAGCTGAACCTTTTAAACAATGGCTGGCACAAGTTGCAGCAGAGCGATTGGATGAAATGCAGGATCCTGAACTTACTATTGATAGAGCTCTTGAACAATATATGAGGCTTGGATATTCAGAAAGCTGGATTAATCAACGCCTCAAAAGCATCGAGATACGAAAAGAATTAACAGACGAATGGAAAAAACGTGGATTGCAAGAAGGGGTTCAGTTTGCAACGCTTACTGATATTATTACCAAAGCATGGAGCGATAGAAGCACCAAAGAATATAAAATTCTGAAAGGTTTGAAAAAGGAGAATTTACGAGATAATATGACCAATACTGAACTCATTCTCAATATGCTTGCCGAAGCATCTACAAAAGACATATCGGTAGCAACCAATCCGAAAGATTTTGAAGAAAGCAAGAAAGTAGCCAAACAGGGAGGTAATGTTGCAAAGGTTGCACGTAAAGAGCTAGAAGCTAAAACAGGTAAAAAAGTTGTTACCTCTCTCAATGCCATAACTCTATTGCAATTGAATGAGGATAACAAGAAAACCCCAAATAAGAAAAAATAAATGGCAGGAATATTTTCTTAAATATATATAAATGTGGTTGTTATCTCGTGAGATTGTGTAGTGTGTCCGTAATATACCACTCTTTTACATTAAACTTCTAATATTCAAACTCTCCAAACTCGCTCTTTATGGTTAGTTTTTTACCAACATGCTTTTCGCAACGGCCAACAATCTGAGCTTCGATATTGAAGCTTTTCGAAATGCTAATTATTTCTTGTGCTGTAGCGGCATCGGTGTAAAATTCCATGCGGTGTCCCATGTTGAAGACCTGGTACATCTCTTTCCAGCCTGTTCCCGATTGTTCGTGAATGAGTTTGAATAAAGGTGGAACTGGGAATAAGTTGTCCTTTGTAATATGCAAATTGTCGATAAAATGCAATACCTTGGTTTGTGCACCGCCAGAGCAGTGAACCATACCGTGTATTTGTTTGCGAAATTTGCTCAATATTTGTTTTACAACAGGGGCATACGTGCGAGTTGGAGACAATACCAGCTTACCTGCATCGATGCCCAGTCCTTCAATAGTATCGGTTAGTTTTTTGTTGCCACTATAAACTAAATTGGATGGAACAGACGGATCGTAGCTTTCGGGGTACTTGGTAGCCAAATAGTTTGCAAACACATCGTGTCGAGCCGAGGTAAGCCCGTTGCTGCCCATGCCGCCGTTGTATTCTTTTTCGTAGCTGGCTTTGCCCGACGACGAGAGACCTACAATAACATCGTCAGGCTGTATGTTGGCATTGTCAATCACTTCGTCGCGACGCATGCGGCAGGTAACAGTGCTGTCGACTATGAGCGTACGAACCAAATCGCCAACATCGGCAGTTTCGCCGCCTGTTGGATATATGCCTATTCCAAGTGTCCTAAGTTCGTCGCATAGCTCATTGGTGCCATTGATAATGGCCGATATAATTTCGCCCGGAACCAAATTTTTGTTGCGTCCAATGGTAGACGAAAGGAGTATATTGTCGGTTGCTCCAACGCAAAGCAAATCGTCGAGATTCATTACAATGGCATCTTGGGCTATGCCTTTCCAGACCGACAAGTCGCCAGTTTCGCGCCAGTACATATATGCCAGCGACGATTTGGTGCCAGCTCCGTCGGCATGCATAATGTTGCAATAGTCGGGATCGCCGGTCAGCACATCGGGAATAATTTTGCAAAATGCTTTTGGGAAAATACCTTTATCGATATTTTTTATGGCATTGTGAACATCTTCTTTTTGAGCAGAAACGCCGCGTTGACTATATCTCGATTGATTTTCGTTCATTGTCTCTTTTAATAAAAATTTTTGTCTAAATCCTTTAACAATTGCTCGCTGACCTTGAGAACTCATAAGTTAATTTATAGTTTTATCCTTTTTAAAAAACTCGAAAGCATTGCTAAACCTTCGTCGGCAAAAGGAATTCGCGTGAACTTGTTGATTTTGAATAGGGTGTCACAAATTGTGACCTTATATTGTATATCAGCAAGTTGACTTCGTTTTTACTCAACTCAAACAAAAATAAAGCAAAGATAATAATTGTGTTTCAATAAAAAAGGCGTAGTGGAAAACTACGCCTAAGCTATATTTTGGGGTGGAAAATGGGGCTCGAACCCACGACCAATGGTACCACAAACCACTACTCTAACCAACTGAGCTATTCCCACCATGTAAAATGTGGGTGCAAATTTAAACAAAAAATTTTGATTACAAAGTTTTAGAATTCGTTTTTTATTCTGTTACGATTAGTTTTGTTAAATTCGATGGACTATACGAATCTATAAATCCATATTTTATACATACTCCGAGTTTGTATTCGCCCGGCAATTGGTTCGTATAATGTGAGATGTGGATGGTATCTGTAGAATTGGGTCTAATAATACCATTTAGTATATTTAATGGAGCAAAAATAATTTCTCTTTTTTTATTTTGAATTAATAATTGCAAAACAATCTTATTTTTTGTGTCACAATTTATAATATATGTATATGGGTTTTTAATCTCAATATCGAAGCGAAGAGAGTCGTTTGCTTTAGAAGTTAAGGTGTCGTTTATTACTATGGCTTTGAGTTTATTTATTGCTTGAAAAGTGTCAATATAGTAATATTCAAAGAATTTGTTTTTAGATTGTTCACTATTCGCTATACCGGTAACATAACAGATATTGCGATTGTGATATCTTTCTTCGAATCTCCAAACATCGTATTGCGATTTTCTCGAAAACATTGTATTGTTGGAGTGTATAGAGTCTTGATTGGTGAAATAGCCATACATAGAGGCATTCATGTATGAATTTTGAATCATAACAGGTCGGTTCTGAGCATTATTGTTAATCTCAGAAATAGCTTCGTCTGAATTCTTTATCAGAGAGCTAATTGTCAGCACGTTTGAAATCAATATAATCCGTGCCACTATAAGAATGCCAAGAGTAATGTATGCATAAAGCAAAAACTTTTTTCGTGTCGTTTCGTTTTCGCAAATTTCTTCGTAAAATATTTTCAAAAAAGGTAGACAGGCAACTATAATCCATTGGGGTTGAATGTGCCATTTGAAGGTCATTGCCAAAAAGAAAATGATAAAACCCCAAAATGCCCAAAGTGAAGTATTGTCTGAGTTTTGAGTATTGTTCTTGTTTAAAAGTTTTTTGTATGAGAAAACTAAAAAAGCCGGATTGAATATAAGAAGAACGATCAATATATATTCGGGAAAAAAGAACCATTTAGCGCCTTTTGAACGGGTCAAAATGTGGTATGTAAACGATGGAAAATCGTTGCTATATTGCCAGTATATGTGTGGGAGAAATAGCAAAAATCCAAATATTGCTGCCAAATAATAATATTTACATTTTAGTAGTTTTATATTTGAAAATAGTACAAATAATATAAGCAAAACTCCATGGTATTTGCTGTAGAGCAATAGTGCCATTGCCAACCCGAGTAAGAGTGAGTTGAAAATGTTTTTCTTTTCATTAAATATTTTATAAATATATAGAAAAAAGGCTGCTGTAAGTAATAATGGAGCGTCTGGGGTCGACACAAAGCCGTATATATTTAATAAAGGGATACAAAATGCGATTAAATAAAAATATGGAATGAATTCGTTCTTGCGATTGTGCGAAATGGTTTTCCATACGAGAAACAGCGCCAGCGCTTGCGAAACGATGCAAGTTAGCTTTATTCCAAGCGGTCCGTTAATAAACGATCCTAAATAGATAAATAAAGCAATCATTGGAGGATGGTCGAAATAACCCCAATCTAAATGTAAAGAATATGCCCAGTAGTAAGTTTCGTCTTTCGCAAGTGGAGAGAAAACAGCTTGAATAATATTTACAAGTATCCACAATATGCTAAACAGCCAAATTTGTTGGTTGGGTTTGAGTTTTGTCATTTATTTAAATAATTTGTCAATGTCTGCATAAATAAAAAATTTCTGGGCAGAATCGTTGTATCCTTTTGTAAAGTGGAAATCGAGTTCTATACGAGAGTTTATGCCTTTGAATTTAAAGGGTATCCAGTAAATAGCCAATCGAGAGTATCGATCTGCTTGATAAAATTTGTCGCCGAAAATTAGATGCTCACCTTTGCCTTGGAAATGAAGTGCGTTGAACCCAAACATTTTATAATTGGCACACATTTCAATAACTGCTCCTCGATTGAGAATAAAATCGGTTTTCCCGCGTTGCCGTTCCATAAATTGCAAGCAACCGCCCGATAGACTTAAGCTATCGAAGGGTATCCATTGTTTAAGATCGAGACCCATACGAACCAAAATCCCTCCGTTGTCTTCAACATGATCATTTACAACCTTTATCATGGCTCCGGCATTGTGCAGCATTACAAAGTAATTGTGAATAAAAACAGGACCAAGATTTAATGCGCCCGATGAACCAAACAGAAAATTTTCGCGGTCGGTAAGGGTTTGACGGCTGGTCCAATCGCACCACACGTTTTGATGGAAGATGTGTGTACTGTATTGAAAAAAGCCACCTTCGATATTGGGTCTGTAATATTGTAGGGTGTCTTCGAGCAATGCAAGGGGGTAGTTTAAAAGATTTTTGCGAGGAAAAGCCCCGAAATTCATCCTGAAACGTTTGTCGTTATATTGATAGTAGGCTGTTAGATCGGGCTCGAGGTGTTTTGAACGGGAGCCATACTCGTATAGAAACGATCCGCCGCCAACAAGCATACTGGTAGAATCAAATTTGTAACTAACATCGGCATAACTTCTCATACCCAATATGGTCTGTGAATATTGGACTGGGGTGCGATATTCGCGATTGTCGAGTATTTGTTCCCATCCAAGGTGCAATTGGGTTTGACTGTAGCTGGGTAAAAAAAATAAGAAAAAAAGTGTTGTGATGACTATATATTTCGACAATTGCATGTTTGTGTTGATTTTAAGCTGTAAAAGTAATTTTTTTTCTAATATTATGGTAAGCCAGTAATTGCTTAAAATGATTATTTTTGCGTTTTCACTACAAACCGACTCACTTGGCTTTTAAATTTAGAATTAGCAATATTTTTGGACTACAGATTTTTAATTTGTTGAGGTTTGTGTCGTTTTTATTAATTAGTATTTATCTTACTCGAGGTTCACTTACTAAAGGCGAAATAGGCGATTTTGAGATGTTGTTGTTTATTGCCAGTGCCGTAAGTTTTTTTTGGGTTACCGGTATTATTCAAACTTTATTGCCACTTTATAACAACAACTCAAGTTTGTCGAGTCGAGGTTCCGATCAGCGTTCGCCCGAACTATTCAATGCATTTATTTTGCTCAGTATATTTAGTATTGTAATTGCGGCAATGCTTTTTTTGTTGAAAGGTCAAATAAGGGTATACAATACGGCTCAAAGTATGCCTTTTCTCATTCCTCTGCTGCTATACATAATTCTTAGCAACCCGGCTTGTTTGATTGAATATATATACTTACTCAACGACAAACCTCTTCGAATGATGATTTATGGGATCATTAGTTTTGGTTTGCAAATACTTTTTGTTTTGTATCCTCTAAAAGCAGGTATGGGACTTGAGGCGGCTGTTTGGGGTTTGGTTATTATTACTGTTTTGCGTTATCTGTGGCTTTGGGCTATGCTTGCAAAGTTTTCGGAAATGAGAATTTCTTTCACTTTTTTAAAAGAGCATTTATATTTAGCACTTCCCTTAGTTGTAAGTACTTTGCTGAGTGGATCGGCGCAATATATCGATGGTTTAATTGCTACATCAAATTTTACATCAAATGGCTTTGCTGTTTTTAGATATGGAGCCAAAGAGCTTCCTATTGCCGTGATGCTAGCTAGTGGGCTCAACAATTCCATGCTGCCATGGTTTCGGTCGACCGATAAGATAAAATATGGCATGCTTGTGCTCAAAAAAAAGGCTGCACGTTTGATGCATTTGCTTTTCCCCTTGTCAATACTATTGCTGTTTTTTTCAAATATTATTTTTCGACTTCTTTTTACCGAAGAGTTCGACCGAAGTTCCGATATATTTATGGTTTATGTGTTGTTGGTAACCAGTCGTTTGCTTTTTCCGCAAACCATACTTATTGGGTTGAAGAAAACCAAAATTATCATGTCTATTTCGTTTGCTCTAATTATAGTAAATATTGCGTTGTCTGTTATTCTTATTAAATTCTATGGTTTGGTAGGCGTTGCCCTTGCAACGGTAATTGTATTTTTCCTCGAAAAAGCAGCACTCATGGCATACAATTATTATAAGTTGAATATCAAACCCAATGAATATACTCCTTTGCGTCTATATATATTCTATTCAATAGTGTTGTTGACTATTTTTATATTGATAGATCATAAGGTTATTATGGCTAGAAAGTTTTTGCCTTTTTAAATGGTAGCCTGAATATCGATGCCTGAAATTGTATTTTAGGGCATCTCTAAAAACTCGTTTTAAACACATTTCGACTACGCTCAATGTGACTGAACATGGTCATACTGAGCGTAGTCGAAGTATGGTGCTTTTGAAAAAATATCTTAAATTTGAGTTTTAGAGATGCCCTTTATTAGTCATTAGTAATTTGTCATTAGTCATTATTTTTTATGTTCGATCGGAGAAGTTTTGTAAAATCTGCTGCACTTGGAGGTGTTGGATTGTCTTTGTTTCAAAAGGCTTTTGCAACTGATTTTAGAAATGAAGGTTTAAGAAAATCTGATTTTGGCGATTTTGCTTGGGGTGTAACCATAGCAGCAGCTCAAAATGAAGGAGCATGGAACATCGACGGGCGAGGAGAATCTATTTGGGATCGGTTTGCACATACCAAAAGAAAAGTTCAAGATGGTTCTACGCCCGATATTGCATGCGATTTTTACAACAATTATAAAAATGATATCGACCTGCTCAAAGCCTTGGGCTTCGATAACTTTCGGTTTTCTATTTCGTGGTCGCGCATAATGCCCGAAGGCAAAGGGGCTATAAATCAAAAGGGAATTGATTTTTACAATAATGTGATTGATTATTGTTTACAGCAAGGTATTACTCCTTGGCTTATGCTTTATCACTGGGATTTGCCGCAGAAGCTACAAGATGAAGGCGGTTGGACAAATCGCGATATTACCGGTTGGTTTGCCGATTATACAGCCGTTTGTGCTAAATACTTTGGCGATAGGGTGAAAAATTGGTTGGTGCTTAACGAACCTCTTGGATTTACGTCTTTTGGATACATGCTCGGAATACATGCGCCCTCTAAATATGGCAATCACAACTTCTTGCCAGCTGTTCACCATGCCGCGCTTTGTCAATCGATAGGTGGCAAGGTTCTTCGTCAATCACTGAGCGATGCGCATATTGGCACTACCTTCTCCTGTTCACCTGTCGAACCTTTGAACGATAGCAATAGGCATGTTAATGCAGCACGAAGGCTCAACGCTTTTTTGAATCGCCTGTTTATAGAGCCTTCGCTCGGTATGGGTTACCCAATAGCCGATTTGCCTTTTATTGAACGAATCGAGAAATACATAAAACCTGGAGATATAGAAAATCTTAAGTTCGAGTTCGATTTTATTGGATTGCAAACGTATTTTAGAGTGGTTGCCAAATTTGGTCTTATTCCTTTTTTGTGGGCTGCCGATGATAAGGAACACAAAAGCGATGATTCGAAACTTACCACAATGAACTGGGAAGTATTTCCTGAAGGAATATATAAGGTTGTAGAGCAGTTTGCGCGTTACCCGGTCAAAAACATTTATTTTACCGAAAGTGGTGCCTCTTTTAACGATATGCTTGTCGAAAATACGGTAATCGACAATCAAAGAGTCGATTATTTCAAAGATCATATTAAACAATTGTTGCGAGCCAAAAAAGAATTTGACCAATTGAAAGGTTATTTTGTGTGGACACTTACCGATAACTGGGAGTGGGCAGGTGGTTATACGCATCGGTTCGGTTTGGTTTACAACGATCGCGATACTCAGCAAAGAATTGTTAAAAAATCTGGTTTGTGGTTCAAAGAGTTTTTAAATAATTACTAATTACTAATGACTAATTACTAATCAATGTCGTTTAGTGAAGAAATATCAACTTTTTAATTACCACTAAAGGGGACTTCATTATCACCCCTTTAGGGGATGGGGGTAAAAAAGAAGAATGTTAACTAAACGACATTGAATTACTAATGTAAAAATTACAAACCATAAGCTGACCACTTCTCATTTACTCCGGTCTACTGTTCACGGTTCACAGTTCACAGTCCACAGTCCACAGTCCACGGTTCACGGTTCACAGTTCACAGTCCACGGTTCACAGTCCACGGTTCACGGTTCACGGTTCACGGTTCACGGTTCACTGTCCACGGTTCACGATCAACTATCAACTTTTTTCCTATCTTTGCGCATCTAAATGAAATAAAATGATTACAGCAGAACAGCTCAAAGAGCTTGTACAGCGCGAAGAAGCGTTGAGGAGGCATCTTTGACGTCGACAATAAACTTGTTCGTATAGAAGAAGAAGAACAACGTACACATGCTCCCAATTTTTGGGACAATCCGAAAGAAGCCGAGAAACAACTCAAATTGGTTTCGAATTTAAAAGATTGGGTCAATTCGTACAACAAAGTGAAATCGTCGGTCGAAGATTTGCAGTTGATATTCGATTTTTATAAAGCAGGCGATGCAACCGAAGCCGATTTGGAGGCTCAGCAAAAAACCACCGTCGATTTAATCGAAGCCCTGGAATTTAAAAACATGCTTCGCAATGAGGAAGATCGATTGGGGGCTATTCTGAAAATAAACTCTGGAGCCGGAGGTACCGAAAGTCAGGACTGGGCCGAAATGCTTTTCCGCATGTATATGATGTGGTGCGAGCGCAACAACTATTCAGTCAAGGAAATCGACTATCAGAAGGGCGACGAGGCCGGAATCAAAACCGTTACGGTTGAGGTTACAGGCGATTTTGCTTATGGCTATCTCAAAGGCGAAAGCGGAGTACATCGTTTGGTGCGTATTTCGCCCTACGATGCTAATGCCCGTCGTCATACTTCATTTGCTTCGGTATTTATATCGCCACTCATCGACGATACTATTGAAATCGTTGTTAGTCCGGCCGATATTTCTTACGAAACATACCGTGCAAGCGGTGCCGGTGGACAGAATGTCAATAAAGTCGAGACGGCTGTGCGCCTTCGACACCACCCGACAGGTTTTGTGGTCGAAAATCAGGAAGATCGTTCGCAGCTCAAGAATAAAGAAAACGCTATGCGTCTTCTCAAATCGATGTTATACGAGTTGGAGCTTCAGAAACGACGCGAAAAACAAGCAGAAATCGAAGGAAAAAAGATGAAGATCGAGTGGGGATCGCAGATTCGAAACTATGTGCTTCACCCCTATAAGTTGGTGAAAGACCTTCGAACCGACTACGAAACCTCAAACGCGCAAGATGTTCTCGATGGCGATATCAACGAATTTCTTAAAGCATTCCTGATGGAAAACTCAAGCGAAGGATAATAAAGTTGAAAGTTAAAAAGTTGAAAGTAAGAAGGTATTAATTTTTAATTTTTAATTTTTAATTGTCAACTATTCCGTTAAGCTATATCGTAGGTTAAAGCCGATTTTTATATCTGATTGGTGAAACCTGTTTTTTAAATGGGGATTGGTTATCTGTTGATTGTAAAAAAATTGAAAATTAAGTTTGTCGCTCAACATATAATCGCCAGTGAACTCAATTGCAATACTTTGGGTGCCAGCGTTAATATCCTCTTGATTGTTTTCATCAATTTTTCGTAGCATAGTAACTTCATCGTTGATCGATACATTGGCCTTAAGGTCGAGGTCGCTTTTAATCTGCTGTCCTCCTTGCCCGGTAATGAATGTAAGAGGTACTTCGGCAAATCGATATCCCATACCCACCACATACGATTTGCCCCAGGTATCGGTTATCTGATTGTTGGTAAGGGTTAAGTTCATGGATCGGTTGGTTCGGTATTCGAATCGCGATGTAAAGCCATTTTTCCACGACATATCGACACCAATTAAAGGGCTAAATTGCTCGGTGATAGATACTGAGCTTACTTCGTATTTGGGAATGTATGTTCCCGATATATTGGTTTTTGAGGGATAATCGTGTTCTTTTGACAAAAAAGTATAATCGGAATTCGATATATACGATCCAATGCTGTAATTGCACGAATAAGCATGATCGAGGGTTACAGATGTAAAATATTCTTCAATAATAGGTAGTTTAGACAATCCATCGAACGAAGCTCTCCAGTTTGGTCGCATTTGAGTATAACTTGGAAAAAGATCGAGCTGGGTATTCTTGTTTGTGGTATATGTTTTCAAAAATGCAGGAATAAGCACCCATTGTGAGGATTCGTTGTATCCTATTGAAATCGAATCGTCAGAATTATCTTCTCCGGTTTTTTCAATTCTTTTTCGTATTATCTCATCTCTAATTTCGGGGCGACTATCTCTGAAAGTTTTAAAAGAGCTCGATACATAGTTGGTGTTGCTTGTAAGCTTTTCGAACGACATAAGCGAAATAACCGACATGCTAAAATTGCCATTTACCCTGTGTTTTTGTTGCATATAGTTGTGGTCGAAGTCTATTATTTTGCCATTCAGATCCCTAGAAAAAGAAAAATACTCTTCTGTATTTTCGGTTTTCGAATGTGTGGCAGTTAGTTCTATTCTTAAGCTTTCGAATGGTTCTATTGAACTTCGGGCATTAATATTTTTGCCATTTACATACAAAATAGGAGATACAATATTTGTGTCTTTTTCAATAAGCTCATTGTCGGCAAATTCTTTAAAGTAACCGGTTTTCCGAATACCCGAAATAAATTTCAATCCAGGAGCTAGACCATCTATAGGACCTTTTTTTGATCCAAAATAATTAATATCATTCTTATAGCCTGGCAAAGTTGTGGCTCCAGTGATTGTATAGCTCAATTGAACATTTTTGACTCCAATAAGCATGTTTACCGTATGGCGGGCAATGGTCTTTAAGATATTGTCTTTAATTTCGACTTTGCCTTCGACACGTACTTTCGCATTTTTTACATCGGCAGTTGGGGTAAAGCTTACTTTCGAGTCGCTCAAAATGTCGTATTTGCCTTCGACCAATGCACCCGAAGCATCGGTAACTATTACTTTAACATCTTCTGTTCCCAAACGGTGGTTGATGGTTTTTGGCCTATTGGCTCTCATACTCAGTATTTCAACCTCGTAAACTTCATCTTTGGTTTTCTTTGGACCAAATTGGCTTTTTACCGGTTTCTCGGTTACACGACGAATGAAATCGATATTGCTATAAATTGTCGAAAGATTTGCTTGTCCCGAAAGAGTTATGTTATTTGTGTTTTGAATGGTGTTGCCGAGATTTATTGATTCTAAAGAATCATTTTCGGGATTCTTAATGGGTTTTATTTCAGGAGCTTTGTTCCATTCGTACGAACCGCCATAGCTTGCAGTTGCCGATGTCCAACTTAGCAAGGGCAGTTTGTTGATGGGAACATTGTAGTTGAGATTAAAGTTGTGCTTGTAAATAACTGATACTCTTTCTTTTGTTAAGAGTCGATTGTAATATTGCTTTTTATTGTAATCTGCTATTTTTTGGCTATTATCTTTTTCATCTTCAACTTTTTCAAAAATCCGATCGTTTACACTTGCCTGAAAATTGAAGCGGAGCGATTGCGCCAAGTCGAAGTTGAGGTCGTACATACGGTTCCACATATAGTTTTCTTCGAAACTAATAGGCATTACGAATTCATTATTGCTTTGTGGATTATTGTCTGTTTTCGATGCGTTAAAATCCTGATTCCGGAGTTGAGTTATTCTTACGGTGCGGTTTACATCCGAGGTAAACGAAAACATCGATGGCAAATAGTAAAAGTTAAAATCGCGAATAATCGATAGTGCATTATTATTCAGAATACCTACGGATGAAAGTGGTCGCAGATTTTTGGGTCTTAAATTGTATAGGTAATTCAATCCCAAACGGTTGTTTTTCATCCGGTTAAATTCAATGGTCGGGTTATAAGCATACAAATCGTTGTATCCCCAACTTACCGATAGGTTCCCGGGATCGTAAGGCATTGGTGTTTTGCTAAACTTATTGACCTTCACATTAGAAAAGTTTAAACTTCTGCGTTCCGAATAATCGCGTGAATTTTTCAATAATTCCTCGCTTTTATCATTTTCTTTGTTGTCTTCCAATACCTTTAAAGCAATATCGAGCGGAATGTCGGGGTCGAATGGATTGTATTGTGGGCGAACATCGGTAACCGAATACGACGTAAACATGGGTACTTTAACCTGTGCTTTCTCGGGGAAAAATTTGCCCAATTCGACATTGGCAGTAGCATCGTATTGTGTGGCGTCTTCTTTGGATCGTTCGTTAATTTTTTGTTCGATGCTTCCAAAGCCAGGTGTCGATTTGCTCCCGGCAAGGCTAATGAGGGCAAAGTCGGCCATTTTTAATTGAGCACGGGCATTGGCTGCCCATCCGCCAAAGTCGCTAAAATCGGTCAAGCGAAGCTCATTGACCCATATCTCGCCCGATTTCGATAAGCCATCGTTTGGGTAGGGATTCAAATTGCCATTTGGATTGCGAACACCAATCATAATGGTTCGTATGTTGCTCATGCTGGGGTTTCCGCAAACAGTTATTTTGTTTTTCTTTATTTTATTATTGATAGATACTTCATGAGATTGACTAAATACAGTTTGAAGCGTAACTGAGCTGTTGGTGCGCCTCATGGCATCGTTGCGTTTTTGTTTTAGTTCGAGCAGTTCCTCTAGGTCGAGTTCAAGGTTGTTACTCAAAGGCCAAACTTTCTTTTTGTCAACATCAGAATTCTTGTTATAAAAGCCATCGGGAGTTACTTCCAGCGGAATTTCGTATTCGTAATAATTGTTTTTGTAGTCGCTACCAAAACGCACAAAAACACTTAAATCATTGTTGTTTAAAGGCTCTTCGTTTCGCATCTCGGCGTGAATCGCCATTTTTAGTTTTTTGTACTGGCGCATATCGAGGCTGGCTGTTTTGAATACCGAGCGCGAATCGCCTTCGCCTAAGTTGTCGACCCTAAGCACCATCGACTGTTCGTTCAACGGGCGCTGTCCCTGATCGTAAGGATCGTTTATACGGTCGATACCCGGAGGAAGTATGTAATTGACAGGTTGTTTGGTAGCGTTTTCTTCCAAATTCACAGCCAACACATCGAAGCCTGCATTGGGTGTTTGTGCACTGAGACCTTCGCCTGCTTCGGCAAGTGATGCTTCGTATTTGCGCCATTCGCTGCGAACCAGGTCGATAGAGGCAAATCGTAAAATAACTCTTTTACTAAAACCTTTCAAATAAATACGAGCAAAGCGTATCGATTTGAAATCGTCGATGTCGCCCACTATGCTTTTATATTGGTTGAGGGGTATTTTAAACTGGTACCAATCTACGTCTTTGGGGTTGCCTTTTACCCGCGAAGTAACTTTGTCGGTAATAAAATTCTTGCCAATTTGGAGTTCTAGCGGATCAATATCGACTTTATACTCGTAATAGCTTTCGTTTTCGTTCAGGGTATTGTCGCCGTTTATATCTTCGGTGTCGGGTGTGGTGGTTCCGGTAGTAGGGTACGATTCTGTAGACTGTTCGCTGGTGCGCGAGTTGCCCTCCATGTTGTTGTAATACTTATAGCGATCCAATATGCTTGTTTCGTCGTTGTCATAATCCGATCCTCGGAAATAGTGAAAATCGTCGCTCGATGGGTCGTTTATAAGTTTTTGGTATGCTGAAGACTCAAGATTGAGTGCTGTCAAATCGTTCACATATTGCTCAAAGATTTCATTTTCTTGAACGTTATTTACTCCATCGAGTCCAACATCCTGTAATTTTCGGGAGGCATTGTTGTCGCCAAAGCTGGGTTGTTTCGAAGAGCTTACAGGTATTTTGCCCCAAATACTTGTTTCTAATTGGTTTTCGAGCTGGCTCGAGCTGGGCAAGCCATTCTCGAACGATTTGCGCGAATCGCGCATAATGTCTTCCGAAATATTTCCAAAATTGAAATACAATTCACCATTGTTTATTCCGGAGTCTTCAACAAATGGATCCATGAGCCAAAACTCGAGGTATTCGACGTTTGCCGATTCGAAGTCGTTGGTTGTAAGTTCGCGCATTATACCTCCCCAGCGAGTTTCAGGGTCTTTGAGTGTTCCGTCGGTATCGAGGTTGGTGTCGTAGTTGTATGGACCTTTTTCGTTGGGGTAAAAAGCCAGGTTGAGCAATTGCAGCGAGGTCGAAATATTGTTTTGGCTGTAACGATCGGGAAATATCTCTTGTTCGTATACTTCGCGAACGTAGTGGCTTTTTTGTTGCGCCGAATTGTATAGGTGTTTTGGCGTGTAGCTGTCGTTTCTGACAAAAAGCGGATCGACATGGTACCATGCCAACCGCGCTCTATTTTTACTAAAGTTAAAATCGCTAATGAGCTTGCCCTCTGGGAAGCTATGTGGTGTGCCTGCCAATTTCCATTCGGTCCAGTGGTGAAGGCTTATAGAGGTTTCGCTCGATTCGAAATCGTCGATATAAGCAACGCCATTTTTGTCGATCGATTTTGAAGTTCCGGGAACCAACTGAGCAAATTCGCCGCTAAGGGTGAGCGTCGAAACTTCTTTGGTTTGAATAAGTGGCAATTTGTCGATGAGTGTTGTTAGGTATTGCCATTCGGTGCGGTACGTACCATTGAGGCCCCATATAATGTTCGAAATGGGCTCATCGCCAATATTTACTTTCTTGGTCAAGGCTGTTTCGTTGAGTCGCAAAATGGTTGCTCCCAGGTTGAAATTTTCTGAAAAGCGGTAGTCGAGGTGGGTTCCAATAAGCGTTTTTTGCATAATGTTAAACATCGATTGGCTTTCGAGCGAAATATCAATTTTTTGTCCCGAATTTAAAAGTCCTTGATTTAAAATTTTTACCGTTCCTAGCGAGTAATCGACCGTGTAGTCGACATTTTCTATAAGTAGGTTGCCTCCTTGCGTAACTTTTACTGAGCCTTTAGGCACATTCATGGCATTGAGGTAAATTTCCGACGACATCGACGATTTGTAGGTCCCTTTAATTTTATACTTGTTTTTCTCGGCTACCAAACGGGCTTTTGTTTGGGTCGAATCGTATAGTTCCTGATATAAATAAGGCGTAATTTTTAATGAATCTAAAGTATTATCAATGTTTTCTATCCTTTTGAATAATGTTCTGCCAAAAGGTTCTTTCATAGGAAAAATAATGCGTCCGTTGTCGGCGAGTATGGTTCGACCTTCAATAAAATCGAATCTGCCATCGGGGTAGGGGTCGAGTTGCGAGTTGGTGTTGTCGAGGTTCATTACCGAAATTAGTTGTTTTTTCTCTAACACTGTAGGTTCGGGCAAATATGCAATGTCTATTCCTTTTTTGTCGTAGCGGTAAAGTACATCGAGTGTAAAGTCTTCGCGACTCACTTGGTAGGCATTGATCGAGTATATATTCTTCATCATCAGGTTCCATGCCTTTGCATATCGGGGCGAGAGGTTTGTTCCTTTTATGAGTTTAAGTACCAGTGTGCTTTTGGGTATGTCCGACGAAAATTCACCCACTTTATAGGTTTGCCCTCTGTATTTATACTCATAAGCAACAGCCACTATTTCATCGGCATTGAGCGATGTGTTTAGCGATATAAACCCGAGCTCTTTGTTGTAGGTGTATTCTCGTTCGGGAGTCAACTTGCGTGCGCTTTCTACTTTTTCAAAGTCGCGACCTTCAACATATTTCATGCTTTTTAACATGGAGGAAATTTTCCCATATTCTCTTATATCGTTGTTGGCTATAACCGACGAGTAAATGTTATTGACTTTATTGTCTGGCACTTCAGAATTGTATACATTAACATTTACCGAATCGCGATTGCGTTGTAGGTATCCTTCCTTGTTTTCGCCCAAATCCATAAAGGCAACAATATCCCTGTTTTCGATAAAGTTGCTGTTTTTGTTGGTAACCCAAACCTCCATTTTCTCAATTACGACACCCGACTGTAAAAGAGGGAGGTTTGAAAGAGCATTGTCGTAATTTTCGGCAAAATGTTGCGACAAGAAAAAGTGCTTGTTGGCATCGTAATCGTCGGCATTTATTTCGAAATCGCTAACCTGTGCCCCGCCTTGAATAGATATTGATTTCGATTCGCTTCGTTGTTGCGATAGAACGGTGCTAACAAAGAGTTTGCCAAATTGCAGCTCTGTTTTGACCCCAAACAAACTCTGGCTACCCGATATGAGCGATCCCGACAATGGCAAGCTTACATCGCCCAATTCAATTTTTTTAATAATCTCGTCCTCGTCGCCCGCGTACGACAGGTTGGTTTTGTTTTCGAACTCAAACATAGCATCGGTATTGTACGATATGCCTAGTTTTACGCGTTCACCAATGCTGCCTTCGACATTCATTTGTATGCGCATGTCGAAATTGAAAGAGGTCAAGGTACGAAGCTTTGGCGAAACTTGTGGGTTGTCGGTAGTGGCAATATTGACGCCAAATATCAGTTCTGCTTGTCCTTTAGGTACAATGTTTATGGTATTTCCGCCAAATATTTTATCGAAAGTTTCGCCGCCAATATTAAAGCTCGAGCGTAGTCCTCTTTGACCACCTGCAGCACGACCTGTGGCTTGTTCGCGCCAGTAGTCCTGAACCGATCTGTTGAGCTCATATTTGCGATACTCTTTGAGCGACATTGACCATGGGTAGCGGTAATGTAAACCTCCAATTTTGTTTTCGATTACATATTCTCGATTTTCCGGGTCGTATTGAACATCGGATTTGAAATTGGTAGGATTGAGCAATTGAACTCCTTCCGGGTCTTTTATAGCACCGGTTGCAACTTTGGGCTCTTTGCGAAGTTTGAAATTGGCATTATATTCTTTTGTCGAATCAATGTTATCGACCTGATCTTGTCCCGAAAAGCTGCTGTACGAGGCTTTTGACTCGATTAACAGTGCACTTAACGAAAACAATATGCTAAGCAAAAATATATTTCTCGCGAAACGGATCAATTCTTTCTGGGTTAAATTACAATACTTTCAATGCTTGTTTCACTATCTCTTCAACTGTAAGGCTTTTGTTATCTTTAGTAATTTGCTCCAATGCCTTTTGAACATTGTTTCGGGCAAAGCCTAACATTACCAATGCAGATAACGCTTCATCGCGCAAAGTATTGTTTTGTACAACAGAAATTTTATTTTCAAGTTGTATTTTATTCACTTTATCTCTCAATTCTACAATCATTCGTTGGGCAGTTTTCAAACCAATACCTTTAACTCCCTGAAGCATTTTAACATTCTCGTGGGCAATTGCAGAGGCCAACTCGTCGGGTGTGAGCGACGACAGTATGATTCGGGCTGTATTAGCACCAATGCCCGATACCGAAATCAGCAAACGAAAAAGTTCTCGTTCGTCGGTTTCAATAAATCCAAAGAATTGGTGGGCATCTTCTTTTATTATTTGATGAATCAACATACGGCATTTGCCTTCGACCTTCAATTTAGAGTAGGTGTTTACCGTGATATTGACAAAATATCCTATCCCATTGTTTTCTAGTATGGTATAAGCTGGTGTTAGCTCAACTACGGTTCCTTGAATAAATTCGTACATAGATTTGAATTTGAGCCGCTAAATTAATATTTTTTGACAACTCAAAATACATTATTTTCGCAATTGAACATTGTTTTTCATATTAATAATTTAATTTTGTAAAAAGACAGATATAATGATTGCTATTAGCGAAATACAATTGTTTAACATTCTGAAAGCCCGATTGGGCGAAAAAGAAGCCCAAACTTTAGTCGAATTTGTCGATTTTCGTTTGAAAGAGCAAAATGATCAAAATCTCAAAGTGCTGGCTACTAGAGAAGTTATTGAAAAACTAAGAACTGAAATAAGAGAATCTAAACTTGACACTATTAAATGGCTCTTTGGCTTTTTTGTAGTTATGATGCTTTCAATAATTGGTCTTTATTTTAAAATGTAATTATTGATAGTAGTTGTCAAGTCGTTTTTGGAACGACTGTTTGTTGTAGTCGTTTATTTTTGTAATCACTTTATATATTTCATCGACCCTTTGTGAGGCTTCTTCAGCTCTGATTTCATATTTTGGGTTAAATACAATTTTTTCGATATAGTACCCGTCCACATCCAATTTCATCATTGCTGCAGCATTGTATTGGTCAAAGATAATAACTGAGGGGAGTTTGTTGTTTGAATACTTGCTTATAGAAGCAATTACGGCGTTTTTTATAAAATCTATCTGAACTTTACTCAAATAATTGGTTCCCAAGAAGAGCTTAACCAAATCAATTTTTGCAATCAGATGACGGCGACCTTCATTTTTTATATTGTCGTATTCTTTTTGATTGGTTTGGTTAAAAACCGAAACAAATGAATTGGGTAAGCTGGCTATATCGCCCAGTTTGCCTTCTTTTACCCTTATTTTGTATTCCTTCATCGCCTCTTTTTGCGATACAGGCACATAGAACTTCCAATTTCTAGTTCTTTTGTAGCTCTCGGTCATTGGGCTGGGTTTCCATTTTGTTTCGGGGCGCTTCATAAGTTCAGCATCGAGTTTGAGAGTGCCAGATTCAAGGGCAAATAGCAAACAATTAGCAAAATGCACCCATCCGCCTCCAATTTCGTTGTGAATGCTGCTCCAAAGAGTGGTGGCATTGTTTTTCTGGGCAGTGTCTTTGTTTTGGTTGAGTTTGTCGATATACGATTGGTCAAAATCGGCCGGATAATAAACAAATTCAGAAGTAAAATCGGTTATTTTATTTTGTGGTACGTGAAAGAGCTCTCGAACATCCATGGTATAGGTCGAATCGTTCTCGAGTTTAAGAAACATTTCGTTGTCTAATCCCCATTTCATCTCACATACAGATGTGAGCCTGCGTTGCGACATAAGCTGAATGCATAAAGCAGCAAACAACAAACTCAAAAAAACCGATTTTTTCATATTACAAATTATGTTTTGATCAAATACGTATTGTCACAAAAATATATAAATTAATGTTTTCGATAGTAGCAATAAAGCATATTTATTTTGGCACTATTGTTCTTTCTGACATATTATTTCTTTAAAAGTTTTTTTAATTCTTTATCAAAATCGCTTTCAAAGAATTTATCTTGGATTGGTTTGTATTTTTTTGTATTCTTTTTCGGCAAACTCTTTTGCTATTTCCGAGTTGTAATCGTAGTCAATACTACATTCGGCATAAATATCTGTTATTTGTTGGTAGAACCTTCGTTCCGAGCTTCGGATGTCGCGGATCTTTTCGAGCTGCTCTTTAAAATAATCTTGCCCAAAAATTGGCTGCTAGGGTTGTATTTAGACAAATCCATATTATTTCTGCTTTTTATGAACGATTGCTTTCATTTTGCACTGAGTTATTATCAGTTAATTATTTTTAATAATTAATGCTCCGCAAGATACATTAGATTTGCCACTTCCGTATATCTGAATTCCAAATTTATCGTATTTTTGCCCTCATGGTTCAAGAAATCGACATTGTAAAATTTTTAGGCTCAAATACACCTTTGATCGATGTTCGTTCGCCAGGAGAATTCGATAAGGGACACATTCCGGGGGCTGTGAATATTCCGCTTTTTTCTGACGATGAACGTGCTCAGGTAGGAACTGTTTATGTGCAACGATCGAAGGATAAAGCCATAGAGCTAGGACTTCAATTTGTCGAACCCAAACTTGATGATTTTATTGCAAAATCGAAAAAGGTTGCGCCCAACGGAAAACTTGTAGTACATTGCTGGCGAGGTGGTATGCGCAGTCGCTCATTTGCTAAACACCTCAACAACAATGGACTTGTCGATGTGTCGGTCGTAACTGGCGGTTACAAAGCTTACAGAACACATCTCCATAACACTTTTGATATTTCATTTAAGCTAAATATTGTAGGTGGCTACACAGGCAGTGCAAAGACACTTGTAATAAAACACCTTATGAAAATCGGGTTTCAGGCAGTAGATCTCGAAGCATTAGCAAAACATAAAGGCTCGGCTTTTGGCAGTGTCGAAAATCAAACTCAGCCAACGGTCGAACAATTCGAAAACAATTTATTTGAAGTTTGGCGCAAGTTAGATTACTCTCAAGCTATTTGGCTCGAAGACGAAAGCCACAATATTGGCTCGGTCTGTATACCAATGAATCTATTCAAACAAATGAGAAATAGCCCTGTCTTTTTTCTCGAAATTCCCAGAAACGAAAGGGTAAAGCATTTAGTGTCGGAATATGCCGATACCGATCCCGAAAAACTGGCTGTTTCGATAGGTAAAATAGCTAAACGACTCGATGGTCAAAAAGTGAAAGATGCTTTAAAATCATTAAGCGAGAAAAAATTCGACGAAGTAGCTGCTATTGCCCTTGAGTATTACGATAAAGTTTATACAAAAGGGCTCTATATGCGCGACTCAAATAATATATTTACTTTACAAAGAAATAATACGAATCCTGCGGAAAACGCAAAATCATTGATGCAATTTTATGAACAACTTGAACGACATTAAATTAACCCAGTTTAGCCATGGCGCTGGTTGTGGGTGCAAAATCTCTCCAAAGGTATTAAGTACCATTTTACGCAGTAACATAGAGCCAATTATAGACAAAAATTTGCTTGTAGGAAACGAAAGCCTCGACGATGCTGCCGTTTACGACATGGGCAATGGCACAGCTATTATTTCTACTACCGATTTTTTTATGCCTATTGTCGACGACCCTTTTACATTCGGAAAAATTGCTGCCACCAATGCCATTAGCGATATATATGCTATGGGCGGTAAACCATTGTTGGCAATTGCCATTTTGGGATGGCCTATCAATAAAATTGATCCGGCAATTGCGCAATTGGTCGTCGATGGCGGCCGACAGACATGCAAAGAAGCCGGAATTCTCTTGGCTGGCGGGCATAGTATCGACAGTCCCGAACCTATTTTTGGCTTGGCTGTTACCGGACAGGTCGATATTGCTCAACTGAAATGCAACAATACAGCAACCAAGGGGTGCAAACTTTACCTTACAAAACCACTTGGTGTAGGAATTTTTACAACTGCCCAAAAAAAAGGTATACTCAAAGACAAACATGCCGATATTGCCATTGAGTCAATGACGGCTTTAAATGTTCTTGGACTTGAATTTGCAAAAATAAAAGGTGTTACCGCAATGACCGATGTTACGGGTTTTGGCTTGTTGGGTCATCTCACCGAAATGTGCAACGGAAGCAATCTGTCGGCTATTGTCGAATTCGACAAAGTGCCAAAGTTTCCAAATATTGAAGAATATATTGCTCAAGGATCTATGCCTGGCGGAACGCATCGAAACTGGGACAGCTATGGACATCAAATAAATCTAAAAGACGAAGCTTTCAAAGCCATTCTATGCGATCCGCAAACTAGTGGAGGTCTGTTAATTGCAGTTGAAGAAACTGCCATTAACGATGTTGAAAAAATATTGAAAGAAAATAATATTGAAGCTCAGCCATTGGGCTATTTGACAAATCGAAAAGATTACTTAATTGAAGTAGTTTAAAAATCGTGACTTTTACAAACTTACCCTCCTTGCAAACACTCGTTTTGAGTAATGTGGCAAGATGTTTTGAAAAATGTCAAAAAATATTTTTTATTTATTAACTTATTAACAAGCATCAGTCATTTGCATTTATTTATTATTTTTGAACAGTATTGTAGCCAAACTGCATTGTTAGGGCTGCTCTAAAAACTCAATTATTTGAGGCGAGCAAGTTTTTAAAAACCGGTGTTTACTACTATCGAAGAAAATAATAAAACAAACCGTTTGAAGCTATCCAAAAATATTACTAATTTTTCTGGTGCCAATATTATTCAACTCGAAAAAATATATACACAATTTAAAGAAGTTAACATATTAATCTGCGAATCATTAGTTACTGATTTTAAAGAATTTCAAGAAACTTTCGACAAAAACGCAGATTCATTCAATGAATTGCAGAAAAAAAAGTTTGGACAGTTAGAAACCAAACAAAATAATTTGGTTAAAAACACAGTAACCAAACTGAAATCCACAAAAGTAACCATTGAAGAAAAATTGGGAAAAACGCTGAGCGAGCGTTTAGGTCAAAGTTTCGAAACAGTTGTAAAACAATTAATGGAAGTGCAAAAAGGCTTGGGCGAAATGCAAACCCTTGCACAAGATGTTGGCGGTCTTAAAAAAGTGTTGAACAATGTAAAATACGGAAAGGGGAGGCATTGGCGAAGTGCAATTGACCATGTTGCATGAGCAAGTATTGGCACCCAAGCAATATCAGGCAAATGTAAACACCAAAAAGAAATACGGCCTGGCATGGGAAGTCAAACCCGAGGATGTGGAAGAACAACTCCGCAACAACTTTAATGTTTTGCGCGAAGTGGTCGAAAAAAAAAATTATAGCAAAAGACCTACCTCAATGACCTAAAACCTGCGATGAAATAAATATTATTGTTATTAAACTAATTATTTTCAAAATACCGATTATTTTCGGGTTTCAAAATTTTATTAAAATGAAGTATAACAGGCTAATTATTGGATTGCTATTATTTTTTATTTTAGCAGACACCCTTTATTCATCTTTACAACATTTTTACCTTCCCTTGGATGGAGACTTGGTAAATGCAATGTCAGACCCATTCCATTTCAAATACATTTGGAACGATTTATTAGGAATTAAGGCTCTAACAGGAGAAGAGGTACACCCCGACCCTAACAGATTTATGATACCAATGATTATTTACGGCTACTTCTACTATGTTCCTATTTGGTTACAATCGTTTTCCGATCCTGTTACAAGTGTATATCTGGCATGTTCGTTGTTTAAAACACTAATCCAATTGTCTATTTCTCTACTAGTTGCCCAAGCAGTTAGCCAGTTTAACAAAACCAGAAATTCCTTTATTATTGCACTTGTTTTAATAGTTCCACTTTTCCAGACTTGGGGTTATAGTGGGTCTATTGGAATTATAGATGGCTCAATAACTTATACTTTTTTCTATGCATTCCCTTTAGCCTTACTTTTGCTTTTCTTCATGTCCTTTTTCCCAATGCTTTTTCAAAAAAAAGAAGTTAAAATTACATGGTTGAAAGTTTTCTTTCTCTCAATATTGGCTGTAATTTTAAGTTTTAGTGGACCATTGATTCCTGGAGTAGTTTCAATTTTATGTCCTATGATTATATTAAAAATATGGTACAACAAGTTTTGTCAATCTAACAGTCAAAATTTATTCCCCAAAACCATCGATGCTATTAAACAAATACCATTTAAAATTATATTTGTTTTTTTGTTTATTTGCTTCTTATCCATATATTCAACATATATTGGCTTAGCTCATTCAAAATATTTCGATTCTATTTCCATTCCTTTGCACGAGAGATTCTTCAAACTCTTAATAGGCATATATGAGCTTTTTACAAATTCGATAGGTTTTGCTCTCATTTTATTTGTAATTGTTTTAAACATAGTTTTACTCAAACGAAATGCTCAAAAACCCGAACTCAAATCAATTATTGTAATATCAAGATGGGTATTGGCGTTTTCGGTTTTGTACCTGTTGCTTCTTCCCTTTGGAGGTTATCGGACATGGAGGCCCAATATCGTCAGATACGACACGTTTATGCCCGTAACTATTTCGCTTATATTTCTTTTTGGACTGTCGACAAATCAATGTATTTTAATTCTTAAAAACAAGGCAAGAATATATTACTTATTGGGCATAACAAGTGTTTTACTAATATTTACCTTTGCCGACAAACCTCACTTTCATTATAATGATTGTGAACGCAGTAAGCTCAATGAGTTGGCTGTTTCTAGCGATAGTATTGTAGTCTTAAATGCCGATTGCACAGTATTATCATGGGGCATTACCTCCAATATTAATGACTCAGAGCTCAAAGCGCGGATTATTAAAAACTGGCGAATTACCAAAGAAGAAAAACGTTTTTATCAAAAATAATTTGAATTGCAACAAATTTTAAATGAAAACAATACTAAATAAATACCAGCTTAGTATTACATTAATGATTTTTGGACTTTTATATGCCTCCATTTCATTTGTAAACAATTATTTATTTCGCACTTATGCATTTGATCTGGGACTCTTCAACAATGCGCTTTACGACTATGCACGATTTCAAAACAACGAAATAACCTTAGCCTTACCCAATATACGACCTAGTTTTCTTGGCGACCACTTTTCGCTCTATGTAATACTGTTCTCGCCATTGAGCTGGATATTGGGCTCCTATACCATGCTCGTCGTTCAAATTTTTTCGATATTGGCAGGAGGTATTGGCATTTATCGATTATTTAAATTTCAAACAAACAATAATGGCATTGCCACTGCTGCATTGGTTCATTTTTTTAGTATGTGGGGAATTTTTTCAGCTTTAGCTTTCGACTACCACGACAATGTAGTTGCGGCCATGCTAGTCCCCTGGCTGTTTTTATATGTTTCAAAAGAAAAATATCTCAAAGCAGCATTATTCATCGCATTGATTTTAATTGCCAAAGAAAACATGGCATTTTGGGCAACTTTTATTTGCTTAGGATTGGCCATACAATACAGAAAAAGAACTTCAATTAGAAACTTCTTAATTATTGCAATGGTTGTTTCTATGCTTTACTTTTTGCTAGTTATTAAAATTATTATCCCTTTTATAAATGGAGGAAATGGCGGTTATCTTCATTTTAGCTTTAGTGCTTTAGGTTCAAATTTTGGAGAGGCTATAGTATCAGTTTTCACTAAACCACTTTTGGTTTTAGAACTATTGTTCCGCAACACTACTAATGATCCAGTTTTAAATGGCATAAAAGCCGAATTGTGGATTGTTGTTCTATTTTCGGGAGGTTTTGCATTGATAAGAAAACCTTATTATTTAATAATGTTGCTTCCAATTTTTGCCCAAAAACTTTTTAACGACGATCCTCTTAAATGGGGAATCAACTACCATTATTCAATCGAATACGCCCCAATACTATGCGTGGCAGCATTTTCTCTTTTGAAAAAACAAGACAACAAAAAAATCCAAATATTTGCTTACATCTTTGCATTATTATCAATTACGACAACTATTAGAGTAATGGACAGCCGAAAATCTATTTGGTATGGAGGGCCTTTGGTGCGTTTTTATGATAAAAGCCACTACATGAATGAATTTAATGTTTCGAAGGTTTATAAAGGTTTAAAAAATGTTGACAAAAATGCTACAATTTCTTCTCAAAGTATTTTAGTGCCCCATTTAGCTTTGAGAGACAGAATATACAATTTTCCTTTTATTGGCGATGCTCAATATATAGTATTAATCCCTAAGGCTTTCAATAAATGGCCTATGAATGAAGAAACATATAAAATTCAATTAGATAGCATTTATAAAAATTCCAGTTGGCAAGAAATATATAACGATGAAGTATTAATATTTAAACGTAATTAACACATTGTCATTTAGTAGATTGATTGCAATTTTCTTATAACACTATAACCTATTTGTCTTTGATGGTGGCTAAATTAAAAAATTAGGTATAGGCGTTTAGGTCGCCTTCGATATTATTGAAATCTATATATTTTTATTTGTCAGGGGCGTTTGTTTATATATTTATTACAATTATGGAAGGTCTACGACCTTCAAAACCTCGTAGAGGTTTCATAATTGTAATGAAACAGTAGATACCTAAACGCCTTTACCTATGTTATTTGTGGCAAAAAAAACCAAATTGAAAACATTGAGGATAGAATGCACTATCTTTTCTTACATATAAACTATCTAAATAATTATATATTTTATTATCGCCAAGTTGCCCATCCTGAATATATAATACATCCTTATTTGAAAAACTATCTATATATTCTTTTGCACTTTCAAAATTCCAAACATGTAAAATTTCGTTTTTGTACAATAATGAATCGTAATTTTTAAAATCTTTAAAAATATCTCTGTTATAATAATACATAAAACCTAAATCGGCCCAATATGGGTAAATTAAAATTATACTATTATCAGTTTTACTATCATTTACCTTTGATACTAAGTTCTTAACCTCTCGATAATAAAATTCTTTAGAATTTATTTGAAGATTTAAATAAAAAAACAGAACTATCAAAACACTTGATATATATAACAATACCCCCTTATAGGTATACGATACGACTATTGCAATAAATAGATAAAGCCCAATTGTATTAAACAATATATATCTATTTAAAAACATTGGGATTTCAAAAGAAACTAAAAACATAATTGTATAAGGAACAAACCACCAAAGAAACATAATAATATAATCCTTTTTAATTGAATGAGGCTTGTGTTTTAGTATATAATAGACAATACCTAAAAACAATACAATTGATATGATTTTAAAATTACTTTTTGAATTCAAAAACCAATAAATCTGATTAAGATATTCTGATGATGCAGGAGGTTGTAGCCAAGTGCCAGCACTCGAGGAAAGCAATTGTTTCACAAATACTGCTGCTAATGGAATATATAAAATGCTTGTTATCAATGTCGAAAAAAATATTATTTTTAAAATCTTTATTTCTTTAAAATACATCAACCCAGCTGCAAATTGAACAAATACAACAAACCATCCAAAATAATGACTGTAAATAAGGATCAAATTAGAAATAATTAAAGCTATAGATTGAATAAGTGAATTGGGTTTATTTATTATTTTTAAATAAAAATATAAAGAAGCGGCTGTAGCAAATGAAAATAATGAATACGTTCTTGTTTCCAACCCAAAATAAAAATGATACGTAGAAAAAATAAATAAAAACGAAGCCAAAACACCAACGCTAACTTTAAAATAATTTTTGCCAATGAAATATATTACTAATACTGTCAATGAGTTAAATATCAAAGGCAATAAGCGTACTGAAAAGGGACTTATTCCAAAAAGCTTAATCCAGAAATGCAGTATTATTTCGAAAAGAGGTGGATTATTACCTTTTGTTAAAATTGAAATTATTTCTGAAACTTCCATTTGAGCATGAAAAATCGAAAATGGCTCGTCAAGACAAATATCTCGGGTATTGATAAAATTCAATTTCCATAAGAATGAAATTAAAAACAACAATATTGGAAGAATGTAATTATAAGTAAATTCTTTTGTTAATTTCATTTTGATTTTTTATACATTTAAAACCTTTTTCAAATGTCAAATGTAAATATTTTTCATGAAAATAGCCATAAACACACGTTTCTTACTCACCGGCAAGCTCGAAGGCATCGGTTGGTTTACCTACGAAACTGTAAAAAAAATCGTATTAGACCATCCCGAACACCAGTTCTATTTCTTGTTTGACAGACCTTACGACAAGCAATACATTTTTTCCGATAATGTTACACCGGTTGTTTTGTTTCCCCCAGCCCGTCATCCTTTTTTGTGGTTTTGGTGGTTCGACTACTCTGTTTTCAATGCACTAAAAAAAATAAAACCCGATATTTTTGTTTCGACCGATGGATATCTTTCGTTACGTTCAAGAGTGAAAACGATTCCAGTTATTCACGACCTAAATTTTAAACACTACCCCGAAAATATGAGGTGGCTGGTCAAAAAGTATTACTTATACTTCTTCCCTCGTTTTGCCCGACGAGCCGACCGAATTGTAACTGTTTCGGAATATTCGAAACAAGACATTGTATATACCTATAAAATAAACCCCGACAAAATCGATGTTGCCTACAACGGCGCCAATACAATATACAAACCCTTATCAGACGAAGAGAAACAGTTGGTTCGCGATGAGTTTACTGACGGGAAACCTTATTTCATTTATGTAGGAGCATTGTTGCCTCGCAAAAATGTAGCACGTATGCTCGAGGCATTCGACTTGTTTAAAGATAGAAGTTCTTCAGATTTGAAAATGCTTATTGTTGGCTCCAAAATGTTCAATACCGGCGATATTGAAAAAACTTATAGTGGCATGAAACATAAGAACGACGTCGTTTTTGCGGGTCGCCTTTCGCCCGGAAAGATCGAAAAAGCTATGGGAGGTGCATTAGCATTGACCTACGTGTCGTACTTCGAAGGCTTTGGAATTCCGCTTGTCGAAGCCATGTATGCCGATGTTCCAGTTATCACTTCAGACAAAACTGCATTGCCCGAAGTTGCAGGCAATGCTGCGCTTATCGTCGACCCTTTCTCGGTTCAAAGCATTGCAGATGCCATGAACGAAATGTACTCAAATAAGTCGCTTAGAAATGAACTTATTGAAAAAGGCCGCATTCAACGTCAAAAATTTACGTGGAACAATACGGCTAAAGATCTTTGGATGAGTATAGAAAAGTGCGTTAAATCTTAATTTTTAAAAAATATCACATGCCACTTATCAGCATTTGCATTCCTTCATACAACAGCGAAAAGTTTATTGCCAAAACAATCGAATCGATCCTAAATCAATCGCTTCAGGATTTTGAAATTGTTGTATGCGACGATGGATCGACCGACCAGACCGCTGAGATTGTCAAAAGCTATGCAGATAGTCGTATAAAATTATATATAAACGAAAAAAACCTTGGCATTACAGGAAACTGGAACAAATCAGTATCGCTTGCCACTGGAAAATACGTTAAACTGGTCTGTGGCGACGATATTTTGTACCCCCAGTGCCTCGAAGAACAAACTCGAATACTCGAAGCAGATACAAAACAAGAGATTGCACTTGTTGTTTCGCAAAGTTGTATTATTAATAGTGCAGGCAAGGTATTGTTCGATCGAAAATCGAAACTTAAAGTGGGTATCAATGAGTCTAAAAAAGTATACAATAAGTGCATAGCATCTGGCACCAATATTATTGGCGAACCAATGTCCGGATTGTTTCGCAGAGAATTGTTTTCATCTAAAATATCATTCGATGGCTTAAACCAATATTTAATCGATCTCGATTTTTGGTTTAAATTGCTGCAACATGGCAACCTTTATTCAATACACAAAACACATGCAGCTTTCCGCATTTCGAACCGATCGTTGAGCTCAAAATTGAGTTTCAAACAACCATTGTTGTACCAACAATTTATCAGAAAAGCCGGAAAAAAATACCATGTATCTGTAGTTTTTATTATATTTGGACATATAAACTCTTCGATATTAGGAGTATTAAGAAATATTGTATTTTTATTTGCCTAGTGTCAATTCTTAACACATGCTTCGACTAAACTCAGCAACCGTAACTCATTACTAATTTTTCAATACTAATAACCTTTCAATGAATTTATCAGTTATTATTCCATGCTATAACGAAGAACTTGTATTGCACGAAACGTACAAGCGCTTAATCGCTGTTCTAAAGCAAACATCGACTATAGAAGCTTATGAAGTTATATTTATCAACGATGGAAGTAAAGACAGAACTCTTGATATATTGCAATCGTTTGCCCAATCGGACAATTGTATAAAAATAATAAATTTCTCTCGAAATTTTGGGCATCAACCGGCCGTTACTGCAGGTATTAATCATTGTAACGGCGATATTGCCATTATTATCGATGCCGATCTTCAAGATCCTCCTGAAGTAATTCCCGAAATGATAGACACTTACCTCATGAATTCATGCAACGTGGTATATGGAGTTAGAAAAACTCGAAAAGGCGATTCCTCATTCAAGAAAGTAACAGCAAAGTACTTCTACCGTATGCTCAACAACCTATCCGACGTTCACATTCCTATAGATACTGGCGATTTCCGTCTGTTAGACCGCAGTATTATCAACAATTTCAACAACCTAAAAGAGAACAACAAGTACATTAGAGGGTTAATAAGTTGGCTAGGTTTCAAACAACAAGCCTTTTATTACGACCGCGATGCTCGTTTTGCAGGCGAAACTAAATATCCATTGCGCAAAATGTTGCGTTTTGCCTCTATGGCTGTTTTTTACTTCTCCAAAAAACCGCTAAAACTGGCTACCAATCTTGGGTTTTTAAGTATACTTGCCGGCTTATTCCTTTCGATTTGGATCGTTGCTAACAAAATCATATATCCCGAATACCTTATCAATGGCTGGACATCGCTAATTCTTGTCGTAATTTTCTTTGGTGGTGTTCAATTGCTTACCATCGGAGTTCTGGGTCAGTACATTGGAAGCCTTTTTGACGAAAGCAAACATCGTCCGGAATATATTGTAGAAAGTAAAATGAATTTTTAAAAATGCAAACAGAAACAAAAGAATACCAAGAATACCTGGGAAACAAATATTTACCAGGTCGCAGCATCTATATGTCTAAGTTTTTCTATCCAAAAATTTTTAAAGAATTTGGAAAAAATGGCATTATTGCCGATCTTGGCTGTGGATATGGCGAATTTCTTAATTATTGCAAAAAAAAGAACAGACAATCTATTGGAATCGACTCAAACAAGCAATTAATAGATATTTGTTTAAAAAATGGACATCAAGCATTGGTCGATAATATATGTGAACTAAATGGGCTTAAAGACAAAAATATTCAGCACTTTATCTCCGACAATGTATTAGAACATCTTAGCACTCCTGAAATTGACACTTTTTTTGAGAAACTCTCAAAATTAATTCCCGAAAATGGATTATTTGTTTGCATTGTTCCAGGACCTAAAGGTTTTGAGAAAGATCCTACTCACAAAACTTTTGTTACAAAACAATTAATTGAAAATACAATCTCAAAATATAGATTAAAAATCAAAAAGCATTACAAACATCCTATAAATTTAGGCATAGTTAGTCGCTTACTATATTTAAATATGGATGTTTTTGTAATTTCAAGAACCAAATATCAATATTGAAAACGATCAAAATGAAAATAGCTCAAAATTTATTTGCGAAATCTGACTATGAACTAACAAAAAGATCAAAAGCTTCTCTAGACTCTATAAAAGCTGGACGAACTAGAAGTATTAAATCATTTAAACAAGAAATTGATACTTGGAAAACCAACAAATTTCACGAAAGAAATAGTATCTGAAATAAAAAACTAGAGATATTTTTCAATCCATACCTTCAGTTCATCATAATTATTAACCACCGGAAACATCGGGTAATCGGCTATTACATTGTGAGGTGGGCGAAAAAGAATGCCTTGCTCCGATTCTTGCAACATGCTTATGTCGTTGTACGAATCGCCAAACGACACAACCCTGTATTTGAGCTGTTTCAACGACTTTACCACTTCACGTTTTTGGTCGGGTTGACGAAGGTTATAACCCGTAACCATTTGTTGTTCTGAAATAGTCAAATAATTGCAAAACAATGTTGGTCTACTCAACTGTGCCATAAGCGGCTCAGCAAATTCGGTAAATGTATCGGAAACAATCACAATCTGAGCAACCGAACGAATCCAATTGAGCATTTCCAATGCTCCTGGCAATGGTTCAATCTGGGATATTACATGCTGAATATCTTTTATGGTTAGCTTATGTTGTTCGAGTATGGCTATCCGACGCTTCATAAGCACATCGTAATCATTAATATCGCGTGTGGTAAGCTTTAGCTCTTCGATGCCGGTTTTCTTTGCAACATTGACCCATACTTCGGGAACCCAAACGCCTTCTAAATCTGAACAAAATAGTACCATAAAAAATAAAAGTTGACAGTAGACAATTGAACAGTGAACAGTGAACGTGAACAGTAAACAGTGGACAGTGAACAGTGGACAGTGGACAGTGGACAGTTTTCCATTGTCAATTATCCTTGATCAATTGCCTCCCTTTTGTTATTTATAATTATTTATTAAAAACTTTTTAAAATCGGCATAGTCTATAGACATATCTTGCACAATCTCCTTCTTACCTTCTAATCCTTTAAGGCTTTCGGGCATTTCGGGGTCAATGTCTAATATATCAATTATTTCCTGCGGAAATTTTGCCGGATGAGCGGTTTCTAATGCAACTGCAAGTTGGTTAGGATTTTCATCGACCGGATTGGCTTTATAATAGTTCATCAAACCAGCCCATGCCACTGCACCATGAGGCTCGAGCAACACTTTGTGTTTCAGCCAGGTTTGGCGAATAGTATCGATGGTTTCGTAATCTGAGATACTTACAGCATACATATCGTTGCGCAAAAACTCTAGATTAGGCATTTGCAGTATTTCGCCTTTCTCGCTCATTTCGCCTCCATAAAGTGTAACAATACGAGCCATATTGCTCGGATGCCCAACATTCATGGCACTTGATATACAATTACGCGATGGTTCAATAGTGTTGTACAATCCTGTTTTGAAAAAAACCGGAACTTCGTCGTTTTCGTTCGTAGCAATTACAAATTTTTTCACAGGCAGGCCCATTTTCTTTGCAAAAAGTCCGCCCATAAGATCGCCAAAATTGCCCGATGGCACCGAGAAAATAACTTCATCGCTGTGATTCATTGCCAAACGAGACCAAGCATAGAAATAATACATTGCTTGAGGCAACAGACGTCCAATATTTATCGAATTTGCCGACGACAACTGCAAATAGTCCAAATCTCTGTCAGAAAAAGCTTGCTTAACCATTGCCTGACAATCGTCAAATTTCCCGTCGAGTGCAAGTACAGTTATATTTTCATGTAAAGTAGTCATTTGTTTGCGCTGACGGTCTGTAACTTCTTTGCGTGGGTATAGAATTACTACTTTAATATTGTCTAAACCATAGAATGCATTTGCAATGGCACTTCCAGTATCGCCCGATGTTGCAGTAAGAATAAGCATTTTGCGATTTTCCTGTTTCAAAAAATATTGCATTAAACGACCCATCATACGTGCTGCAAAGTCTTTGAACGATGCTGTTGGACCTTGGTCAAGCCTCATTATGTGATTTCGATGCGTAATTTTTTCGAGCGGAACTGCATAGTTATATGCATCTATTACTATAGCTTTCAAATCGCTTGCAGGTATTTCATCTTTCAGAAAATAACTTGCAACAATATAGGCTATTTCGTGATACTCTTTTTTCGAAAGGCTTTGTAAGTCTTCAACAGTCATCAAAGGAATATTGTCGGGCATATATAAGCCCCTGTCGGGAGCCAAGCCTTGCAACAACGCCTCTCTGAAACTCACCTTGGGCGACCGCAAATTGGTCGAATAATAACGAATTGATTCTGACATTATTTAAAATATTTGAATTGTAAAGAAACAAATAATTTGGCAAAACAGGCAACTTGGCATTCAATTTACCTGTAATAACTTTTAAAATAAATCAAAAAACTACAACATCTTTTTTATCCATCATTGCTAATTGTTCGATCGGAAATTCAGTAAAGTTTTTCAAACGTATTTGAGCGTGTGTATATTCTTCACGATGCTCAAAAATTGGGATTGGCATAACTGCCACAAACATTCCTGCCGCCAAACCTGCTTTCATTCCAGTTATAGAATCTTCTATAGCCAAACAATTAGAAGGTTTTACGCCCATAATACGTGCAGCTCCCAAATATACTGCCGGATGTGGCTTGCCTGCTATTTCAAATTCGGCCGAATGAGCAACTTCAAAATAATGCCTTAAATTAAGCTTATCCAAAACTGTATCTATAAGGTGTTTGGGCGACGACGATGCCAATCCAATTCTTATCCCTTTCGATTTCAAATTCAAAATAAGTTCAACAACCCCAGGAATAGGCTCCCCTCGTTCAATTACAATTCGTCGAACCTCTGCTTCTATTTCGCTACAAACTTCTTTAATAGTTTTTCCCTGCCAAGGCATTATTCGATACCAATACGAAACTGCTTCGTGGGTTCCAAGCCCAGTCGTTTCTACACACATTTCCTGTGTTATATTCAAACCCAATGAATTATAAACCTTTTCCTCTGCTTCTTTCCAGTATGGCTCAGAATCGATAATAATTCCATCCATATCAAAAATCACTGCCTCAACCATCTATCTATAAAATTTTTATACAAAATTAAGCCTTGTTCTTTATAAAAAAAAGTGGATGATTGAATATTACTCTCAAAATCACTAAGACGCTAAATTTGTATTAGTTAAAAATACCAACCTATTTTTTTTCCAATTCTCGAAGATGTTCCATTTTTTTGTTTTGAAGAAATTCCTTTATACCACACAAATGCTCTTTTACTCGTTTATTGCCAAATTCATAAACCTTACTTACCAATCCATCTAAAAAATCTCGATCGTGTGACACTAAAATTAGTGTACCATCGAAATCTTTGAGAGCCGCTTTTAATATATCTTTGGTCTTGAGATCGAGGTGGTTGGTTGGTTCGTCGAGAATAAGCAAATTGACCGGCTCGAGCAATAGCTTGATCATTGCCAAACGTGTGCGTTCGCCACCCGATAGCACCTTTACTTTCTTGGTCGAGTTGTCGCCTCCAAACATAAATGCGCCTAATATATCTTTTATCTTATTTCGAATGTCTCCCTTAGCCACATCGTCGATGGTTTGAAAAACGGTTATTTCCTCGTCGAGCAACGATGCTTGATTTTGTGCAAAATAACCAATCATCACATTGTGACCCAAGGTAAGTGTTCCATCGTGCTCAATTTCTTTCATTATAGATTTGACCAAAGTCGATTTTCCTTCGCCATTTTTACCTACAAAAGCAACTTTTTGCCCTCGCTCAATGGTAAACGAAGCATTGGCAAACACATTGTGCGATCCGTAACTTTTCGAGACCCCATCAGCTATTACCGGATAGTTGCCCGAACGTGGCGAAGGCGGAAATTTAAGGCGTAATGCGGAGTTGTCTTCTTCGTCTACCTCTACAATTTGTAGCTTCTCAAGCATTTTTACGCGCGACTGAACTTGCAGGGTTTTTGAATAAGTGCCTTTGAATCGTTCGATAAACTCGGTGTTATCGGCAATCATTTTTTGTTGCTCTTCGAACTGTTTTTGTTGCTGCTCTCGTCGTTCTTTTCGAAGCTGTAAGTACGACGAGTAATTTACTTTATAATCGTATATACGCCCCATGGTCACTTCTATGGTTCGGGTTGTAATATTGTCGACAAATGCGCGGTCGTGCGATATTACTATAACGGCTTTTGCGCTATTTATGAGAAACTCCTCGAGCCACTGCACCGATTCAATGTCGAGGTGGTTGGTAGGCTCATCGAGCAATATCAGATCGGGTTTTTGAAGCAGTATTTTTGCCAGTTCAATACGCATACGCCATCCTCCGCTATATTCGCTGGTGGGTCTTGTAAAGTCTTCCCGAACAAAACCCAAACCCATCAGTATCTTTTCTACTTCTGCATCGTAGTTGATTTCTTCAATGGAATAATATTTTTCGCTAAGCGTCGAAACCTTTTCTATAAGCTGGTAGTAAGCGTCCGATTCGTAGTCGGTTCGTATCGAAAGCTCGTTGTTGAGCGCTTCAATTTCAGCTTTCATATTTAATACCGAAGAAAAAGCGAGCGCGGTCTCCTCAAATACAGTTCTTTCGTTTTCGGTCATTAAATGCTGCGGCAAGTAGGCAATAACAGCCTCTTTTGGAGCCGAAACCTTTCCCGCCGAAGGTGTACGCGCTCCTGCTATGATTTTGAGCAGTGTCGACTTGCCGGCTCCATTTTTGCCCATTAGGGCTATGCGATCGTTGTCGTTTATTGCAAACGATATATCTTTAAAAAGTGTTGTCCCACCAAACTCAACTGCCAAGCCATCTACCGAAATCATCCTGTTCTTTTTTAAAATAAAGCGCAAAGATATAGATTTTGAAGAATGTAAAAAGGGCTTTATGCAAAGACGATCTTTTTATCTTTTATAAAAGAAATTAAATAGCATTTTTATCTTTTTTATAAGATATTATTTAAACAATATTCCTTATATTTGAGGAAATATTTAAAATATGGAAAAGAATACTTTAATGAAAATAATACTTGAGAGTGCCGATTTTGTAGACTCTCAGGCAATGTTTGCTCGGAATTACGTATTAGACAGCAATGCCAATTACGTATTTTGCGGTATAAGAAGGTGTGGCAAGAGCTTTTTGCAGTTTCAACAAATAATGGCACTTTCGAAAAGTAAAAAAACAGGACACTATGTTTATCTAAACTTTGAGGACGAACGTTTTATAGAATTCAACTCAAAGCATTTTGACCTTATTTTGGAATGTGCTCAGGAGCTATATAGCGAAAAGCCGGCCTTGTTTTTCGATGAAATACAGAATATTGAGCATTGGGAAAAGTTTGCCCGTCGACTAGCCGATACTGGCTACAAAGTATGTATTACAGGCAGTAACGCCAAAATGCTTAGCAAGGAAATAGCCACCACTTTGGGAGGTCGTTACCTAATAAAAGAAGTACATCCGCTTACATTCGATGAGTTTTTATTGTTCCATTCGGTTACTATTCTAAAAAACTTTGAAATTTCGAAACAGCGATTTGAAATAAAAAAACATTTTGAATCTTTTTTTCAATATGGCGGTTTTCCCGAAATGTTTAAATATCAGAACCGTAAGGAATATTTAAGCAGTATTTTTATGAAAGTATTTTATGGCGATTTGGTGGCTCGCAATCATATACAAAACGAACATGTGCTAAAATTACTCATAAAGAAACTAGCCGAAAGTGTTAACAACGAAACATCGCTCAATCGCATACGAAACCTAATACAAAGTACAGGACATAAAATTGGCAGCAACACCATTAACGAGTATTTGGGTTATTTGTTCGACTCATATCTAATTTTCCCACTAAACAACTATGTTTCGAAATATACCGAGCGCGAAACCAAAAAGAAATACTACTTTAACGATCAAGGTATTTTAAATCTTTTTATTACCGACCAAGATACCAAATTGCTCGAGAATATTGTATTTCTTCATCTTTACAAAATACATGGTGAGCAGTTGTTCTATTACAAACGTAATGTAGAAGTAGACTTTTATATACCGGACAAAAACTTCTTAATACAGGTTTGCTACTCGTTGTCCGATATTGAGACTCGTAAACGCGAAATAGCAGCGATAAAAGTTGCTTCGAAGGAGCTCAATGTCACAAATGCTCAAATAATTACTTACGACGAAGTGGACTCCATCATCGATGATCAATTAAAAATTGAGGTACTGCCTGTTTGGCAATGGTTGTTGAAATAGTTTTGTGCTATAATTACTCATTTATTTTCCAGTTTTTCCATGTATTTTCAATATATGGACTCACTATGGTTTGGGGGTTTTGTTCTTTCGAATTGATCATTACCGAATTAAGTGTTGTTTGTTTTCTTACATAATTGCTCAATTCTTCGAGAGACATATCGCCTTGGCTAGTTTTTAGGGCTTTTAGCAAATAATAGGTAAACATACCATGCCCCTTTTCTTCGTACGGTAGGGCTGTTTGCGATTCGCTGGTTGCAGTTAGCACAAGCAAGTTGCCTTGTTTTACTTCATTATTTTTGGGCTTTATTTTTGCAGCACGAGCCGACACCAAACCTTGCTTACGACCACCACCGCTAAAACAAGCATCTAAAAACACGACCACTTTTTTCGAAGGGTATTCGGTAAGTTTGTCGTACAACTCCTGAGTTTTAATGGCATATTTAATATCGGCACCACTAACATCGACAGGCATAATGTAGGCTTCTTTGGTTGCTTCTTCTGGCAAACCATGACCGGCATAATAGACATACACTTCGGCCTGACCATCGAGGTTTTTTATAATGTTATTAAATTTGTCGATGGCACTGCGCATCTCGACCAACTTGGCATTGATAAGCAACACGGCATTTTCGTCGGGTACACCAAGTATTTTTGTGGCATATTCTTTAAACACACTTGCATCGTTTTGGGCAAACTCTACATCGGCTTCTTTGTCTATGCCTTTTTGAAACGAACTATAATCTTGATTGCCAATTATTAGGGCGTAGCGGTCGACGTTGGGCTTTGCCACCCGAGGAATATCCATATCGACATCCGATACCGTAGCCGTTGCATAAGCAAGCGATGCTTGTCCCGATGTTGCTTTCTTGGGCGGCAAATTCACTTTTACATATTCGCTTTCGCCTGTTTTTTGTGCTATAGTCGAAAGACTAATAAGCACAAATACCAACAAATAAATTACTTTCATGTTCTTATGTTTTAGGGGTTATCTAAAATTGGTTTTATACACGTCATAATAAAAGTCCTCTGGAGTTGGACTTACAGTATTCAGATAATAAAAATCTGACCCGATTTCGAATTTTGTGGGATACCTCATTAAAGTGTAAAAAGATATAATTGTACTTCCAATTTTTTTATACAAATTGCTCCCGTCGAAGGTATATTCGATTGTTCCTGTAGTATTTCCCAATATAAGTGCCAGCCCGTTATTATCGGTAATAATTTCTCCTGGCGAACCACTATATGTAAGATATTTAAGAACTGTACTCCATTTATTATCATCGGGATTATATTTAAGCATACTATAAAAAGTTTTTGAACCGTAACCTCCATAAATATATCCGGTGTCTTTCAATGCAAAAGCAGAATTAACATTGCTCCTGGGTTCCGGTAAATCGGCTATACGCTCCCAATTGTTCGTTGATTTTACATATTTGTATACTATTGATGAAGGGGAACTTGTACTATTCTCTTCCTGGATATAAGGAATATCTTTAACAACAAACCAAAAACCATAATATGTAGAGGGAAAGTCGGCTACAGATGTCCAATTAGAACCATCGAACAAATAATGTTTACTATTATCTGAATTGTGCATAGCCAAAACATAGTTTGAGGTAGAAATAAAAGTATATTTTAAATCATTCCAATAATTACCTGCATAGAAACCAACGGGAAAAGATGGATTTAATATTTTCTCCCATGAATCTGATAAAGGAGTATATTTATATAAGCTAAAAGTATTGTCGCTATTTTTATAAATCATATATCCAAATCCTTTACAGCTAAAACCTGCCAACATATAACTTCCAGGGCAACTCAGTTTGCTCATTTTAGTTTCGTAATCCCTGCCATCTAACTTTAAATCGGCAAGTGTCCAACTATATGATTTATTATTACCAGAAATTCTTTTGTCATAAACATCTTTTGTTAAAAGAAAGCCAGAAAGTTCAATTTTATTTGTTTTTGACAACTCGCTGTACTGATAATACTTTGTTTCATAATTATTTAATTGAAATTTAACTGAATCTGTTTTAGGCAATTGACTTGGATTATAACTAATTTCGAGAGATGGCCTGAACCCATTGTTGGTTAACTGCTTAAGTTTGAATATGGGTTCAATGGCAATTGTGTCAAATATTTTTAATGAAAAATTCAAATTGTTATTTTGACTATTATTTGAAATCAAAAATGTATCAACAGGCTCATTGATAACAACATTCCCTTGTTTATTTTTAGGTATTATAATCTGATTATTGTTTCCTTGTATAAAGTGTAAATAAAACTGTTCATTTTGCATCCAATTAAGAGATTTCGTATTGTAATATAACTTAACTGAAGAGTATGATTCATGCTTAATAGAATCAATATATGTTGCAAAATAACTTTCAGGGAATTGAATAGAGAACAATTCTTGAGCAAAACTAGTCCCATATTCATAAGATTTTGATTTATACGAAATATATAAATCATATTGTTTTTTTGAAATTTCTAAAAGAGGCATTTCTATAATTGGTTTTTGCTTCGTAAATTCCATTTTCCAATCCCCTCTATATGTATATGTTATAAAACCATCAATACTTGTTGTACCAAACCCACTTTCATGAATTCCCATACTTGATCCAAATAAAACTTTATCAACTAAATCACTATAGTATACATCACTATAATTAATATCATAATAAGAACCATCATATTGTATTTGTTCATTAAAGGGAGTCAAAAACAACTTTGCATCTTCCCCAACAAGTACCTTCGTTGCATCGAAACGCAAAATAATAGTATCGTTTCTTTTAAACCACTTGATGCTGACTTTATTTTTTTCTAAATCAATATAGCTACTCGATTCACTATCGAACGGATTATCCCTTTCGGGTTTGAGCTCTTTGTCAATTGTTTCGCATGAGTAAAGTATACTTATCAAACTCAGGAGAAATGCTATTTTAGATTTCATTTTTTTCATTTTTGTAATGGTTTAAAAATTATAATTCCATACCAATTGACCACCTTTGAACTGGTTTGGAGCCATGTAAAAAACAGATTGCTTCTGGGGGTGTTTTTCGAAGCGTTTTTTGTAATAGGGGTGCTTCCGCTTGTTCATCGCCCCTTTGATAGAGACAAAGAGAATGTCGCCCACATAAATACCGGCTGCGGCAAACATCAAGTACTTTGTGTTTTGGTAATACTGCAGGTCTTGCTTGTATGCAGCGTCTAAAGCAGACTGGTCGTAACTTTCAATACTGTTATATTCCCTCCCAATCATTTCGGAATTGGCAAATGCACCCCATGCAGTTCCCAAAAAGCTAATATGAGTTAACCAAGGTTGCCAACGGTTTTTCACTACAAAGTAGTCGCCCAAGCCCGGCAGCAATGCCGATAGAAATGCAGCCCTGGGTCTGCCAAGGTACTTTATTCTTTTACCCTTTTCAACTTCAATCTCAGCTTTCAGATTGCCCGAAAGACCGTCGATATCCTGATAGAGATCCCACACTATTTTCAAATCTTTACCGGCAACTATATCGCTACCCACATCGCCACTCAGGGCAAATGGTGTAATTTTTGTGGTACTTTGGAAAGATATTTTTACATTATAAAGCCTTTTGGTGCTGTATTTGTCTATGTCGTAATGTACTACAACTTTATCGCCTTCTATACCGAGCTTCACATTTGTCACTTTTTGGGCACCGGCATACCCAAAAGCAAAGAGAAGTATAAATTTTAATAGTGTTCTCATCAATTATTGCGTTTTCTTATTGTGATATCAAAATTTTTTAGTGCTATCTGTGTTTTTTTGTAACTGCGGTTTTGCATCAGCCATTTCTGAAATTCTTCAGAAGGTAACGATTTGGGAGCTGCATAGTTTGCAATCTGCTCATCTTTGCTCAAAATCGACTGATTGGTATTATCGAGTCGTGGTTTTGCAAGTGGTTTTTCTGAGAAAATTATAAAACAGCGGTTCAAATCTTCTTGTTTCTCTGCTCCTAATTGATAGGTATCTATAGTAAAATTGAGCTTTTCAATATTATGATTTTTAGTAGAGTTCGAAAAGAAAATATATTCAGCATCGGCTTTTACCCAAAAGCCGCCTTCCTGTTCAGTTGGCATATCGCGATAGGGCAAAAGGCACTGTGCATTTGTCCCATCGTCGAGGTATATCCACAAATAACCACTTACGGGACTGTTGAAATAAAAATAAAAATCGTCTCCGTCATTAAATTCGGTTGTTTTGCATTTTTTTGAATCGCAAACTAATGGATAGGCATCGAATTGAATTGGAGGCGCTACAAGTTCCTTTGCTTTTATCTCAATTGTACAAATCATAAAACGCACTTTTAGCGTGTCTTTGCCCGAAATTATTGGTTTAATTGTTGTTTGATATTTTTCTGATACAACTTCGAGCACTTCGCCATTTACAGCATGGTTTGAAATGAAATTGTAAACACTTTTAGACTCTAAAAGCTTGTTGTTTTGTGAATTGGATATGTAAGTTGAACTACCATCGACAACTATAGTTCCAAAAGCAGCTTCAAGAGCAGCAATTGATGCTTGTTCTTTGGCAAGTTTTTTAGTTCGATCTTCCGATAAACTTATGGGAAATTCGACTTCTCCAGCTCCTGAGCTTTTTACAATCTGCTGAGCTTTTAAAGTATTGCAAAAAAACAAGAATAGTAAAATATATTTAATAACTTCCATAGGCTATACAGTTAATGGGCTGTTTGTTACAAAATTAATTATTTAATTGAATTTAAAAAACTTGCTTAATATTTTAGAATAAGAAAAAACACAAAAAAGCCGCTAATCAGCATTTTTCTCTGCTTCTTAGCGGCCTTACTTTATTTTTTATAGTTCCAAATCTATATTATGTTTTTCGACCCATGGCAAGCCATATTTGTTGAGGTCGGCCATAAACGGATCGGGATCAAACTCCTCGACATTAAACACCCCGGGCTTTTTCCACTTTCCTTCCATAAACATTTTGGCGCCAATCATAGCTGGCACACCAGTTGTGTAACTTACGGCTTGTGTACCAGTTTCTTTATAAGCTACTTCATGGCTACAGTTATTGTATACATAGTAGGTCTTTTCTTTTCCGTCTTTGAGTCCTTTTATACGACAACCGATAGAAGTCCAGCCGGTATAATTTTCGCCCAAATCGCCGGGGTTAGGCAATACAGCTTTTAGAAATTGTATAGGTATTATTTCCACTCCATTGTACATAACCGGATCGATACGAGACATTCCAATATTTTGAATCACTCGAAGGTGTGTAAGATATTCCTGTCCAAAGGTCATCCAAAAACGTGCACGTTTGAGAGTTGGGTAGTTTTTGACCAACGACTCCAATTCTTCGTGGTAAATAACATACGATTCTTTGGGCCCAATTTCGGGGTAATTGATGGGTTGGTGTATTTCGTGAGGATTTGTTTCGATCCACTGTCCGTTTTCCCAATACTTGCCTCGCTGAGTTACCTCACGAATATTGATTTCGGGGTTAAAATTTGTTGCAAATGCTTTTCCATGGTCGCCTGCATTGCAATCGACTATATCGAGATATTGTATTTCGTCGAAATGATGCTTGGCAGCATAGGCTGTAAACACACCCGAAACTCCCGGATCGAAACCACAACCAAGAATGGCTGTTATACCGGCATTTTTGAACTTTTCTTGGTAAGCCCATTGCCAACTGTATTGGAATTTGGCTTCATCTTTTGGCTCGTAATTGGCGGTATCCAGATAGCTGGTTTTTGTTTCCAAACAGGCATCCATAATGGTAAGGTCTTGGTAGGGAAGCGCCACATTTACAACAAGGTCTGGCTTATGAGCTTTTATTAGCTCAACCAACTGAGGCACATTGTCGGCATCGACCGATGCTGTTTTAATACGATTGCCGCCTATAGCTTGTGCAATGGCATCGCATTTCGATTTTGTGCGACTTGCCAACACCACTTCCGTAAATACTTCAGGCAATTGAGCAATTTTGTGTGCCACTACGGTTCCCACACCGCCTGCTCCTATTATCAGAACTTTTCCCATTTTTTATTTCCTTTTAGCTATTTTACTAATGAAAAACTTTATAAAAATAATGCGAACAAAGATAAAGATCATTAATTTAAAATGAATTTTTCAGTTTACAAATTTTGTTCAACAAATTTTAATGTATACACTCTGGTATACTAACATAAAAACGGCTTCCTTGAACAGGATCGCTCTCTGCCCATATTTTACCATTATGGCGCGAAACAAAATCTTTGCAAAGCACAAGTCCCAGTCCACTACCAGTCTCATTAGCGGTACCGTTCTTAGATCGCACTTTGCCCAAAACAAATATTTTCTTTATCATTTCGGGCGATATACCTATTCCTTTATCAATAACCGAAAGTTTTACAGCTCCTTCTTCTTTTGCACATTCAATATCTACGATACCTCCGGCATAACTAAACTTTATGGCATTCGATATTAAATTTCGTATTACCGATGCTAGCATATTTTTGTCCACAACCAATATATTGCCCAATTCACAATGGTTTTTTATACTTATACTTTTTTCTAATGCTATGGGCTGAAGTAGCTTTACAGCCTGAGCAACCAAAAGGTTTAAATCGACAGGTTCAGGATCAAATTTAATTGTACCCTTTTGGCTTTGAGACCACAACAAAATATTTTCAAGCAATTTTGCCGAATTGGACGACCCTTCTTTGATAAGTTTAATGGCATTTTGTCTATACTCGTCGGTCTGAATCGAATAATCGGCATATAGCATATCGGACAATAACGCTATATTGCCAATAGGACCTCGCAAGTCATGACCTAAAATTGAAATAAATTTCTCGCGTGTTGCCAATAAATCTCTTAGTTTCTCTTCATTTTGAAGCAATTTTATTTCATAATTTTTTCTTTTTGTAAAATCGTGAATGAGCAATGTATTGCCAATTTGCTCATTGTTTTTACTATTTATACTATTTATCCTAATGCTATAGTATTTCTTGTCGTTTTCGACAGGCACTTCCAATTCAAAACTTTTATTTTCATTTAATCTCGTAACAATATCGGGGTAGGTTTTAAACACTTCATTTAAAGGCTTACCTATCGAATCGTGGTCTAAATGATTAAAAATACTAATTGCCGCTTTATTGAAATTGATTACTCGCCATTTTTCATCACAAATAATTACGCCATCGTCGAGACTTTCAAATACGCTTTCGAGTGCCAAAGGTTTAAAGTCTCCAAACTTGAAACGAAACATAGACCATGCCCATATAATTCCGACAAACGAATATGAAAATGGTATAATATCGATACCAAAAGGACTATTGCCTGTAAGATAAATTAAATACGTTACCCAAACAATCATAGAACTTCCTAGCATTACAATTGCTTGTAAACGAAGTATTTTTTGGTGACTTATAGCCATTTTTACAAACGCTACAACCAACACCGTATATGAAATAGTCAAAACTATTTGATGCACCCAATACCATGGCCCTTTAATTGTATCTAAAATATAGAGCGAACCTTGTTGTACAAGTTTTATTTCTTTGTAAAACAATCCAAATATTGGATTTGTATAAAGAAAAAATAAAGTTGCTAAACTAATTGAAAGAAGGATTACCTTTATTCGCCAATTAAACAAATCGCTCTTCCCAATGTATTCATAAGTAAAATTAACTACCAAAAAAGGAATAAAAGCAATACCAAAGTATTCTATTTTGACCCAAAAAAGAACATCTACTAAGGTAGTAGAATTTAGCTCAAACCCATAACCCAACGAATACAAAGTGTTTGACAACAATATAAAACCAATTGCTCGCCCAACAGGAGTATTAAATCTGTACAAAAAAATAAATGCTAAAAAACCATTTAGCATAGCAATTGCAAAAAGAATGACAAAGAAAAAGTTCATAGAGCTTACTTTCTGATTAAAATTCGCAATAAAGGTAATAGAAATACAATAAATAATCCGATTTTTCACCAATCAAACATTTCAACAAAAAGCATTTTATCTTTACACTAAATAAATATTTTTTTAGAAACAAAAAAATATTAACTTTGCGCTTCGATTTTCGGAAAGCGGATGTGTCGTAATTGGTAGCCGAGCCAGACTTAGGATCTGGTGCTGTAAGGCGTGGGGGTTCGAGTCCCTTCATCCGCACATAATTTTTTTACTTCAATATTTGAACGTGTTCAGGATTTATTGTAAAAATTCTTTTTGTTCTGTATCAGTGTTTTCAACTGACTTCCTGAATAGCTTTTTTCCTATAAATAATCAATTATATTATTTTTAAATATTTCGTAAAATGAATATTACAAAGACGAACAGCAACGATTTAACCGCAGTTATTAGCCTGCAAGTAGTAAAAGCCGACTATCAACCCAATGTCGATAAAGCACTTAAAGATTATCGTAAAAAAGCGAATATCCACGGCTTCCGTGCAGGTATGGCTCCAATGGGAATGATCCAAAAAATGTATGGTAAACACGTGTTGCTCGACGAAATCAACAAACTCGTTAGCGAATCGCTCAACAATTATATTCAAGATAACAAAATCAAATTATTAGGCGAACCTCTTCCCAAAAACGACCAGGAACCTATCGATTTCGATACACAAAGCGATTTTACCATCTCTTTCGAAATTGGCCTTTCGCCCGAAGTGTCTGTTGAACCTAGCTCAAAAGACAAAGTAACGTTCTTCAATATCGAAATCACCAACGAAATGCTATCGAAAACCAAAGACAACCACGCCCGTCGATTTGGTAGCTTTGTCGAAAAAAGCGAAATAGCCGGAAACGAAATGCTTAAAGGCGCAATTGCCCAAATAGATGCAAAAGGCAACTTAATCGAAAATGGCATTGCAGTTGAAGAAGCTTCTATATACTTAGACCTTTCGAAAGACGAATCGGAAACTAAAAAGTTTATTGGAGCGAAAAAGGGCGAAAAAGTTAACTTCGATATTAAAAAAGCATTCCCTAATGATTTCGAAGTGTCCAATATTCTAAAAATCGAAAAAGACAAGGTAGCCGAAATTGAAGGCAATTTCCAATTCGAAATAGGCGCAATTTCTAAATTCATAAATGCCGAATACAACAAAGACCTTTTCGACAAAATATATGGTACCGAAAACACCATCGAAACCGAAGCTCAATTCGACGAAAAAATAAATGCTGAAATAAAAGTAAGTTTAGACGACAACGCCAATTACAAGTTCTTAATCGATACCAAAGAATATTTTATTAAAAAAGCTGAAATAAAAGTTCCTTCCGACTTTCTCAAACGTTGGTTGAAATACGCTAACGAAGGTAAAATAACCGACGAACAAATCGAAAAAGAATTCGACATGTTCGAAAACGACCTCAAATGGCAATTGATTCGAACCAAACTCATCGAAAAAGCTGGTATTAAAGTTGAAGAAACCGAAGTGATCGATTATGCCAAAAAAATTGCCCTTTCGCAATTCCAAAATTATGGCATCATGAACATCCCCGACGAATATTTGAACAACTATGCTGCCGATATGTTAAAGAAAGAAGGAGAAGTTCGCCGAATTATGGAACGAGTTGCCGACGATAAAGTTTTGGCTTTTATAAAAGAAAATATAACTTTACAAGAAAAGAGCATCAGCATCGAAGAATTCAACAAATTTTTCGACAAACACTAAAAAACAAAAAATCATGGATGTTAAAAAAGAATTTGACCAATATGCCATTAAACATTTGGGTATAAGCAGTCTTTCGCTGCACCGTGTACAGTCGGTCTATGCCAGTTATATTTCTCCTACCATTATAGAGGAGCGCCAATTGAATGTTGCCTCTATGGATGTATTCTCGCGCCTTATGATGGATCGAATAATCTTCCTGGGCCTACCTATCGACGACTACGTATCGAACATTGTTCAAGCCCAATTATTGTTTTTAGACTCTGTCGATCACAACAAAGACATCCAGATATACCTCAACTCTCCCGGAGGCTCTGTAAGTGCCGGATTGGGCATTTACGACACCATGCAATTTGTCAATAGCGATGTATCGACTATTTGTACTGGCATGGCGGCTTCTATGGGCGCTGTATTGCTTGCTGCCGGTCAAAAAGGCAAACGCTCTGCGCTCAAACACGCAAGGGTTATGATTCACCAACCTATGGGTGGCGCTCAAGGTCAAGCTACCGACATGGAAATAACCGTTCGCGAAATACAAAAATTGAAAAAAGAATTGTACGAAATATTAGCCGACCATTCGGGCAAACCATACAAAACCATAGAGAAAGATTCGGATCGAGACTATTGGATGACTGCTATTGAAGCCAAAGATTATGGCATGATTGACGAAGTATTGGAAAGAAAAAAATTAGTTAGTAACGATTAATAATGGATCAAAATAAATGTTCGTTTTGCGGACGTCACAAACGCGACGTTGGCCTTTTAATTACAGGAACTAATGCACAGATTTGCAACGATTGTGTGCAACAAGCCTTCGACATTGTTAACGAAGACAAAAAGCAAAAACCTTCGTTCGATATTAAAGGCTTGAAATTGCACAAACCGATGGAAATTAAAAAATTTCTCGATCAGTTCGTTGTTGGTCAAGACGAAGCAAAAAAATTTCTTTCTGTAGCTGTATACAATCACTACAAACGTTTGTTGCACGTAAACCGCAAAGGCGATGTCGAAATCGATATCGAAAAATCGAACATTCTTTTAGTTGGTCGCACAGGAACGGGCAAAACTCTGTTGGCACGAACCATTGCCAAAATGCTTAATGTACCTTTTACAATAGTTGATGCAACCGTTCTTACCGAAGCAGGTTACGTGGGCGAAGATGTTGAAAGTATACTCACACGCTTGCTTCAGGTTGCCGACTACAATGTAGAAGCAGCTGAGCGAGGCATTGTATTTATCGACGAAATAGACAAAATTGCCCGCAAAGGCGACAACCCATCTATTACCCGCGATGTGTCGGGCGAAGGTGTTCAACAAGGTATGCTCAAATTGCTCGAAGGGGCTATTGTTAATGTGCCTCCACAAGGAGGTCGCAAACACCCCGATCAGAAAATGGTGCCTGTAAATACCAAAAATATTCTTTTTATTTGTGGCGGAGCTTTCGAAGGTATTGAACGCAAAATAGCCCAACGACTCAATACGCAAGTGGTCGGATTTAATGCATCACTCAAACAGGCAGTTATTGATCGCGACAACTTGCTGCAATACATAGCTCCACAAGACTTACGCTCGTTTGGACTTATTCCCGAAATTATTGGTCGTTTACCAGTACTCACTTACCTCGAACCGCTCAACAAAGCTACCTTGCGCCGTATTCTTACCGAACCTAAAGATGCTATTATTAAGCAATATACCAAACTTTTCGAGATGGACAAAGTAACACTTCAAATCGATGACGAAGTACTCGATTACATTGTCGAAAAGGCTATCGAATTTAAACTTGGAGCCCGTGGTTTGCGCACCATTTGCGAAACTATAATGATCGACAGCATGTTCGACATTCCATCTAATACAACCAAAAGCGAGCTGCAAATTACAATCGAATATGCTCGCGAAAAGCTTGAAAAAGGTCATCAGGAAAGGTTAAAAGCAGCATAATCCTATCGGATTTTAGACAAAATACCTTGTGTTATGCTTAGCCCAGGAATTGGAGTGCGGTTCTAACGAAAAAACCTGAAAGCTTTTATATTTGCTCTCAGGTTTAAACTAAATAAACTATATGAATAAATACTTATTTATCTAAACAGCAACAACATCTTTTACCATGTTTACCTTTTTTACCTTCTCCTTTATGGATACCTTTGTGCTCTTTACCATCTTTTCGAGACATTAATGTATCGAACTTCGATTTTTGTTGATCGTTCAAAAGTGCTTTAATCTCGACTTGAAATTTATCCCGTTCTTGCTCCATTTCGGCTCTAAAAGCTATCATTTGAGCTTCGTGAGCTTTCAATATTGGGGCAATATCGGCCATGTGTTTTACATGAATGGCTTTAATTTTTGTTTTTTGATCAGCCGAAAGTCCAAGTTTTTTTTCCATAAAATCTAGTCTTTTAGCAAATTTTACAGTATCATTTCCTTCAAAATGAGGTTTACATCCTCGACCTGGCTGTGCCGAAATTGCCAAAACTGCCAAAACAACAATAAGAGTCGCGAGTAATTTCTTTGCAAGTGTTTTCATATTTCTTTTTATTTAATTTATGAAACAAAAATAAAACTACCTTCTACTTTTTGCAATAAAAATCAACCAACAGGGTAAAAACATCAATAAAAACGCAAAGCCCATATACCGATATGATTAAATGCTTAAATTTGCAAAAACAATACACATGAATACCGAAAAACAAATTTCAGCATTTCTTTTACAATGTGGCGCTGTAAAATTGCAGCCCGAACATCCATTTACCTGGGCATCGGGCTGGAAGTCGCCTATATATTGCGACAATCGAATTACACTATCGTTCCCCGAAGTTCGAACATTTATTCGCGATTCATTTGCCAACTTAATAAAACGAGAGTTTGGCACACCCGATATAATTGCCGGAGTAGCAACGGGAGCCATCGCTCAAGGGGCACTAGTAGCCGACAAAATGGGCATTGCAATGGCTTATGTTCGTTCGGCTCCAAAAGGACATGGTATGGAAAACTTAATAGAAGGTAAAATTGAAAAAGAACAAAAAGTTGTTGTTATCGAAGACCTTATTTCGACTGGCGGGAGCAGTTTAAAAGCAGTTGAAGCCCTTCGAAATCATGGCTGCGAGGTTCTTGGAATGTGTGCAATATTCTCTTACAACTTTCCTGCAGCTCAGCAAGCATTTGCAGAAGCCAATGTAAAACTATTTACTCTAAGCAATTACAACACACTTATCGAACAAGCTATAGAGTCGGGCTATGTAAAAACCGAACAATTGGAACTACTCAAAAAATGGCGCGAAGCACCCGATAAATGGGGAATTTAATGTGTACATTTTCAAATGTGAAAATGTGAAAATAATAATCTATTGACAATTGTCAATAATCAATAATCAATTAAAAAAGTCTTGGAAACAAAATTTGAGAGTAAAATAGGACAGATTGCATCAACACCCGAAAGGATATACAATTTTTTGAGCAATTTCAATAATTTTAAAAATCTAGTTCCTCCCGACAAAGTAAAAAACTGGCAATCGGGCGAAGATTGGTGCCGATTCGAAGTTGATATGATCGGACAGGCGGGAATGCGTATTGTAGAAAAAGAACCTTACAAAACCATAAAAATAGTTGGAGAAGAAGGCTCTAAATTCGATTTTGGCTTTTGGATTCAACTCAAGGAAGCTGCTCCATATCAAACTCATATAAAACTCACTATGAAGGTCGATCTCAACCCCATGATGAAAATAATGGCATCTAAACCCATACAAAACATGCTCGACACTTTGGTCGATCAAGTTTCGAGATTGCCTTTGTAATTAGCTTTTATTATACATAAACAAAACAAACAAACGGGTTCATACAAAATTTACAACAAAAAAGTCTGCTAAGATTACACTCTTGCAGACTTTTCAATATTTTTAAAGAAAAACATTTAATTTACCTCAAACACATCGCCACTGTTCAACAAATCGTCCATACATTTAATCTTTGAATTTTTCTTTACATTTTCGATTTGCGCTACCATAAGATCGTCGTATGTTGGTTTTTTCACTTTTCTTATAACACCAATTGCCAATGGCAAGGTTGGTGGAGCCATTTGAACCAATGCCATTTGCAAAAATAAATTGTCGTCGGTTGGGTCGTGTGTGAGTATATCGTCTATTGTGATTCCGTTTTTACCAATCTCAACAGCCTCGAGACCTTTGTTTGTAAAACGCAAACCTTTATTGGCATCTTTTCCAAAAACCATTCGTTCGCCAGCTTTTAGCAAAATAGTATTTTCATCGCGATTCTCACGTCCTGCTACAGTTTGGTGGGCTTTATCGTTAAAAATAATACAATTTTGTAAAACTTCTATAATCGAAGTACCATCGTGACCAGCAGCTTCTACCATCAAATCGGTCATTAACTTAGGCAATACATCCAATCCCCTTGCAAAAAAAGAACCTTGTGCACCTAATACAAGATCACCTACATTAAACGAACTTTCTATGGTTCCATAAGGCGATGTTTTAGTTATACTTCCTATAGGTGTAGTTGGCGAAAACTGACCTTTGGTTAGACCATAAATCTGGTTGTTGAACAATATTACATTGGTGTCGATATTGCGACGAATGTGGTGTATAAAATGATTTCCTCCAATAGCCAACGAATCGCCGTCGCCGGTGGCTATCCATACGCTAAGGTCGGTATTGGCAAGTTTTACACCTGTAGCTATTGCAGCAGCACGACCATGTATGCCGTGAAAACCATATACATTCATATAATATGGAAAACGCGACGAACAGCCAATGCCCGATACAAAAGTGTAATTTTCTTTTTTATAACCTATTGCAGGAAAAGCATTTGCTACACTATTTAAAATGGCATGCGCTCCACATCCAGGGCACCATTTTACCATTTGGTCGCTTACAAAATCACTTTTATCTAATGTGTGTGTCGATTTTGGAATACTATTTTCGATTTTCATCATATTTATTCTTTGTTTATTAAGGTATGATGGAACCTCACATGTTTGTGAAATAAATACATATTTGTTTGAATTTTACAAAACATGTGGGTTTCATGTTATTTTTCTTCTATACAGGCATTAATTTTATCTTTAATCTCTTTAATGGTAAAAGGCAAACCTTGAACCTTATTGTACTGCAACCAATTGTGGTGAGGGTAAAATCCTTTGAGGTAATTGGCAAACTGACCCATATTTAACTCGCATACCAATATTTTCTTATATTTTTCAAGAATTGCTTCGGTGTTTTTTGGCAAAGGCATTATGTAGTTAAATTGTGCATGACCAACTTTTTTACCTTCTTGCAATGCTTGCTCTACTGCATAAGTTATAGAACCGTTTGTGCTTCCCCAACCAATTACGAGAAGGTCGCCTTCTTGTTCGCCCGAAACAATCTGCTCGGGAAGTTTATTGGCTACACGTTGTACTTTTTCAGCTCGCAATTGAACCATCAATTGGTGGTTTGGACCGTCGGTGGTAACAATACCACTTACGTTTTCTTTTTCTAATCCACCAATTCGGTGTCGCAAACCATCCATACCGGGAACCGCCCATTGACGTGCAAGTGTTTCGGGATCGCGTTTATATGGTTTGTATTCTGTATCGTTAGCTTTTGCTATAGGGGGATTTATTACAGGCAAATCGGACATTTTGGGTATACGGAACAATTGCGAGCCATTGCCCAAAAATCCATCTGTCAATAACAAAACAGGGGTCATGTGCTCAACAGCTATTTTTGCGGCCTGAAAAGCAAAATTGAAACAATCGGATGGAGACGAAGCTGCAATAACTACCAATGGAGCTTCTCCATTGCGACCATAAAGTGCCTGAACAAGATCACTTTGTTCCGATTTTGTAGGAAGTCCTGTAGATGGTCCACCTCGTTGAACATTTACAATTACCAATGGAAGTTCTGTCATCACTGCCAAACCCATTGCTTCGCTTTTAAGCGATAAACCTGGCCCCGATGTTGTTGTAACGGCGAGCGAACCAGCATAAGCGGCTCCGATAGCCGAACAAATACCAGCTATTTCGTCTTCGGCCTGAAATACCCTTGCTCCTAACGATTTCTGGTTTGTTATTTCAACCAATATGTCGGTTGCTGGCGTAATAGGATATGAACCCAAAAACAATTGTAAACCCGACTTCTCTGCAGCAGCTAATAATCCCCATGCGGTGGCTACGTTTCCTGTTATATTGCGGTATTTCCCTTTTTCGAGTTTCGCTGGTTCGACCTGATACGATTCGAGGGCTTCTATGGTATCGGCAAAATCATAACCAGCTTGCAACACCATACGATTCATCTTAATAAGCTCAGGCTTTTTGCCAAATTTCTTTTCAAAATAATCGAAACTATGTTCTAAACTCCTATTGAAAAGATAGTATATAATACCCAGCGCAAACATGTTTTTCGATTTGTCGGCTGTTTTTTGATCAATACCAGTATCTTTAAGAGTTGCCCTTGTCAAAGTAGTTATAGGTGCTTTTATAATATTATAGTCTTTCAAAGAACCATCTTCCAAAGGATTGACCTTATATCCAGCTTTTTTCAACGAATCGTCGTCGTACGAGTCAATATCGGTAATAATGGTAGCCCCCTTTTTGGCCCATTTGAGATTGCCTTTAAGCGAAGCTGGGTTCATTGCAACCAATACATCGCAGGCATCGCCAAATGTAAGAATCTTTTGCTTACCTATATGAACCTGAAATCCCGATACTCCTGCTACAGTATTTTGTGGGGCTCGTATTTCCGACGGATAATCGGGAAAAGTTGAAAGATCGTTCCCAAAAATAGCAGATGTGTCGGAAAATAGTGTGCCTGTAAGCTGCATTCCATCTCCAGAGTCTCCTACAAATTTGACCACTACACTATCGAGGTCTTTTATTATTTTTTTTACTCCCATTTTAATTCACTAAAACATTTTAAAAATCTATATTTGACAAATTTTTTACTCTTTAAAAATGTAATATTTATGCAATGGTTTTGTATAAATATTACAAAAGCAAAAATAATAATTTGCTAATTATAATTAACATTAAAATAATATATTTTTGAAAAATTGAAATTTACATTGTAATATGGCACTTATTAAAGAAGTTAGAGGATTTACTCCACAAATAGGAGAAAATTGTTTTTTGGCCGAAAATGCAACTATTGTAGGCGATGTTGTAATTGGCAACGATTGTAGTATATGGTTCAATGCTGTTTTGCGAGGCGATGTAAATTCCATTCGCATTGGAAACAATGTAAATATTCAAGATGGAGCGGTTTTGCACACACTTTACCAAAAGTCGGTGGTAGAAATTGGAAACAATGTTTCGGTGGCACACAATGCTGTGATACATGGCGCCAAATTAAGTTCCAATGTACTAATAGGCATGGGTGCTATAGTTATGGATCATGCAGTTATTGGCGAAAATTCAATTATTGCTGCCGGAGCAGTTGTGCTATCGAATACTATTGTAGAACCGGGCTCGGTATGGGGAGGCAATCCTGCAAAAAAAATTAAAGATATTGAGCCTGCTCAAACCTCTGAAATGATTAATAAAATAGCCAATAATTATTCGATGTATGCAGGATGGTATAAAGAGTAATTGGTTTTAAGCAGCTTTTAGATTAATTGAAACAGGAATATTTGAAATGGCAGATACATTCATGATCGAAAATCCAAGAATTCGCCCATCCAAACTTACTTTTTCCATAATATTCTCGTTTTCAGTTTCGATAAAGTATCCATCCGATATTTCAAAAACAACTTCTAAATAATCGGCAGCTTTATCGAAATATATATTTAATGCTTTTTCCATATTATTGCTCCTTTTTTTAATTTGTCTGTAAAGTAAACTGCAATTATATAACTGTCATTTTCAATCACTTTAACAACAACACACAACCATTTATTTCCTACACTTGTCGAAACAAAATACTGATAATACAAATCAACTGTCTGATCTGAATTTGACTTAATAATATATTCAGGTTCCTGAATTGTTTTCTTTATTAATTCAATAGATACAGTAACTTCAGGATGATATTGAAAATATGATTATAGCGCTCTTCAGTTACTCGAATCCGACGACCCTGATTATCAATAAATATTTGCTCCATTTAATCCCAAAAATAACAATAAAAACTTGCAAATGCAAATAGATTTGCAACAGGCACAATTGTTAACTTGTTATTATGCAATAGAAACCTTTTCCGATTGAACTTCGTGGCCCATAAAGATGCCTGCCATTTGGTTAAATTTTTCGGCATTGTCGGTTGTATAATATTTAATAGAACATCCTTTTGTCAATCTTGCTTCCATATCACGATGTCTGAGCAAATAATTTACCAAACTTACCGATACAATTTCGCCTTGCGATATAATTGAATATTTACAGGCAAGATATTTTCTTATTTTATCGAGCAACAAAGGGTAATGTGTACATCCCAATATAATGGTATCGATCTTGGGATCGTTTCTTAGAATTTCATCGATATATTTTTTTACAAAAAAATCGGCTCCATCGCTATGGTGTTCGTTGTTTTCGACCAAGGGAACCCACATAGGGCATGCCTGTTGAGTAACCTTTATATCTGGAAAAAATTTATTAATCTCTATTTGATACGAACCCGAAGTAACTGTTCCTACTGTTCCAAACACTCCAACATGCTTTGAATGAGTATATTTATCGACACTTTCTGTTAAAGGCCTTATTACACCTAATACTCTAAGAGTTGGATCAATATGATTCAAGTCTTTTTGTTGAATATTGCGCAATGCTTTTGCCGACGAAGTATTGCATGCAATAATAACAAGCGGGCAATCGCAGTCGAACAAATATTTCACAGCTTCAAGTGTATATTTATACACAGTTTCGAACGAACGAGGCCCATAAGGCGATCGAGCATTGTCTCCCAAGTATATATAGTCATAATCTGGCAGTAACTTTACAATTTCTTTTAAAACGGTAAGTCCTCCATATCCCGAATCAAACACTCCTATGGCTTGCTTTTTATTCATAGTATCAAAAAAGAAAAAGCCACTCGGATATACCCAATGACTTTTCTATATCGATTAATATTAAATATTTAATTTAACTTCAATTTAATTTTTACCAACGGCAAAATATCGCTGCTATTTTCTGCATGATATATTACTGCTCCGGCACTTACATCAAAAACATAAGTAAATCCGTTCTCTTTAGCAACATCGACAATAGCTTTGTTTGCTTTGTCCAATACTGGTTTATAAATCTCTGCTCGAAGTTTTTGAATTTCTTGTTCGGCAGTTCCCTGAAATGATTGAATTCTTTGTTGCATGTCTTGCAATTCGGCTTGTTTGGTTTGTTTAATCAAATCCGAAAAAGTTTTTTCTTTTGCCAAATAATCTTGGTATTTTTTATTCAATTCAACTTGCATCACTTCCAATTCTTCTTGAAGCTTTTTTGCTTCGGTTTCCATTTTTATCTGAGCGCTATCGCTTTCGGGCATTGCTTGAAGCAAATCCTGTGTATTGATATGACCTAACTTAAGAGGTGATGTTGCTTGCGAAAATAATAAAGAACAAACTAAAGCGGCGATTACGAATAATAGTGTTTTTTTCATTTTATTGATTTAATAATATTTAATACAAATTTATAAAGCTATTTTAATATTCAAAATAAAAATTTGCTATTTACATCTTAATTAATAATTTATTAATTTTTATATCCCATTTTTTGTAAAATAAGGTCACTCTTGTCGTATTTAGGATCTGAAAACAAGACTGTTGCACCTGCCGATGTATCTAAAATAATGGCATAAGCACCATCGAGCGACAATTCTTTAATAGCTTTATATACTTCTTCCTGAATGGGTTTTACCAATTCTTCGCGTTTTTTGAACAATAAACCTTCAGCACCGAAGTATTTTTTTTGCAATTCTTTTACTTCTTTTTCCTTGGCAGTAATCTCTTCTTCACGTTTTCTCTTCATTTCCTCAGAAAGCAGCACTTTTTCGGTTTGATAGTCTTTATACATTTTATCGACTTGTGCATAAAAACCTTCAACCTCATTCTGCCAGGTGTCCGAAAATTTGTCGAGTTGCTCTTGTGCCGACTTGTACGATGGTATATTGTTTAGAATATATTCGGTATCGACATACGCAAACTTTTGCGCCGAAATCGAGATACTTAGTAATACTAAGACGATTATTGCTATTTTTTGTTTCATATCCTTTTGTTTTTCTATCGATTAACAAGAATTGTTCCAAAATTATAATTGTTGTCCAAAAATAAAATGAAATTCACCTTCTCCGGGTGTTGTTGCCCCAGGAATAGGATCGAATGGTATACCATAGTCGAATCCTATGGTTCCCAAAAATGGCAACATAGCACGCAAACCAATACCAGCAGAGCGTTTTAGTACAAATGGATTGTAATCGCTAAATTTAGCCCACGAATTTCCGGCATCGGCAAAAATATATGCAAATATGATTGCTTGTTCCTTTAACGATATTGGATAGCGAAGCTCCATGGTAAATTTGTTGTAAATATTACCAGCCTGATTCCCTAGGTTTGGCGAATTAAGCACATTGCCAAATTCATCTATTCGTGGAGTAAGTGCCTCCTCTTTGTAACCTCTTAATGGCACAATGTCATTTGGTAAGTATGAATATGACATTGGCATTCCGCCACCACCCAGTACAAACTTCTCGAAAAGCGAATAACCAACATCTTTGTTGTACATACCCAATAAACCAAAATGTGCACGTTGCATAAGTACCAGATCCTGAACAATTCTAAAAAACCAGTCTCCTTTAAATACAAATTTATTGTATTCGACTAACTTAGATTTTTGAACCTCGTTCAATGCTTTGTAATCCTTACCATTAAACAACGAATATGGCGGAGTTAATTGAACTAAAAACGAAAAGTTAGATCCAGAGCGCGGGTAAATAGGCCGATCGGTCGATACCCTGCTAATTGTAGTAGACAGGTTGAAATTATTTGCATTAACGGCATTATTTCCGACTATAGCAGAATTAAAAAAACCAGGTATATTTTTTATTAAATAATTATCAAAACCTAAACTGTTAGAAATCATAAAATAGTCGTCGGGCCATGTAAGCCTACGACCCAAACCTATATTTACGCTTTTTGTAATCATATAGCTGCTTGCATCGCGCCAATCTTTCAATTGATATGCTCCGGGCGCATATCTCGAATAACTAATGCCTGTCGAAAATGAATTGGGGCGTTTACCTCCCAGCCAAGGTTCTACAAATTGTATTCCAAATTGTGTGTAAATGGGGCCACTGGTTCTTGCATTAATGCTCAAAGTTTGTCCGTCGCCACTTGGAAGAGGTCTCCATGAATCTTTTTGAAACATGCTTCTTGTCGAGAAATTGGAAAAACGCAATCCGACACTCCCAATAAACATGCCAGCTCCCCAGCCACCCGAAATTTCGAGCTGATCATTGGCTCGTTCTACTAAATTGAATTCAATATCTACCGTATTGTTTGTTTGATCGGGCAGTGGATTTGGAACAATTTTTTCGGGCTCGAAATATCCCAAACTTGCCAATTCACGTACCGATCTAATAATATCAGATTTGCTAAACAAGTTGCCGGGCAAGGTGCGCAATTCGCGACGAACAACATTTTCGTTCGTTTTGGTATTTCCTTTTATTATAATTTCGTTTATTGTAAACTGCGATCCTTCATAAATTCGCATTTCATAATCAATAGAATCGTTTTCGACTCTCAATTCTACGGGATTAACATTAAATGCCAAATATCCATTATCCATATACAACGAACTCACGGCATCTTCGTCGCTTTGCAATCGCTTGTCGAGTTCTTCCTGGTTAAACACATCACCCTTTTTAATACCTAGAGTCTGATCTAGCGCGTCTGTTGGATATTTTGTATTGCCGACCCATGTTATGTTTCTAAAGTAATACTTTTTCCCTTCATATAGATTAATGTAAAGATTTACTCGCTTTTCGCTAACAATTGAAATCGAATCTGATAGTATTTTTGCATCGCGATAGCCATTTTTGTTATAATAATCTATGAGTAAGCTCTTATCTTCCTTATAGTCGGCCGAAATAAGCTTTGATGTATTAAAAATATTCCAATCGCGACGTTTGGTCTTCTTCATCGATTTTCGCAGCTTCGATGCTTTTACCTGAACATTGCCGTCAAAATATATTTCACTAATCTTTACACGCTTATTTTTTGAAATCTTAATAAGTAAATTTGTCTTATATGTTGAAGCAGAATCCGGCTTTTGTTCGATATCAATTTTTACATTATAATATCCTTTATCTATATAGTGTTTGGTAATTATGGTACGAATACTGCTAATAACATCGTCTGTAACCTGACTACCCGATCTCAGTTTAAGTTTTTCTTTTAAGTCTGAAAGCTCCGATTTCTTAACTCCTTCATAATCAACTTTCGATAGTCGTGGACGTTCTTTAAGGTATAGATCTATAAAAACTTTATCACCTTCTATTTTAGTAATGTTAAACTTTACATCGGAAAATAAACCATGGTTCCAGAATTTTTTTACAATTTTGGTAACTTCGTCTCCAGGAATGGTAATTTTATCACCAACATTGATCCCTGCCATACTTTGAATCATATTTTTGTCGATTACCTGTACCCCAGAAATTAAGAATTCGGCAATTTCGTATTCTTTTGGATTAGAATAATCTACAATATTTGAATTGGCAGAAGACTGAGAAAAAATTGTATATGGAGAAATTAGAGAAAAAAGAAAAAGTAATAAAAAACTATAAAATTTCATCTGAAAATTATTTTAATTCATCGTGCATTTGTTCGCTAGTCTTCCCAAAACGTCTTTCCCTGCTTTGGAAATCGACTATTGCTTTATGAAAGTCGTTTTTCCGAAAATCGGGCCAAAGAGTATCAGTAAAGTGAAATTCGGCATAAGCAAGTTGCCACAGCAAGAAGTTGCTTATTCGATATTCGCCACTAGTACGGATCATCAATTCGGGATCGGGAATATTTGCAGTTTGCAAATATCTACATATTAACGATTCATTTATATCGTTAATTGTAATTTCTTTTGTTAAAAATTGTTCAGAAATCTTTTTAATAGCATCGACAATCTCCCACCGACCGCTATAATTCAATGCAAGCAAGAGGGTGAGCCCTGAATTATTTTCTGTTTTTTTAATTGTATTTTTTAATTCCTTAGATACTTTTTGTGGAAGATTGTCGATATCGCCTATTGCAGATAAGCGCACATTGTTATTCATCAATGTATCGAGTTCGGCATCGAGGGTCGAAATAAGTAGCGACATCAAAGCATCTACTTCATATTTTGGTCTGCTCCAGTTTTCGGTAGAAAAAGCATACAACGTTAAATATTTAATACCCAATTCTGCGGCGGCCTCTACAGTTTCGCGAACTGCAATTACACCGTTTTTATGTCCAAAAATGCGTTGGTTTCCTTTTTTCTTGGCCCAACGTCCATTCCCATCCATTATAACTGCAACATGCAGAGGCATTTTGTCGTCTTGTATTTTTTCTTTATATTCCATTTTAGTTATAAACAGGACAATCGATTTTGTTTGCAAAAAGTCTTACTGCCACAAATACACCGGCAAAGTAATACCAGTCGTTTGCATAAAACATACTTGTATTATTAATACTACCAATATTAGTTTGATTATCGATCTTGTCGCTAAACAATTTTCGAGCATTCCATTCAAACCCAATGCTCCACATATTGCCTAACGCAAATCGACCTCCCAACGTAAATGGCAAAACAACTTTATTTGTAGAACTCGATCCAATAAAAGCAGCAAAGCCCAATCCGGTTGAAATAAAAGGGGTAAACGACCTTTTATGTTCGGCAAATTTAAGTGGTAAAAAATTAAATTCAAACTGTGGGGTCAGATCAAATGCATTTGAAGCAAAAGAATTATTTCTAAATTGCTGGTATTTATCAGTAGACAATGCATCGCTTGCCGAGAGCATTAACCAATTAAAAGATGCTTTAACGACATACCGTTGGTTGATATTGTATCTATAATTTAAACCACATGTAACGCCTGGAGACCGAAATAATCCTGTAGGGTTTAAATCGCCCAAATAATAAGTGCCACCAATTAACAAACCTAAATCACCCTTTGCTTTCGAAAAAATACATGATGAAATGAAAATGAATATACCTAAAATAAGACTTCTAATATTAGAAAACACCTAATTTCCCTCCAAATTTTAACCAATCGGGTCTTCCATTAGGAAAAATAATGGGCCATCCATTACGACCTGTCCTGAGTTTGTAACTAAGAGTAGCTGCAAAGAAATAATAAACATCGTTATATTTTGAATATTGAGAAGCATAACCATCGACAAAGTCTGAAAAGGTATAACGCCCCCCCAGTTCAAGATTAATGCTTATTCTTGGTTGAATATTAGTTTTAAATCCAATTCCGGCAGGAATAACCAATGTATTACCAGCAAACTGCTGAACACCAACATTTCCGATTGCACTATTGCCCGAAACACTTGGAGCATAAAATAAATTTCCGAAACCTGTAAAAACATATAAATTAAATATGTTTTGACTATTTAACATCCCTTTACTGTTGAAACGAGCAAAAGAAGTTTTACGGTTAACATCAGTAATAATCGAATACTCTATTTGAGTCGAAGTTTCAATGGCATTTGTTCTAAACACGAGGTCTCGTCCATTAAGTCCGTTCAAAGAACCCTCATCGTTTCCCATCATATAGCCATACACCACATCTATTTTTGCAGTAAATGAAGGATTGATCCGGTAACTGGCTGCAAAATACATGGAAGGCCCGGTAGTATTTATTTTCAAATCTTTAAGACCAAACATATTATTAACATCTGCCGACCCTCCAATATCTCCAAAAAAATTTGCACTACCCAATCCACCATATATCTCGTAACGGTTTAGTTTCCATTTCTGACCAAAAACAGTTAGAGAAAATGCTAATAGCAAAATAGCTAGCAATATAGATTGTTTATTATACATAATGAATAGTTCTTGTTTACCTATATAAAAGTAACAAAAAAATAAATAAATATTTTACAAATATATAAAAATTTGATCAATTTCTTTTATCTATACCCCACAAAAGCTTATTTCTTATTGTATTATAAAAGCCGTTTCCTTCTAGTTGTAACATCTTTATAGCAAAATCGGCAACTTTCAATTTTATTTCAATTTCTTTATCAATTTCGAAATGGCGCGAATCGAGCGTTACTTGAAACGATTTGTCGCGCGACTCTACTTTAAGTGTTATTTCTTTATCGTCGTTAATAACGATTGGGCGTACCGACAAATTGTGCGATGCAATAGGCGAAATGATAAAATTTTTGCAATCGGGAGAAACTATTGGTCCTCCAACACTCATTGAATAAGCAGTAGAACCTGTAGGTGTCGACACAATGAGACCATCGGTCCAATATGAATTCAAAAATTGTTCGCCAATATATACATGAACCGTAACCATCGATGTTCCTTTTTTCTGAATCGAAATTTCGTTCAAAGCATAAGGAAAGTCGGTGAAGGGATTTTCGTCACAAGTTAATTGGAGCAACCGACGCTCTTCAATATAAAATTGTTTGTTAAACAACTTATTGACCGATTGTTCTATTTCTTCTTTACAAATATTGGCAAGGAAACCCAAACGACCTGTATTGATGCCAATAATTGGAATTTTCTTGTCTCTAACTAGGTTTACAGCCTCCAGAAATGTACCGTCGCCGCCAAAACTAAACATAAAATCGAAGTCATGTGTAATTTCAGATTCATTTGTAAAAACTCCCGATATATTAAATTCTTTATTGAGTCGATCTTTAATAAAAGTATTAAATGTCCCAAATACAAACACACGAATACCGCGCTGAGTAATAACCTCTAAAAATGTTTGTAGATATTCGTCGAATACTTGATCGAACTTTCGTCCAAAAAGGGCAATTTTCATAGTTTTTTTGTTAAACATCGAGGTATCTCAGGAACATTTCATAACGATCTTCATACATTTCGGTCAACATATCCGAATCGCTGTACGATGCTTTAACATTGTAATTGTATCGATCGAAGGTTTTCAAAATGCCCGACAAATCGGTTCTATTCAACTTCAAAGTCACCTCTATTCGGGTAGTTTCGGGTATCGACGAGACGTATAAGCTTATTATTTTTGCATCGTTACCTTCAACAATTTGAGCAATTTGCGACAATGAATAGTCGTTAATATTAAGATCGAGTACAATAATTGCACCGGGGTTTTTCAAAGCAAGCAATTGAGCAAATGTACGTATGAGATCTTGCTGGGTAATTACTCCAAGATAATTGTTATTGTCGTCCAAAACAGGAACAAGTGTCAAATCTTGAGTAGCAACCAATTCGATGGCATCGTAAATGTGTTGACCTTGCAACACAAATGGACGCAACAACGACAGGGTATGATTACCAATAGGCTCTTCGGCCATATTGAGGTCAAAAATATCTTTATCTGAAATCAAACCCAAAAATTCAGAATTATTAACAATTGGCAAATGCGATATACGGAATATATCCATATACGAAAGCGCCTTCATTCCTGTATCTGAGGTACGAAGAGATGGGACTACATCTGATATTAATTCTTTTACCAACATTTATGGTTCGAATAAAATTCAGTAACTACATTTGCAAAATTACAAATTGATATAACAAATAGAATACCAAAATGACAAAGTTAAGTGTAAATATAAACAAAATTGCAACAATAAGAAATTCTCGAGGCGGTTTATTGCCCGATGTTATTCAGGCAGCAATAAATATCGAAGGTTATGGCGCCGATGGAATCACTGTGCATCCTCGTCCCGACGAACGTCACATAAGGCGAGCCGATGTATATGAATTGATTAAAGTTATAAAAACAGAGTTTAATATTGAGGGAAACCCTTCGGACTCATTTGTTGAGCTTGTTACAAAGGTGAAACCAACCCAGGTTACTTTAGTGCCCGATGCACACAATGCCATTACTTCAAATGCTGGATGGAACACTATAAATAATAAAACATTCCTGACCAATATCGTTAAAATATTTAAAGATTTAGGTATTAGAGTTTCAATATTTGTCGATCCTTTAGACGAAATGGTAAAAGCAGCAGCTGAAACAGGAGCCGACAGGGTAGAGTTATTTACAGAACCTTATGCAGTTGAATATACCGAAAATCGGGAAAAAGCAATTGCTCCATTTATTAGTGCTGCCAAAGTAGCCGAAAAATACGGCTTAGGAGTCAATGCCGGTCACGATCTCAATCTGCAAAACCTCTCCTATTTTAAAAATCAAATACCAAACCTTTTGGAAGTATCTATTGGTCACGCTTTAATTTCCGATGCCTTGTATTTTGGACTCGAAAGCACTGTAAAGAAATATAAAGATTGTTTGAAATAGACTTTGGCAATGAAACTCTTTTATAAAAAACTGGGTCAAGGTTTTCCCATAATAATTGTACATGGTCTATATGGCTCGTCCGACAATTGGTATTCGATAGCAAAGGTATTGTCGCACAATTACAAAGTTTTCATGATCGATGTTCGCAATCATGGGCAATCGCCTCATGCCGACAGCATGACTTTTGACGATATGTGCTCTGACCTATGGGAGTTTTACCAACATCACAATATTACAAAAGCTATTTTAATAGGACATTCGATGGGAGGGAAAATTGCCATGCAGTTTGCGCTTCACAATCAGGAATTGATCGAAAAGCTTATTGTAGTTGATATTGCTCCTCGTTCGTATATGCAATTAATGGAAATGTCGCGTCAGGTTCTCGATCACTTAAATATCATTAACAGTTTAAGCAATCTCGATCTCAATCAATATCAAACACGAGACGCTATAGACAAAGAATTGGCAAATAAAATAATAGATTTAAAAACCCGCCAGTTTTTGTTAAAAAATATCGAAAGGTCAGCCGAAAAAAAACTTCAATGGCGCATCAATATCGATGCTATTCGCGATCAATTGCCCAATATAATGAACGGGATAAACCTTCCCAAAGAACTGACACCCCAACAATTCCAAACACTATTTATTAAAGGCGAAAAATCGGACTATGTGGAAGAACGAGATTTGATTGAAATAAAAAAAATATTTCCAAAGTCGGATGTTGTTACTATATTTGACGCAAGCCATTGGGTGCATGCCGAACAACCCGAGTTATTCCTAAAAACAGTAGAATATTTTCTTGAAAACTAAAAAATAGAGCAGATGTTACTTCGAACAGATAATCTGGTAAAGAGATACAAAAACCGGACAGTTGTAAAAGGCGTATCGGTAGAGCTTCACGAAGGAGAAATTGTAGGTTTACTGGGTCCTAATGGAGCCGGCAAAACAACTACTTTCTATATGATCGTAGGGCTTATTGTCCCCAACGAAGGCGAAATCTACCTCGACAACGAGATTATAACCAAACAACCCATGTACAAAAGGGCTCAAAAAGGCTTGGGCTATCTGGCTCAAGAAGCATCGGTTTTTCGCAAGCTAAGTGTTGAAGACAATATTAAGTCAGTACTCGAAATGACCAATATTTCGAAACACGAGCAACTCGAAAAGGTCGAAACCTTGTTAGATGAATTTGGTTTGCAAAAAATACGAAAAAGTCTAGGCATTCAATTGTCGGGTGGCGAGCGCCGCAGAACAGAAATAGCAAGGGCTTTAGCAATAAACCCAAGTTTCATTCTACTCGACGAACCATTTGCTGGCGTAGACCCTATTGCTGTTGAAGACATTCAGGAAATTGTAAAAAAACTTAAAAGCAAAAATATTGGGGTATTGATTACCGATCACAATGTACACGAAACACTAACTATAACCGACAGAGCTTATCTCCTTTACGAGGGCTCAATATTGAAATCGGGCACTGCTCAAGAACTAGCCGACGACGAACAAGTAAGACGCGTGTATTTGGGTAAAAATTTCGAACTTCGTTAAAAATGGGCTTCTCTCTTAAATAACATCTTTTCAAGCAGTTATTTTTCAAAGGGCTACAACCCCTATTGCTAAGAGACTAGATGCTCTTAAGATCCTAAAAAACCAGCTGCAGGTTGATATACTTTTAAAAATGCATCGTCGACCAATCCCGAAATTTTTTTGTACAAAACAGGAAACGGATTCTCATGTGTGTATTCATAGTCGAAGTGCAACACCTTTAGTTTGCCTTGTTTAACAATATTTTCACCTATTGTAGAAATAATATCCTTAAGTGGCATTATTACATCGTCTCTCAAAGCAAAAAACATCATTCGTTCCTGAAATTTGGTAAAAACTTTTTCACGAAGCAATTGCAATTTATTGGGTAGCAACATGGCATTAAAAGCAATACCCAATTTTTGCTCATTGAGCACAGAAACCAAATCGTTACGCTTACTCAAGCCGTCGGGTTCCAAGTCCTTGGTATAAAACTGGTGAATACGACCAAACGCTTTGCTATCGAGAATCAGCTTCGAAACACCATTCATTCCGCTAAACACGCTTCCTCCAGCAAAAAATACGAATTTCGATTTGTCGAAAAAATTATCGGGCATAGCAATCATAAGTGTTTGCACTATAAAACAACCTATCGAATAAGAAAAAAAGTCGACATTAGTTCCTTTCTCAAATAATAAATGATCGCCGTTTTGAATTTGCTTGGCAAGTGCAATAATATCGTGTGCGCTTTGATAGCCCGATGCAAAAAAACGTTCAGGCATCTCAGTAAACCGTTCGCTAAGTGCAGCATTGAAAAACGAAGCACCCTGAAGATCTTTGTATTTAAGCATTCGGTTTTCGGCAAGTTTCTCCATCTCGGTATTGTTGGACCATTGTGGCAACCCCCTATTGATATGATAGGAAAGCGGAAACATGATAACACTCTTACCTGTAGTTTGGGCGAGATATTGAGCGCCGTATAAGTGCTTAGACCACGAACGCTCGTTGAGACCATGCAAATATATTATTGCCTGATTGTTTTTTGCTTTTCCGTTGGGAATTATTATGGGATAGTTAAACGAGAGGTTCTCAGCAATATTCGAATCTTCGTTTAAAAATGATTGTCCCAAAAATTGATGTTGACTTTTAAAATTACAATTTACAATTCTCGAATTGCTTTCAGGAATTAAAATAAATTCTTCGTCTTCACGAAAAATATTTTTCAATGTCGAATATTGTTCGGTGTAGGTCATGGCAGTTTTTTTTCAAATGTAATATGACATAACACCAACTGCCAATTTATGTTGTTTAAAGTCTGCCATTGTGGCAAAAAAACGAATAAAGGGGTAAATACTTTTTATGAGGGGTGAATATGGAAATGTAAATAAAATTTGTTTTAACTATTTGCTTTGTTTTTTTGTAAAAAACACTTAGGTTTGTTAACTATTTTTTCGATTATGTTATTTTACGACTACAAAATACCAACTTATCTAACTGAAAAGAAAAACATTACAAGTTTTGTAGTATTTACTGCAATATTTGCCTTGGTATTTATCAATGTATATTCACCTTTTGGCTCCGATAAGTGGCTCAAAATCAACTCCATTCAATTTGTTTTATACTCTAGCATTGTGGTGCTTATTGGTGTTTTGGTAATTGCAGTAAGTAGGTTTATTTTGTATTTTTATCAAAAAAACAAAGCAATAACTTACAAAGTATATGGACTTTGGATATTAATCGAAATTTTTTCAATGGCTTTGGTATATGCCGCTATACAATATTATAATATAAATATAGGTGTAGATATTATCGAAGTAATAAATAAATCGTTTAAAATAACAGCTTTGGTATTGCTACCATCGTATGTAATATACTGGCTTTATGCTTCACTTATCGACAAGTATAAAACTATAGAACTTCTTCAATCGAAAAAAGAACAATTTACGACACAAAGCAAAAACATCAACACAGCTGGAAACCAAACAAGTATGCAGCCATTTTACGACAATAAAAATATTTTAAAATTCTCTGTCAAAAAGGACGACTTGTTGTATGTTGAGGCCGACGACAATTATATAGTTGTTCACTATGTTGAGCAAAACAAAATAAATAAGTACATGATTCGCAACTCCTTAAAACGGATAGAAGAAGAATTGAGCGGATCGGGATTGGTGCGTTGTCACAGATCGTTTATGGTCAATTTCGAAAAAGTTAAAGTGATAAAAAAAGCTAAAGAAGGAATGATGATTGAATTCGATCATCCATCGGCAAGCTCTTTACCTGTTTCTAAAACCTATGTAGAGCAAGTTGTTAAGTGTTTTTACGAAAATTCGAACGAATAATACTAAGCCTTGGAATATATTAAAAAGCTGATAACAGAAGGCGAACATCAGCAACTGGATTTTAAATTCGAGATTAAAGACTCACGAAAAATTGCACGTAGCATATCGGCATTTGCCAATACCGACGGAGGGCAATTACTCATTGGTGTAAAAGACAATGGACGAATTTCGGGTATACGAAGCGACGAAGAATACTACATGATAGAATCTGCAGCCCAACTCTATTGCAAACCAGAAGTTGAGATACGAGCTACAAAATGGATGGTCGATAACAAAACGGTTCTTGAAATAAATATAGCAAAAGCTCCTGTACTACCTGTATATGTTAAAGAAGAAGGCAATAAGTGGATAGCTTATACCCGTGTAAAAGACAGCAATATAAAAGCTGGCACTGTTCAAATGCAAGTATGGAAAAGAAAATTGCAAAAAAAAGGAACATTTATTCAAATTTCAGATTCAGAAAATAAACTCCTGAAATATCTAGAAGAAAACGAAGTTATTACGCTTTCGAAAACCATCAAATTGCTGCATCTTACAAAAAAGGAAGCAGAAAAAGTATTGGTCAATCTTATTTGTTTCAATGTAATTGAGATGCTTCATGGCGAAAAAGGAATGATATACAAAATGCTTAAAAACAGTTAAACAATACAATTTTTACAAAATAATTTGCACATTTGCACATTATTTGAAAGTTTAAAAACGTCAATATGTTAAAATACAAAAGAGTGCTGCTAAAGCTAAGTGGAGAATCTTTACAAGGTGAGCAAAAATATGGCATTGATACTGTTCGTCTCAACGAATATGCTGAACAAATAAAAGAAATTTCTGAGAAAGGAGTTGAAATAGCCATTGTAATAGGTGGAGGAAATATTTTCAGAGGCTTAAAAGGTGTCGATAAAGGATTCGATCGTGTTAAGGGCGACCAAATGGGCATGTTGGCAACAGTAATCAACAGCATTGCTATTCAATCGGCACTCGAAAGTATCGGAATGCCCGCAAGAGTTCTAACAGCAATAAGAATGGAACCCATTGGCGAAGGATATTCGAAACAGAAGGCTATTGAATGCTTAAAAAAAGGTGAAGTAGTAATTATTGCAGCAGGTACGGGCAATCCATTTTTTACAACCGACACCGCCTCGTCGTTACGTGCAGTTGAACTCGAAACAGAAGTAATGCTAAAAGGCACTCGTGTAGATGGCGTATATACAGCCGACCCCGAAAAAGATCCGAATGCTGTTAAATTTGATGAAATCACTTTTGACGAAACATACAAGCGTGGGCTCAATGTAATGGACCATACTGCAGTAATTATGTGTAAAGAAAACAATATTCCTATTGTGGTGTTCGATATGAATAAAAAAGGCAATTTACATAAATTGATACATGGAGAGAAAATTGGAACTTTGGTTAAAAATTAGCATGAAGTTATTCTGTTGCTATACAATACTCCATCTTTAATTTGGCTAAAGCCTAATTAGTATCTAATTAAGGGCTTCTCTAAAAACTCGTTTTTTTTGAGGCGAGCGAGTTTTTAAAAAACCGGAGTTTACTACTGTAAATGTGTTATACTGAGCGAAAGCCGAAGTGAGGATTTTTAAAAATGAAGCTCAACGAAGAACGCCGAAGGGCTCAGTGTAGCTAAAAAGCAGTTTTTAGAGATGCCCTTAAGTTACCGTCGGATGATACCGACAGTTTTTTTAACATACATATATGAGGGCTAAAAACTCAAAATAATTGCAAATTAATTTAAAATTTTAATAATTTAAAATCAACAAAACCATGAACGAAGATGTTCAACTATTTATAGACGATGCGAAAGATAGCATGCAAAAAGCTGTTGCGCATTTAGAAACCGAACTTTTGAAAGTTAGAGCTGGCAAAGCATCGCCAGCAATGCTCGATGGCATAATGGTCGATTACTATGGAGCCAACACTCCACTTAAACAATTAGCTAATATTAGCACTACCGATGCTCGAACCATAGTAGTTCAGCCATGGGAGAAAAAAATAATTGCCTCAATCGAGAAAGCAATATTTGCGGCAAATATAGGGCTTACCCCTGTAAATAATGGAGAATTGATACGCCTCAATGTTCCACCCCTTACCGAAGAACGCCGTCGCGACATTGTAAAAAACGTGAAACACGAAGGCGAAACGGCTAAAGTTAGCATTCGCAATACTCGCCGCGATGCTATTGAAGAAATAAAAAAACTTCAAAAATCGGGTGTTGCCGAAGACGAAATTAAAACCGGAGAAGAAGAGATGCAGAAAATAACCGATATTTTTTCGAAAAAAGTCGACGAAATTTTAACTAAAAAAGAATCTGAAGTAATGTCTTTATAATAAAGAACAAACCTTTAAACAATTGAATATGAAAATTTTAAAAATTACACTTATTGTATTGGCCTTTATTGGCATAGTTACCATAGGAGGCTTATGGTTTGTTGGTTATTTTTCAAAATTCGAAATAAAAGAACAACAAACTGGAGGCTATTTGCTAGTCGGCATGGATTTTATCGGACCTTATATGAATGTTGGACCCACTATGAATGCAGTAGACAGCGTATTGCGAAAAAGCGGAATCGAATGTAACAAAGGATTTGGAATTTATTACGACGATCCAAAGAAAACCCCGAACGAAAAATGCAGGAGTTTTGTTGGAAATATTCTAGAAAACGCTGATTCTGCAACAATTAATGAAATACGCAACTTAGGACTGAAGATCGATACATTAACCACACGTCAGTCTTCGGTAATAGAATGGAAAATAAGTAATCCACTATCGTACATGATTGGACCAATGAAAGTATATCCGTCCTTTACTAAGTATTTGAAAGACAAAACATTTACACCTGAACTATTTATCGAGGTGTACGATGTACCTGCAAAAAAAATCATGTATATTATGCAGCACAACTAAGATTTAAATAAATACTAAGATCATTGGAAAAGTCACAAGAAATTAACATTCGAAAAGCATTTGCCGACAAAAACCCAAAACTAGCCAAAATGTTGCCGGGGTTTGTTTTTCGTTTTATCGAAAAGATTATTCATCAAGAAGAGATGAATGGCTTCATTCGTGAGCATGTCGACTACAAAGGAATTGATTATTTAAATGAAGTAATCAAGTTTTTTAAAGTCCGAGTTGAGATCGAAGGTAGAGAAAACCTTCCGGCAAACGGACGCAACTTTTTTGTTTCGAACCATCCACTTGGGGGTCTCGATGGTTTAATAATCATTCAGGCATTGCACCACCATTATGGAAAATCGCAAGCATTGGTCAACGATTTACTGATGAATTTCGTAAATCTCCGTCCTTTCTTTCTGCCTTTAAACAAACATGGTTCCAACTCGAGAGAAGTAGCTTTATTGCTAGACGATGTCTACAAATCGGACATGCCAATTATGTCATTTCCAGCAGGTATGGTTTCTCGAATGCAAAAGGACGGCATTAGAGAAGTAGAGTGGCACAAAAATTTCATAATAAAATCTGTACAACATCAGCGCGATGTAGTACCCATTTATTTTGTAGGACAAAACAGTTCTAGATTTTACAATACAGCCAAATATAGAACCATGTTGGGCATAAATGCAAATTTAGAAATGTTTCTTTTGCCTAGTGAAATGTTCCGTCAACGAAACAAAACAGTAGTAGTTAGAATAGGGAAACCTATACCATGGCAAACTTTTGACAAATCGAAATCGCCTTCACAGTGGGCCGAAGAAGTTAAAAACATGGTATATAGCATGGCATCGAAGCCCATCGACAAAAGAATGTTGCAGAAGTAACAAATTAATTAATGGGCTTCTCAAAAAGCTCGATTTTTTGAGGCAAGCGAGTTTCTAAAAACCGAAGCTTAATACTGTAAATGTGTTACACTGAGCGAAAGTCGAAGTGAGGATTTTAAAAATGAAGCTCAACGAAGAACCCCGAAAGGCTCAGCGTAGCTAAAAAGCAGTTTTTCGAGATACCCTTCAATTAAAATAAAAAAATTATTTTTGGACAATATAAATCCATTTGATGAAAGAAATAATACCACCAACAGACAAAAGTCTGTTATTGAAAGAACTTACAGAAGATAAGTTTATTAGAAAAACGAATTTTGGCGGCAACGATTTATATGTTTTTACCCATCACGAAGCACCTAATTTGATGCGTGAAGTAGGACGCTTGCGAGAGTTAACATTCAGAGAGGCCGGTGGCGGAACTGGTTTTGAAACCGACATCGACGATTTCGACATATCGGACGATCCTTACCACCAATTGATTGTATGGGATCCACAACACAACGAGATTTTGGGAGGATACCGGTTTTACCTACCTCATCCCAATCAGGCCGGAAGCGACATCGCAAAACGTTTGTCGACGTCGCACTTATTTACTTTTTCTGAACAGTTTCAGAACGATTATATGCCATTTATGATTGAGCTTGGGCGCTCGTTTGTGCAACCATTGTACCAGAGTACTGCTCGAGCCCGAAAAGGCATTTTTGCACTAGACAATCTTTGGGACGGTTTAGGCGCATTGGTAGTTGAACACCCCAATATGAAATATTTCTTTGGTAAAGTAACGATGTATACTCATTTCAACCAAAATGCACGAAATATCTTACTTTATTTCTTGAAAAAATATTTTCCTGACCCCGATAAATTGGTAACTCCGCTTCATCAAATAGAACTTAATTGGGATGAATTGGCAATGAAAAAATTATTTTCGGGTAGTGATTACAAAGAAAACTACAAAATATTGTCGAAAGAAATTAGAGCTTTGAAAGAGAACATCCCCCCCCTTATCAATGCCTATATGAATTTGTCGCCTTCGATGAAAACATTTGGAACAAGTATCAACAATGAATTTGGCGAAGTTGAAGAAACCGGTATATTAGTAACTGTAGCCGACATTTATCCCGAAAAGGTTGAACGTCATGTTTCTAATTACCAAAGAGTGCGTTATTTTCTTAAAAAAGACAAGCTTTTTCCATCTAAACATAAATAGAAGTTCATGTTACTATTCGTAAACTGCACTTGCGGTATAAACTTGACCTTTAATAATTACTTCGTTCAAATTAATTTTATCAATAGCAACTGGCTCAATAAGGAATGAAAGAACTTCTTTAGACCCGTTAAAAATCTTGGTATTAATTTTCTCAGGAGTTTTGCCATTTGCAACTTGAACAGCCATTTCGGCAGCAACAAAAGCTTGTTCCTTGATCGATTTAAATATAGTAACAGCCTGTGTGCCTTTTGCTACACGCTTACAAGCCAACAATTCGGCATCTAAACCAGTAACAGGGATACTTCCTGCCCAACCATATTCCTCAAGTGCTTGAATAACACCCGATGCGATACCATCGTTCGAGCAGAAAATAGCATCGGGTTTTATTCCAGAAAGATCTATCACTTTTTTGATTTCATAATAACCTTCATCGGCTGACCAATCGGCATAAACATCGTATATATTTTTATAAACAGCCTTTATAGTAGTATTTTCGTATACTATTGTAATTTATTAAATTTAAAAATATTCAATAAATTAAAACTCTTTCAATTTATTATTCATTAAATTACAAATATAAACATAATCATCGACAGATAATTGTTCTGGTCGTTTGTCGAAAAATGCATCTGTCATTTTATCTTTTTGATAAAGAGAGCTCAGCGAATTTCGCAATGTTTTTCGTCTTTGATTAAATGCTGTTTTAACAGTTTTAAAAAACAATTGTTCGTCGCAGCCCAAACTAGTTCTACTGTTTCGCTCAAACCTAATAACTGCAGACTTTACTTTTGGAGGTGGAATAAACACATTTTCGTTTACCGTAAATAAATACTGAACATTGTAAAAAGCTTGCAAGAGCACGCTTAAAATACCATACGTTTTACTTCCCGGAGGGGCTGCTATTCGTTCAGCTACTTCTTTTTGAATCATACAAACAACCTGTGAAATTTGATTGCGATGCTCCAGCACTTTAAAAAATATTTGACTAGATATATTATAGGGGAAATTGCCAATTACCGAAAAATTTTCGACAAACAATTTGTCAACTTCAATATCTAAAAAGTCGCCATATATGAGCTTTTCGGGTGCAATTGAGTAATTTTTTTGAAGATATTCGACCGATTCGCTATCTACTTCTATTAATCGGAAATCGATATCGGGTATATCGAGTAAATATCGACTAAGAACACCAGTACCCGGCCCGATTTCCAATATATTCTTACTCAACGACAAATCTAATCCAGCAACAATCTTTCGAGCAATGTTGTGATCGTTCAAAAAGTGCTGTCCGAGACTTTTTTTAGGACGTACGTATGTCATCTTGAATGGGTTTAAACAAAAAAAGCATAGTAATCACTATGCTTTTTTTTGGCATCAATATATTAACAAACCTTAAACATTTTCATAATTGAAAATAATTGGTTTGATTTTTAAGTTATTCAGGCTTTGGCAATAAAGCTTTACGTGAAAGTTTCAACTTTCCGGTTTTCTTATCTACTTCAATAAGCTTAACCTCAATTTCGTCACCTTCTTTGAGAACATCGCGAACTTTTTCGATTCGTTTCCAATCAATTTCTGAAACATGTAACAATCCGTCTTTACCAGGAAGAATCTCGATAAAAGCGCCATACTCCATAATCGACTTTACTTTACCCTTATAGACTTCACCTTCTTCGGGTACAGATACAATTCCTTTTATTTTCCTCAAAGCAGCATCAATTGCTTCTTTGTTATCGGCCGAAATATTTATAATGCCTTTATTATCGACTTCTTCAATAGTAATTACAGTACCTGTTTCGCGTTGCATTTCTTGAATAACTTTACCTCCAGGTCCAATAATAGCACCAATAAAGTCTTTCGGAATAGTTAATTGTTCAATGCGTGGTGCATGTGGTTTGTAATCTTCACGAGGTTCAGAAATGGTTTCAAGTATTTTTCCGAGAATATGTAAACGTCCTTCCTTAGCTTGATTAAGTGCTTTGGTCATTACTTCAGTTGTAAGACCATTTATTTTAATATCCATTTGAGTAGCAGTAATACCTTTCTCAGTACCAGTTACTTTGAAGTCCATATCGCCAAGGTGGTCTTCGTCGCCCAAAATATCGGACAATACGGCAAATTTTCCGGTTTTTTCGTCGGTTATCAAACCCATAGCAATACCCGACACTGGACGTTTAATTTTTACACCAGCATCCATCAATGCAAGAGTACCTGCACACACAGTAGCCATCGACGACGAACCGTTCGATTCGAGAATATCTGATACTACACGAACTGTGTAAGGATTGTCGTTTCCTTTCGGAACCATGTTTTTAAGAGCACGATGGGCAAGGTTTCCATGACCAATTTCTCTACGGCTCAATCCACGTGATGCTTTTGCTTCGCCAGTTGAAAAAGGTGGAAAGTTATAGTGCAGCATAAATTTTTCGTAGCCCTTGAACATCACATCGTCTATCATCTTCTCGTCCATTTTAGTTCCGAGAGTAACAGTAGTTAGCGATTGAGTTTCGCCACGTGTAAATATTGCAGAACCGTGGGCAGCTGGCAAATAATCGACTTCGCTCCAAATAGGACGAATTTCGTTTGTTTTGCGACCATCGAGACGAACACCTTCATCCAAAATCATGTTGCGCATGGCTTCTTTCTCAACTGCATGGTAATAGCGACCTACAAGATTAGCTTTTGCAGCTCGCTCTTCTTCAGTCAGTTGCGTTTCGAGAAACTCGTTTTTCAAAGATTCGAAAGCATCGCTCCGTTCATGTTTTGGAGCTCCCGATTTGGCTATGTTGTATGCTTTGGTATAGCAGTATTCTTTAACTTTTGTACAAAGATCTTCGTCTTTGGTTTCGTGGCAATAAGCACGCTTAGTCGATTTTCCAACTGCTTCGCTCAATTCCATTTGCATTTTGCATTGAGCTTTAATGGCAGTATGACCAAACTGAATGGCATCTAGCATATCTTGTTCAGACACTTCAAGCATTTCGCCTTCTACCATCAAAATATTTTCGAAAGTAGCCGCAATCATAATGTCGATATCGGTTTTCTCCATTTGTGAGAAAGTAGGATTTAACACCCATTTACCATCGATACGACCAACACGAACTTCAGAAATAGGACCATTGAATGGAATATCTGAAACGGCAAGTGCAGCAGAAGCAGCTAATCCGGCAAGTGCGTCGGGTTGTTGATCTTTGTCGGCCGAAATCAGATTGACCGTTACGAAAGTTTCGGCATGAAAATCGTCGGGAAACAAAGGACGCAAAGCGCGGTCGATAAGACGTGAGACCAACACTTCGTAGTCTGAAGCTTTGCCTTCGCGTTTCATAAAACCACCGGGATAGCGTCCAAGTGCAGCATATTTTTCTTTGTATTCGACCTGTAAAGGCATGAAATCGACATCTTCTTTGGCATCTTTAGCACAAACTACTGTAGCAAGCAACATGGTTTTACCCATTTTAACTACTACAGATCCATCGGCTTGTTTGGCCAATTTGCCGGTTTCGATTTCAACTACGCGGCCATCGCCCAAATCTATGGTTTTCTTTACTACGTTTAGCATATTGTATATTGTGAATGTATAAAAGGGAAAAAATTGGGTAGTGTATATATATAAAAAAAGGCAATAATAATTGCCTTATTTTCTTATATTCAGCTGTTTGATAATGTCCCTGTATCGTGCAATATCAGTATCTTTTAAATAATCGAGCATCTTGCGGCGCTTTCCAACTAGTCGAAGAAGAGCTGTTTGTGTGCTAAAATCTTTTTTATTGACTTTCAAATGTTCAGTCAAATCGTTGATTCGTTTTGTAAACAATGCAACTTGACTTTCGGGCGAACCGGTGTTTGTTGCTGATTTACCATACTGAGCAAATAAATCTTGCTTTACCTCTGCTGTTAAATGCATAATGTGTTATCTTATAAGAGTTTCTTTATTTTTTAAGAATTGCAAAATTACTTATTTTTTTAATATGAACAAATTTGCAATGAAAATTATTTTTAGGAAATGTGGAAATGTGGAAATTAAAATTTGATTTTCACATTCGCTTATAGTTCACTTTCTTTCAAACGTTCGGCATTTTCGGCCATTTGCAATTGGTCAATAAAATCTTGGATATCGCCATCCATAGTAACAGGCAGATTGTGAACGGTATAATTGATGCGATGATCGGTGACTCTACCTTGTGGATAATTGTAAGTGCGAATTTTGGCCGATCGGTCGCCTGTGGATACCATGGTTTTACGTTTTGCCGATATTTCGTCGAGATATTTCTGATGTTCAATATCGTATATACGCGAGCGAAGCTCGACAAGTGCTTTCTCAAAATTTTTTATTTGCGATTTCTCGTCCTGGCACTGAACAACAATACCCGATGGGATATGCGTTAATCGAATAGCAGAATATGTGGTATTTACAGACTGTCCACCTGGCCCCGACGAACAAAATGTATCTTTTCGTATATCGTTCATGTTTATATCTACATCGAACTCCTCTGCTTCGGGCAAAACAGCAACCGATGCAGCTGAAGTATGCACCCTACCTTGCGATTCGGTTTTGGGAATACGCTGCACACGATGAACACCCGATTCGTATTTAAGAACTCCATACACGCCATCGCCCTTAACATTCATAACCACCTCTTTAAAACCACCGGCAGTACCTTCAGTAAAGCTAGTAATTTCAACTTTCCAACCTTTGTTTTCGCAGTAACGGGTATACATACGGTACAAATCGCCTGCAAAAATACTTGCTTCGTCGCCACCGGTACCGGCTCGTACTTCAAGAATGGCATTTTTCGAGTCTTGGGGGTCTGAAGGAATAAGCATAAGTTTCATTTTCTCTTCCATAGCAGGTAAAGATGTTTCTAGATCTGCCAACTCCATTTTTGCCATATCGCGAAGCTCGTCGTCCTTTTCGTTTTTAAGAATTTCTTGCGACGAATCGTAGTTCGACAACATATTCTTATATTCCCGAAATGCATCGACTATTGGCTGAAGCTCGCGGTACTCCTTGTTGAGCTTAACATAGCGCTTCATGTCCGAAATTACTTCGGGGTCGGTTATTTGTTGCGATATTTCGTCTAATTTGTGCTGTATGCCTTCTAAACGGCTGATGATTGCGTTGTCGCTCATAAATTAATTACTAAAGACTAATTACTAATGAAAATAGAAAAAGAGACCAATAAAAAATTGGATGAAAAAACTATTGAAGCTAAAGAAAAAAATGAGCCATCGACATTTTGTTTGAGAGTGCAAATATATGATAAAATTCTTTTTGTAAAAATTGCATTGAATCATTATCTTGCGTTGAATTTTTTAATTGAAAATAATGAAAAGAATACTTCTAATAGCCTTATTAGCAATAGTTTTGAACAACAATGCTCAACAAATTATTCATATAAAACAAGCCAAAGGTGAATATATTATGGCTGCCAAATCGGATATTAGCGAAAAAGCAGCATTCGAGAAAGCTCATAACGAAGCAAAGTTAGAAGCTATGCGCAAAGCGGGTGTTGCCGAAAATATAAGTTCGTCAGACATACTTACTACAAACCAAAGTGGCTCAAACTTTAAACAAGACCTGAGCTCTATTCTTTCTGTCGAGATAAATGGAGCAGTGGTTAATGACAGCATCGTTGACGAAAAAAAAATAGTCGACGAATATGGAACTAAATATTATGTAACGATTAATGCCGATGTAATAAAATATGAGACTAAAGCAGACCCTTCGTTTATTTTTAAAGTTGAAGGCGTAAAAGAATATTATGAAAACGACAATTTGATGCGATTTTCGTTTTTACCTTTTTCCGATGGATATTTAAAAATATTCAACATCAACGACAACGAAAATTTTATGGTTTATCCTTATTTCGACAAAAAAGGCTCGATGCTCAACGACACGCTAAATAGGCTTTTCAGAGCCAATGTAAAGCTACAATTCCCTCTTAACAAGCTTATGGGAAATCCAACAACGCGCGAAGATGGTTACATGCTCTATACAGAACTTCCTCGCGAAAATAATTACTTGATTTTTGTTTTTACAAAAGATAACATACCATATATCGGAAATTACACCTATAAAGATGTGATTTCGTGGATATATCGTATTAGCCCAGATAGGCGCAGGGTGCAATTTTTGGACTTTGTAATTGTAAATAAAAAGTAAAATAGAAAATTTTTAATTTATTGCAATTTTTATAAAAAAAGATCTATGCATTGGTGTCGTACCAATATTTTGAGTTTTACTGAATTGTATTGATATTACTAAAATTGAAGATAGGGATTCTCAAGAGGTTGTTGGATATTTTAAAACATTGGATTTGATATCAGAATCATACGAGGGCATCAGAATAAATGAAAATGGATTATAGAACTTGCATAATATACTGATGAAGTATAGTAAGAAGGATGCTTGACACAAGGGTGATTATAAAAAGCATAGCAATGCTGTTGAGGTCACTATGCCGATGATACAAAACAAATAATTTTTGAAACTACAGATGCTGGTATACAACAGAACTTAATTCATTTAAAGTACTTGATGATTGTATTTACAAAGCAAACCAAAGCCGAATATATACGAAACCTCAAATATGCCTTTGCCAGCAAAGAATATATAAACATCAAATTCGAAGAGAGCGAAGTTACAAAAGGCGGTAATGGCAATGTTTATGGTATCAACATTGCACAACGTTATTTCTCGTCCAATTATGGCAACTTTGGTTATTTGTTTCTGTTGGTCGATTTAAATGACCCTACAAACCCATTGATTCATGTTCGCACATGGCAACCCGATACTACAGGAGGTAAAAATAACTCCAGAAGGTATTTTATATTATGATACTTATAAAAACAATAAAGTTACTAAATGTATAGCTATCGGAGCAATTGTAATTTCAACACTCGCATTTTTTGTTACTATTTTAGATTTTTATTTTGCAAATTGATATTTAGTAAGTGCCAAATCTATTTTCGAAATTGTTAAGTATTTTTGTAAATAAAAATTGATATGCGTACCACATCTTCAAATACAAGCCTTAATCCGGTGCAACTTCATTTGCTTCAAATGTTCTCGTATGCCAAAACCAAAAAAGAGCTTACAGAAGTAAAAAGTGTGTTGCTCGATTTTTACCGCAAGAAAGTTGATGCCGAATCCGACAAGGTTTGGAAAGCAAAAAAACTTACAGCCGAAGCCATGGACGATTTGCTCAAATCGCACAATCGCACACCTTATAAATAAAAATAGTATTAGATACCAACTGCCTATTGGCATCGATACCCAACAAATCGCCATACCGTTGGCTTTTTGAGAAATTTCGTAAAAAGCGCTTTACCCTTTGCTTTACCAACGAAATACTCGAAGAATACTACGATTAACCCCCGACAGACGCAAGGTGCAATATTTCGATTTTATAATTTTGAATAAAAAATAAAGAAAATATTTGTTAACATAAACTTTTTTAAAACGTAAATTTTTAATTTATTGCTATTTTTGTAAAAAAAGAGCTATGCAATTAGTAACTTTCCCAGTTAAAAAACATACAGACTTAAATCTCTTATTAGATGTTATAAGGAAATTTGGATATGAACCTAATGTTGTAAATGAAGAAGATTTACAAATGAAAGCTCGAAAAGCAATGGTTAAATATTCAAAAAGCTTCAAAAGAGTTAATATTTCTTCTAAGAATCTTGATTTGCTAGTCAATGAAGCAGTAAATACAAAATGCTAGGGAAACATAAAGTTCGAGTTGTAATAGATGTTTAATCATTGGGTTAGTTTTGCTATTGCCAAAGGTATAAAATCACGATTTGAAGAAATTTTATTGAATTCAGAAATCACGATTGCATCATCAAATGAGCTTATTGACGAATTAACGAAGTAGCTGAATTATCCAAAAATAAGTAAAATAACCCAAAATATTGAAAACTTTTCAAGTCAACGGTTTATTGAATTGCATAAAAAATCTACAATTCTTTTTAAAACAAATGAAACAATCAATATATCGCCAGATCCTAAAGACAATTATTTAATTTCACTAGCAGTCAGTGCCAAAGCTAATTTTTTGATTACAGGTGATAAACCTCATTTGTTGTCGCTAAAAAAATACAAATCAACAAGAATTATATCATTTACTGAATTTTATAGGTTGGTTTTACAAGAATATGATTAAAAATCTTTGTAAATCAAATATTTCTTTCTTTTTAGCTTAAAAGTATCTAAATCTTTCTCCCAAGTCTGAAAAATTTCTATTTCGTCCAGCTTGTTTATTATTTGTTGTTGCAATAGATTGGTACCAATGAGATTACGAAAGAAAGAATTGAAAAAAACTTTTTCGCACGAAATATTATGATAAGCATCAATAATATATTTCAATGTAAACTGCGAAGTATCGCCTCGCAAGTCCTTACCATTGCACAACAGATTGACATGTGGAGGATTTATTGCACCGAGGGTGTTTTGTGGCGTGTATTGAATATTTCCCTCGTTATAACAAGGATGCCCATACACTTCGAAAGGAAAATCGGTTCCACGACCGACATTAACTACCGTTCCTTCAAACAATACCAAAGAAGGATAATGATACACTGCACCCATAGTTTTAAGATTGGGCGATGGGGCAATAGGCAAATGGTAACGTACGGAATGTTGGTAATTGACGCAGGGTACAACTATTAGCCGACATTGAGCACTATCATTAAGCCAGCGTTCACCGTTAATCATTAGGGCATATTCGCCAATGGTCATACCGTACACGAGCGGAACAGGATGAAGACCAACAAAAGACTTATACTTTAGGTCAAGTACAGGGCCGGCAATATAAAAACCGTTTGGATTGGGGCGGTCGAGAACTATTAATTGTTTATTAAATTTGGCACTGGCATCCATGATGTAATGCAGTGTAGAAAGATATGTATAGCAGCGAACACCAACATCCTGTATATCAAAAATTACGACATCGACATTCTGAATATCTGTATCGCGAGGTATATATCTTTTACCATAAAGAGAAACTATTTTGAGACCCGTAATTTGATCTATAGTATCTGCTACGTGATCGCCTGCACCTATATTGCCACGAAAACCATGCTCGGGGGCAAATATTATTTTAATATCAAATCCCATTTTCGATAGCGTGTCTATCAAATGCGATCTTCCAACAACAGACGTTCGATTCGCTACAATGGCAAGCCTTTTGTCCTTAAGCAAAGGGAAATATTGCTCGGTGTTTTCGGCCCCAGTTTTCACCTGAGAAAATACAGAATTTGAAAATAATAGAATTAAAAGTACAGTTAGAGAAAACAAACGCATTATATTTTTATTTTTGTCAAAAATAAGAAAAAAGGTGAATGTAGAATTTTTTATAGCCTTGAGGCAATACAAATATTCGGGAAAAAGCAAGCTATCGTCGTCGGTATCGGGGATTGCCGTATTTGGCATAGCCCTTTGTATCGTAGTAATGATAGTGTCTACCTCAATTGTTACCGGGTTTAAGCAAGAAATAAGCAATAAAGTAATTGGCTTTGGCTCACACATACAAATAATCAACTACGATTCGAACAGTTCGTACGAAACAAACCCTATAAGCAACAAACAGCCTTTTTTGAGAGGCTTGAAAGAAACCGATGGGATTGCACATATACAACAATACGCACTGAAAGCAGGTATAATAAAAACTCAAAACGATATTCAGGGAGTAGTATTGAAAGGCGTTGGCAGCGATTTCGACTGGTCGTTTTTTTCAAAATATCTGATTGCCGGAAAAACATTTGAAGTAAACGACAGTAGCAAAACCAACGAGATACTAATATCAAACTATATAGCACAACACTTGAAATTGAAAGTGGGCGACAATTTTGCCATGTATTTTGTACAGGATCCACCACGAATGCGTAAGTTTACTATTTCGGGAATATACGAGACTAGTTTTGAAGAAATGGACAAACTTTATGTATTGTGCGATATTGGGCACATACGCAAACTCAACGATTGGAAAGACGATCAAATTACCGGGTTTGAAGTACATATCGACAATTTTTCGAAACTCGATCAAATGTATTTTACTGCTTCAGACACTGTGGGAGTAGGTTTATCGGCCGATGGAACTGTTCTCCGTGTTGAAAACATAAAGCAGAGATATCCTCAAATATTCGATTGGCTAGCATTACAAGATGTCAATGTAATGATCATATTGATATTGATGCTTGCCGTTGCAGGCTTCAACATGATATCGGGCTTATTGGTTCTAATTCTTGACAAAGTTCGAATAATTGGTATTTTGAAAGCAATAGGAGGCAACAATCTACTGCTTCGCAAGATATTTTTGTATCATTCGGGTTTTCTTATAGTAAAAGGCTTGTTTTGGGGCAATGTAATAGGGCTTGGATTTTGTTATCTTCAAAAATACACACATATTTTTAAGCTCGATCAAACCTCGTACTATATTTCATATGTTCCAATAAATATAGACCTTTCGAGTGTTCTGATGCTTAATTTTGGTGCTATGTTAGCCATATTAATTTCACTTTTATTGCCCTCAATGGTAATTTCGCGATTAAATCCTATAGATTCAATAAGGTATTCTTAAAACTTTTTTATATATTTATATTTTATAAACAAATATTGCAATTATGCGAAAATTCGCATAGGTTTGTATTAAGCATAGCTGCTATTTATTTTTATGAGCAAAGTTAAATTAAATGTGTTGGGTATATCGTACAGTCAAACCCAGTCTGGGGCTTATGCACTTGTACTTACCGAAGAAAAAGGCGACAGAAGAATTCCGATTATAGTTGGAGGATTCGAAGCACAAGCCATTGCTATTCAATTAGAGGGACTCAATCCTCCAAGGCCGTTGACTCACGACTTGTTTTTCAATTTTGCGTTGGCATTTAAAATCGAACTTATAGAAGTAAATATATATAAACTTGAAGAAGGAATATTCTATTCGAGCTTGACATGTTTCGATGGTAAAAGCACAGTAAATATCGACTCGCGCACATCGGATGCCATTGCCTTGGCATTACGCTTTAAATGTCCAATTTTTACGACAGAAGAAATATTGGATCGTTCGGGAATTGTGTTGGAATTCGAAAAAGAATCGAAAACAGCAAAAACCACTACTCCGAAAGCGTATGAAGAAGAAAAGCATACAGCTTCCGATTCATTGAAATCGGTTTCAATCGACGATCTTAAAACACAGCTTGAAGAAGCTGTTCGAATGGAAGATTACGAAAAGGCTTCGAAAGTTCGCGATGAAATAAACCGTCGTTCGAAATCATAAAAAAAGCGCTCCCTTTCGAAAGCGCTCCCCTTTAACTCTGTAAACCGTGAGTTTTTTGTTTTGATTTATGTCAAAATTAGTGTTTTTAAAATAGTTCTACTACTTTTTTTGTAGAAAAGTTTTGCGATATTTAAGGTTAATCAACATTGTCGTGTAAATAAGAATTTTCCTGACGAATTTTAATCATTTTTGCGTCGTCGTCGACCAAAGAATAGCGCGAAATTTCTTCGCTCGAAGAGTTTGCAGAAGACTGGTTGTTCATACCAGGAATTTTTTTACGAATAAATGCCGGTTGATTTTCGAGATTTTCCACTATACTACTATCAGAAAAATTACCTGACGAAATATCATTGTTTTTCGACTGATATTTTGACATTTTGTTGAGCGAATCGGCTGCATTGCTCCGCTTAACTGTAATTTCAAAATTGTCGTTCTTTTCCGATTCTTTGTTTGTTTGTTGCAACGAAGCATTTACAGTAGAAAGATTTTCAAACTCAATCAATCGTTGACCCGACGACGAACTGTCTTGTAAAATATGAGTTTCTTTATTTTTACCACTAACTCTTACGCCCGACTGAGCTTTCAATGGATTTTCGCTCAATGGGACTCGATCGGCAGTGCGTTTGTGATTATATAATTCGGGTATAGAATTAGCTTCGAAACCTGTTGCAATAATTGTTACACAAAGTTTATTTTCGAGACTTGCATCAAAACCAGTCCCCCATATCATAAGCGAGTCTTTTGCAACTGCACTGGTTACAAAATCGGTAATAATACCCACTTCGTCCATGGTAGCCTCTTCGGCGCCAGAAGTAATGTTGAGAAGAATATTTTTAGCTCCTTTAATATCGTTGTTGTTGAGCAAAGGCGAGTTTAGGGCTTGCTGAATAGCATCGATAGCGCGATTTTCGCCTTCGGCAGTTGCAGAACCCATAATGGCAACACCACTGTTTTGCATTACGGTTTGCACATCGGCAAAGTCGACATTGACATAGCCATGTACCGTAATAATCTCGGCAATACCTTTTGCAGCCGAAGCAAGTATATTGTCGGCCTTCGAAAATGCTTCTGAAATTTTCAGATCGCCATATATTTCGCGCAACTTTTCGTTGTGAATAACTAATAAAGAATCGACATGATTTTTGAGTTCATTCAAACCCTCAATAGCCTGATTGAGCCTTATTTGCCCTTCCCATCGAAAAGGAAGTGTAACAATACCCACAGTAAGCAAACCCATTTCTTTTGCAGCCTTTGCAATAATAGGCGCAGCCCCTGTACCGGTACCTCCACCCATTCCGGCTGTAATAAAAACCATTTTGGTATTGCCTTCGAGAATATCGACAATGTCTTGTACGTTTTCAATAGCAGCTTCGCGTCCAACAGTAGGCTTATTGCCAGCACCTCGACCTTCGGTGAGTGTGTTGCCAAGTTGTATCTTTATTGGAACAGGACTATTTGCCAAAGCCTGAGCATCGGTATTACACACTACAAAGTCAACATCTTTAATACCTTGTCGGTACATATAATTAATTGCATTGCTGCCCCCGCCGCCAACACCAAGAACTTTAATAATGGAGTTGCGGTGCTGCTGAATGTCGAAATGAATTAAATCTTCTTTCATATAAATGAGATTTTTAGACTTTTAGATATGAGATATGAGACTTTTTGATATGAGATTATAGAAAATAGATTTTAGACAAAAAAATGTAGATACTAGTCTCACATCTTTTAGTCTATTATCTATTAGTCTCACATCTATTATCTTATTTCTTTTTGTCTGTTTATTACATTTTCACACTTTCGTCTTCTTCGAAAATATCATTAAACGTTCGTTTGATCGATGCAAATATACTTGGTTTTGATTTTGTAAGCAGCGGTTTTTGCTCAGTATTTTGTTCCACAATGGTTTCGAAGTTATGCATTGGTTTTTCAATAACGATTTCATCAGCCGCCTTTGGGACTTCAATTTTAGGCTGGTCAAAAATCACTTCTTTAGCATTTCCGGCATCGGGATGAATAGCACCTGCAGGTTTTTCATTTTTTTCGGCATAATGCTCATATCCTTTCAGTATAAGACCTATTGCAGTAGAATACATAGGGTGATTAATATCGGAATATGCATCGATACTGAGGTGTTCGTTGGGGTATCCGATACGAACATCCATGCCCGTTTTGAATTTGACCAACTGTGGTAAGTGTCGAAGCAAAGCACCGCCGCCAGTTACAACGATTCCGGCACTAAGTTTATCCATATAGCCCGAGTTTTCGATTTCGAAACAAACTGCATCGAGAATTTCTTCCATACGCGATTGGATAATATACGCCAAATTACTAAACGATATTTCCTTAGGTTCGCGACCAGCAATTCCGGGTATAGAAACCACTTTATCGGCAGGTGCAAGATCGCCAAGAGCAGAGCCATATTGAACTTTTAGTAACTCGGCTTGACGTTGAAGAATTGCACAACCTTCTTTAATATCTTTGGTAATAACATTGCCTCCAAACGGAATCACAGCCGTATGGCGCAATACATCGTCGTAATAGACAGCAAGGTCGGTTGTACCACCACCTATATCGACCAAAGCAACTCCAGCCTCAATCTCGTCGGGAGTTAATACAGCGGCAGCCGAAGCAAGGGGCTCGAGCATAAGCGATTTAACATCGAGTCCACAGCGATTGACACACTTTTCGGAGTTCTTGGCCGATGTAACCTGACCAATTACAATATGAAAATTGGCTTCGAGCCTACGACCTAGCATTCCTACCGGATTTTTGATACCTGGTTCATTGTCGACTATAAAACTCTGAGGAATCACATGAATAATTTCTTCACCAATTTCGATAGGTATTTTGTACATATCGTTGATAAGATTGGCAATATCGGCGCGAGTAATCTCGTCGTTAACGCTATTGCGGTTAATATATCCGCGATTTTTGATACTACGAATGTGCTGGCCTGCAATACCAACAAACACTTCGGACATTTTAAGTCCCGATTGTTTTTCAACTTCGTCGATTGTTTGTGCAATTGAAGCTACTGTTTCGTCAATATTTTGAACTACCCCACGTTTAACTCCTGTTGAATCCTGACGACTCAAACCAAGTACTTCAAGTTTTTTGTTGTCGTTCAATCGGCCGACAATAGTCACAATTTTAGTGGTTCCAATGTCGATTGCTGCTACAATGTTGTCATTTGTTGTCATATCTATAATAATTAACGTTTTGTACAAATAATTTGGTTACTGTATTTTAGGTTTAAGGTATGATAGTTGTTCCATCCTATTTCGTTAAAAGCCCTGTACATGGCTCGTAATTTGTCAAATTTATATTCAAGGCTATCGGCATTGCCTATCACTATTAAGTGAGAGCCAACCCTTGGAATTAAAACCATGTCCTGCTTAGAGTTTACATATATTTGTTGAATTTGAGCATTCCAGAAAGTACTATTGTCGAGAAATTGCGCCACTTTGAACAAATCGTGAACAATGCATTTTTTCATCACCACACTGTCGCGCTTGTCTGGAAAAAGTGTCTTGGTAGTCCATGGATTGAATGTTTCGGCAATATTGCCATTGGCAACCACTGTAAATGCTGCAAATTGTTTGAGTCGCGGAATTATTTCTCCATTTTCGTCGATATAGTAATTTTGCATTCCTCGTGTAATAACTCTCAGAATTGGCCTTCGCTGTTTTATATAAACATTGAGTTTCCCATCGACAGTGGTATAAACATCGGCTCGCTTTACGGCAGGATGATGTTGAAGCAACTCCTCTGCCACAAAAGTATTGATTTGGTCAATCGGAGTTCCAACACTTTGATTTTTGTACTTTGAAAGAATACTTGCAACTTCTTCTTTACTAATAAATTTATTGAGCTTTTCGTTCGAAATGCTGATTTCAAATGCATTACACACCATCTTTTCGCGCTTCGATGCAACAAAACCCAATATAACAATCAGATAAGTTGCAATCAAAAGCCAAATGAGTATGTTTTTAAATTTCTTCATAAACTTGACAAAAAGATGTGAGATATTAGATATTAGACAATAAGAAATTTGATATTCTATTTTTCATTAGTAATTAGTAATTTGTCATTAGTAATTGTTTAATTTCTGGCACAAAAGCATCTATATCGCCAGCTCCCATTGTTATGAGTATTTCGAATTTTTTACCTTTTAAAATATCCATTAACTGAGGTTTTGAACAAAGTGTTTTTTCATTGCAGGTAATATTTTTAAAAATCATTTCAGAACTAACCCCTTCGATAGGCAATTCGCGAGCCGGATAAATATCGAGCAGAATTACTTCGTCGAGCAGACTAAGGCTTTGCGCGAAACCATCGGCAAAATCTTTTGTTCGTGAGTAAAGATGAGGTTGAAATATACCTGTAATTTTCTTATCGGGGAAAACGCCACGAGCTGAGGTTATACAAGCCATAAGTTCTTCGGGATGGTGCGCGTAATCGTCGATATATATACAATCCTTTGTACGACATTGATAATCGAAACGCCTCTTTACTCCACTAAATGTAGCCAATGCCTTGCGCATGTCTTCATCGTGAATTCCCAACAAATAAGCAGCTGCGGCAGCGGCAGTTGCATTCTCGAGGTTCATTTTACCGGGCAAACCTAAAACCAAATCTTTTATTGGCCCAATAGGTGTAACCAAATCGAAATGAAACAAACTATCTTGCATGCTTATGTTGATCGGATAAAAATCGGCCTCTTCAGTAATGGAATAAGTAAAAGTATGAATTTTGGTAATACCTTCTAAAGGTAGTTCAATACCCTTTTTGTAAATCAATATTCCATTTTCGCTTATTTGACGGGCAAAAAGATTAAACGTTTTTAGCACCTCCTCTTTTGAGCCATAAATATCGAGATGATCGGCATCGACCGAAGTAATGATAGCCAAATAGGGAAATAACTTCAAAAAAGAGCGATCGAACTCGTCGGCTTCGGCAACAATGTATTCGCTACTGGCAGACAGAAGCAAGTTGCTATTGTAGTTTTTCGAAATACCACCTAAAAAAGCATTGCAATCGAGGTGCGACGATTTCAACAAATGCGAAACCATGGTCGAAGTTGTTGTTTTGCCGTGAGTTCCTGCAATGGCTACACCCTTTTTGCCCGAAAATATTTTTCCTAAAACCTCGGCACGTTTAAGAATAAGGTATTCGCGCTCAATAAAATAATTGAATTCGTAGTGATTTGGCGGAATTGCCGGAGTATAAATAACCATAGTACTTTCCTTTTGCGACAGCATATCGCCAGGAATCAATGTTGGCTTATCTTCGAAGTGAATTTCTATTCCTTCGCTCACCAATTCGTCGGTAAGAGGAGTTGGCGTGCGATCGTAACCAGCCGTATGCATGCCTTGTATGTTGAAATATCGGGCAAGGGCACTCATTCCTATACCTCCAATACCAATTAAATACACATGTTTAATTTTTTCGAAGTTCATAGCAATTTAGATTTTAGATATGAGACAATAGATTTGAGATTTGAGATTTGAGATTTGAGACAAAAAGACTTAAGACTATTATTATTATTCATTTGTAATTTGTAATTAGTCATTAGTAATTAGTAATTGTTATAATTTCTTTAGCAATATTTTCGGCCGAGTTTCTGAGTGCAAGTTTTGAAATGTTTTGAGTAAGCATGTTGCATTTTTCTTTATTTTCGACAAGTAAAATGGCTTCTTTAATAAGTTTTTGCGAAGCCTCACGATCTGTAATCATTACAGCCGCCTCTTTACTTACCAGTGCCATTGCATTTTTGGTTTGATGATCTTCTGCAACATTGGGCGAAGGCACCAGTATTGAAGGTCTTGCAACAATGCAAAGCTCTGAAATACTACTTGCTCCAGAACGCGATATCACTAAATCTGAAATGAAATAGGCTAAATCCATACGCGAAATAAAATCGTATAATCTAATGTTATGAGCACTGTAACTAGTCATTTTTTCCTGAGCCCATGAATGGTAATAACCACCACATTGCCAAATTAGCTGTATGCCCGATTTGGCAAGTAATTCGAAATTAGAAACTAAGCTATTGTTCAGTGTGCGAGCTCCGAGGCTTCCGCCAATGACAAGAACTGTTTTTTTGCTGTTATCTAAACCAAAATAATTTAACGCTTCTTGTTTAGTAACATTAAGAATTTCCAAGTTTTGGCGAACCGGATTGCCTGCCAACATGAGCTTTGACTTTGGAAAAAAAACATCCATACCACTATATGCTACGAAAATTCTTTTTGCTTTTTGGGCCAATAGTTTATTGGTAAGTCCTGCATACGAGTTTTGTTCCTGAATGAATGTTGAAATGCCCATCAAATTGGCAGTCCACAATGTTGGCCCACTCGAATAGCCACCAACACCGATTACTGCATTGGGTTTAAATTTTTTAATAACATTTCGAACCTTAAAAATACTTTTTATAAGCTTAAAAGGAACGCTAAAGTTTTTCATTGTAAATGAACGAGTAATGCCCACAATAGGCAAACCAACAATTTCGTATCCAGCAGCAGGTACTTTCTGCATCTCCATTCGGTCTTGAGCACCAACAAAAAGAATTTCTGCTGTAGGATCGAGCTTTTTGATGGCATTGGCAATAGAAATAGCAGGGAATATATGACCTCCTGTACCTCCTCCACTTATAATATATCTTTTACTCATTGAATATTAATCTTGTTAAATTTCTCTTGAAACAGGTTCTTCAATAGTATTATTATTGTTTGTCTTTGGTTTTTCTTCATTAGTAGAATTCGCTTCAATAGCAGTTTCAGCAACTTTCTCTTTTTCCAATTCGCGGCTTACACTAAGTATAATGCCAAAAGCTGCACTCGAGAACAAGAGCGACGAACCGCCCATACTAACCAATGGCAAGGTTTGTCCGGTAACAGGAAACAAGTTTACAGCAACAGCCATATTGATCATAGCCTGAAACACGAGCATTACCGAGAGTCCAATGGTTAAAAAAGCCGGAAAGGTACGATCGCACTTTCGGACAATAGTGCCTGCCCTAAAAAGCAGATATAAATAAAGAGCCAGCACCAATATGCCACCAATCATGCCATATTCTTCGACAATAATGGCATAAATAAAATCGGAATAAGGGTGCGGAAGAAAATTTCTTTGAACGCTATTTCCGGGCCCTTTACCCAATATTCCTCCTGTAGCTATTGCAATTTTGGATTGTTCGGCTTGAAAGTTGTCGTCGTCGGAGCCTCCTCCTGCAAAGTTCTCGATACGGCTCTTCCAGGTACCCATACGTCCATCGAGATTCAAATACGGTGCAATTAAAACAAATATTACCAGAAAAGCAGCACCAACGCCTACTACCAACATGATATATTTAATTGGTATACGACCAATAAACATCAAAATGATGCTTACAACACCTACCATAAGGGCTGTCGAAAGGTTTGCCGGCAATATGAGCCCGCAAATTATTACAACCGGTATAATTATTGGTAAAAATGCTTCTTTAAAACTGCTTATATTCTCTTGTTTTAACGACAATACTCGCGCTATATACATAACTAAAGCCAGTTTTGCAAAATCGGAAGTCTGAATGGTAATTCCTAAACCAGGTACTGTAAGCCAACGTGCTGCTGAGTTGAGCGATGTACCCATTACTAAAGTAAAAAGCAGCAGCGGCACAGAGATAAAAAGCAAAATTTGCGAAAGCTTTAAAAAGTATTTATAGGGTATCAGGTGTATTGCATATATAGAAACCAATCCAATTCCAAGAAAAAATGATTGTTTGAATAAAAAATAAATCATACTACCCCCATGACGGCGGTACGACAACGAGCCCGTTGAGCTATAAACAGCCAACAATGAGAATATAGTAAGCCCAATAATAACTCCCCAGATAACTTTGTCGCCTTTGATATTTTTTTTTATTTTCTCAAACATATTAAAATAGTGAACAGTGAATAGTGTTTAGTGAGAAGTGAAAAGTGGATAGTGGATAGTGAACTCGTACATATTATTACTTTTTGTCATTTGTAATTAGTCATTATCTAAAGCTCTTTAGCGTATTTTTTAAACTGACGACCTCGGTCTTCGTAATTGTCGAACAAATCGAAACTGGCACAAGCCGGAGAAAGAAGAACAGTATCGCCTTTCTTAGCGATCTTGTAAGCAGCATTTACAGCATCTTTCATCGATTTGCAATCGACTATAATCGGAATCAATCCTTCGTAAGCCTTTTGAAGCTTGCTATTGTCCTTTCCCAAGCATACCAAAGCTTTTACTTTACTTTTTGCCAACTCGTTTAGGTCTACATAATCGTTGCCTTTGTCCTGACCACCAGCAATCCAAACTACAGGAGAGTTCATACATTCGAGGGCATACCAAACCGAATTAACGTTGGTAGCTTTCGAATCGTTGATAAAATCTATACCATTAACTTTTGTTACAAATTCCAAACGATGCTCGACCCCAACAAAGTCACTCAAAGCTTCGCGAATTACTTCATTTCTAATTTTTAAAATATTGCCGGTTATGCCAGCAGCCATAGAGTTGTAAGTATTGTGTTTTCCCTTAAGAGCCAATTCGTCGATCGACATAGAAAACTCCGTTTCGCCAAACTCTATTTGAATGCTGTTATTCATTACAAAAGCTCCATTTTGGCGAGTTTGCTCAATAGTAAAAGGCAATTGCTGCGCGCGGAGCACAATTTTTTCTAATTCCCGAATGGTAATTTCGTCGTCTGAACAATAAATAAAATACTGATCCTCTGTAAGGTTTTGAGTAATTCGAAATTTGGCATCGACATACTTCTGAAGATCGTAATTGTAACGATCGAGATGATCGGGCGTAATATTGAGCAATATGGCTATATCGGCCCGAAACTCATACATATCTTCGAGCTGGAAGTTACTAATTTCAAGCACATAATAATCAAACTCCTCGGTTGCAACCTGCAATGCAAAGCTTTTGCCAATGTTTCCACCTAAACCAACATTGAGTCCTGCTTTTTTCATCATGTGATAAATGAGCGAGGTGGTGGTAGTTTTGCCATTGCTACCGGTTATACAAACCATATAAGCCTTGGTATAACGCGCAGCAAACTCTATTTCCGAAATAACCTTTGTGGAAACTCTTGCTTGTTGAACAATAGGCGCCGTTTCGGGTATACCGGGACTTTTAATAATTTCATCGGCATTGAGAATTAGCGCATCGGTATGATGCCCTTCTTCAAATGGTATATTGTATAGATTAAGAAGGTCTTTATACTTTGCTGCAATTACTCCTTTGTCCGACACAAATACATCGAAACCCTTGGTTTTTGCCAAAACAGCTGCTCCTGCACCACTTTCTCCTGAACCGAGTACGACTATTCTTTTTCCCATGATATATAAATTACTAATGACTAATTACAAATTACTTATGAAAGAATTCTTCAATATTCAATAAACATCTTTCTTTTATCTGATTTTTAATGTTATTACTGTAATAATTGCAAGCAGAATACCAATAATCCAAAACCTCGTAACGATTTTGGGTTCGGGGTATCCTTTTTTCTGATAATGATGGTGCAAAGGTGCCATAAGAAATACCCTTCGTCCTTCTCCGTATTTTCGCTTGGTATATTTAAAGTAACTAACCTGTATCATTACCGACAAACTTTCTACTAAAAATATTCCACAAAGAATTGGTATAAGAAGCTCTTTTCGAATGATTATTGCAAATACAGCAATAATTCCGCCTAATGCCAAACTGCCGGTATCGCCCATAAATACCTGCGCCGGGTATGAGTTATACCATAGAAATCCGACAGTAGCGCCAATAAAAGCACTTGCAAAAATCACCAACTCTCCCACATTTGGCATATACATAATATTGAGATACTTGGCAAATATAATATTGCCCGACAGATATGCCAAGATGCCCAATGTAGTACCAATAATTGCCGAAGTACCAGTTGCCAAACCATCGATTCCGTCGGTTAAGTTAGCTCCATTCGAAACAGCTGTAATTATTAGAATTACAACGAATATAAAAACCACCCATTTCCAATATTTTGCGTTTTCGCCAGTAAACCACACTAGCCAAGCATAGTCAAACTCGTTGTTTTTAATAAAAGGTATGGTTGTTTTGGTCGATTTTACATCGTTATATGCAGTAACATTGCCCGACGAAGCTAATAACGAAGAGTCGGTATAAGCTGTTATAGCTTTACCTTCTATTACAGATGCTTCACGAACTATTACATTGTCGTTAGTTAGTAAAGTAATTCCAACTATAAGACCGAGACTTACCTGACCGGCAATCTTAAACCTACCTGCAAGTCCCTCTTTATTTTTTTTGAAAACCTTAATATAATCGTCCAAAAAACCTATAAAGCCCAGCCACAATGTGGTTATAAGCATTAAGATGACATACACGTTTGTTAAATTAGCAAATAAGAGAGTAGGAATAACAATAGAAGAAATAATAATGATCCCTCCCATTGTAGGAGTCCCCTTTTTCTGCATCTGACCTTCGAGCCCTAGATTTCGTATCTCTTCACCAATTTGCTGTTTCTGCAAAAAACGAATGATGCGCTTACCAAAGATTAGAGCAACAACCAATGATGTAATAGCAGCTAAAGCTGCTCTAAATGATATATACTGAAACATTCCAGCACCAGGTATGTTGCAGCACTCGTCTAGATATGTGAATAAGTGGTAAAGCATGTTAATTCAAATGTGCAAATGACAAATGTGATAATTTGCAAATGTCAGTTGCGGGTTAAATTAGTTTTTGATGTTACTATTATTTTTGCTAAAATCTTTTTTATTTCATTCAGTTTTATTTCTAAATTATCATCAAATGGATACTTCTTTGAATGCTTACATAATAATAGCCAGTATTCAGTTTCCTCAAGTTCTTTTTCCGACACTTTCATTTTGTGGATAAAGTCAACCTTGCTTTCTGCTGATTGGGCTTCACGAACATTAGCACCTATTGAAGTTCCAGATTTTAGAAGTTGGTTTGATATAACATATTTTTTCTGCTCTTCAAGTTTTTCGCAGAAATCTATAATATCAAGTGCAAAATCAAAAGTTTTTTGAAGTATTACATTTTCTTTGTTTTCCATCATTTTCAAATTTTCACATTCGACATTTTCACATTATATTTTTCAATTCCTCTTTATCGTCAAAATGATGCTTCACACCTTTTATATCCTGATATGTTTCGTGCCCTTTGCCGGCTACAAGCACAATATCGCCATCACGAGCCAGCATTACTGCTGTTTTAATGGCTTCTCGACGGTCTACTATTACCAATGTTTTACTTTGATGTTGTTTGTCTACTCCCACCAACATATCGTTGATAATGTCTTGCGGCTCTTCGTTGCGCGGATTGTCCGATGTAACAATGACCTTGTCCGACAATTCAACACAAATCCTGGCCATTATGGGGCGTTTGCCTTTGTCGCGATTGCCACCTGCACCAACTACGGTAATAATCTGTTCGTTGCCCTTACGAATGCCATGAATGGTGCTAAGTACATTTTCGAGTGCATCGGGGGTATGAGCATAGTCAACTATGGCAGTAATACCTTTGCTTGAACGAACGGTCTCAAAACGCCCGCTTACTTCGTGCAAGCTGCTTATAATTTTTAAAACTTCTTCTTTGTCTTGTTCCAAAAGTCTTGCAGCAGAGTATATTGACAACAAGTTATATACATTGAACTCGCCAATGAGGTTTGCCCAAAGTTCTGTATTTTCGATGCTTATCTGCATGCCTTCAAAATGACTTTCGATCAATTTTGCCTTATAATCTGCCAACGAACGAATTGCATAAGATTTAACACGTGCCTTTGTATTCTGAACCATTACACGACCATTGCGATCGTCGACATTGACCAATGCAAATGCCTCGGGTTTGAGTTTATCGAAAAGTTGCTTTTTTGCTTTTATATAATTGTCGAACGTAAGGTGAAAGTCGAGATGATCTTGTGTTATATTGGAAAAAATGGCTCCATCGAAATCGAGACCAGCAATACGTTTTTGCTCAATTGAATGAGAACTGACCTCCATAAAGCAATATTCGCAACCTATTTCGACCATTTCGGCCATAAGTCGGTTGAGCTGCAACGGATCGGGAGTTGTATGTGTGGCTTCATACGATTTGTCGTCGACATAGTAAACAACTGTCGAAATAAGCCCAACCCTATAACCAAGTTTCTTAAACAAACGATACAAAAGTGTTGCAGTAGTAGTTTTGCCATTGGTGCCTGTTACACCAACAAGTGTTAATTTGCAAGACGGATTGTCGTAAAAGTTCGAACAAAGCAATGCGAGTGCTTCGGCCGAATCGGCAGCTTTAATCCATGCAATATTTTCGGCTAACTGCTCCGGTTGGTTCTGAAAAACAATAGACACAGCACCATTTTCGATTGCCTTTGAAATATACAAATGCCCATCGGACTGCGTTCCAGCTATAGCCACAAACATAGAACCCGATTTCACTTGTCGCGAATCAAAACAAATGTCAACCACTTCAGTGTTTTCGTTCCCTTTAACAACAGAAGTATTTGTACCTTTTATAATATCTACTATTTTCATCATCTCTTAACTTTGAAACTTTTTAATCGGCATCCGAAACCCGAAGTTTTATTAACGATTAAAAAAATTTATATTCTATTCCTTTTTTATTAGTCATTAGTCATTAGTAATTAGTAATTAATTACTCATTGTTAACGCCACAGTTCCGCCCTTCATAACTCTCGATCCGGGCATAACCGATTGACGCAACACTTTGCCAAATCCATTAAATGCTACTCTCATACCTGCATTTTCTATTAAAAAAACAGCATCTTTGACCCCCATTCCTGTTACATCGGGCACTAAACTTTGTACTACCTTTTTGTTAGCAATTAAAATCTCAGCACTATCGTACTTGGCAATCACCCAATCGCTTTTAATATTCTGCACTTCGTTGTAATCAATACCAAGTTCGTCCATAGCATATTCGGTTTGATTCCAATTTCCATTTTTCATGTAAGGAGCCGTATTCTTGAGGCTTCGTTTGCCCTTGAGCACTTGATCGTGCAATTCAAATTTGGTAGCATACACCTTATCGGCAATTTCTTTGAAAACCGAACCCGCTACCACATTGCCATAATACACCCCATTTGACGGAGCATTTACAACAACTATGCAAGAGTACTTTGGATTGTCGGCCGGGAAATAGCCTACAAATGAGGCTTGGTAACTTATCATTGCATTTTGACGATAACCTTTGTTCCCTTTAGCCAACTGAGCAGTACCTGTTTTGCCTGCAATTTTATAGCTTGCACTTTTTAAATTAAGTGCAGTACCTGTTTCAACAACGCCTTCGAGCATCTTTCCGGCTTTTTTCAAGGTCGACGATGATGCAATCGACGATTTTATGACTTCTACCTCAAACGATTTGACCAACTTGCCATGATACCGCAATTCTTTGACAAACCGAGGTCTTACCATTTTCCCATGATTGGCAACCGCGTTGTAAAATGCAAGAATTTGAATAGGCGTAAGTCTAAGTTCATATCCGTAAGACATTTGAGCCAACGACACTCCAGACCATTGTTTATCGCCCGGATATTTTATTTCGGGCAATCCTTCGCCTTTTAGTTGAAGACCCAGTTGTTTGTTTAATCCAAAATCGTACAATCTGTCGACAAACTTTCGAGGATTGTTGCCATAGTGGCGCTGCACAATCATTGCTACACCGATATTTGATGAGTTCTCAAGTATTTGCTGAACGGTAAGAATACCATAGCCCCCTTCTTCGTGGTCTTTAATTTCTTTGTCGTACACCTTAAAAACTCCTTTGCCTGTATTAATAGTATCGTCAATACCAATAAACCCATCTTCCATAGCTGCCATAAGGGTTGCAAGCTTTATTGTAGAACCAGGTTCGGTACTTTCGCCAATAGCATAATTGTAAAATTCGCGATAGTTGTTGTCTTTGTCGCGCTCTAAGTTTACGATTGCCTTAACATCGCCTGTGCTTACCTCCATTAGAATGGCTGCACCATGATGGGCTCCTTGCAATTGCAATTGCCTCATTAAAGCAGCATTGGCAACATCCTGAATATCAACATCGAGTGTACTTACCACGTCATAGCCATCCTTGGGCTCTACTTCATCTTCGTCGTATATTGGCATCCAAACATTGCCTGGAATACGCTGCATAAGACGCATTCCCTTAACGCCTTTTAGGTCGTCGTTAAACGAACCCTCGATTCCAACCATTATATTTTCTTCGCTGCGGCTCAAATAGCCAATGGTGCGTGCTGCCATGTTGCCATAAGGCTGAAAACGCACATTTGTTTGAATGGCAATAAAACCTCCTTTGTATTTACCAAGCCTAAAAATGGGGAATTTCCGCATTCTTTTAAGTTCTTCAAAATCGACTTTGCGTTTGAGCAAATAATAGCGTTGGTCTTGTCGTCGTGCATTGGTAAGTTCACGTCGGTATTGCGATGCAGGTTTATCGTCAAACAAGCGCGACAAGCACATCGACAGTGAATCAATCTTTTCAAAGAACAAACTATTTTTTATATTGCTAGCACTCACATCTACTCGTATTTCGTAGTATGGCACTGCTGTAGCCAACAAACGACCGTCGGTAGCGAGTATATCGCCACGGTTGGGCTCAATTTCCATGTTTTTCATCGAAAGCTTTTTGGCTTTCTTGGTCAATTCGCCAACTTCGACAAATTGTAGGTACACTATGCGAGCAACAATAGACAATCCCAACAACACCAGCGAAAAATACACCAGTGCTACACGCCACAATATGTCCTTTTTTATATTCAATTTAAAATAGTTGAAAGTTGAAAAGTTGAAAGTTGAAAGTTGAAAAAAACAATTAACTCACAAGAATTCAACTACATTATATTATTTGTGTCGTTTAGTTAAGAAATATCAACTTTTTAATTACCCCTAAATCCCCTAAAGGGGACTTCATTATCACCCCTTTAGGGAATGGAGGTAAAAAAGAAGAATGTTAACTAAACGACATTGTTATATTATTTGTGTTTTTCATTAGTAATTAGTCATTAGTAATTATTTTATCATTTTCGGCGGCACTCTCGACTCTTTGAGTTCGAGCCCCTGCTCTTGTACCATTCTAAAAACCTGCGATTGCCTGCTCATAAACATAAGTTCAGCAGCAGTAGTTATCGACTCGGCTCTAAGTTCGTTTACCTCATCTTGCAAACGCACATTGTTGCGAAGCGTATATTCAGCATGAAACTTATTGGCAATATATATTACCATTAATATTGTACAAAAAACAACAAATCGCAATTGCTTGCCGAACAGCTGCTTAGCAACAAAAGAGCCGTTGATATATTCTTTAATCGAATTTTTCTTTAGCTCAATCTTTTCGGCTTGTTCGGCTTTCGAGTCAACAAAATCGATATTGTCTTTCTCTTTCATTTATCCAACAATTCGGCAATTCGTAGCTTAGCACTTCGCGATCGGTTGTTTGAAGTCAACTCATCATCGCAAGGAACTGTAACACCTTTATTTATAGACTTCCAAGGAGTTTGAATGTTTCCATAAAAGTCCTTTTCAAGCTTACCATCGAAATTGCCCGATTTTATAAAGTTTTTTACCAATCGATCTTCGAGCGAATGATATGTCATAATTACCAGCCTTCCCGAAGGATTCAAAACTTCTGCTGTTTGAAAAAGCACTTCTTTAAGGCTTTCGAGCTCATTATTTACTTCAATGCGCAGCGCCTGAAACATTTGAGCCAAATATTTATTTTCAATAGCTTTAGGCACAAGAAAACGAGTGCATTGGGCCAATTGCTGAGTACTTTCGATGGGTTGAGATTTTCTGTTTTGGACAATTACCGATGCTAACTTACGAGCATTTTTTATTTCACCATAATCGTTAAAAAGCTTGCACAGACTCTCTTCGCTGTACGTATTGATTATTTGAGAAGCCGTAAGGGGAGCGCTTTGATTCATGCGCATATCGAGATCGCCATCGAACCTAAATGAAAACCCACGTTCGGGACTATCGATATGATGCGACGAAATACCCAAATCTGCTAATATTCCATCGACTTTTTCGATGCCATGGTACTTGAGAAAATGAGAAAGAAAACGAAAATTGTGCTGCACAAATACAAAACGCTTATCGTCAATAACATTGGCTTTGGCATCTTCGTCCTGATCGAACGCGATAAGCTTTCCGGTTGTGAGGTACTTCAGAATTTCTCTTGAGTGTCCTCCGCCACCAAAGGTTAAGTCGACAATAATACTATCGGGCTTTATATTTAGTCCTTCTATACACTCGCTCAACATTACAGGTTCATGGTACTTCATAATTCATTGGCTTTTTGAAGATTACCCATTATCTTTTCGGCCAATTGCGCAAAGTCGCTGCCAATACTAATAGATTCGTAGCGATCTTTTGCCCAAATCTCAATTTTACCGTCTTGACCAGCCATAATAGCTTCTTTGTCGATTCCTGCTTCGTCGAGCAGGCGCTTTGGAATAAGCAAACGATTGGTTGTATCGAGCGTTACCTCGGCAGTGCCTTTGTAAAAACCTCGTAAAAATGCGTTGTGTTCTTTATTGTATGGATTAAGATTTTGCCTGATAAGACTCACCTGACGTTCCCATTCGTCGAGCGGAAAAAGAACCAGACAGTTTTCGTATATATCTTTCTTAACCACAAAGGTATCGCGGGCTTCTGCAGGCATTTGTTTTTTAAATGCCGAAGGAAGCATTACACGTGCTTTGTCGTCGAACTTGCAGGTATAATCGCCTATAAAAGTTGCCATTTGTGATGTAAGTTATTAATGTGTAAAAGTATACAAAATTTCACCACATCTTACCACAATACAACACTTTTTACCATTTTGTTAATAACTTTTGAGATTTTGTGTAAAAACCTTGAAATATTGAGCATAGTCGTAGTAAA
>CAMDBI010000003.1 GCA_945889005.1 Bacteroides fragilis
TGGTTTGCGGCTTTTGCCGCAAACCAACCACCTCCCAAAGTGACAATTTGCTGGAAGTCATTTCGACCGTAGGGAGCAATCTCATCTCAATTTATTAAATCGGACAATAGAGATTTAATTATCAAACAATAAAATAACCTTTTCTTTAATAGTGGATTGAGTTGAATTATTGATAACTCCAAGCTTTCTTTTGATGAGTGTTTTAGGAATTGTAACAATCTTATGTAATCGAATAACAGAATTGACAGACAAACCAGAGCCTTGCCACAAGTCAGAGTCTTTCTCGATTACGACATCAAATTTAGTTAATTCCATAGGAATTTTACTCGAAATGAAAGCTATAACAATATGTTGAAACGTTCCAATTTCATTCGTTAAACATAAGGCTGGTCTATCTTTTGTAGTAGAAAAATCATCAAAAGGAAAAGGAACAAGTACAATGGAGTATTTATTCATTAAAGGGCTCTCCATCATTCAATGTATAAATATTTTCTTCAGGTTCATTTAAAAAATCAAAAGCTGGATTTTTGGAAATAGAATATTGCCAAAGTTTCTCATCTTCAAGCTCAGAAGTGTCGTCGTTTACAAGAATTAATACACGAACATTGCTATTTAATTGATTTGTTTGATAATCAATGTGTAGATGTCCTTTATTATCTGTTTTTGAGTTTAATTCTATCGCCCTCATTCTATTGCATTTTTACAAATATAAATAATATTTGCAGTAGAGTCAAAAAAAGGATTAAAATAAAAATGATGAATCAATGAATGCTAAAATATTGAATATTAAAACATAGAAAAGAATTTTTGAATTTTATGTAATAAAACCTTACTTTTGAAGCTTCTTTCAATCAAAGATGAATATATGAAAGTTATAGATATTATTAAAAAAACGGACAAAACGCATTTTTCGTTCGAATTGTTACCACCATTGAAGGGTCGCAGTATTGACGATATATACAAAGCAATTGATCCGCTTATTGAGTTCGACCCCATCAATATCAATGTTACCTATCACCAGCACGAAACGGTCTTCAATCCTCGTCCCGATGGTTCGTTGGAGAAAAAGATAGTTCGCAAACGCCCGGGAAACGTGGCTTTGTCGGCGGCTATTAAGTTTCGTTACAATCGTATGGTGGTTCCGCATTTGCTTTGTGGAGGTCACACTATGGACGATATCGAAGATTTGCTTATAGACTTTCATTTCTTGGGTTTGAACAACTTACTTTTATTACGTGGCGATGCACCTAAGGGACAGCGCGATTTTATACCCGAGAAAAGTGGACATGCCAACACTACCAGTCTTGTAAAGCAGGTAGTAAACATGAATAAAGGAATTTACCTCGATCCAAGTTTGAAAAACCCTACACCAACCGATTTTTGCATAGGTGTGGCAGCATACCCCGAAAAACACATTGAAGCACCCAATATGGACGTAGACCTCAAGCATTTGAAGGAAAAAGTCGATGCCGGTGCCGATTATATTGTTACACAGTTGTTTTTCGACAACCAGAAATTCTTTTCATTTGTCGAAAAATGTAGAGCCATTGGCATTACTATTCCAATAATACCGGGTATCAAGCCATTGGCTACGCTCAACGATATAAAGCTGGTTCCACATATTTTTGCCTGCACCATTCCCGGCGATTATTATAGCGCATTAGAAAAATGCCAGACCAATGCTGAAGTGAAGGAAGTATCTATCGAATGGACTATTAAGCAGTGTCAGGAGCTTATGAAACATAATGTTCCGGTATTGCACTTTTATACTTATGGTTTTTCAGATAATGTTCAGAGGATAGCGAAAGCGATATTTTAAATAATCGTGAACTGTAATCCGTGAACCGTGAATCGTGAACTGTAATCCGTGAACCGTGAACCGTAATCCGTGAACCGTAATCCGTGAACCGTGAACCGTAATCCGTGAATCGTTCTTTTACGGTCCACGGTTCACTATTCACGGTCCACTATTCACAAAATAAATTTTATTATGTCAGTACATTCAAAAGAAATAATCAGACGCGTAACCACGCACACGCTTCAGGAAATGAAGCTAAGAGGTGAAAAGATTTCGATGCTTACTTGTTACGATTATTCGATGGCTAAAATAGTTGATAAGGCTGGGATTGATATAATTTTAGTTGGCGATTCGGCTTCGAACGTAATGGCTGGGTTCGAGACAACATTACCTATAACTTTGGAGCACATGATTTATCATGCAGCATCGGTGAAACGAGCTGTTGAACGAGCTTTGGTTGTTTGCGACTTGCCATTTGGCACTTATCAGGGCAATTCGAAAGAAGCGCTACATTCGGCTATACGTATTATGAAGGAAACCGGAGCCGGTGCTGTGAAAATGGAAGGTGGGAGCGAAATTCGCGAATCGGTAGAGCGTATTCTTACTGCCGGTATACCTATAATGGGTCATTTGGGACTTATGCCGCAGTCGATCAATAAATACGGAACGTATGTGGTGCGTGCTCGTGAGGAAGAAGAAGCCAACAAGCTTATTGAAGATGCCAAGCTACTCGAAGAACTTGGATGTTTTGGAATAGTTCTCGAGAAAATACCTTCGTCGCTGGGTAAAAAGGTTGCCAATGAAGTTAAAATACCTATTATTGGTATTGGAGCCGGTCGCCATGTCGACGGACAGGTATTGGTATTTCACGATATGTTGGGTATTAATCAGGAATTTTCGCCACGTTTCTTGCGCCGCTACAACGATTTATTTACCGAAATCACCAAATCGGTTCGCCACTATATTAGCGATGTTAAAACGAGAGATTTTCCTAACGAGAGAGAGGAGTATTAAAAAAAACGTGAACAGTGGAAAGTTAATCGTGAACTGTGAACTGTGAACCGTGAATCGTTAATCGTGAACTGTGAACCGTGAATTGTATAAACAAATATAGCCATACGGAAAAGTTAGGTAAAAACAAATTGTAAAATTTGAAAAAAAATAATCAACATATTCAGAATCAAAATTCTAATATAGCCGCTTCAAAACGAGAATTACATACTTCTGTTCACGGTTCACCGTCCACGGTCCACGGTTCACGGTTCACGGTCCACGGTTCACGGTTCACGGTCCACGGTTCACGGTTCACGGTCCACGGTTCACGGTCTACTGACCACGGTTCACGGTCCACAGTCCACGGTTCACTGTCCACGGCTCACCGTCCACGGCTCACTGTCCACGTTCTTTTCGAAGACAACCACCTCATAGCCATCAATAAGAGAGCCGGAGATATTGTACAAGTCGACAAGACCGGCGATGTGTCGCTTGAGCAGACTGTAAAGCAATATATAAAAGACAAATACAATAAGCCCGGAGAGGTTTTTCTGGGTGTAGCACATCGGATAGACCGTCCGGTAAGTGGTGCAGTGCTTATGGCTCGTACAAGCAAAGCATTGGAAAGGCTCAACGAAATGTTTCAGCTCAAAGAGGTCAAAAAGACTTATTGGGCCATAGTTAAAAACCGTCCACCCAAGGATGAAGATACTTTGACCAATTACCTTGTCAGGAACAGTCAGAAAAACAAAACCTTTGCTTACGACAAGGAAGTGAAAGACTCAAAATTGGCAATATTGAGTTACAAACTCATTGCCCAGAGCGATACATTTTTTCTTTTAGAAATTGACCTACAGACAGGTCGCCACCATCAAATAAGAGCGCAGTTGGGACACATTGGTTGCCCCATTCGTGGCGATTTGAAGTATGGCTTTAACCGCACCCTCGACGATGGGAGCATAGGGCTACATTCGCGCCGTATACAGCTTGTCCATCCTGTAACCAAACAAGCCATTGATATTGTAGCACCTGTGCCAGAAGATAAACTATGGAAATGGTTCGAGGAAAAGGCTGTGTCTTAAACACAAAGACACTGAAATACAACGAAATTACTTCTTACTTCTTTTTATTTTATCAGGACTTTGTCTAGAATCGAAAATATCGGTTATTATCACTTTACTATTTTGAATCTTATAAATTATCTTATAATTACCACGTACAAGACTTCTATGATCTTCCTCTAAATCTTCAAGTAACTCCTCTTTTGCACCAGACAATGGATGCGTTTCTAATTGTCGTGTACTGGTTAAAATACTATTTTTGATATTAACAGCTATAGTTACACTTACATTTGTTTTGTAAAATTTAAATATCTCATAAAGAGAACTCAAAGCAAATTTTGTCCATTGAACTTTCATATCACCAAGATTGTGATTGTGTTTCAATGTCTTCTTGAGAAATTAAATTGCCGTTTTTGATTTCTTCATTAGACTTTTTAGCTCTATTCTTTAATTCTGTCATCGAAAATTTTGAGATAATTGGTCTATTAAGAGAATTATTTATTATATCTTCTACTTGCTTAAACACATCGTCATCATTCAGTATTATTAACTGTTCAATTATATTTAATTTCCTATCTTGAATTTTAAGTGTTCTCATCATTTACTTTTTATACAAAATTAAATTATTCTACTAATGTAATAATCTATATTAGTGTCTTTTTTGAACCCTATCTTTATATACTTTCATATTTAAGATGACAAACGTAAAAAGCAATAAATACTCATTTTTCAAAGAACTGAAGGAAGCTATCTCGGGCTCAGAGATGGATTTCAGTACAGGACCGCTACGCAAAGCAATTGTATTGCTTTCGATACCAATGGTTCTCGAAGTGCTCATGGAATCGGTGTTTGTGGTGGTCGATATCTTTTATGTGTCGCATCTGGGCTCCGATGCTGTGGCAGCTGTAGGGCTTACCGAATCGATTATGACCATAGTAATGGCATTGGGGTTAGGTTTGGCAACGGGTGTTACAGCTATTATATCGCGGCGGTTTGGTGAGAAAAAGTATCGATTGGCATCGATATCGGCTGTACAGGCTATTGTTGCTGCTGTTGCCATTTCATTTGTTATAGCGGTACCTGCTATACTGTATTCTAAAGACTTGCTTCGACTTATGGGCGCTTCAGATAAGGTTGTTGAGATAGGTTGGGAATATACAAAGTGGATGCTGGGCGGAAATGTGGTACTAATACTGCTATTTGTCAATAATGCTATATTTCGTAGCGCGGGCGATGCCGCTGTAGCTATGCGGGTATTGTGGTTGGCAAATTTGCTTAATATAATTATAGCGCCAATTCTCATTTTTTGGCTCGATATGGGTGTTAAAGGAGCTGCTATAGCCACCGTTTGTGGGCGAGGCACAGGTGTGCTCTATCAATTCTGGTTGTTGCTCAATGGGCGTAACCGCATAAAAGTGACGGTAAAGGAAATGTTTATTTTTCCCAAAATTATATGGCGATTACTTGGGCTTTCGATAGGTGCAACAGCTCAAAACCTTATAGTTACTACCAGTTGGGTTTTTCTGATGCGAATTGTTGCATCGTTTGGCAGTTCGGTGGTAGCAGGGTATACCATATCAATCAGAGTACTTATATTTGTGCTATTGCCAGCTTGGGGATTGAGCAATGCGGCTTCAACACTGGTAGGTCAGAGCCTTGGTGCTGGCGATGCCCGACGTGCCGAACGTGCAGTATGGGCTACGGGTGCGGTTAATGCAGGTTTAATGCTTGTTGTGGGAATGATTTTGGTAATCTTTCCCGACTTTTTTATCAAAATATTTATTACCGACCCTACTGTAGTTGCCTATGGTGCCGATGCATTGCGTATTATTTGTTATGGTTTGGTTTTTTATTCGTTGGGAATGGTTATGGTGCAAGCGCTCAACGGTGCTGGCGATACTTTTACACCTGTTGTAATCAATATTATTTGTTTCTGGGTACTCGAAATCCCTTTGGCCTATTTTCTTTCACAAACATCATTGAACGAAAGCGGTGTATACTGGTCGGTAGCCATTTCCGAATCGATACTTACGATATTGGCAATTTTGGTTTTTGTATGGGGTAGGTGGAAGGTGAAGAAAGTTTGAGTTAATTGAATAGTATTTTTTCTTGGTTAAAAACATGAATTGCAGTTTAGAGAACTTTTCTACAACAAAATATTAATAATAATTTTCAGCTAATCTTTAAAATATTCTTTTTTTGGATGAACAGTCATTGACTTTTTAATGTTTATTTAGATTAAATATACATTTATGTTCAACAAGAATGAATTATCGGTCTTACAATCTTTGCACCAAACATGCAAAAAACAAAACTTTTCCTTTGTATCTTTTGCTTTACCTTACAACGATAAAGTAAAGACCTTTGTGCAATATGCTTCAAAACCATGTGTTTTGAATGGTTTTGAAAATATTGAACAAGAATCGGGTTTTTTATTCGCACCATTTACGATAGACAAACATGGTGCGTATCTTATTGAACCTGATGCTGTTTTCGATACTTATACCGAAAAGATTGTTTTGCCTGATTTTTCGAATAACGAACCTATAAAAAGAACCCTAAAAAATAATACTTCTTCAACCCTTAAAGACGATTTTGTAACACAAATTGCTTATATCAAGCGTCAGATTGTAAATAAACTGGTCGAAAAGGTGGTATTGTCTAGGATAAATGTAGAACAATTATCGGCCGATTTTAGCATAACATCTTTGTTTATAAAACTTTGTAATAGTTATCCTCATGCTTTTAAATATGTTATCGATATTCCGGGCGTGGGTTGTTGGATGGGTGCTTCGCCCGAACCACTGGTGTTGATGCAACACGATGTGGTCAAAACAGTTGCTCTTGCGGGTACTCATAAACTCAATGGTATTTTGGTCGACGATTTCAGTTGGGGTATTAAGGAACTCGATGAACAAGAAATTGTTGCCAAATATATCGAATCGCAGTTGAAGGTTTTTGGAATAAATGATTATAAAAAATCGGGTCCAACCAATTACAAGGCTGCCAATGTGATACATCTCAAATCGACCTTTGAGTTCAATAGCGATTTGCTCAAGAATAGCTTGGGCAAATGGCTCACAGCACTACATCCATCACCCTCGGTTTGTGGATTACCCAAAGAAAAAGCATTAGACATTCTTGAATTTTTGGAATGGCACGATAGGGCTTATTATGCAGGAGTTGTAGGTACAATTGGTAACGAAGCGGGAGCCAATCTTTATGTAAATTTGCGTTGTATGAGTATTGATGGCGACAAAGCCATATTATACGCGGGCGCTGGTATTACTGCCGGTTCGAACCCCGATGCTGAGTGGGACGAGACTGAACAAAAGCTTCAGACACTATTGTCGGTAATGCATTCATCTACGCCTGTAATATGAGTAATACAAATCACACAAGGCAAGGAATTGCCAACATCCCAAATATTTGCTATCGTTTAGGAGTACGCGAAGTAATACTCTGCCCTGGTTCGCGCAATGCGCCACTTATTGTGTCGTTTACCCAATTTGGCAACATCAATTGTATAAGCATTACCGACGAAAGATCGGCTGCATATTTTGCATTGGGCATTGTTCAATACACAAGAAGACCTGTTGCTGTTGTCTGCACATCGGGCACGGCTGCGCTCAATCTGGCTCCGGCAATTGCCGAGGCATATTATCAAAATCTCCCATTAATAGTATTTACAGCCGATAGACCCGTCGAATGGGTCGACCAAGCAGACGGTCAGGTTATCAGGCAACAAAATATATTTGCCAATTATATAAAATCGGCATACAACCTGCCATTGGAGACTGTGCACAATGATGACCTATGGTTTAGCAACCGATTGGTGGCTCAGGCTATTAGCTATGCTGTGCAATGTCCTGCCGGACCTGTTCAAATCAATGTGCCACTTCGTGAACCATTGTATAATCTATTACCTAAGCCATGTGATGATTTGAAGGTCGCTATAAATATAGCTGTTGATGCAACTATACCTACAAATGAACTTGATATATTGAGAAACAAGTGGGGTAAATGTGAGAAGGTATTAATTATTGTAGGTATACACGAACCCGACATTGAGTTAAATAACATAGTCAATGTATTGTCGGAATTGTCCAATGTTGTTGTATTGGCCGAAAATCTTTCGAATATTTCGGGAAACAACATCATCGACTCTACAGAATCGTTTATAGCATCGTTGTCGGATCATGAGAAGGGCTTGTTTAAACCCAATTTGCTTGTAACTGTAGGTCATTCGTTGGTTTCGAAAAGACTAAAGCAGTATCTTCGAGTGTTTAAACCCGACGAACATTGGCACATAGGTGTTGAACATGGTTTTGTCGATACATTTAACTGCCTATCACATGTTTTATCAGTAAATAGTGTTTGGATGCTTAAGCAATTTGTTGGTTTCAGGAATACTTGCGAAAGCCAATATGCTCAATATGCAATGAAGAAATTCGAAAAAGTTATTCATTTTCGAAATCATTATTTGGAGCACATGCCATTTTCCGACATTGCAGTTTTTAATACATTAATGAATATAATACCTGAAAACACACTGCTGCATTTGGCAAATAGCACTCCTGTGCGATTGGCTCAACTGTTTACAAGCAGGAGGGACATTGCCTATTTTGCAAACCGAGGTACATCAGGCATCGATGGATGCGTTTCTACTGCAGCCGGAGCTGCGTTTGCTTCTCAAAAATCATGCATTGTTATAACTGGCGATATTTCATTTATTTACGATTCAAATGCTTTGTGGAACAACCATATTTCCGATAATTTCAAAGTCATTGTAATTAACAATGGCGGTGGCAATATTTTTAGACTCATCGATAGTACACCCGAAATCGACAACATTTCTTATTTTTTTGAAACACCCCACAAGGTTAAAATTCAATTATTAGCCGAGGCTTTTGGTTTTCAGTTTCTAACATGCAATAATATGAGCCAATTGCACAAAATGTTTAATACTTTTCTGCAAATGAATAAACTTGCTGTTCTCGAAATACAAACCGATGCAGAGGTAAATACAGCTACGTTTAAAGATTTTTATAATCAAATAATAAAAAATACCTGATATGCGCGATTGGCAAAAAATAAAAGAATATGAAGAAATCCTTTTTGAGTATTTTCATGGGATAGCAAAAATAACGATTAACCGCCCCCGCTACCACAATGCTTTTACGCCCGATTCTGTAAAAGAAATGTGTGAAGCCATGGTGTATTGCCGCGAAAACCCCGATGTATATACCGTTATTATTACTGGTGCCGGCGAAAAAGCTTTTTGCAGTGGAGGCGACCAAAATGTAAAGAATATAGCCGGTTATATTGGCAAAGATGGTGTGCCAAGGTTGAATGTACTCGACTTGCAAAAACAAATACGCAGTTTGCCTAAGCCTGTAATAGCCATGGTCAACGGTTACGCAATAGGAGGTGGGCACGTGCTGCATGTGGTTTGCGATTTGACCATTGCATCCGAAAATGCTGTGTTTGGACAGGTTGGACCCAAGGTTGGCAGTTTCGATGCGGGTTTTGGTTCGTCGTATTTGGCAAGAGTAGTAGGGCAGAAGAAGGCACGCGAAATTTGGTTTTTGTGTAAACAATATTCTGCATCGGAGGCATTGGAAATGGGGCTGGTCAATAAGGTAGTGCCTTTAGAGAAACTCGAAGACGAAACAGTTGAATGGTGCGAAATAATGATGCAGCGCAGTCCCATGTCTTTACGTATGATTAAAGCTGGGCTCAATGCCGAGCTCGACGGACAAGCCGGCATACAGGAGCTTGCTGGCAATGCGACCATGCTATATTATATGACCGAAGAAGCCCAAGAAGGAAAACATGCTTTCTTGGAAAAGCGCAAACCAGATTTTAAAAAGTTTCCAAGAATTCCTTAAGTTAATAATGTAAAATTGAAAAATAAGTTTACAAATAAAATTCATTTGGGTTCATGGATCATGGCTGCTCGTTTGCGAACATTGCCTTTGGCTTTTTCGAGTACCATTGTTGGCAGTTTTACGGCTTTTTCCGATGGGAAGTTCAGCTTTCATGTGTTGGTATTGACTGTTGTTACTACTTTGCTGCTCCAGATATTGTCGAATTTTGCCAACGACTATGGCGATTATACCAAAGGCACCGACAATGGCAACCGCAAAGGGCCTAAACGTACAGTTCAATCGGGGCTTATACAACCTCGGCAAATGCTTATGGCTATTGTCATTGTTTCTGTTTTGGCATTTCTCTCGGGCAGTATGCTTATTTTCATTGGTTTACAAGGGACTGGATTTTATACTAAACTGCTTTTTTTAATTATTGGAATCGTGGCTATTGCTGCAGCTGTAAAGTATACCATCGGCAAAAAACCATACGGTTATGTAGGTTTGGGCGATATTTCTGTTTTTCTGTTTTTTGGGCTTATTGGTGTAGTCGGTACTTTTTATTTGCATACCCATTTATTTAAACTCGATTTGCTACTACCGGCAACAGCAATTGGGCTTTTGAGTGCTGGGGTTTTGAATTTAAATAATATGCGCGATATCGACAACGACAGACGCTCGATGAAATATACATTAGCGGTTATATGGGGAGCACAAATTGCACGCTTTTACCATCTGGCATTGGTTATTGGAGCTTATGTTGCGGTTAGTATTTACTTTTTAATAAACGATTATTCAGTTTACAGTTATATTTACTTGGTTTTAGTGCCATTTTTTATACAACATCTTGGCATTGTTTTTAAAAATAAGCAAGCCGAAAGTTTAGACAGCGAGCTTAAAAGGCTTTCGTTATTAACCTTGGTGTTTTCGGTTTTGTTTTCGATTGGAATTGTTATATAGTTTTTTACCTCATAGTCACATAAAAAACACAGTTTATTTTAAGCTTACACTATGAGTCTATGTGATTAAATATTAGTTTGATGAATGCCCGATATAAAGAGTATGTTTTGCAATTTAAAGTACCTGCTGGTACTTCGCGAGGCACATTAATTTCTAAGCCTTCGTATTTCATTATTGTTGAAGATAATGGTTTTACCGGTATTGGCGAATGTTCCTTGATTCCGGGCTTAAGTCCCGATTATGAGCATCCTGGTTATGTTGAGAAACTTTTAGAAGTATGCAAAGCCCTTGAATATGGTTTATCGCCTGTTTTTATCGATTTATCGGCATTTCCGTCCATTGCATTTGGCTTAGAAACAGCTCTTTTAGATTTAAAAGCTAAAGGTAGCAATGTGCTGTTTTTATCCAAATTTAGCAAAGGAGAGGAAGGCATACCCATCAATGGCTTAGTATGGATGGGTAGTAGAGATTTCATGCAAAAGCAAATACGCGAAAAAATAGATTCAGGTTATCATTGTATTAAACTGAAAATTGGTGCGCTCGATTTCGATACAGAATTGAATATTTTAAAAGACATTAGAAAGCAATATGCCCATTTGGATTTAGAAATTAGACTCGATGCAAATGGTGCATTTTCGATTACTCAAGCACTCGATAAGCTTCAAAAACTCTCAAAATATTACATTCATTCTATAGAGCAGCCTATACAATCAGGAATATTTGAGGAAATGACTCAACTCTGTGCCAAATCGCCCATACCGATTGCTCTCGATGAGGAATTAATTGGAGTAAGCTCTAAAAACAAGCTTTTGCAAATGATAAGACCTGCATATATTATATTGAAGCCGAGCTTGATAGGAGGTTTTCGACATACTGACGAGTGGATTAGTTTTGCCGAACATAACAATATTGGGTGGTGGGCTACATCGGCATTAGAGTCGAATATCGGGCTCAATGCCATTGCTCAATGGCTTGCTCAAAAATACACAACATTGCCGCAAGGTCTTGGTACTGGTTCGCTATATACCAACAATATTTCGTCGCCTTTGTATATTCAAAATGCTCATTTGCATTATAACCCCTACGTTAAGTTCGATTTTAAAGCGCTATTACAATGATTAGCTATAATTTTATCCAGATAAATGGGGTTGGTTACAATATAAACAATCTGGATTCTTTGCCATTCGAAGGAGAGCAATGGCAAATGTCGATTAAACTTTTTTTGAAGGAATGGTTTAACGAGAACGATTTTATTGAGGTAAAAACTTCGGGGTCGACTGGCACACCAAAGAAAATTCAATTGAAGAAATTGCACATGGTCAATTCGGCGTGCAATACAATCGAGTTTTTCAATATTAATGCCCACGACAACTTACTTCTATGCTTGCCAGTTTCGTTTATTGCTGGTAAAATGATGCTTTTACGTGCAATGGTTGCCAGATGTAACATAATTGCAGTTCCTCCGTCGGCTCGTCCATTCGAAGGGCTCGATATTCCTATTTCTTTTGCTGCATTATCTCCTCTTCAATTGAGCCAATCGTTAGATGATATTAAGAAATTGTCAATAAAAACAATAATAGTAGGAGGTGCTCCTGTTTCGTTACAATTAGAAGAATCGATTCAACAACTTCATACCAATGTTTACGAGACCTTTGGAATGACCGAAACCTGCTCACATGTTGCCTTACGATGTTTAAGCGGATCAATAAAAAGAGAATATTTTACTGCATTATCCAGCATTCATTTTGCCGTCGATAAAAGAAATTGCCTTGTAATTGATGCTCCAATGGTATGTTCCCAAACGATTGTAACCAACGATATTGTTCAACTGCTCGATTCCAATAGCTTCAAATGGCATGGTCGCGCCGATAATGTCGTAAACAGTGGAGGTATTAAAATTTTCCCTGAACAAATTGAACGGAAAATAGCATCTATTCCCGAAAACCGTCGCTTTTTTGTAAAATCGCAACTCGACGATATGTTGGGTCAGAAACTTATTTTGGTTATTGAAGGAGACGAATTTGATACATACACAAAAGAACTATTGAGCGCACAGTTGAGAAAAAATCTTAAAAAACATGAGATTCCAAAGACGATTTATTTTGTGAGTAAGTTTATGGTGTCAGGTTCCGGAAAAATATTGAGTTATTTACCGATTACATGGGGTCAAAATAGTCCGTAATATCTAATTTGATGTATGCTTTGAATCAAGTCTAATTTGAGATTGAGAAGCTCGTCGGCGGTTAATTGGTTTGTGATGTTAGGGTATTTCTCTCGGACCAATTTTACCTACTCTTGTGTTTGCCTCTTCAACAAATGGATTTCGGATTCGCTCAAGGGATTAGAAAGATCTAAAATATTTAACTTCTGTAATTGTGAGTTCATAATTTCTCAATTAGTTTTTGTTTGGAGCATCTGAACATTTGACAAAATTATTCACACAACCAACCAGAACTGTCTTGGTCAGCTTTTTCTAATTCGTCGCCACATAATTGATGTTCACCAATATATCTACCATCTTCCGCAATTTTTTTACAATCTTTACAATCGCCACAAGATATAAGCAAAGAAAGAAGAACGAAAAAAGAGATAGTTTTAAATAATACGTTCATTTGTATATAATTTTTGAATTTTGTTTAGACCAATAAAAATAATGGAGAAGAAACTATTGCCGATACAATTTTAGACAGGCTTGTGCATTCTTCCTATCGCATTGAATTAAAAGGTTAAAGTTTAAGAAAAAAAGATAATATTGCCAAACTAATCGTTTCTTAACAAAACAACATTTTCAGGGGGTCAGTATCTCCGAAAGAGGGGTCAACATCACCGAAATATCCACATGGATATAAAACGAAAGTTAAGCATAAATGTTATGATTTAATAACAAATAGTTCAAATTATCTTATGCCATATAACAACAAATCATCGTTGTGCCAACTTTGCTTGAATTCTATGTTTTTTTGTTTGGGCATAGTATTTTTCTTGATTAAAAAAATTTAATCTGTACCGAAATGATACAATAGTTGGATGAAATTGAGAATGGTTTGAAACTATTTCCAAATAAAAATATCATCTTTCGTCAAAGGTCGCTTGTCGCTATGCCAAACAAAACCCTTGATTATTTTTTCTTGGTCCGATATCTGATCTAATGGATATAATGTTGCTATAGGTTTCGAGACCATAACGATTCTAACGGGCTTGCGGTTCTTGATGTAGATATCGATATCGGTACATTCGGCTTTGTTTACGCCAATGGTTTTTGTTTCATCTTTTGCATAGTACACCGATTCGCCGTTTCCGCGTAGTTCGACTTTGTAAAGCTCATTTTGCTTAAACAATGCAGTCATTGTTTTGCCTCTCATTTGGTTAAATGAGATACTATCTTCCTGTTGGGCTATAAATGAATTGTTGTAAAAGATTACACGATCGAGTTCCTCATTGACCATTTTCATTTGCACCGAGTCTGCTGTAAGTTGGTTTACACCAGACCAAATTACAGGTACTCCAAACAATTTCATGGTTGAATCTATTGTCGAATAAACCATCGAATCGCATTTCCCCTGTATATCAGGTTTAAAAAATTTTACATGGTGAAAACCCTTGACAAAACGATTTTCGTTGAGGGTGTCGGTCGAAACCGATTGCAAGGTGTCGGCATGCATAAAAAGCGTATCTTCATCGCTATATTTCATCATTACAGCTTTATCGGTAATGAGTGCATATTCGGGTTTTTCGATGTATTTGGCAAAGTTGCCAGTTAAAATTAATTGTTTCGAAGAGTCTATCAAGAAAATATTATTAAAAGCCTTTCCAAGTCCGGTATTACGATCGTAATATAAGCTATCGCCTTTGAGTAGTTGTTTATTGCTTTTGAGCCAGGCATTTTTCCGAAACTGACTGATGTTTGTATTGCTGTTGTACCAGCCATTTTCGCAATAAATGGTATTTTCTTTTGATTTAATATAGCTTGGACCAATGAAATAAGATGTTCGAGTTACTGTGAAATACTTCATGGTATCGGTTTCAATGGTGTATTTGGGCGATTCGATTACGACATTATTTTTGAAGAAAAATGTTTTGAGTTTTGCATAATAATAGCCTTCGACACTTCGCAATTTATTATCGAGATTTACGATATTGCCTTTATTGAAGTAATAACCAACATTTTCACCAATTTTATAATCGAGAAATTGGGTGGTAAGGGTAGTTTCGTCGTCGACAAGACGTACATTTCTTCGAATCTGGGCTACTTGGCTTGTTCCATTGTAATTGAGCAGTTCACCGTAAAGGTGAATTGTATCGCCCTGCGACACATGTATATGACCAAAAGCATCAATAACATTGTCTTCTGAGTAGAAGTATGCACTGTCGCAGTCCATCTGCACGTTGTTGTGCATAAACCGTACATTGCCAATTAGTTTTGTAGCATTAATTCCCGACGATTTATCAAACTCAATGAAATCGGAGTTTACAATCTCTACTTTTTTAACATTCTGACTTTGAATAGAAATAGCAATAACAAAAAACGATATAAGAATTGTAAAAAAATAATAAATAGTTTTCATTTTCAGTATTCTATTGTAGTTCGTGGACCGTGGACCGTGGACCGTGGACCGTGGACCGTGAACCGTGAACCGTCTTCTACTTTGGCAATTTTATATTTTTCAGTTCGCAATTCATAAAATCGCTCGGTATTTCGATATACACCTCTTTAATTTTTGTTTCGAGCCATTTGTCAAAAACTTCCTGGCGTTTATAACCTATGGTTGTTTCTTGCAAAAGTTGATAGTCTTCTTTAAGATTTGCTTTGTGAGGTTCAGACTTAGATTTTACGCGAATAATTTTAAAAACTTGTTTTCCTTTTTCGTCAATACTTTCGTATGGTTCAGATATTTCGCCTACTTTCAATGTTTTCATTGCATAAAGGTCGGCAGGTTGTATTTGACTATAATTGTGTTTGAGCGAGTTGTCTTCGCGATTGACTACGTTGCCGCCATTTAGCCTTGTATTTTCATCTTCCGAGAAAAATAAAGCAGCACGTTCAAATGTAAAACTGTCTATTCTAATGAGGTTGACAATACTGTCGAGTTTTGAAAATGCAGCACTTATTTCTTCGGGTTTGGCTTTGGGTTTCATTAGTATATGACGGGTATTTGCTTTATCGCCTTTTTTTTCAATCAATTGAATAATATGATAACCAAATTTTGACTCAACAATGGTCGATACCGTTCCTTCTTTGAGACCAAAAGCGATTCGGGCATATTCGGGATCGAGTTCTCCTTTACCTAAAAAACCAATTTCGCCTCCATTGCGTGCCGATCCCGGATCTTCTGAGTATAATCGGGCTAGTGTTGCAAATTTCTCACCTTCAATAATTCGTTTACGCAAATCGAGCATTTTCTGTCTGATTTCTAGTATGCTGTTTTCCTTAAACGATGGATAGAGGCATATTTGCATATATTCAATATTGGTGCTTACTTCGGGAATGCTATCGGCTGGTAGTTTTTCGTAAAAATTCTTGACTTCAGAAGGGGTCATTTTTACATCTTTTACCAATTTTTCACGCATTTGTTGCGTAATAGCTTGATCTTGCATTACATCGTGCAAATCTTCTTTCAAATCGTAAATCGATTTTTTGTAATACTCCTCCATTTTTTGTTGATCACCAAAATAGTTCATCAAATCATTGATACGCGATTCGATGTGCATTTTTACTTGCATTTCAGATACTTCTACACTGTCAATTTTTGCTTGATCGAGTAATAGTTTCTGTATCAAAAGATCTTCGAAAATGACACATTTTGCATCGCCTTCAAACCGTATCTTTTGGGCCTGTAATTGAAGATATTGGTTTTCGATATCAGATTGTAAAATTGAATGATTGCCTATAATGGCTACTACCCGATCTACAACTTGCGATTGCGAATGAATAGAAATTGATAGGACGATTATAAGAAATGAAACGATTGTTTTGCGCATTTGGAATGGTCTATATTAATTGTTGAGATTAATTTTATTTTTTTTCAATGCATCGAAATATATATTATTTTCCAGATCATTGATGAGTGTTTGTTTTCTTTTTAAAAGTATGATCTCTTTAATATTACTAATAACACTTTTTAGTGGAGCTGCCGATCCTTTTGGTTTCATTTCGTTGATTCGAAGCAAATACATAGCTGCACTATCTGAAAATTGAAAGAACGAGTTATTATCAATAGTGCCAATTGGAATATGTGAGTTTAAAGGAAGTTCCGATTTTATGCTATTTAAACTTATCCATTCGTCGTTGAAGTAATCGTATTTGATAGCGTATTGGTAACAATAGCTTTCTATTTCAGCATTATTTTCAATCGATTTGCTTTTTACAAGTTCTGCAATACGATTTGCTCCCTTTGCCGATTTTGGCAGTTTGATATACAGTGCTTTTACCATATCTGTTTCGAGTATAAAGCTCGAAATATTCTGATTGTAATATTTCTCAATTTCTGTAAGTTCAACTTCTGTGTTTAGTTTTTCGCTCACATATTTTTGTTCGTAATTGTATGTAATAAGCGAAGTTCTATATTCTTCAAGTTCTTTTTCAAAGTTCATTTCCTCTTCCGAAAGATTGAGTTCTGCAATTTGAAGGATTAATTGACGCCGTACCCATTTTTCGACCATCGACGAAAGCAACTGCATACTGTCTTCGCGAGTGATTCCAACTTTAAACATCCCTCGTAAATCTGACATATAGAGCGAGTTTTTTCCAACCTGTGCTATGGCTTTCTCTGGTTCTTTTTTACTAAAAAATGAACAGGATGCAGTTAAGAGTAATAAACCGAAAAAGAATATTTTTTTAATCATTTTATCTATTTTAGAAGGCTTTTAAGTGAATCTTCGTTTATTACAACTGTATATTTTTTTCTCAATTCTTTAATCCACTCAGTTTCCAAATAGTTTTGGTAATCTGCTATGTGCAAACCTCTCGAATCGTCTAACGATTTTGGTTCTGCTTGGCGAATTTCTTTTGTTTGATAAAAAACAAAATTGCCTTCAAATTCCTTTACAGGCGAAATAGTTGGTTCCCAATTTATTGTGTCAATTGCCTGATGTGCGCCCTTTTCGAACAATCCGCTTTCGGCAAGCACACACTCTTTTATAGTGTCTTTTGTACAAAGTTTTTTATTAATATCGGTCAATGTTAATTTGCCTTTTTTGTCTTTAATTATCATTTCGCGGGCTTTTTCGACATATTTCTTTTGGGAAGAACTGAAAATGGTAGCATTTGCTCTTTGACCATATTGGTATTTGTTTTTATTTGTTTCATAAAAAGCTTCCAATCCTGTAGAATCTTTCATGGCTTTGGTCCAAATCTTTTCGTCAGAAAGATTGAATAGCAATATTCCGTCGTGATATTCCTGCGATAAATTACGGTATTCGTGATATTTAAATTTCAACCTGCTTTTTTCGAAATTGGTAAAAGTCTCTTCAACATATTCATTATAGGCTTTATCTATTATGACTCTTAGAGGAATATTATTTCTTATATTTTTTTTGATTAATAAATAATTGATAAATTCTTTTTGTGTTGTTTTATTTCCAGCAAAGCTAAATAGCTCTGCATCGAGCTTTAAACCAGGCTTTGGAGTCCAGTTTCCGGTAAAAAAGGTACTATCTATAATGGAATACAATCCGGTTATATTTTTTTTGTTTTCAATAAAGCCTGTTTCTTTTTTAATTTTTTCGATAAGCATTTTGCGGCCCATATTGGCTCTTTCGTCGGAAGCAATAAATGTTTTAATGCGTTCGAGAGCTTCTTCTTTAGATTTTATTTCTCTTGAACCTAGCTTTTTGAGTATATGCCAGCCAAATTGGGTTTTGATTGGAGCAATTACCTCATTTATTTCTTTTATCTGAAAAGCAGCATCTTCAAACTCAGGAACCATTTGCCCTGTAGTAAACCAAGGCAATTCGCCATTTTTTTCGCCAGATTGGCGATCGTCAGAAAATTGTTTGGCTAATTGTTCGAAATTTGCTCCGTTCTTAATTTTTTGGTATATCGAGTCGGCTTTTATTTTTATTGAATCTATAACCGATTTGGGCGAACCTTGCGGGAATACAAACATAATGTGCGATACATGTACTTCGCCACGTGCAGGGCGTTTTTCCCATACTTTTATTAAATGGTAACCATAAATAGTGCGAACGGGCATCGATACGGTTCCTGGTTTAATGTTAAATGCCGCTATTTCAAAAGGATATATCATTTGGAAAGCACCAAAATAACCCAAGTTTCCTTTTGTTTCTTTGGCTCCATTTTCTTCCGAGTTTTCGGCACATATTTTTTCAAATGCTTCTCCGTTAATAATTTGTTGACGGAGTTTCATTATTTTATTATAAACAATAAGTGTATCTGAAGGTAAAGCATTTTCGTTGCATCGTAAAAGTATGTGGCTAGCTCTTACTTCCCATTTCATACGTTCGTATGTTTCGTTTATGATCTTACGTTCAACCGAACTGTCGACCAAATAGGGTTTTTGAAGCTGCTCAATATAGCCATTATACTCATCAATAAATGTTTTTAAAGTATCTAGGCCAAGTTTTTCGGCTTCAATAACCTTAAGTTTGTAATTGATGTACAGATCGATATAATCTTTTATCGACTTGTTGTCAATTTGGTTGTTGTTATTATTCTTGTTGTATATTCGAAGAAATTCGGCACTTGATATTTTTTGCCCATCTATGGTTAATAATGTTGTGTCGTTGTTGTTCGAAAAAGCATTTAAGCTTAAAATAAACACAAAAACGACTGAAAAAATAGTTTTCATCATTGTTAGAAAGGTTTTATTATTTTTAATTAATTTTTTGTTTTCAATTTTATTGTCATTAGTCATTAGTAATTATTTACCTGCTATAGTTTGGCGCTTCTCTGGTAATCGACACATCGTGTGGATGGCTTTCGGCCAAGCCACTGTTGGTAATACGTACAAATTTTGCTTCGTGAAGTTTTTCGATACTATTTGAACCACAGTAACCCATACCTGCTCTAAGCCCACCCAAAAGTTGGTAAATAACTTCTGTAAGTGCACCTTTAAAAGGCACTCTGGCTTCTATACCTTCGGGAACCAATTTTTTAATATCGTCTTCGACGTCTTGGAAATAGCGGTCTTTAGATCCTTGTTGCATGGCTTCTATAGAACCCATTCCCCGGTATTCTTTGTATTTTCGACCGTTGTATATAATGGTTTCGCCTGGCGATTCTTCGGTGCCAGCAAACAACGAGCCTGCCATTATTGAGTTTGAGCCAGCTGCCAATGCTTTTACTATATCGCCCGAGTAGCGGATGCCTCCATCGGCAATAATGGGGATACCGGTACCTTTCAATGCTTTTGCTACATCAAATATTGCAGAAAGTTGAGGAACTCCAACACCTGCAACTACACGAGTGGTACAAATCGAACCAGGACCAATACCTACTTTCACACCATCGGCACCAGCTTTTACCAAATCTAGTGCAGCCTCTGCTGTAGCTATATTTCCAACTATTATTTCTAATGAAGGATAGCGCTTGCGGGCTTCTTTCAATGTTTCAATTACGCCTTTTGAGTGTCCGTGTGCTGTATCGATGATTATTGCATCGACATCGGCTTTGTATAGTGCGTCTATTCTTTCGAACGTATCGAATGTTACTCCTACTCCGGCTGCAACACGCAAGCGTCCTTTGGAATCTTTGCACGAATTGGGGCGATCTTTGGTTTTGGTTATATCTTTATAAGTGATTAAACCAATGAGTTTCCCGGCTTCATCAATTATGGGTAATTTTTCTATTTTGTGGCGTTGAAGAATATCGGCTGCATGTGCCAAATCTGTTTGATGGGTGGTGGTTATCAGGTTGTCTTTCGACATTATTTCGCTAACCTTACGACCGAGGTTCGTTTCGAAGCGCAAATCGCGGTTGGTAATTATTCCAACCAATACTTTATTGTCGTCGACCACGGGTATGCCGCCAATCTTGAATTCGGCCATAAGACCCAATGCATCTGCTACAGTTCCATCGCCTTTGATGGTTACGGGGTCAAATATCATCACATTTTCTGCACGTTTTACTCGTTTTACCTCGCGTGCTTGCTTGTCTATCGACATATTCTTGTGAATAACACCTATACCTCCTTCGCGTGCAATTGCTATTGCCATCGATGCTTCTGTAACGGTATCCATTGCTGCCGAAACTATCGGTGTATTGAGTATAATATTTCTCGAAAAATGAGTTCGTAAATCTACCTCTCGGGGCAATACTTCCGAATATGCTGGTACCAGTAGTACATCATCGAAGGTTAATCCTTCTCCAAGTATTCTTTCATCAGTTAACGACATGGCCTATGATATTAATTTTTGAGTGTGCCAAATTACAAAAAAAATTAATCTTATCGACAATTACTAAACGCAAGTAGCTTGTTTTTATTTTATTTGTTTTTCGACTTTTCTATTCAATGGCTTTTGATACGAATAGTTTTATTGCAAAAAGAAATCGTTTAATTCATTCGTTTTGTTTTATTAAAAAATCTTAAAAACATATTTGTTGCTTGATGACTTTTTAGTAACTTTATTAAAAAACAATTATAAATGGAGGACGCATCTCAAAACGATATTATAAAGTATGTGTCAAAACTAGAGTTCGAAGTTCATGAGTTGAAAAATAAACTCCAGACGTTGATCTCAAATAGTGGAGCCGACAATATATCGGATGTCGAACATTCGTTGATGGATTACCGTGCCAAGTTGCAGGTAATTATCGACAATTCGAGTATTGGACTTGTTATTTGTAATCCCTCCGATGGGAAATTTCTGATGGTAAACCCTGTTTTTTGTCGATTGTTGGGCTATAGCAACGAAGAACTGCTTGGTATGTCTATTGGCGATGTTAGCCATAGCGACGATATGGAAGAAAGTCGCCAAATGATTAAGAAACTTGTTAATGGACAAATTGAAACCTTCGAACAGGAAAAAAGATACATCAGAAAAGATGGAGAGGTCATTTGGGGGAAAATTGAAGTACGTATTTTCAAACAATTTCAAAACAATCAAAATCAAATATTTGGAATAATTCAGAATATTTCCAGTCGAAAAAATATTGAATTGGCTCTTATCGAAAACGAGGTGCGATTTCATCAGGTTTTTGAACATATCAAAACTTGTGTAGCCATATATCAAGCCATCGAAAATGGAGGCGATTTTTTATTGGTCGATCTTAACAGGGCCGGACAGGTAAGTTGTCGTTTGTCGGTCGACAAGTTAAGAGGGAAACGACTTTCCGATATTTTCCCTCATATCAGACACTCCGATCTTTTTACTGTTTTTCAAAGAGTTTGGCAAACAGGCATATCCGAAGCATTGCCCCTTGTGGTGTATTTAGAAGATCGCATTATCGAATGGGTCGACAATTATGTGTTTAAGTTGCCATCGGGTCAGATTGTGGCTATGTACGAAGATACTAGCGAAAAGCACAAAGCCGAACAAGCACTCAAAGAAAGCGAAGAACGATACAAACACATCTCAGAATCTATAGCAGATTATATATATAAGGTGTACTTGCGAAAAGGAGCTCCTTTTCAGACCATTCACAGTCCTGCTTGCGAAACTCTACTGGGTTATACGCCCGAAGAATTTATTACAAATAAATATTTGTGGTTCAATATCATATACAAGCCTGATCGTGAGCGAGTTCTCGTATTTGTGAGCAATGTACTAGCTTCGCATCAGCAAAACTATATCGAGCATAGGGTTTACAAAAAAGATGGACAATTGCGATGGATACGAAACAATATTATTCTTTTTAAAGACAATGAAGGCGAAATATACGAATATGATGGTGTTATTCAGGATATTACAGATCGAAAAATAGCCGAGGAGGAGTTGATTGTTGCAAAAATAAAAGCCGAGGAAAGCGACAGACTTAAAACGGCTTTTTTGCAAAATATGTCGCACGAAATTCGTACTCCTATGAATGGTATTATTGGGTTTGCGTATATGCTACAACAAGATGCTCTATCTGATCAAAAAAGAGATCAATACACAAAAATTATTATTGAAAGTTCCAACAAGTTACTTTCTATTGTCAACGATATATTAGAAATTTCGAAAATCGAAGCCGGACAAGTTGATCTTAAAATTGAACCCGTTTCGGTTTATAAAATTCTTTCAGAACTATATACTTTTTATCAACATCAAGTTATTGAAAATACACTTGATCTTGAGCTAATAGTCCCCTCGGACGATATGACCATAATGACCGACCGAACCAAACTGTATCAAATACTCAACAATTTGCTCAACAATGCTTTCAAATTTACCGAGAATGGAAAAATAAGTTTTGGCTACGAATTCGAAAATGAATTTTTAAAATTTTTTGTAAAAGACACAGGAATTGGTATTCCCGAAAATTTACAGACAGTGATTTTCGAACGTTTTAGGCAAGTTGAAATAGATTCGACACGAAGGTATGGTGGTACTGGTTTGGGACTTTCTATTTCAAAAAAAATGGTCGAAATATTTGGGGGTACTATCGAACTTTTGTCGAAAGAAAACGAAGGCTCTACGTTTTTCTTTACAATACCAGCAAATTTAACTCAACAAAATCAAGGTGAAGAAAATAAAGATTCTATAAATTTTAAAGTACATGATAAAGATGCATTAATTCTTATTGTTGAAGACGAAAAGTTAAATATGTATTTTCTCGAAGAATTGTTAAAATCTAATCAATTGCCTTTTGTGAAAGCCGAAAATGGTAAAGAGGCAGTAGAAATATGTACTATAAACAAAAACATTGCTTTGGTGCTTATGGATATTAAAATGCCAGTAATGAACGGTCTGGATGCAACCCGTGAGATTAAAAAGATTTGCCCCAATTTGCCAATTATTGCACAATCGGCTTTTGCACTCGATCAGGACAAGAAAGCTGCATTAAATGCAGGGTGCGACGATTTTATTTCTAAGCCAATCAATCTGTTCTTATTTAAAGATATTTTGAAAAAGTACCTTCCTTAAAAACAATGAATGAACGTTTCAAATATTTTATATCTTTAGAAAATCGAAATTCATTTAACCATTTTTTTAAAATGTAATGAAACATCTGTCAAAACATATTTTTTACCTGCAATTAATTGTACTTTTATTACTTCTGGTAGCATGCAACTTCGATACAATTGTAGGTGAAGGAAATGTAATTAAGCAAAAGCGCGAAATACAGGTATTCGACAAAGTATTTGTTCAAGGTGCTTTTGAAATAGTTTTGAAATCTGCACCCAATAATATGTTAGAAGTTGAGGCCGATTCAAATCTTTTGCAAACGATTACTACTATTGTTAAAGATAGTGTTTTGGATATTTCAACTAAAAAGACGATTCTAAAATCGCAGAAACTAAAAATATTTATTTACGCACCCAATATAAATCAAATTAAAATTTCAGGAGCGGTCGAACTTTTGTCTGATTCAATATTAGGATATAGGCATCTATTAGTCGATGTATCGGGTGCAGCTAGAGTCGATTTAAATATAAATACATCAAAGTTCGAAACTAATGTAAGTGGCGGTGCTGAGATTTTTCTCAATGGGAATTCATCATCTTTTGCGGCGATACTTACCGGAGCCGGACGTATCAATGCTTTCGATTTTCATACTGATACATCAATTATTACTCTTTCGGGCATTGGTATAGTCAATGTAAAAACCAATAAATTGCTCGATGTTACAATATCTGGAGCCGGAAAGGTTGTATTTAAAGGCGATGCTCAAGTAGTAAAAAATATTACAGGAGCTGGTAAGGTCGAAAAAGCATATTAACTATATTATAAAATGAAAGTGATGAAATATTTTTTAGTGTTTTATTGTATAGTAAGTCAATTGTCAAATTTATTCTCCCAAAGTGATTCCTCTAAATTAGAAAAACAAAAAATCAAAACAGGTTTTTCGTTTGGCGGAGTTCCTGCAGTTGCTTACGATTCAGATCAAGGATTCCGATATGGTCTTATACTCAATGTATTTCATTTTGGCGATGGTTCCAATTATCCAAATTACAAACATTCTCTTTATCTCGAGTGGTCGAGAACTACCAAAGGTGGTGGAACAAACAACATCATTTACGATTCAAAATTCCTTATTCCTAACGTTCGGTTTTCGAGCGAATTAAGTTACAATACCGAGCAAGCTTTAGATTTTTACGGCATCAATGGCTATCGTGCTTTTTATAATTCCGATTTGGAAGATCAGGAAAAACCCGGAATTAATCATTCTAGAATGTATTACCGCCTAGATCGTAAGTTGCTGCGTATGAAAGCCGATTTTACCGGAAAGATAACTGAAAAAAGTTTGTTTTGGTATGGTGGACTTACGCATTATGGTATTGAGCTAGATACAGTCGATATTGCAAAATTGAACAAAGGTGTCGATGCTGCCGATAAATTGCCATATATTGGAGGGGGCTTGTATCAGCAGTATCTTGACTGGGATTTAATTCCCTCGAGTGAGGCAAAAGGAGGAAATTCAAATTTACTTAGATTGGGTTTAATTTTCGATACCCGCGATACCGAAGCAAGTCCTGGTAAAGGTGTTTTTTCCGATGCTCAACTCATTGTTGCACCAGGCTTTATCGGCAATAAAATAGCATATAGTCGATTGGCTCTCACTTTCAAACAATATGTGCCAATTTTGTTTCGTAAACTCACTTTTGCATATAGGGCTTCGTATCAATCGAAACTGACCGGTAGCACTCCTTTTTATATGTTACCTTTGGTAATGAATATGGCCCCAGCAAGCGACCGCGATGGCTTGGGAGGTGCCAAAACTATTAGAGGAATTCTTCGAAACAGAATTGTGGGCGAAGATTTTGTTTTTACTAATTTTGAGCTGCGTTATAAAGTATTTCAAAAAATTGTTTTTAACCAAAATGTTTCAGGAACATTTGCCCCATTTTTCGATTCGGGTTTAATACTTAAGGAATATAAACTAAAAACAAGTGCTAGCCCAGAAGCAAATACATGGCTGAATAATGGCGAAAGTGAGTCGATACATAGCAGTTATGGTTTTGGTTTGTATGGTGCCTTGAACGAAAATTTTATTGTTGCTATTAATTATGGCAGAACACTCGATAAACGCGATGGCACAAAAGGGCTTTATATCAACATTGGATATATTTTCTAATACTCAAAAAACGATATGTTTTATCAAAAAAATAAATATAAACATTTTCTTTATCAAATACTTATAATAATCGCTATGACTTTTCAAACTATTGCACAAAATCCACCCATTGCCAAAAGAATTTCAAAAGAACTAAGTATACATGGTCATGTAAGGGTCGACGATTATTTCTGGCTGCGCGAACGCGAAAACCCCGATGTTATTAAATACCTTGAAGATGAAAATGCATATACCGAAAGTGTTATGAGCGATTACAAAGGCTTAAGAGAAAACCTTTTTAACGAGATAGTTGCTCGTATCAAGCAATCAGATCAATCGGTACCATACAAAAGCAATGGATTTTTTTATTATGTTCGTTACGAAGAAAAAAAAGAATACCCTATTTATTGTCGAAAAAAGGACAATCTTGATAACACAGAAGAAATTCTTTTAAATGTCAATGAAATTGCCGAAGGTAAAAGCTATTGCAGTGTTTCGGGACTGTCTGTTTCGCCCGACAACACCATGCTTGCCTATGGGGTCGATTATGTAAGTCGAAGGTTATATACCATTTATTTTAAAAATTTAATTACAGGTCAATTGTTCGATATTGAAATTCCCAACGCTACAGGTTCTACAACTTGGGCCAACGACAATAAAACCGTTTTTTACACCTTAAAAGACACCACAACACTTAGATCCAATAAAGTTATAAAACATAAATTGGGTCAGGCAATAGATACAGATCAGCTTATTTTTGAGGAAAAAGATGAAACTTACAGTACAGGAATTTACCGAACTAAGTCTGACCAATTTTTAATGCTTTATTCGTATTGCTCTACTTCGCATGAATACCGTTATTGTAGTGCTAATAATCCCGAAGACGAATTTGCCATTATTCAGCCACGTGAAAGTAATCTTGAATACAGTGTAGATCACTATCAGGATCATTTTTATATAGTTACAAACCATAATGCCCAAAATTTCAGGCTCATGAAGGTGCCTGTCGGTGAAAATGGAAAAGACAAATGGGTCGAAATAATTGCTCACAGACCCGATGTATTTATTGAAACTATCGAAATTTTCAAGAATTATTTGGTGGTTGAAGAGCGCAAGAATGGACTAATTGAAATATGTATCATAGACTGGAAAAGCAACAAAAAACATTATCTCGATTTTGGCGAAGAAACCTATACAGCTGGCATTTCAATTAACCCCGAATTTGACAACGATTTTCTGCGTTTTAGTTACTCTTCATTAACAACTCCTTCATCGACATTTGATTACTATTTCGAAACCCATAAAAAGGAATTGCGCAAACAACAGGAAGTACTTGGCGAATTCGACAATACCAATTACGAATCGAAGCGTTTGTATGCAAGGGCAAGCGATGGAACAAAAATTCCTATTTCATTGGTATATAAAAAAGGTATAAAGCTCGATGGTTTAAACCCTACTTTATTATATGCTTATGGGTCGTATGGTCACAGTATCGATCCGTATTTTAGTTCTGTTCGTCTTAGTTTGCTCAATAGAGGCTTTGTATATGCAATAGCGCATATTAGAGGCGGGCAGGAGATGGGGCGCCAGTGGTACGACAATGGTAAAATGCTTCATAAAATGAACACATTCACCGATTTTATATCTTGTGCCGAGTATCTTATAGCTCAACAATATACCTCGAACAACAAATTATGTATTATGGGAGGCAGTGCAGGCGGTTTGCTTATGGGTACTGTAATTAATATTCGTCCCGATTTGTTTAAGGCTGTGGTTGCAGCAGTGCCATTTGTCGATGTATTGTCGACCATGCTCGATGAATCTATTCCTTTAACAACCGGAGAGTACAACGAATGGGGAAATCCAAATACCAAGGAATATTACGATTATATGATGACATATTCGCCTTACGACAATGTTAAGTCTCAGAACTACCCATCTATGCTAGTTACTACCGGATTGCACGACTCGCAGGTACAATACTGGGAACCAGCAAAATGGGTTGCCAAATTGCGCAAACAGAAAACTGAAAATAATACTTTGTTGCTTTTTACAGAAATGAATGCCGGGCATTCAGGTGCATCAGGACGCTTCGAACAGTATAGAGAAACAGCGCTTCAATACGCATTTCTATTTAAAATATTAGAAATAAAAGAATAGTATCTAATTTAACTTGTGCTTTTTTACAAACTCACCCGAAAGTATTAAACGAATCTCTTCGGTAATTTCGTATATACCAATGGGTTTTATAATATAGTCGACTGCACCTAACTCAAATGCTTTTGCTTCGCTTTCAGAATCGACCTTAGCTGTTAATATTATTACAGGAATATCTTTTATTTCGGGATTTTCCTTAATTTTTCCTAGAACATCGAATCCATCGACGCCTGGCATCATCAAATCGAGAAGAATTATATTGGGTCTCTCTTTTTGAGCTAATTTTTTCAATGCAGTACGGCCACTATCACAAACAATTACGTCGTAACCTTCCGATTCAAATATGCTTTCGTAAAGCAAGTTATTTGTTGAAGAATCGTCAACTAACATTATTTTTACTCGTTCAGAGCTTTTCATTTTTATGAATAATTGGTTTTTGTATGCAATTTATGATTTTTAATTGAAACAAACAATAAATTTAACTTGTTGTTATGAACGATTTATTACCAAGATAAAAATTGTTCATGTATAGTTTTCATTTTCTGTTTCATTTTATCTTTGTCAAATATTTGATCAAAATCAAGTAATACTATTTCATTTTTCTTATTATAAATTTTAGCATAAGCTAAAGAAAATGGATTGTTTTCAGATACATTAGGATATGGATGTATTTCAAAATCTTCTACTTCTATAACTTCCGGAATATCGTCTATTTGAATACCTACTAAAGACTCAGTATTATTAATATTTCTTTCTAGAATTAATATAAATGAATCTTTTAGTTTGTTTAAGTTATTTTTTCCTAAAAAAAGAGAAATATTATAAATGGGAACATGTATACTGTTAAAATTTACTCCCATGCATGGAAGTAAATTTTGCGATATCTCAGTCGTAATAGTCGGATTTTCAATTAAATTAACGACCTTATCGAGTGCTATTGCAAATGACTGTTTACCTATATTCAATGTCAAATAACTATATGTCATTGTATTGTCATTTATGCCTTAATTCTTTTACTTAAAACGGTAAATTATTTTTCTTCTTGTTTTTTTAACTTAATTTAATAAAGCCAAAGTAAATGAAAATGAACTTTCGATAGGCTCAAATAGATATTGAATTTTATTTGGATTCAAGATTATTATTGGTTCATTGTCAATAATTGCAATGGCTTCACGAATGTCCTTAAAATTTTTACTTACTAAAGTCCTGTATGGATAAAATGAAAAGCTATCCATCACAAACATTCCATTAACCTCATTGACCATTAAACCATAATTTTGTTTTATTCCGTTCTTTTCTGAACTTACTATAACTAAACTAGATTTTTTAGAAATTTCTTGGTTAATACCCAAGTAACTTCTAAGATCGACCATTTGGTAATTGTGTTTATTTGATTGAAAGTAATTGTGTTCGGATTGTTGTTGACCCGAATGATATACTTTTACCGGTTGAGGAACACTTGTAATATCAATTACCTGGCTGTATTTTACCGCAAATTTCTGACCAGAAATTCTAAAAACTAAGTATTTGGGAGTAAGCATGGCGTTTGTGTATGATGTTAGACATTCAATATTTATATATCAAATGTATTTTTTCATTTGGAGTTTAACTAATTTTTCATCATGCTATATAGAAGTAAAACAGGTGATATTATATATATGAATATATGACAAAAATCAGTGCTTTGAGTGATTGGAATCACCAAGCTTATTCATAAGTGGTATGATGCAGGAAATTGAAAAAAAAATGGCTGTGTGCCTCGTATATCAGGCGATATAGGAATTAAACTTCGAAATAGTTGAAATCAAAATTTAAAATAGACGAATAGTATTGACCGCGTTCAAGAATATCGTCGTCGCCAGTTTCGTAGTACCAATTAATAACTACTTGATTGAGTGGATTCAAGCGAAGGTTTGCCACTAATTTTATAACCTGTAAAAGCGATTTGGCTGAGCCACTATTGAAATATTCTAAAAAAACGTTTAATGTTGTATTTTTTGATGGATTAGCAGAATATTCACTAAGCCAATTGCAAAGAGGATCAAAAAACTTTCCGGCATCTTCGGGTATCGAACGCCCTTTAATACTAAGATCTCCATCTGTTTTAAAAGATATTTCTGGGGTGCGCTTACTTTCTTGTATAATCAAATGGTCCATTTAATTTAAATTTGCCTATAAAAATATATTTTTATTTTTAATTATAAAATAAAAAAACAAATAAATGCTGGAAATTAAAAAGTTAATGGATGCTATTGTGTTTGCATCTGATAAACACAGGTTTCAAAGAAGAAAAGGTTTTCTGAAAATTCCATATATCAATCATCCATTGAAAGTTACTAAAGTTTTAACAGATTGTGGAGAAACCAATTTTGATTTGTTAATTGCTGCTGTATTGCACGATACGGTTGAAGATACTGACGCTTCGTTGCCCGAAATAACAGTATTGTTTGGAGAAACAGTTGCCAGGTTGGTCGAAGAGGTTACAGATAATATGTTGCTTCCACAAAAAGAAAGAAAGGAACTACAAGTGCAAAAAGCTCCTAAGCTTTCGGCCGATGCAAAAAAAATTAAAATTGCCGACAAGATTTGTAATATTAACGATTTGGTAAATTACCCGATTAATTGGTCAGAAGCTAGAAAAATTGAATATGTCGACTGGTCGGAAAGAGTATTCGAAGGCTTGAAAGGAGTGAATCTTGAACTCGATTTGCTTTTTGTTGATACTATTGAAATGGCTAGGCAAAGATTGAAATACTTTTTGTTTATGTGAACCGTGTTTAGACTTCGGTCTACTACCTTCTTTTAACAATTTTTTTCTGAGGATTAGTTTCTATTTGTCGGGGTCTCGAATGTCCGGCATTTCCTTTGTCTATAGTTTTCGAAACTTTCTCAGAAATGCCCATTGACATTTGAAATGGATGGTTTTCAATAACTATAATTTTTTTTGAAATAAGTTTCTCTATATCGCGCAAATATGCTTTTTCTTCGGTGTCACAAAACGAGAGGGCTGTTCCTTTTGCCCCTGCTCTTCCGGTACGGCCTATGCGGTGCACATAAGTTTCGGAAATGTTTGGTATGTCGAAATTGATTACATATTCCAGGTCATCGACATCGATACCACGAGCTGCAATGTCGGTAGCAACCAATACACGAGTGGTTTGGGTTTTAAAATTTGTTAAGGCTCTTTGTCGGGCATTCTGCGATTTGTTGCCATGTATGGCTTCTGCAATTATTTGATTGCGAGTCAATATTTTTACTACTTTGTCGGCTCCATGTTTTGTTCGGGTAAATACTAACGCAGTTTTTATAGCCTGGTCTTTAAGAACTTCGATCAATAGACTGTATTTATTTTCTTTTTCGACAAAATAAACAAATTGCTGTATTATATCGACAGTCGAAGATACCGGCGTTACCGATACTTTTGCCGGATTGTTGAGGATTGTACTTGCCAGTTTTACAATTTCGGGAGGCATGGTTGCCGAGAAAAACAAGGATTGGCGCTTTTTGGGGAGAACTGCCAACATTTTCTTAACATCGTGAATGAAGCCCATATCGAGCATTCGGTCTGCTTCGTCGAGTACAAAAATTTCGACATCGCGAAGAGTTAGAAAACCTTGGCTCATGAGGTCGAGAAGCCTGCCCGGGGTTGCAATTAAAATGTCAACTCCAGTTTTTAAAATATTGGTTTGGGGGTTTTGGTTTACACCTCCAAAAATAACTGTATTGGTCAGCCCTGTATGACGGCCATAAGCGTTGAAACTCTCGCCAATTTGAATTGCCAATTCGCGTGTAGGAGTGACTATAAGACTTCTGATTTTTCTTTTTTTGTCGAACGATTTGTTGACACTTAGCAGTTGCAATATTGGTATAGCAAAAGCTGCTGTTTTGCCAGTTCCTGTTTGTGCACAACCCAGTAAGTCGTTGCCTTCTAATACTACTGGAATTGCTTGTGCCTGAATTGCCGTTGGAGTCGAATACCCTTCTTCTTCAACAGCTTTTAGAATAGGATCAATAATATTTAATGAATGAAATTGCATATTTGAAATGTGTAAATTAATGTAAATGAGTTTTCAAGAATAAATTATTTCTTGAAAGAATAATGTTTTTGCGAAAAGTAACTATAAATAACAACAAGTCCGGTAGTTAGTATTTTTGAAGGAGTTGGATATAAACCACAAACATCGACAAAAAGTTTTAGGAATATGTAATTCAATACAATACAAACCGCAACAGTCACTCCGTACCTAAAAAGCTGAATGCGACCTTTTAAATCTGACTCACGAAAAGTAATGTATTTTGAGAGCATAAATCCGCTGGTAAAGGTAATCGGAAAAATGATAAAAAATGCGGCAATATGAGGCGATATTGAAAGTATTTCTAAATCAAGTATTTTTTTATCAAGGATATAATTGTAACAGACAAAATATAGAACAATATCTAACGCTGTGTTGAAGCCTCCACAAAATGCATATCGAAAGGTATCGAGGTTTATATAACGAGCAAATGGTTTGTAAAACCAATCGATAATTTGTAAAATTATATTTCTGATTCGTCGTAATGTATTCAAAACTGTATTCTGAAAAAATGAGCAGCAAAGAAATTACTTTTTTTTAATTACACCAATTATTTTCAATTAAAATCACAACTTAAAAAGCCCTGCCGAATTTCTTCAGCAGGGCTTTTTTTATATAAAAACATCAACTCCAAATCGGTCCCAAATCGGTCCCAAATCGGTCCCAAATCGGTCCCTGAGCGGAGTCGAAGGGGAGTCGAAGGGGGCGAAACTATTTACCAGCTTTAATTGCAGCTTGTGCAGCAGCTAAGCGAGCAATAGGTACACGGAATGGTGAGCAGCTCACGTAAGTCAAACCTGCTTTGAAGCAGAATTCAACAGATGCAGGATCGCCACCTTGTTCGCCGCAGATACCTACTTTAAGGTCTTTACGAACTGCGCGTCCTTTTTCAACAGACATGTTTATAAGCTGTCCTACACCATCTTGATCTATAGTTTGGAAAGGGTCAGCTGCCAACATTTTGTTGTCGAGGTAATCGTGCAAGAAACCACCGATATCGTCGCGGCTGAAACCAAATGTCATCTGAGTAAGGTCATTGGTTCCGAAAGAGAAGAACTCTGCACTCTTAGCCATACGGTCGGCCAATAAACATGCACGGGGAATCTCGATCATTGTACCATATTTGTAATCGATTTTGCTAATACCAAATTTTGTAAGGGTTTCGGTATATACACGATCAACTATTTTTTTGGTAAAATCCAACTCAGATACATCGCAGGTTACAGGAACCATAATTTCTACGTGTGGATCTTTTCCTTCTTTTGTTAATTCTGCAGATGCTTCGAAAATAGCACGAATTTGCATTTCAGAAACTTCTGGGTAAGTAACTCCCAAACGAACACCACGGTGACCCATCATTGGGTTGCTTTCGTGAAGAGCTTCGCCACGTTTCTTGATAGCTTCGGCAGTAATACCCAATGCTTTTGCCAATTCGGCTTGTTTTTCGGCACTAACAGGAACAAACTCGTGAAGTGGTGGGTCAAGTAAACGGAAAGTAACAGGCAGACCGTCCATAGCAAGTACAGTAGCTTTGATATCTTTCTTAACATAATTAAACAACTCGTTCAATGCGGCTTTGCGTTCGTCAACACCATTGCTCAAAATCATTTTGCGAAGCAAGAATAATGGTTGGTCGCTTCCTTCGCCATAGAACATGTGCTCAGTACGGAAAAGACCGATACCTTCGGCACCATATTCGCGAGCTATTTTAGCATCGGCAGGAGTATCTGCATTTGTGCGAACTCCCATGGTACGGAATTTGTCAACCATTTTCATGAATGTTTGGAAACGTGGATTTTCAGAAGCATCCATCAATTTCAATGCGCCAAGGTAAACATTACCTTTAGTTCCGTTCATTGTAACTAAATCGCCTTCTTTCAATACAACGTCTGTTCCAGCTACTTTACAAGTTTTAGCAGCTACATTTACATGTAAACTACCAGCACCAACGATACAGCATTTGCCCCAACCACGCGCAACAAGAGCAGCGTGTGAAGTCATACCTCCACGAGCGGTCAAAATACCTTCGGCAGCACGCATACCTTCAACGTCTTCTGGGTTGGTTTCCTCGCGAAGAAGAATTACTTTTTCGCCCTTTCGGTTCCAAGCAACAGCATCTTCGGCTGTAAATACTATTTTACCAACAGCAGCACCTGGACCGGCAGGTAAACCTTTTGTCAATACCGACACTTTCTTTTCTTCGGCTGGGTCGCAGATAGGGTGCAACAACTCGTCTAATTGAGCTGGTTCAACGCGCATTGCCGCTTTCTTTTCGTCGATAAGACCCTCGGCAAGCATATCCATAGCCATGTTCAATGCTGCTGTTCCGGTACGTTTACCAGCACGGCATTGTAGCATATATAATTTACCTTCTTGAATGGTGAATTCGATGTCGAGCATGTCTTTGTATGCTTTCTCTAGGTTCAAACGAATGGTATCCAGTTCTTTGTATAGAGTAGGATAACCTTCTTCCATACTGTGAAGGTGTTTGTTTTGTTCGTTCTTAGTATCGTCGTTCAATGGGCTAGGAGTGCGGATACCAGCCACAACGTCTTCACCTTGTGCGTTTACTAACCATTCGCCGTAGAATTTATTTTCGCCAGTTGCAGGGTTACGAGTAAAAGCAACACCTGTAGCAGAGCTGTCGCCCATGTTGCCGAATACCATTGCTTGTACATTCACTGCTGTACCCCATTCGTCCGGAATACCTTCGATACGACGGTATGAAATTGCTTTTTTACCGTTCCAGCTTTTGAATACGGCTTTGATACCGCCAATTACTTGTTCTTTAGCATCGTCTGGAAATTCGGTTCCAAGTACTTCTTTTACTTTTTTCTTGAAATTTTCGGCTAAGGTTTTTAATTCTTCTGCTGTAATATCAGTATCAGATTTGTAACCTTTGCTATGTTTGAATTCGTCGAGCATTTCGTCTAATTGCTTGCGGATACCTTTGCCATCTTTTGGTTCGATACCTTCGGCTTTTTCCATAACCACATCGGCGTACATCATAATCAAACGACGGTACGAATCCCATACGAAACGTGGGTTATTGGTTTTTTTGATGAATCCAGGAATGGTAGCAGTACATAAGCCAACGTTCAATACAGTATCCATCATACCAGGCATAGAAGCACGAGCTCCCGAACGACACGAAACAAGAAGTGCATTTTCTGGGTCGCCATATTTCATACCCATAGTATCTTCTACTTTTTTCATGTTTTCCCAAACTTCTTCGTAAAGTTCTTTTGGTAGTTCGCAGTTGTTTGCATAGTATTCTGTACAAACTTCTGTTGTAACAGTGAAACCTGCAGGAACAGGTAATCCTAAAAGACACATTTCGGCAAGGTTTGCACCTTTTCCTCCTAGCAGGTTTTTCATATCTGCTTTTCCATCAGCGTTTTTTGCGCCAAAGAAATAAACTCGTTTTACTTTTGACATTTTTTAAATAGAGATTTTAGTTAATATAATGATTTTTAGTATCTTGTATATTTTGTTGCGAAAAACAAAATGCAAAATTACATAAAATAGTCGTTGATAAGTAAATACTTTGATTAAAAATTTTTGATTTCGGAATCCAATTATTTTTGAAATTGTAATATTGCAGAATATATAACTATTGGGCTTCTCTAAAAACTCGATTTTTTGAGGCGAGCGAGTTTTTAAAAACCGGAGTTTTCTACTGTAAATGTGTTACACTGAGCGAATGTCGAAGTGAGGATTTTAAAAATGAAGCTCAACGAAGAACGCCGAAGGGTTCAGCGTTGCTAAAAAGTAGTTTTTCGAGATGCCCTAAATAAAGAATTGTTTATTTCCTACTCCTAGGGTGAAATCTCAATATTGCGTCTCTCAAATATTCCTGATCTAAATGCGTATATATTTCGGTAGTAATAATAGATTCGTGGCCTAGCATTTCTTGAACAGCCCTCAGATCGGCTCCTCCTTCGACCAGGTGCGTGGCAAACGAGTGCCTAAAAGTATGTGGACTTATGTTTTTTTGCAAACCAATAGCTTCTGCCAATTGTTTTACAATCGTGAAAATCATAACTCGGGTCAATTGTTTTCCACGTCGATTGAGAAATAATATATCATCATTTTTTTTATCAACCAGATTGAGTATTGAATGGCGATCGGGCATGTATTGGTTTATTTCGCGAATGGCTTTCGGGCTTATAGGTACAAGTCGCTCTTTGTTGCCTTTTCCGGTAACTCTAATAAAACTCAAATCGAAATAACAATGCGATATTCGAAGGTTGATTAGTTCAGAAACTCGCAAGCCGCAGCTATAAAGAGTTTCTATAATTGCTTTATTGCGTTGTCCTTCGGGTTTACTCAAATCTATGGCTGCCAATAATTGGTCAATTTCGTCGATAGAAAGAAAAATTGGTAGCTTTTGTCCAATTTTGGGCATTTCGAGTAGTTTAGAGGGGTCATTATCGATTTTGTTTTCCATTAATAGATATTTGAAAAAGCCCCTAATACCCGATACTACACGCGCCTGACTTCGGGCACTCATTCCCAGATCATTGACCCACAAAACAAATTTTTTCAGATCATCAATATTTATTTGTTGTGGTGTTTTTTTTAGTTGAAACGATTCGGCAAATTGGTGCAATTTATTCACATCGTCGATATAAGCATCAATAGAGTTTGTGCTGTAAGAACGCTCGATAAGAAGGTATTGCTTATATTGAATAAGCTCATTTTCCCAATTCATTTTTAATTATTTCTTAATTGAATAAACTAATTAAGTTATATATATTTGCAGTTCAAAAGTATGAAATATTCGATATTTTTTGTAAATTAGTAAAAATAGTTAATTGATAATACAATAAGAAATATGTATAAAAAGACCAAAATTGTAGCCACCATTTCAGACAAAAAGTGTGATGTTACTTTTTTAAAGAAATTACATAAGTCGGGGATGGATGTTGTTCGTCTAAATACTGCTCATCAAGGCTTTGAAGAGGCGCAGAAAGTGATTGACAACGTTAGAAAGGTTTCCGACAAAATTGCTATTCTAGTCGACACCAAAGGCCCCGAAGTTAGAACAACTATTGTAGATGAGCCAATAGATGTTAAAACTGGCGATACAATTGTAATATATGGAAAACCCGATGAAAAAACAACTGATCTGAATCATGTAAATGTTAGTTATTCAGGTTTTGTAAAAGACCTTAAAGTAGGGAATTATATATTGATCGACGATGGTTCACTTGAGATGCATGTGATCGAAAAAAAAGACGATTGTCTTATTTGTGAAGCTCAAAACGATGGAAAGATTGAAAGTAGAAAGAGTATCAATGTTCCGGGAGCAAGTTTTAAACTTCCATCATTAACTAAAAAAGATATCGATTTTATTTATTATGCAATTGAACAAAAGATCGATTTTATTGCACATTCTTTTGTTCGACGCAAGGAAGATGTATTAGAAATTCAGAAAATACTCGATAAACAAAAAAGTAGCATAAAAATAATTGCTAAAATCGAGAATCAAGAAGGAGTAGATAATATTGACGAAATATTGGAATATACTTATGGTATAATGGTTGCTCGTGGCGATTTGGCTATTGAGATTCCATACGAAAAAATTCCGAATATACAGAATATGCTTATCAATAAATGTATTGCAAAGCGTAAGCCTGTAATTATTGCTACCCAAATGCTTCATAGCATGATTAAAAATCCTCGTCCGACTCGAGCCGAGGTGAGCGATATAGCCAATGCTGTATACAGTAAGGCCGATGCCATTATGCTAAGTGGCGAAACTGCTTACGGGGCATATCCGCTCGAAGCTGTCGAAACCATGAATAAAGTGGTACTTGAAACCGAAAAAACACGAAGCGACATACACGAAGCTCCAACTGTTGTATTGACAGATGAACGTTCTGCATATCTCACCAAAATGGCTGTAGAAGCAGCCGTAGCTCTCGATGTGAAAGCGATTGTTGCCGATTCGAATACCGGTAGTTCTATCAGAAATATGGCAGGTTTCAGAGGCCGTAGACCAATTTTCGCTTTTTGCTACGACAAAGCAATAGTGCGACATTTGTCGCTTTCGTATGGGGTATTTGCTCAGTATCTCGAACAAACAGCCAATAGTCATGAGTTTATTCGTAAAGCAATAAACCAATTGCTCGAAGAAAAAAGAATTAAGGAAAATGATATGGTTCTCGTTTTTGCAGGCAATTTTGGAAACAAATTTGGCAAATCGTTTGTAGAAATTAGTCCGGTCGAAAAGTTGATTTAAGTTGAACAGAATTAAAATTTAAAATAAAATTTAAAAAAAACGATTGTTTATTTTTTGTTAGAGCTAACTATAAGTGTTATTATTAATTTTTATAACTATTGGAAGACTTGAAGAGATATATTTTGTTTGACAATATCTCTTCATTAATGAAATTTTCAATTTTTTGATATACAATATTTTATTGTTACACTATAAAATTTAATGTTATGGGCTCAAATAACTTACTAATTGGTTTAATATTATTGTTTGTTTTTAACATACAGTTAATAAGTTCTCAATCAGATACATCTGAACAGTCTAAGCCATTTACTTTTGAGATTTCTTATTTGGGCGATGCTGCTCGAAACAATACTGGAGGAATAAAGACCGGTTTTGCATATATGGGAATGGCCAATTTAAATATTGGTTTTAGTCCCGAGGCATTAGGTTGGTGGCAAGGTGGTGAATTTTATGTACATGCAGCAAATACGCATGGCAAAACTCCTTCGGCCGATCTTATTGGCGATTTTCAGGTGGCATCAAATATAGAAGCCGGGAATCATCTCTATATTCAGGAGTTGTGGTATAAACAACAAATGGGAGATATTGAGTTAAGTATTGGACAGTTAGATCTCAATGCGGAGTTTATTTCATGCGACCCGGCTGGTCTTTTTCTCAATAGCTCTTTGGGAATATCTTCATTGGTATCAAAAGCTGTACCAGTTTCTATTTTCCCGCTTACAACATTGGGTTTTACGGGTAAGTGGGCAATGAACGATCAGGTAGCTTTGCTTTCATCGATATTCGATGGCGATGTTAGCGATTTTGATGTAAACAAGTATAACTTGAATTGGCCAATTTCTAAACAAAATGGTTTTTTGACTGTTTCAGAAATACAACTTTCGTCCTTGCACGAAAAACAAACCGGAACGATTAAACTGGGATATTTTTATCACAATAAATTACAACAAATTAACGAAATGAGTGGATTGTACGAGACAATATTTGATTACAATCAAGGTTTTTACATGATGGCAGATCAAGTCGTTTGGCAAAAAGAAGGCTCTCAACGATCGATAAATCTATTTTCGCAGTTGGCCTTAGCTCCCCGAAATGTGAATTTTCATCATCTATACTTTGGTTTTGGTGCAAATATTACGAGTCCATTTACAAAAACGGCTAAAGACAATTTGGGCATTGCAATTGCTCACGCACATTTCAACAATTACGGCATTACTGGCGAATCGAGTATTGAGCTTACATATCAATACCAGATTTCAAACTACTTTTTTGTTCAACCCGATATTCAGTATATTATTCAACCGGCAGAAGATGCCAACTTGAAGCTCGATAATGCCTTGGTTTCTTTTCTAAGATTTGGATTTATCTTTAATTGAATATGACTCAAAACAGCAATTTAAGCGACAAACTTTCTAAACTAACCGATGGCGAGTCGGGTATAATTGTAAAAGTAAAGGGGCATGGGGCTTTTCGTAAACGAATTACCGAGATGGGTTTTGTAAAAGGCAAAACGGTTAAGGTTATTAAAAATGCACCATTACAAGATCCGGTTGAATACGAAATAATGGGTTATCAGATTTCGCTCCGAAGAAGCGAAGCAAATCTGATAGAAGTAGTTGGGATTGAGAATGCTCATATTGTTGGAGATAATAAATTTGAAGGATCATTCTCTGACGAATCGGTAAAAAGAACTTTTCGTGAGCAAAGTCAAACCATTCAGGTCGCATTGGTAGGCAATCCAAATAGTGGAAAAACTACACTTTTCAATCATGCAACTGGTTTGCACGAACATGTTGGGAATTATGGAGGTGTAACTGTCGATATCAAAGAGGCTCGTATTGATTTGAACGGATATACTATTAATATAACCGATTTGCCAGGAACATATTCAATATCGGAATTTTCGCCCGAAGAGCTTTTTGTAAGAAAACATATTTTCGATTCATTGCCCGATGTGATAGTCAACGTTGTAGATGCATCGAATCTTGAGCGCAACTTATATCTTAGTACACAACTTATCGATATGAATATCAAGGTAGTTATTGCCTTGAACATGTACGACGAATTGGAGAAAAACGGAATACGTTTCGACTATCAAACTTTGGGAAAAATGATTGGAATCCCAATTGTTCCAACAACTGCTTCGAAAGGTAAAGGTATCGATGACCTTTTCCAGAAGGTTATTGATATTTATAACGATGTTGATCCTACTGCACGCCATGTGCATGTAAATTATGGGAAAACAATTGAAGAATCGATTAAAAAAGTAAGTGATAAAATAAAAGCCAACAAAAGTTTATCAGATACTTATAGTCCCCGATATTTGGCGATAAAACTTCTCGAAAACGAGAACTGGACAAGGAACCAATTAATAGCCAGTGATGAAACTGCAAAAATTATAGAATTGGCTAATAGTGAGATTGTTAAGCTCGAGAAAGAATTTCACGAGAAAACAGAAACCATTTTTGCCGATGCGAAATATGGTTTTATAAATGGAGCGTTAAAGGAAACGTATGTGCCCGGTCCCGAAAAACGAAATCAAACATCGACTATTATCGATAGTTTTATAACACATAGGCTTTTTGGATTTCCCATCTTTTTATTTTTTATGTGGCTTATGTTTCAGGTAACTTTTACTGTTGGTAGTTACCCAATGGAATGGATCGATGCAGGGGTTGGATTTATCGGAGATTTTATTTCGTCTATAATGCCCGATGGTGCACTGCGCGACATGCTTGTCGATGGTATAATTGGAGGTGTCGGGGGAGTTGTTATTTTTCTGCCGAATATTTTAGTGCTGTTTTTCTTCATTTCGCTTATGGAAGATACCGGATACATGTCGCGAGCCGCTTTTATAATGGATAAACTAATGCACAAAATAGGTCTTCATGGCAAATCGTTTATACCTCTGCTTATGGGTTTTGGATGCAATGTTCCGGCTGTAATGGCTACCCGAACGCTCGAGAATAGAAAAGATAGGTTGCTCACTATGCTTATTACTCCATTTATGTCGTGTAGTGCTCGGCTTCCGGTTTATGTTTTGCTTATTTCTGCATTTTTTCCTCATAATCAAGGCTTAATTTTATTGTCAATTTACATTATTGGTGTTTTGCTAGCTGTTGTAGTAGCTTTAATATTAAAAAAAACGTTCTTTGCCAAGCAAGAAGTGCCTTTTGTGATGGAACTGCCTCCGTATCGTATGCCCACATTGCGTAATACATCGCTGCACATGTGGAATAAAGGTGTGCAATATATCAATAAAATGGGGACTGTAATATTATTTGCATCAATACTAATTTGGGCATTGGGATATTATCCGCGCAATGTTCATTTTTCGAAAGATTACGATCAAATGCAGATTGCTATTCAGACCGATAGTACTTTGATTGATAGCACTCGTGATGCCCAATTGACAATGATAATGCTCGAAAAAGAAGCTGAGAGACAAGAGAAATCATACATTGGTCAAATGGGGCATCTCATTGTTCCAGTTATAGAACCTTTAGGATACGATTGGAAAATTGGAGTAAGCATAATTACAGGTTTGGCCGCTAAAGAAATTGTAATAAGCACCATGGGGGTGCTTTACCAAGCCGATATGAATGCCGACGAAAATTCGGCAAATCTGAAAACCAAATTGCAAGAGCAAAAGTTTACAAGTGGTGATCATAAAGGTAAAAATGTTTTTAACCCGGTAGTTGCTTATTCGCTCATGCTTTTTGTACTCATCTATTTTCCTTGTGTAGCTGTAATTGCGGCAATTAAAAAAGAATCTAATTGGAAATGGGCTGTATTTACCATGGTTTATACAACTGTACTTGCTTGGATTGTTGCATTTGCGGCTGTTCAAATTGGCAATCTTTTTTTGTAAGCAGTTTTGTCGAATTCAATAAATTAAATTTCGCTGAACTTAAAGTTTATCGAATTGTTTATAAAGAAAATTCATTATGATACAACATATCATTGTTTTTATAATTATTGGATTAGCAGTTGCTTATACTATTGTTTCTATAATACGTAGTTTGCAATCGCGAAGTGCAGGAAACTCTTCTTGTAATGGTTGTTCGGGTTGTTCTGTAAGTAATGGTTGTTCTGCCAAATCGGAGGTCGTTGAACTAATCAATAGCAAAAAAGGATGTTGTTAAAATTGTTAATTGTAAAGATTTATTTATTATTTTGCACTTACAATAATACAAATATTCAACAATCTTGTTATGTCAATAAAAGTATTGGTTTTTTTTGCCACTGGTTTTGAAGAGATTGAAGCTCTTGCTCCTGTAGATATATTGCGTCGTGCGGGATACGATGTTACAATGGTATCTGTTTTGGATCAAATACAAGTTTCAAGTTCGCGCAATGTTACAGTAGTTGCCGATGCTACAATTGATGAGGTCGATTTTTTAGATATTGATTTAATTGTTCTTCCAGGGGGAGCACCTGGCACCCAAAACCTTGACAAGTCGAGTAAATTAAAAGAGCTCATTATATCACATTACAAATCAGAAAAACTAATAGCTGCTATTTGTGCTGCACCAACAATATTAGGCAAAATGGGTCTTCTCCAAGGTTTAAATGCTTGTTGTTATCCTGGTTGCGAAGCTGATCTTATAGGAGCAAATGTATTGGACGACAGATTGGTGGTCGACAGAAATATTGTTACTGCACGCGGAGCAGGTGTATCGGTCGATTTTGGACTTAAACTTGTAGAAATACTAGATGGAAAAGTTAAAGCAGATGAACTTCGCAAGAAAATGATTGCTTAATTCAACACAGAGTTTTTACGACACAGAGTATAAAAAAAGCCCCATTCTACTTGAATGAGGCTTTTCTATTTTGTTTTCTTAGTGTTTTGTATTTATTCTACATCCAAATCATCATCGACCAATATACGTCCGCAGTATTCGCATACAATAATTTTTTTGCGGGTACGTATTTCCATTTGACGTTGAGGAGGAATCTTGTTGAAACATCCGCCGCAAGCATCGCGCTGAACAGTAACCACAGCTAAACCATTGCGAGCATTGCTCCTGATACGTTTGTAAGCAGTCATTAAACGAGGCTCAATAAAATTTTCTACGTCCTTCGAACGTTTCAGTAAGTTTTCTTCTTCTTTCTGGGTATCAGAAATAATATCGTCGAGCTCTTTCTTTTTACTATTAAGGTCGTGAACCCTTTCACTAAGAAGGGTTTTAGACTGATCTATTGATTCCTTTTTGAGCTTTAATTGAGCGGTAAATTCGCGGATACGCTTTTCGCATAGCTCAATTTCCAATGTTTGAAATTCTACTTCTTTCGAAAGTGAATCGAATTCGCGGTTATTGCGAACATTATTTTGCTGCTCCTGGTATTTTTTTATTAATCCTTGAGAATTAACAATCTCACCTTTTTTTGCATTGATGGAGGCATCCAATGCTTTGGTTTCGTCTTCGAGGTTTTTAATACGGGTTTCTAAACCTTCAATATCATCCTCTAAATCTTGAACTTCGAGAGGAAGCTCACCTCGTAATATTTTTATTTTATCAATTTCGGAATCGACTTTTTGTAATTCAAAAATTGCTTTTAGCCTTCTTTCTATTGATATTTCTGTCTCTTGTGATTTCGATTTCTCAGCAACCATGTATTATATGTAATTTATGGGGTTTGTATTAATATTCGAAAAATGAACTGCAAAATTAGCATTTTTTTTCTTAATGATACGATAAAATATTTCTGTTGTATATTGTTCGCTTTCGAAGTGTCCAATATCGGCGATTACAATTTTCGAATCGGCATCAAAAAACTGATGATATTTTATATCTCCAGTAATAAGTATATCGGCACCTACTGCTATGGCGTTGTTAATCAGGAAGCTTCCCGCACCACCACAAACAGCAACCTTTTCGATAGGTTTTCTTTTCAATGGACTATGGCGAATCATTTTGACCGAAAAAATATCTTTTAAACGTTTCAAAAAAACCATCTCATCTTCAGGTTCAGAAAGCTTTCCAATAATACCCATACCAGCCTTGTTATAGGTGTTTTCGAGATTGAATATGTCGTAGGCTACTTCTTCGTATGGATGAGCCGCGAACATTGCTTTTAAAACTTTTGATTGTATATGTTTGGGAAAAATGCTTTCGATTTTAATTTCTTCTTCGGTATGAATTTCGCCAATTTTCCCGACAAAAGGTTTAGAGTTTTCGTTGCCTCTAAATGTGCCGTATCCGTTGGTATTGAAACTACAATGGTCGTAGTTGCCAATATTCCCAGCACCTGCTTTTAGTATTGCCATTCGAACTTCCGATGCATGACTCGATGGAGCATATGTAACCAATTTGCAGAGTGAATTTTTTGTGGGAGAAAGAATTTTTGTAGACTGTAGTCCAATTTTTTCGGCTATCATCGAACTCACGCCTCCTTCTACACTGTCGATATTGGTATGGCAAGCGTATATTGCAATGTTATTTTTAATGGCTTTTGTTACGCATCGTTCTACAAGTGTTTTATTGGTCAAACGTTTTAGACCGCTAAAAATTAATGGATGGTGACAAATAATGAGTCCTACTTGTTTTTTTGTAGCTTCTTCAATAACCTCTTCTGTAATATCAATGGCAAGTAGCACAGATGAGATTTCACTATTTTCATCGCCAATCAATAAGCCTGAATTGTCGTATGACTCTTGAAATGATAGGGGCGCAAAATCTTCGATCGAATTTGTAATTTCTTTAATAGTCATTTCCAATCTCGATTAATTAGCTTGCTGTTATTTCTATGTTGTCGCGAACCTCAACGAGCATTTCTCGAATGTTTTTCAAAAGTTTTATAGCCTCAAAGTTGTTTATAGTATCTTCGCGGTTTTCTTTCATTTTACGTTGTGCTCCTTTGAGAGTCATACCACGCTCTTTAACAAGGTGATAAATTATATGAAAGTTGTCAATATCTAACTTGGTAAATAATCGATTGCCTTTTTTATTTTTTTTGGGTTTTATAACTTCAAATTCTTTTTCCCAAAAACGAATAAGCGAGGTGTTAACATCAAACATTTCAGCGACTTCGCCTATTGTGTAATATACTTTCTCTATTTTTTTTTCCTTGTAAGGCATTTTGTTTATGAGGTGATGGACAAATATAATTAAATTAACTTGAATAATATGCTATGTTAATTTTAGTCAAAGGTTTGCCCACTATTGTTCGAAATTTCAATCATTGCCTCAAATTCTTGAGGAGAAAGGTCGTTGATTAGATAAAAAATTGGATTTACTTTTTCGTTGTTTTTAATAATTTCGTAATGCAGGTGAGGAGCTGTAGATGTGCCAGTGTTTCCGACATAACCAATAACATCGCCTCGTTTTACCTTTTGACCCAATTTTACATTGAAACCACTCATGTGGGCATATAGTGTTTTAAACCCAAATCCATGGTTAACAAGTATTTTATTACCATAACCGGTATATGAGCGCTCAATTTCTTCAATAACTCCATCGCCAGTAGTAAAAATCTCTGTACCTACAGGTGCAGTAAAATCGAGTCCATAATGAAATCGCTTGATCTTGTATATTGGATGAATTCGCCATCCCCAACCAGAAGAAGTTCGAGTTAAATCTTTATTACTAACTGGTTGAATATATGGCCCACACGATAGCATTTCGTTTTTATTGAGGGCAAGTTTTATTACTTCATCGTACGATTTGGATTGAACATAAGTCTTTTTCAATAAAATATCTAATTTCTTAGCTGTTTCGATGATTATTTTACTATTGTCGTAGCCTTCCAAATTGTCGTAACGGTTTATGCCCCCAAAACCGGCATCTCTAATAGAACGCGAAATGGGTTCAGCTTCAAATATGGTTCGGTAAATATTGTCGTCGCGTTTTTGAAGGTCAATTAAAACACCAGATATTTGATTGAGTTTTTTGTCCATCAATTCAAATTGCAGGCGATATTGCTCAATTTCTCGCGCTTGTATTCGCTCTTTGGGCGAATCGAAAAATTTCGAGAAAATAAGATTAAAAACAACAGCTATAACCAAGCCAGCGAAAAAAAAGGTAAAAATTTTAATAATTAAGCCTTTTGCACTTACTTTGACACGATCAAAACTAAGAGAATCGGGGTTGAATTTATATTTGTACTTTGCCATTTTCTTCAGCTTTTTTTTGCTTTCAGACTTTATTAATACGCAACATTTATTTTATTGTCGACAAATCTAGGAGATTTTTTTAATTTTGCAAAGGTTTTTTTATTTTATTTTAATTAAAATACTGTTTTACAAATTGTTTGAAAGTTTTATTTATCTGAAAATTGAAGCTAAATGTTGTGTATTGCAATGTTTATTGATGTTTTATAAATAATTGTTTCAATATAAATTAAATATCAAGTAAACAACATATTAATATTATTAATAATGACTTCTTCAGAAATTAGGGATTCTTTTTTAAAATTTTTCCAAAGCAAGCAACATCAAATTGTTCCTTCAGCTCCTATAGTAGTTAAAAATGATCCAACTCTTATGTTTACCAACGCGGGGATGAATCAGTTTAAAGATATGTTTTTGGGCATCTCGCCTATTAAATATCACCGAGTTGCCGATACTCAGAAGTGTTTGCGTGTAAGTGGAAAACACAACGATCTTGAGGAGGTGGGGCACGATACATACCACCACACTATGTTCGAGATGTTGGGCAATTGGTCTTTTGGCGATTATTTCAAAAAAGAAGCTATCGAGTGGGCATGGGAATATCTAACAGATGTCGTTAAACTTGATAAGGAGCGTTTATATGTTACTGTTTTTGGAGGCGACAAATCCGAAAACCTCGAACGAGATACTGAGGCATTCGATTATTGGGCAAAATATACCAGTCACGACCGTATAATCGATGGTTCTAAAAAAGATAATTTTTGGGAAATGGGCGATACCGGACCTTGCGGGCCCTGTTCAGAAATTCATATCGATCTGCGCGACCAAGCTGAACGTTTGAAAACACCTGGTCGCGACATGGTTAATACCGGACATCCATTGGTAATCGAAATCTGGAACAATGTTTTTATTCAATTTAACCGTAAAGCCAACGGACAGCTCGAGCTTTTACCTGCACAACATGTCGATACCGGCATGGGCTTCGAACGCTTGTGTATGGCTGTTCAAGGCAAAAAATCGAATTACGATACCGATGTTTTTCAAGATATAATTGCTGAAATCTCTAAACTTTCGGGCATTAAATATGGCGAGAACGAAAAGAACGATATTGCAATGCGTGTTATTGCCGATCATTTGCGTGCTGTTTCATTTGCAATTGCCGATGGACAAGTTCCATCTAATAATAAAGCTGGATATGTTATTAGACGTATTCTTCGTCGTGCTGTTCGTTATGCTTACACGTATTTGAAGCAAGACGAACCGTTTATGTGCAAACTTGTCGATGTGCTTGCCCGTCAGATGGGTAGCGCATTCCCCGAAATTATTGCACAACAAAAACTGGTTACTCAAGTCATTCAGGAAGAAGAAAATGCATTTTTACGTACTCTTTCGACAGGAATAAAGTTACTCGATCAAATTATTGAAAAAGCTCGTAAGTCAAACAACCAAGAGATTGGAGGGAAAGAAGCTTTCGAACTATACGATACATTCGGGTTTCCGCTTGATCTTACTGAATTGATACTTCGAGAGCAGTTTTTAACAGTAAACCGAGATGAGTTTGACCACGAAATGGAAGCTCAGAAAAGCCGATCGAGAGCAAGTGCTGTGGTAGAAACCGACGATTGGGTTAAGATAAGCGACGAAGAAGGAGAGGGTTTCGTTGGTTACGACTACAACGAGGCAACTGTTTATATTAAACAATACAGAAAAGTTTCGACCAAAGGCGCTACTCAATATCATTTGGTGTTTAATACCACTCCCTTTTATGCCGAAAGTGGCGGGCAATCTGGTGATTCTGGTAGTATCTCGGCAAATGGCGAAACCATAACAATTGTCGATACCAAGAAAGAAAACAACCAGTGGTTACATATTGCCAATACACTTCCAATCGATCCCCAAAGTGCATTCTTAGCAAAAGTTAATATCGAAAAGCGAATGTCGATTATGGCAAACCATACGGCTACACATTTGTTACATCAGGCATTGAGAGGTTTCTTGGGTAAACATGTCGAACAGAAAGGTTCTTTGGTTCATCCCGACTATTTGCGATTCGACTTTTCGCATTTTCAGAAATTGACCGACGAAGAAATTGCTAAAGTAGAAGCATTTGTAAATGATCGTATACGCGAAAACTTAGAACTTAACGAAAATAGATACATGCCATACGACCAGGCAATAAAATCGGGTGCTATGGCTCTATTTGGCGAGAAGTATGGCGATGCTGTTCGGGTTATTCAATTTGGCACTTCGGTTGAGCTTTGTGGTGGAACTCATGTGAAGGCTACAGGTCAAATTAGCTATTTCAAGATTGTTTCAGAGAGTGCTATTGCTGCGGGAATTAGACGTATTGAGGCTATAACCGGGAAAGGTTTTGACAATTACTTTTCTCATCAGATATCTACTGTTGACAAGGTGAAAGAAATACTTAAAAATCCTCAGGATATTTTAAAGGCTGTTGAAACATTGGTTGCCGACAATGCTCATCTTCAAAAGAAAATAGATGCATTTGAAAAGGAACAACTAGTAAGTGTAAAGGCCAATTTATTGAAAAAAGCAGTTTTAAAAGGCAATATTTCAATTATTTCTGAAATAATTGAAATATCAACTTCGACACTTTTGAAAGATTTGGCTTTTCAACTTAAATCAGAAATGCCCCGTTTAGTATGTGTTCTTGGAGCAACGATCGACAGAAAAGCAAATCTCGCTGTGATGGTAACCGATGAATTGGTAAAGGAAAAAGGATTAAATGCCGGAGTAATTGTTCGCGAACTTGCCAAGGAAATAGATGGTGGCGGCGGTGGACAGGCATTTTTGGCAACTGCCGGGGGGAAAAAACCTGAAGGACTTAAAAATGCTATCGAAAAAGGGAAAAATATTGTTTAATCTGGCTTTTAGATATTTATTGATTTAACTTTCGAAAAGTTTAACGTAGTATCGTGCTCAACTTAGCTTTATTTTACTAAATTTGTATTAGATATAATAATGATTATATGAAGATTACCCGTATTTTTGATATTCTTCAAAATTATAAAGCTTCAAATAACTTTAAAAACGATGCTTTAGTTGGAAATAATTCCGGAAAATGGGTTTATTATTCTACAGACCAATATATCAATTTGTCTAATCAATTTAGCTTGGGTTTGTTGTCGCTTGGTATAAAAAAAAGCGATAGAATAGCGGTAATTTCAAACAACAGACCCGAATGGAACATTATCGATATGGGTATGTTACAGTTGGGTTGTGTGAGTGTTCCCTTGTTTCCGACTGCTGCAAAAGAAGAAGTTCAATATATATTGAAACATGCAGCTCCTAAGTTTATATTTGTTTCAAATAAAGACTTTTATGATAAAGTAAAAGTGATATTAGAGGAAAATAATCAATCGGTCAATAAAATTTATTCTTTTGACGATATTGAAAATGTCAATAAATGGACTGCAATTACCGATATTGGAAGAGGTGCCAATGAAAAGCAAGTGCAATATTTTGAAGAATTAAAAGCAAAAATATTGCCTTCGGACTTGGCAACTATAATTTATACATCGGGAACAACAGGTTTTCCAAAAGGAGTGATGCTTTCGCATCACAATATAGTGACCAATTTTTTAGCTACATCAAAGGTATACAACTATGGGAGAAACGATAGAACGCTGAGTTTTATTCCTTTTAGCCATATTTATGAACGAATGCTCAATTACAATTTTCAATACAAGGGCTTGAGCATTTATTACGCACAAAATATCAAAACGATTGTTCAAGATCTTCAATTTTCTAAACCTCAAATTATTATATGTGTTCCGAGCATATTGGAATTGATTTATCAACGAATGGTTGACAAAGGAACTGAACTTCCTATTCACAAAAGAATTATTTATTTTGGAGCTATTCGATTGGCAAGTATATTCGAATTCAACAAAGGATTTATATATAAGTTTTTATTGAGAATTGCCGATCGTTTGGTGTATAGGTTTTGGAGAGAAGCTTTAGGTGGTCAAATTGGTATGATTGTAATAGGCGGATCGTCGGTACAATTGAAACTTGCTCGAATATTTACTGCTGCTGGCATTGAAATAATTGAGGGATATGGGCTTACCGAAACATCGCCCGTAGTGTCGGTCAATAAACCGGCAACTCGCGAGGTTATGCTTGGAACAGTGGGTCCAGTTCTCGAAAATATTGAAGTGAAACTTGCCGAAGATGGCGAAATACTTTGCAAAGGACAATGCATTATGCAGGGGTATCACAAACAACCTATTTTAAATATGCAGGTAATAGACTCGGAAGGCTGGTTTCATACAGGCGATATTGGTTATTTTGTCGATGGTAAATACCTCAAAATAATAGATCGTAAACAAGATATTTTTAAATTGTCGAATGGATCGAGTGTAGCTCCACAACCCATTGAAAATTCAATTAAAGAGTCCGATTTTATTCAAAATGCAATGGTAGTTGGCGAAAACCACGACTATGTTGGAGCTCTTATTGTGCCAAACATTCAATTTATTACTAACTGGGCAAGTAAGAAAAAACAAGATGTCTATAACATTAAAAATCTTCTAAAAAGCTCAATTGTAAAAGAGCAATATCGCAAAGAGATTGATAAAATAAACAAAAAACTCAAAAAGCACAAGCAAATAAAAAAATATATACTATTGCCAAACGAATGGACTATAGACTCGGGCGAGCTCGCGTATACCATGAAGCTCAAAAGAAACAAAATAGCCGAGAAATATAAAAATGAAATTGAGCAACTGTTTATAAATTAAGGTGGTTCAAAAACTTTTTTATACTATAGCTCAATAGCTTTGCCTGCATAGAAATCTAATATTTTTGCCGAAAAAATAAATTGATACATCGATTTAATATAGTCCGATTGTGATTGCGAAACTTTGTTTTTCAACTCGTTATAATCGAAAATAGAAATAGCGCCATTTTCAAATCGCTCTTTAGCAAAGTTGTAAGCCTCTGTCGATGCTGTTAATGCTTCTTTGTATGCCTTAAAACTTGCATAAGCCGCTTTGGCATTTGTGTAGGCTTTTTGAATGATCTCTCGGTATTGCTTTTTCAGAATCTCATATTCGTTTTTGTAACGTTGCACGTTCAATTGGGCTGCTTTTACCTGATTGTTGACCTGAAATTTATTGAAAATTGGTAATTGCAGCGATAGTCCAATATATTCCATATCGTTGTTTTTAAATTGGACTGCAAATGAAAGCGGGTTGGCATCGTTATAGCTATTGTTGAGCGATGCTTGTAGTGCCAAAGTTGGATACATATAACTTTTTGCTACATTATAGGCACTTTGGCTGCTTTCTATTCTCAATTTTGAGGCTTCTATTTCGGGGCGGGTTTCGAAACTCTTTAAAAATAGTTCGTTTGCCGACAATAGGCTCAACTCAGCTTTTAGCATAAGGGTATCGGGTATTGCAACATTGAACGAGTCGGGAACCGCCAGCTCGAGCGACTGTGCCAATACCAACAAGTCGTAATTTGCGTTATTTTCGAGTTCTATAAGGCGAGCTTGTTCTCGAGCTTGTTGGGCTTTGTTTTCTAACAATGTCGATTTGGAAATTGCACCAGATTGGTATTTATAATCGAGTCTTTTTTGATTTTCGCCTGTTATGTTGACTTGCATTTTTTGAGCACTGAGCAACTCCTTGTCGAGAAGTACCGCAAGATACAACGAAGCTACTTCGAGAGCTATTAAATCTTTTCGTTGTTGTAAGTCTTTGCTGGCTGCTTGCAACTCTGCCGATCGTTGTTTGATGGAATTTACATTGCCCAATCCATCGAATATATTGACCGATGTGTTTAAGCCAAGGTTTAAGCCAAAGCTGTTTCCATTAACATAAGTATTGTCGCTAATTTGCGATTTATTAAAATTTAAACCTGAACTTGCATTCGCATTTAACGATGGCAATAAATTTGATTTTGCCTGATTGTATTGAATTTGTGAGTTGTCGACCATCAATTGCTGATTTTGCAACGTAAGGTTATGTTCGAGTGCATATTCGATACATTGTTTAAGTGTCCAGTTCTGGCTTTGAATACTTAAATTTGGCATTACTGCCAACAAGCAAAATATTTTGAATGTTCTCATTTTCTATAAACTTTATTTTTTGCTCTTAACTCTTTGGGTTTCCAAGTGAAGTCGAGGGGGCTTATTTTTTTGTTTCAGGTTTTCTGCTTTTGTCAATCTTTTTCCCTTTCAGTTTGCTTGTGTTTTTTATTCCATCCAAAATCTGTACATTAACACCATCGGACAATCCAAGTTTCACCTTGCACTCTTTGAAGCTCTGGGCAGGCTTTTCGTTAAGTAAGGTATCGACAAACGAACTGTCGTTGCGGAAATGAACAAGACTTTCGTCAATAACCATTACACTGTCGCGGCGATCGAGAATAATGTCGGCATTGGCGCTGTAACCAGCTCTAATAAATTGCCCTTTGTCGAGTTTTACATCGGCTTTTATTTCGAATTGAATAGAACCGTTTTCGGTAACTCCTTTGGGCGAAATATAAGTTAGTTCGGCATTGTAGCGTTTATTCTCGATGGCTCCAATGTTTATTTCGAGTTTCATACCCGAATGAATTTTGCCTACTTCAGATTCGTCGATCTTTCCTTGAAAAATCATGTCGTTCATATCGGCAACAATTGCAATGGTGGTACCATCGTTGAATGTATTGGTTTGAATTACGTTGAACCCCTCTCTAATAGGCACATCGAGTACCATGCCCGATATGGTTGAACGAACCAAGGTATTTGAAGTGGATGCCAATGCCTTGGTAGCTCCTTCTTTGATGAGTTGAAGGTTGTCTTCGGCACTGCTCAATTCTTCTTTACTTGTATTAAAAGTGGTTAGTGTTTTCTGAAACTCGCTTTTAGAAATTACTTCCTTGTCGAAAAGCTCCTTTTGACGATTGTAGTCTTGAGTAGCATCGTTTAAATTGATCTGAGCCCTTTTTACGCGCGATTCGGCACCACTCAATGCTTCCATGTTTGGAATAATACGCACTTTAGCAAGCAAGTCGCCAGTTTTTACCAAATCGCCCGGTTTTACATATATCTCTGAAATAATCCCCGACACTTGTGGCTTAATCGATATTTCGCGACGAGGAATAATGCTTCCGGTTGCAACAGATTTCTTTAAAATATTACTTTTAAATGCTTGTTTTAGCTCAAAAATTTCTGTTTTTTTACTCGCTTTTCCAATCATGAAAACAGCAGTCCAAATAAATAAAACAGCAATAAGCGCAATTACAATGTATTTAATAATTTTTTTCATGTTAAAATATTATTATTCAAGTTCATATTAAGTTCAAAAATTCATATTTTCTATTGTTTCTTTCAATTTTCACATTTTCAAATTGGTACATTTTTACATTAATTTAAATTTCCTCCCTAAGCGCATCAATGGTTTTCATTTTAACGGCACGCATTGCAGGTAGTATACCGGCTAAAGCACCCGATACTACTAATATAGACAATGTAATAATTCCAACCGGCAAAGATACCTCAGGGTTTCTAATTACATTGTTCAAGTCGCCATTTGGAGCCATTTTCAACCCTTTGTTGACGAGTTCCAGCAGCCCCATGCTCAACGAAAGTCCTGTGTAACCGGCTATAGTTGTAAGAACTACCGATTCGGCAACTATTTGAGTAATTATATGACGAGGAGTTGCTCCAAGAGCTCTGTTGATGCCAATTTCATGTGTTCGTTCCTTTACAATTACCAACATAATATTGCTTACACCAATTACACCCGCCAGAAGTGTTCCCATACCTACAATCCATGTTAATATATTAATTCCTATAAACAGCGAATTAAATTTATTGAATATTTGTTCAAGATTGAAATGGCCAATAGCGTCGTTGTCGTTGGGAGCTATACTGTTCCTTTCTTTTAGAGCTTTTATAACTTTTTCTTCAATATCTGAAACGGGGATTCCTTTTTTGGCAGTAAAAGCAAAATAATGCACTTGGTTGCCAATATTGAAAGCTACTTGCAAGGTTGTAAAAGGCATATAAATAGCTTCTTCTTTATCGCCGCCAAAATTGGTGCTTGTTCGGGGTCTAAAAACTCCAATTACTTGATAATAGCTACCGTATATTTTAATAAACTTTCCAACAACTTTCTCATCTTGTCCAAAAAGTATTTCTTTTACACGGCTTCCAATCATACAAACTTTTCGTTTTTCAATGATGTCGTAATAATTGAGAAAGCGTCCCTCAGTAATTTCGATTGGGTCTATTTTTTGGAAATCGGGATAATCGCCTTTCAGGTTGAAGTAGCCCGATTTGTCGTTGTACGATGTGTTGTCGCCAATACCTTTGTTCGGACCTTCGAGACGAGGTACAAGAGTCTCTATTTCACTTACTCTATTTCGAATATATACCATATCTTCGTTTGTAAGCTTCCAAAATCGACCCCTTTTAAATCCTTTGTATGGCTCGCCAGTAGGTTGATTCCAAACAAAAGCGCTATTGACCGCCATACCTTGAAAACTATATAAAAAACCATTGCTCAAGCCTCTACCTGCACCGTACATGACAATGAGCATAAATATTCCCCAGAAAACACCAAATGCAGTTAGGAAAGTACGCATCTTGTTTTTCTTGAGCGAAAAATATATTTCGCTCCAAAAATTTTTGTCAATGATCATCATCGCTTATTCATCTCTAAGTGCTACTATTGGTCTGATCGATGCTGCTTTGCGTGCCGGGAAATAGCCTGCCAGTGTACCTGCTACAATCAACAATATGGTTGCCGATATTGCAATTCGTATGTCGATAGTTGGGTTGTAAAAAATTTTAAAGTTTTCTTCTGTACCACTTGCTGCAGCTGTCGATTGCTCCATGAAAAAATTTATGGCTTCGAGAAGTCCAATTCCCGATATCATTCCGAAATATCCTGAAAGTCCGGTAATAATAATGGCTTCGAGAATAATAATTCCAATAATACTTCGAGGAGTAGCGCCTAGTGCTTTTCTAATGCCAATTTCCTTTGTCCGTTCGCGCACAGAAATAAGCATAATGTTGCTTACCCCTACAATACCGGCTATAATTGTTCCTATGCCAATAATCCATAAAAACAGGTTTATTCCAAAAAATACTTTCTGAAAATCTTGAAATTCCTGCAAGGAATTAAGTACTCTTAATGCTTTTTGATCGTTTACATCAAATTGATATTTTTTTGCCAAATACTTGCGAATTCTTGTTTCTAACGACTTCACTTCTGCTACACCCATATTGCTTGTTGTTAAGGTAATATCGTGAAGTTTTTCGTATGAGTTGTAGATTTTATGTGAAGTCGTAATTGGAATTAGTATTTTTTTGTTTTCCAAGTTGTTGCGATCGCGATAAACGCCAACAACCTGAAACATAAAATTGCCAATTTTAATATATTTACCAATAGGGTCTTCTTTTTTAAATAACTTATTAACAACATCATATCCTATTACGGCAACTTTTCTGTTTTCGTTTATATCAATATCGTTAATAAACCTACCATTTATAAGCTTATACTTTTCGATATTAATATATGGAGGATTTACAGCAACAGATTTGTAACTACTATTTTCATTTTTGTACGATATAGGTAATTTGTCTATGGGAAGAAAATAGCGTCCCGAAATATTGTCAATTTTTTTATCAAATTGTTCAATATTTTTGATATCTTCTGTTCTAAAATCAATCCTTCGTCCGGCATTGTAACCCTCATATTTCATAGAAGTTGTGCCATGCCAAATCCATATTGAATTGACCGCGTTCGACTCAAAATTGCTCTTTACGGCATTTGAAATACCATTGCCCGAACCCAGAAGAACAATAAGCATAAATATTCCCCAAGCTACACTAAAGCCCGTTAGGAATGTACGCAATTTGTTTTTGCGTATCACACTCATTATTTCTTGCCAAATATCAATCATATAAAAAAGGTAGTTGAGTAGACGAGTAGTTGAGTATTTGAGTAGCCGGGTAGGTTATTACTACTCTTTTTCTACTCGGCTACTCAACTACTCGTTTACAATTTTATTAATTCAATCTGTCGCTTTCAATTAAACCATCTTTAAGCCTAATAACACGGCGAGTCATAAGCGATATATCGTTTTCGTGAGTCACTATAATCACTGTTTTCCCTTTATTGTTTATTTTTTTGAGCAAATCCATAACTTCGATCGATGTTTGACTATCGAGTGCTCCGGTAGGCTCGTCGGCAAGTATTATTTGTGGATTGGCAATTAAAGCACGGGCAATAGCCACTCTTTGTTTTTGACCGCCCGACATTTCACTTGGCAAATGATGCGACCAGTCTGCCAGTCCTACCTTTTCGAGGTATTCCATTGCTATTTTGTTTCTCTTTTTGCGCGGTACACCTTGATAATACAGAGGAAGTGCCACATTCTCCTGCGCATTTTTAAAATTGATAAGGTTGAACGATTGAAAAACAAAGCCAATCATTTGATTGCGATATTGAGCTGCCTTGGTTTCGTTGAGGTTTTTAATTATTTGACCATTAAGGGCATAATTGCCACTGTCGTAGTTGTCGAGAATGCCTAGAATATTTAAAAGTGTCGATTTGCCAGAGCCCGATGAACCCATGATAGATACCAACTCACCTTCTCCTATTTCGAGATCGATGCCCTTAAGTACATGTAATGAGTTGGTGCCATTGGAGTAGGATTTATGAATACCCTTTAAAGAAATCATTTTTAATAGTTTGTAGGTAAAAAGTATAGTAAGTAATATTGTTTAACAAATATACATTTTTAAATAAACGAAACAAACTTTTAAAAATTGTTTGTTTTGCTCAAATGTGTTGTTTTTTTTATAATAGATTAGGTATAGGCGTTTAGGTATCCCACTGTTTTATTACAATTATGAAACCTCTACGAGGTTTTGAAGGTCGTAGACCTTTCATAATTGAAATAATATTATAACGACCGCCCTCTTGCAAAAATACTCAGGGGCAGACTTTTTTGTGCTTTATCGGTAACTTTGAGCTCCCCATATTCCGATTGGTTCCAAGAGTGCAGCTCATTGAGCAAATTGTTTGCAATAATAGCCGAAAAGCCCATGGAATAAAGGTTTAGAACAACAAAGCAATTATTAGGTTTCAGCAATTGTTTGCAGTTCAACATGAGTTCATTTATATTTTTCTCTAGAAGCCACCGTTCGCCTTCGGGACCACGACCATATTTGGGCGGATCGAGTATAATGCCGTTGTACTTTTTACCTCGGCGGGCTTCGCGCTGTACAAATTTGAGCGCATCTTCTACAATCCAACGTATGTTGTCCATTCCAGAGGCTTCCATATTGGCACGGCTCCATGTTATTACTTGTTTGACCGAATCGACATGGCTAACATCGGCCCCTGCAGCTTTTGCCGCCAACGATGCACCACCGGTATAGGCAAAGAGGTTCAACACGTTTACTTCGGGCTCGTTTATTGCTTTTATGGTCTCAAATATATAATCCCAGTTCGATGCCTGTTCGGGAAAAATGCCAACGTGCTTGAATGCTGTAAGTCCCAAGCGCATTTTTATATCAATCCCGTTATGCTTATAGTTTACAAACCATTGCTCGGGCATGCCTTTTTTTAACTGCCATTCGCCTCGTTCGTTGCTGTCGGCATCTTCCTTACTACCTTCTTTAGCTTTTAGGAAAATGGCATGTGCCAAACGCTGCCATTCGCCATCGGAAAGCGATTTGTTCCAAATAGCCTGTGGTTCTGGGCGCGAAAGTATATATGCGCCAAAACGCTCGAGTTTCGAGAAGTTACCCGAATCTATTAATTCATAGTCGGCAAAATATTTGGGTTCAAGCAAAGTCATTGATTCTTTATATTAATGATGATGATTGAATGGTCATTACACACTTGGCACAATTGAAGTTCAATTTAAAATGTTTCCCATTATTGTGCAAATATAGGGGATAATTGATATTGTTATCGTCGACCAATTTCTGTTTGGGATATGTATTGCACCAACCTAGCTCGTGCTTAATACAATGGCGGGTTTCCATCAACACCACATTTTCGATATCTTTATTGAGCTCAAAGGCTGGTTCAAGATGTTGCACACCTCTTTTCTTATAAAAGGTTTCGGATAAGTGGTTCGATACATTGCCCCGATAGTCGAGTGTGTGTTTGTAAAAATCTGCAGCCCCCCAATTCTTGGCAATCTCTTGGGGTTTATATGCTGCAAGTCTTTTGTCCAGCAGGCTATTCAATACATCGCGTCTGAGGTTGTTCAGAATCGAAACAGGAATAAATATTTTTTCGGAAAATTGTATTTCAATTTTATCGACCGAAAAGATAGTATCTCCGGCTTTCGACAATTGTTTTCTGATGTTTTCGTCCCACAAGTCTTTATTTCTTGCTTCTTGCTTGTCAATTACAATACTTTGTTCTGCACATATAGCATCTTCATCGGTTGCTGATAGAGAAATACCATTTTTGGTTTCGTTAAAAAGTAGTGAAACAGAAATTTTTCTTTCAGAGTACTGGTTCTCTAAAAGTTTTTCAAATTCGTGGTCGTGGTTGCGATAAAGCTCAGTCGAGACTTCTATTTCGGGCATTTGATTTGGGTAAATTGTATTGCCATTGGCTCTGTTGACCATAAACCCCGAAAGTTTGCCATAAGCATTGATAAAACACAAGCCATCGGCATTGTTTATTTTTTCGCGGGTGTCAATTTTTATAGCATTTGTAGAAATAGAGACAACTTTACCCATGTATTTTCCCATCGATTTTTGGGTTGCAAATGAAGCTATATTGTCGCGTGTTCCCGTAATATTGTATTGAGTAAATCCCCTATTGAATGTTCGCTCCGGATCGGGTGTAAAAAAAGCGCGACTCATACCCGATGATGCTTTTCGGTATTGGTCGCTATTAGAAAGTATAAAATTATCAATTAATTGGCGGTAATGCGTTGTAATGTTTTTCAGATAGCTTATATCCTTTAGCCTTCCCTCAATTTTGAAGGAGCAAATACCGGCATTTGCAAGATCTGCAATTTTTTCGGACAAATTGAGGTCTTTGATCGAAAGTAAGTGGCGGTTCCTAACAATTGTTTTCCCTGAATTATCGATCAGGTCGAAGGAAGAACGGCAAGGCTGCGAACATTCGCCCCGATTGCCACTACGATCGGTTATTTCGTGGCTCATATAGCACTGTCCGCTATAACATACGCACAATGCACCGTGTACAAACGATTCAAGTTCAATGTTTGTAGCTTCTCTGATTTTTTGTATCTGTTCAATGCTTAGTTCACGGGCTAGAATAACACGAACAAAACCAGAATCGTGAAGAAATTTAACATGTTCGGGTGTTGTATTGTTGGTTTGTGTACTGGCAATAAGGGGTATGGGAGGCAAATCCATTTCAAGTATGCCCATGTCTTGAATAATAAGCCCGTCTATGCCGATCTTGTAAAGCTCAACAATGAGTTTACGAGCTTCTTCGAGTTCGCTGTCAAATAAGATAGTGTTTAGAGCAACATATACCTTAGCAAAATATAGATGGGCATATTGTACCAACTGGGCAATGTCCGAAACCTCGTTGGAAGCAGCACTTCTGGCTCCAAATCGAGGAGCACCTATATACACGGCATCGGCGCCACAATCAATGGCTGCTTTTCCATATTCTAGATTTCGAGCGGGGGCTAGTAACTCTAATGTTTTCAATGTTAAATTGGTATATGAGGCAAATGTAAGTCAAATTATTCATTTCATTTTTTGTTAAATAAAATTTCAAAAAAAAAAGAAAGCATCAAGTGTTTTTTGTACTTTTAGAGTTTAATTATTAAAAACTTTCAAAATGGCATTCGAATTACCAAAACTCAGTTACGATCTCGACGATCTTAAACCGGTTATAAGCCGTCATACCATGGATTTTCACTATGGAAAGCACCATCAAACCTATGTTACCAATCTAAACAACCTAATACCGGGAACAAAGTTTGAAAATGCAAGCTTGGAAACCATGATAAAAGAGGCAGATGGGCCTATTTTCAACAACGCGGCACAAGTGTGGAATCATACCTTTTATTTCAATCAATTTTCGGGAAAAGCTGGAGGTATACCAACCGGTAAATTGGCCGATGCTATTATTGCAAATTTTGGAAGCTTTGCCGATTTTAAAGAAAAATTTGCAAAAGCAGCCGTTACACTTTTTGGTTCCGGTTGGGCTTGGTTAGTAAAAACAGCCGATGGTAAGCTTGAAATTGTTCAAGAACCCAATGCAGGAAATCCTATGCGCAAGGGTTTAACAAACATATTTACAATCGATGTGTGGGAACATGCCTACTATCTCGATTTTCAGAACCGTCGTGCCGACCATATTGGTGCTATTTGGGAAATTGTCGATTGGGAAGAAGTTGGAAAAAGATTTTAAATAAATTTAATTAGTCATTGGTAATTGGCTTTCTGCTTCTCAACCATATTTTCTGTCCATCAGTTGGTTCAGAATTTTTGTCCATTCGGTTTAAACGATACAACCTGCTCAGTTTTACGCCATATTTTTGGCTAATGTAGAGCATCGATTGGTTTTTTGCAGCAATATGAAATTCGTTTCCTATTGCTGCTTTTCTTTTTTTGGGTTGGAGGTATACCATTTGACCTTCCGAAAGTTTATTACTTGCCTCAATATTGTTGTACAAGGGCAATTCCCAACGCATTTTGTCAAACTCCTGAGCTATAACGGCAAGCGATTCACCTTCTTTTGCCAGTACATATTCAACATTGTTGTTCAAAAGTATTTTACGAGTTTTGGCAATTGATATTGTTTCTTCTTTTATTTGTTTTGTTTTTTCTTTTTTTACGGGTTTATAACTAATATCTCCATCGTCGAACCGGTATAATTCATATTTTTCAATAATGTCTATGAGCAATTCGGCATATTGACGATTGGTAGCATAACCTGCTTTTTTCAAACCCTTTGCCCAACTTTTGTAGTCGTTACTTTTGTATTCGAACAAAAAGCTATAGCGACTTCCAGAGGTTAGAAACTCTGTGTGATCGTTGTACGAATCTTCTGCATTTTTATATTTCCTAAAACATTCGTCTTTAGCATCGTCGTCTTGGTAGTATGTTTTTCCATTCCATGTTTTGTGGCACTTTATACCGAAATGATTATTGGCTTTTATTGCAAGAGAGGAATTTCCGTTGTTAGATTCGAGCATGCCTTGAGCCAAGGTGATACTAGCAGGTATGCCGTTCTGTTTCATTTTTTTTATGGCTATTTCCTTGTATTGGTCGATATATTCGTCGGGAGATATACGTTTTTGAGCATTTACAACTGAACAAAAAACAAATAATAGAAGATACATGCCAACAGAATATCGGACATTAGTTAAGAACTTATTAGTCATTCGTAATTTGTCATTTGTCATTACCCAACATTTCTCCATTCGAATTGTTTCTTTTTCATGATTGTTAATTGTTGCAAAAGTATCGAATTTTCGGGTTTCGTCAAGCTTGGGTCATCAGAGATAATATCGGAAGCAACATTTCTGGCATGGCTGAGTATTTGTCCATCCTGCGCGAGGTTTGCAATGTGCAAATCGAGAGGCAATCCACTTTGCTGAGTGCTTTCAATATCGCCCGGACCACGCATTTTTAGATCTTGTTCAGCAATTTTAAACCCATTGCTGGTTTCTGTCATTATAGCCATACGCTTTCGACCAAAATCAGATAGTTTGAAATCGGTAATTAAAATACAATACGACTGTTCGGCACCTCGTCCTACACGTCCTCTGAGTTGGTGCAGTTGCGATAGACCAAAGCGTTCGGCACTCTCTATTACCATTACGGAGGCATTTGGCACATCGACACCCACTTCAATTACAGTAGTGGCAACGAGTATCTGGGCTCTTCTTTCTTTAAACTCGAGCATGGCGGCTTCTTTTTCGGCAGGTTTCATTTTACCATGTACCATTGCAACTTTGTATTGAGGAGCGGGAAATGATTTGCAAATTTGTTCGTAGCCTTCTTCAAGTGTTTTGTAATCGAATTTTTCGGACTCCGAAATTAGGGGATATACAACATATATCTGGCGCCCCAACGCAATTTCCTTTTTCATAAACTCAATGAGCATTGGGCGTTTGGTGTTGAAATAATGTGATGTTTTGATAGGTTTTCGTCCAGGTGGCATTTGCTCAATAACCGATTGATCTAAATCGCCATAGACCGTCATTGCAAGTGTACGGGGTATGGGAGTTGCTGTCATTACAAGTATATGAGGGGGTTGGCTGTTTTTTTGTTGAAGCATAGCTCTTTGTGCAACGCCAAAGCGGTGTTGCTCGTCGATAATGGCTAGTCCTAAATTCTGAAATGCCACATTATCCTCAATAAGCGCATGTGTACCTATTAAAATATTGATACTTCCATCCAATAGTCCTGTTGCAATTTCTTCACGTTCTTTTTTCTTTGTAGAGCCTGTCAATAGTTTTATACGAACTTCAATTCCGTCCAAAAACTTACTAATACTAACAAAATGCTGATGTGCCAATATTTCGGTAGGAGCCATCAAGCATGTTTGAAAGTTGTTGTCGATTGCCAATAGCATACACATAAGTGCCACCAAAGTTTTTCCGCTACCTACATCGCCTTGTAGCAAGCGGTTCAATTGTTTGCCGCTACCCATATCGCGACGAATTTCTTTTACAACCTTTTTTTGATCGTCGGTAAGTTCAAATGTCAAATTGTTGTGGTAAAAAGTATTGAATGAAGTGCCTACTTTTTCAAATACAAAGCCTTTTGTTGTAGTGCTTCTAATTGCTTTGTTTTTCAACATATTGAGTTGAATGAAAAAGAGTTCTTCAAATTTCAGACGAAATTCTGCTTTTCTAAGTAATTCGATACTCTGCGGAAAATGAATATTGTAAATTGCATCGTGCAGGGGCAGTAACTTTAGATTGTCAATTAGATATGATGGAAACGATTCGTTAATGGCTTTTAAATTGTCTCGAACAACTATACTAATAAGTTTTTGAATGGTTCTAGTAGTAATAAAGTTTGACTTTAACTTTTCGGTAGTACTGTATATCGCCTGAAGAGCCGATTTAATGCCTTGTTCATGTTTTGAAATTTCTTCTATTTCGGGATGAGCAATACTAACTCGACTGTTGAACCATGTGGGTTTACCAAAAATCAAATATTCAACTCCTTCTTTGTAAGTTTGCTTTACCCATTTAGTGCCATGAAACCAAATAAGCTCCAAATATCCTGTACCATCGGTAAAAACAGCTGTTAAACGTGTTTTATATCCTTCGCCAACAGTATTGAACGATACGATTTTTCCTTTTAGTTGAATATATGGCAACTCACCACTAATCTCGTTAATGTAATATAACTTGGTTCGATCGATGTGCTTATATGGAAAGTAGAAAAGCATATCGCGCAATGTATATAACTTAAGTTCTGAGGCCAAAAGCTCTGCACGCTTGGGACCAGCTCCGGGCAAATATTTTAGTTCTTTCGAAAGGTCAGACATCGAATTATTTTTCGAAAACAAACTTACACGTTTTTTTAAAAAATAAACTCTAATGTTGTTCGTTATTTCTATTTTTACAATATGATTAAAAATTTTAAAAGATTACATGAGTACTTTGTATTTCGACAGAAGGCGATTATTCCGAAAAGTGAAAAGATACAATCGGCTTATGTTGCAATATTATTAAAATCGCTATTTTCGAACGATGAGCAACTAGATATTTTTAAACCTATAGAGTCTGAACGAAGCGTTTTTAATAGAAGCAATGAACTAATGCATGATTTGGACTATGGGGCCGGATCGATTCAAAAAAACAAAAGAAGAACATTGGGGATGATTGCAAAAATTTCGTCGGCAAGTCCCCGGAAATGTCGATTTTTATATCGTTTGGTTAACTATATTCAACCATCAACAATTATTGAACTTGGTACATCTGTTGGCATTTCGGTAGCTTATATGTCGTTGGCTACCAAACTTTCAAATATTTATACAATAGAGGGCAATCAACAACGTTTTCAGCAAGCAATTATTCTTTTCAATAAATTAAACCTAAACAATATTCAAGCAATCAATGGATTGTTCGACGATCATTTGCCTGACTTGTTGCGGAATTCAAAAAAACTATTTGTGTATGTCGATGGTAATCATACGTATGAAGCTACTACTCGATATTTTAACGATATAGCCAGAGTCGCCGACAATGATACACTTATCGTTTTTGACGATATTCGTTGGTCGTCGGAAATGAAACGTGCTTGGGAATTTATTATAAATGACAAAAGAGTTCAAACCAGTATCGATTTATTTACTGTCGGGATTGTTTTTTTTCGAAAAACAAATGAAAAGGAACATTTTAAAATAAAGTATTTGTTATAACTTAGTATTAATAAGGATTAAAAAATGAAAATATATACTAAAACCGGAGACAAAGGGTATACATCCCTAATAGGAGGCAAGCGAGTGCCAAAATTTCATACCCGAATTGAAGCATACGGCACCATTGATGAATTAATTTCGTATCTTGGACTTATACGCGACCAACCTGGTATTTCGATAGTTGACATTAAGAAAATAATAGATATACAAAGTTGTTTAATGGTTTGTTCTGCGATAGTAGCAACCGATTGCGAAAATTGCAATGATCAAATTCCGATACTTAACGAAGACGATATATTGCCATTGGAACAATCGATAGACGAAATGGAGAAAATGTTGAAACCTTTACACAATTTTATTATACCCGGAGGAAATATTATAGTTTCACATTGTCATGTGGCACGAACCATTTGTCGAAGAGCTGAACGATATGTATTGCGACTTTCGCAAGAAAGTATTGTGCCAGAAGATGTTGTGCAATATCTTAATAGATTGTCTGACTTTTTATTTGTATTAGCCCGAAAGTTTTCAGCTGATTTTCAGGCAATAGAAATTCCGTGGCTTCCAACATTGCAAAAGTGATAATAATTTTTATACTTTTGCGAAAATAATAAAAACAGGAAAAATCCTTCAAAACCTCATATTTTATGTATTGGACATTAGAACTAGCATCGAAACTGGAAGACGCACCTTGGCCTGCAACCAAAGACGAATTAATTGATTTTGCAATTCGTTCGGGTGCACCTATGGAAGTTATCGAAAATCTTCAGGAAATTGAAGACGATGGTGAAATTTTTGAAAGTATAGAAGACATTTGGCCCGACTATCCGAGTAAAGAAGATTTTTTCTTCAATGAAGATGAGTATTAAAAAAGAAAGGCTGATCCTTTTAATGGTGTCAGCCTTTCTTTTTATAATTAATCGAAATTAAGAAATTGTTTAAATTCATATTGAACCCACTTTAGTGGTTCTATGTTTGTTGGCATGTTTTCTTCCGGTATTTACCGGAGGTTATTTATAATCAAGTCTTTCAGGCTTATTCCTGTTGTAAACCCTCAAAGGGTTAAATTTACATAACTATGGGTGTATCCTATAGACAATGAATGATATAATTTAACAACCCTGTAAGGGTTGAACTTTTATGTAATTTGAATTAATTAAATTTAAACAGTTTCAAAATTTTTTGCCTTTCTATAAAGTGTAGATCATTAAATTTTAAAAGTTGAAATGATTTCTTTCAATTGATCAGATTGTATCGATAATTTTTCTGATTGAGAAGCCATTTCTTCAGAACGTTCGGCATTGGCTTGAATAACTTCATTGAGCATTTGCATGGCATTGTTTATTTGTTCAACTCCAGCTACTTGTTCTATACTTGCCATTGCAATTTCTTCAACCAGTTTAGCAGTTTTTTCAATTTCAGGTGTAATATTTTCCAATTCATTTTCGGCCGATTGCGACATGGTCATGGTCGATTTAGAAACAGTATTGATATCGCCGGCAGCAACTTTACTTTTCTCAGCCAATTTTCGAACTTCGCCTGCTACCACTGCAAATCCTCGTCCATGTTCTCCGGCTCTAGCTGCTTCAACAGCAGCATTTAAAGCAAGTATATTGGTTTGGAAGGCTATATCATCGATAATGGTAACTTTATCGGCAATTTGCTTAAGCGATTGTGTAGCAACTTTAAATGAATCTTTGTTTTTGTTGAGTTTAATAGCAGCATCTTTTGCTATAATGTTTGTTTGACGTGCATTTTCTGTGTTCTGCTCAATGTTGGCATACATTTCTTCCATCGACGACGATATTTCTTCGGCAGCAGATGCTTGTTGGCGAGCTCCATCAGAAATATTACTTGCACTCTTGTTTAAGTTGTCGCTGGTATCGTTTATTTGGCTGGCATATTCAGAAAGATTGCCAATAATATTTTTTAAGTTTGAGCTTACTTTGTTCATTGCTTCTGCAAGCATTCCCATTTCATCTTTTCGGTTAATTTCAATTTTTTGGGTTAAATCGCCATGCGATATTGCATTTGCAATATTGATACCTTCATATATAGGCTTGGTTATTGTATTGGTCAAGAAGTAGATCAACAAAATGCCAAGAATCATAATACTGAGGGCAAATATTACTAGACTAATTTTTTGTCGACTAATAGATTTTTGGGTGCTCTCGCTCATTGCAATTATTTGATCTAGGCCAACATCCGATGTGCCCTTAACTTGCCAAGTAATATTGCTCAAGAGCTCATAATTCGACAATTCAATTTTACATGCATTAGCGAAATTTGCATTAAAAGAATTCGCAGATGAAACAAATTTTTCGGCATTTGAATGAAGCGTAGCCGATGAAGAAGCCATTCGGCCTTTTTGATTGTTGAACTGTTGTTTAAGGTTGGCAAGTTTGCTTTGAATTTTTTCGAGATTACCCGGTTTCTTTTGACTAAAACTGTAGTTTAAATCGAAACCAACAGAATTTGCAATGTTGAGAAATGAAGCATACCCAGCCAAACGACCCGAGGCAGGTTCTCCAATTTCTTTTTGCATTTCTTTTAAAGCTTCGTTTAAATTTTTTAAATCCAATGCGTTTTTTTGTGCAACAATCTGATATTTATCTAATTGCTGATTGAATTTTTCAACATTGTTTTTTATAAGCGTAAATTCATCGGTACTTTTTTTAAGATCGGCCGACTTACCGGTCATATCAATTATTTTATCTAAAGATAGCTTTAACTGATCGATACGTTTTTGTGTTCGCTTTAAATAGTAGAGTTTTCCTGTGTTGTTAAACGTATGAGTATTTTCCGTAATTTCGTGCCATAGTTTATCGATCTGATAGGCTTCTGTAAGTGTAGGCATATACTCCTGTGTGAGGCTCTTTGTTTCATGTTCGATTTTATTGATATTTATAAATGCACCCCCGCCTATGAGTGCTGCTAGCAATATCATTACAACAAAACCAGAAGCTATTTTAATACCAATTTTTAAATCACGCCATTTCATAATTAATATTTTTTGTAAACATATTTAAAATTCCAATTCTTATCAATTCTTCTTAGGAAAATGTTTATTATAAATTTATTTTTTAGGTTTGTAAATACAATTAAATGATCTTTATTTTATAATATAAATATACGAAAGTATTAAATACAAAGTTGTAAAAGTATAAATACAAAATTTTAATTTAGGTCTTTTTAATTAAAAAAACAGTCTTGCTTTCTAAAATGCCTGTAAATCATGTCTATAGAAATAGTTAAAACATTGGACAATTCTCATACACTTTTTAATAGTACCATTAATGAACATTATCATTCAACCAATGGCGCTTATACAGAGTCGATGCATATTTTTATCGAAAGGGCCTTTAATTTTAGAGATTTAACAAAATTAAAAATACTTGAAATCGGTTTTGGAACAGGTTTAAATTGTTTATTGACTCTTGCCGAATCGGTCAAAAGAGGTATTCATACATCTTTCTGTTCTCTCGAAAAATACCCGCTAAGCTCTGAGGTGTATTTAAAATTGGAACATAATCGACTGGTAAATATTGACCACTCTTTTTTGACGCTTATTTATAGTGAAATATGGAATAAAGAATATGAAGTTACCGATTTATTTAAAATGAAAAAGCATAATGTTGATTTTGTAACTTTCGATGCATTTGATAATGACTTTGATATAGTTTATTTTGATGCTTTTTCGCCCGAAAAACAGCCTGAAATGTGGACTGTACAAATGTTTAATAAGTTATATAATAACATGAGCAATGGTGCTGTACTTACTACATATTGTGCAAAAGGTCAAGTGAGAAGAAATATGAAAGAAGCTGGTTTTATTGTCGAAAGAATTGCTGGTCCTCCGGGAAAAAGAGAAATGCTTAGAGCAATTAAAGAATAATTTTTTATTAATTTATTACAATTTATTAAAAAAAAGTTAATTTTAGCTTGGCTGAACACTAACAAAAAAGTTATATCAGAGTGGGAAATTTTTGTGAAAATTGTAATAATAAGTGCACATTTGTTAAGATGCTTACGCAAGATGAAATAAGTTGTCATCTTGGCAAGCTTATTACAATTAAATATAAAAAGAAAGAAACCCTTTTAAAACAGAATAGCCATTGTTCTCATATAATTCATGTCAATAAAGGCTTAGTGAAAGTGTTTACTGAGCGTCGAAATGAGAAAAATATTATTTTCGACATCACTCATTCAGATGGTTTTATTGGATTACTCGATTTAAATTCAGATAATTATAGTTATTCGGCTGTAGCACTCAAAGAATCGGACGTATGTCTAATCCCTAAAGAGGAATTTATAGATTTAATACAACAAAATAAATCTCTTGCGAAATTTTTATTTGGCATTCAATCGAACCAGCATACATATCTTATCAATAAACTTACATCGCTTGGTACCAAACAAATGCATGGTCGCTTGGCAGATGTGATCCTTTATTTGTGCGACAAAAAATACTCAAACGAAGATCTATTTAACCACATTACCCGTAAAGAGTTGTCGGAAATGACGGGTATGTCGCCCGAAAGTGCTATCAGGCTTTTAACAGAATTTAAAAACGATGGACTTATAAACATGAATGGAAAAAAAATTGAGATAAACAATATTGAACTGTTAACTCGATTGAGCGATATTGGGTAAGTATTTCAATTTCTTAAAATTTTATAAATAAGCAACCTTTTTGTTCCTTTACAGTTTATATCTAATTAGTTTTTATTTTAGGCATATTTTTTTAATGAGAAATAATTTTATTAATATATTCATATTGTGTATTTGTCTTTTTCAGAACCCAATAGCTGCCTATAACCAGTATTTTGGAGGACGAAACAAGCCTGCATATAAGGTTTTTGCATATAAGGTTTTTAAAACACCTCATTATGAAATATATCATTACAACCAGAACGACTCTTCTCTCGAAAATATAGCCGGATTAGCCGAAAAATGGTATTTGCGTCATCAGGTACTTTTTAAAGATACTTTTAAAAAACCCAATCCACTTATAATATACAACAATCACCCCGATTTTCAACAAACATCTGCCATATCGGGAACAATAGGAGCGGGAACAGGCGGTGTTACTGAAGCTCTCAAGAATAGGGTGGTAATGCCTGTTATGGAGTCGCAAGCACAAACCGACCATGTAATGGGTCACGAACTGGTACATGCTTTTCAATATCGCATCTTGCTCTCGGACGATAGCACTGGCTTACGATCGCTTCGAAATATGCCATTGTGGATGGTCGAAGGTATGGCAGAGTACCTTTCTATTGGGAGCTACGACCCTTTTACTTCGATGTGGATGCGCGATGCTTTGCTCAGTAACAAATTCCCGACACTCGACGAAATGAGCAAATCGTACGAATTTTTTCCTTATCGTTATGGACAAGCATTTTGGGCTTTTATGACCGGTCTTTATGGCGATACCATTATACGTAGTCTTTTTGAGCTTACAACTCGTGTAGGCTACGAAAAAGCTATTGAAATGACCACTCCTTTCAATGAAAGAAATTTCTCATCGGCGTGGGAACAAGCCATGAGAAATCACTATTTCAAATATATGCCCGATACGGTCGATAAACCTTTTGGAAATAAAATAATTGACGAGTACAACGCCGGAGAAAACAACATTGTTCCCTCTTTGAGTCCCGATGGCAAAAAACTAATTTTTATTTCGGAAAAAGACCTATTTACTTACGATTTATTTATTGCCGATGCTCAAACAGGCAAAAATATTAAGAAATTGTCGAGTACCGTTCATCACAACACGATCGACGATTATAACTTTTTAGAATCGGGAGGTACTTGGTCGCCCGATGGGCGGAAATTTGCTATTGTTGTTTTTAAAGGTGGTCGTAACCAATTGCTGCTTATAGATATTAAGAGGAAACGAAATACAAAAAATATTATTATTCCCGGTTTAGAATCGTTTAGCAACCCTACTTGGTCGCCCGATGGAAATAGCATTGTGGTGAGTGGTTTGAAAGATGCAAAAACAGATCTTTATCAATATAACCTTATAGAGAAAAGCACAAAACGATTGACCAATAATCCATATTGCCATTTGCAACCATCGTGGTCGCCCGATGGACGGTACATTGTGTTTGCGACCGATAAAACCGAAAATGCTACCAAACCCGGAGGTCTTGGTTATAGCATTGGTTTATATGATATTGAAAAGGATTCGATCAACTATTTAAATATTTTTAAAGGAGCATCGAATCTAAATCCTCATTTTTCGCCCGATGGCAGGTCGGTTTATTTTTTGTCGGATGTCGATGGGTTTCGAAATCTTTACCGACACTCATTAGATTCGTCGGTAACCTACCGAATGACACAAATACTTACCGGTATTTGTGGTATAACAAGTTTTACTCCGGCTTTTACAATCGATAGAAACGATGGCAAAATTGTTTATACTCATTATACAAACAGCAAATTTAATTTATATCAGGCTTTAGCTAAAGACTTTCCACAAGAAAAAATATCGATCGATGCTGCTTTTACAGAAAAGGCTTTAGCTGTAGCATCGTTGCCTCCATCAATACGTTTATCGACCAATATTGTCGACCCGAGTTTCTCGTTCGAACCCTCGAAAAAAGATGTACAAGTCGACTCGTTTAAAATAATTCCGTATAAGCCTAAATTTAAGCTCGATTATATTGGAAGTTCAGGTATGGGAGTTTCTGTTAATTCATACTATGGAACCGGAATGGCCGGTAGTGTCGATATGCTTTTTAGCGATATTGTCGGAAACAATACAATGTATACCAGTTTGTCGCTAAATGGAGAAATATACGATTTTGGCGGAATGTTGGCTTATATCAATAGCAAATACCTTATCAATTTTGGGGCATCGCTTTCACATATTCCCTATATTAACTACAACTACACGCTTTTGAGCGATTCTATTCCCGATTTTGGCAATGTTACTAACTATGCATTGGATATGTATCGAATTTTCGAAGACCAGGCTTCGATTTTTGCAATATACCCTTTTTCATCTACTCAGCGAGTCGAGTTGGGAACATCTTTGGCACACTATAGTTATAGGGTCGATCGGTACAACAATTATTACAAAAACGGTTACAGTATCGGGCAAGGAAACTATAAAGACCGCTTACCATCGCCACCAGGCTTTTTTCTGCACAATTTAAATTTAGCTTATACCTTGGACAATTCATTTTTTGGAATAGCATCGCCTCTTCGTGGGCAGCGTTTTAGAATTGAATCGGAACAGTATTTTGGGAAGGTGATGCTTTCGAGTTTGCTGGTCGATTACCGAAAATACGTTTATGTAAAACCTATCGCTTTTGCTTTTCGATTGTATAATGTTAATCGTTTTGGACCAAACGAAATAAACAATTTTGTATATCCGTTTTACCTTGGCTATCCTTGGCTAATTCGTGGATTTGACAATGCTTTTGTGCTTAAAACACAAAATTTTGATCAAATTACTCAAAACGAAAAATTGCTGGGGTCGCGTATGGCAATTTCAAATTTCGAAATCAGATTGCCTTTTACTGGTCCCAAACGCTTGAGCTTGATTTCGTCGAAATACCTATTTACCGAACTGTCAATATTTGCCGATGCCGGTGTTACCTGGAAAAAAAATATTCTTCCGCAAGTAGCAACAAACAATAGCAATAACGATATACTCATTGTAACCTCGGGCATTTCGTTGCGAATAAACGTACTGGGAGCAATGATTTTAGAACCTTATTATGCTATGCCTTTCAAATCGAAAGGTTGGGAACAAGCTGCTTTTGGTTTAAATTTTATGCCGGGTTGGTAATCTGTTTTTTTATTTCAAGTAAATTCTCAATTCTTTAGCCAAAAAGACATTTTATTTCTGTCAGTTCTGCAAATTTGTCATATTTCAACTTTTGGCACTGCTTTTGAAAAAGCATTATTCAAAAAAATAATCGTTAAACCAAAAACATCAACAATATGCAAAAAGGTAAAATAGGGGTATCGACCGACAATATTTTTCCCATTATTAAGAAATTTCTGTATTCAGACCACGAAATTTTTCTTCGCGAATTGATTTCAAACGCCATCGATGCTACTACCAAGCTCAAAGCTATGGGGCGTACCGGCGAGTACAAAGGCAGTATCGACGATCTGAAAGTAACAGTAAGTGCCGACAGCAAAAAGAAAACTCTCACCATTTCGGACAATGGTATTGGTATGACCGCCGAAGAAATCGAAAAATACATCAACCAGATTGCTTTTTCGAGTGCCAACGAATTTTTGGACAAGTACAAAAACAATATCGATGCCATTATTGGTCACTTCGGTTTGGGTTTCTACTCGTCGTTTATGGTTTCGGAACAGGTCGAAATTGTTACCCGTTCGTACAAAGAAGGAGCACAGGCTGTGAAATGGAGCTGCGATGGTAGTCCCGACTATTCTTTGGAAGAAACTACTAAAGAAACTATAGGTACAGATATTATTCTTCACCTCGACGACGAATCCAAAGACTTTGCCGAAGAATTTAAGGTGAAAGAATTGTTGACCAAGTATTGTAAGTTCTTACCTGTGCCGATTGTTTTTGGCAAAAAGAAAGAATGGAAAGACGGCAAAGAAGTTGAAACCAGCGAAGACAACATTATAAACAACACCAATCCTGCCTGGAAACGCAAACCTTCGGAATTGAAAGACGAAGACTACATGTCGTTTTACCGCGAACTGTATCCAATGGGCGAGGAGCCATTGTTCCACATACACCTCAATGTCGACTATCCTTTCAACCTTACAGGTATTCTGTATTTCCCTAAAATTAAGAACAATATCGAGATCAACCGCAACAAGATACAATTGTACTGTAACCAAGTATACGTTACCGATTCGGTCGAGGGTATTGTGCCCGATTTCTTAACTTTGCTTCACGGGGTAATCGATTCGCCCGATATTCCGCTCAATGTATCGCGTAGTTACCTGCAGAGCGACCAGAACGTGAAGAAAATTTCGAGCCACATCACCAAAAAAGTATCGGATCGTTTGGAAGATATTTTCAAAAACAAACGCGACGAATTCGAGAAGAAATGGGACAACCTCAAGCTCTTTATCGAGTATGGAGTGCTCACCGACGAGAAATTTTACGAACGTGCCGAAAAATTTGCCCTTTTCAAAAATACAGATGGCAAATACTTCACATTTGAAGAATACAAAGACATTATTAAAGAAAATCAGACAGATAAGAATAAGAGTCTTATATACCTTTATTCTAGCGATGCAGAGAAACAATTTACATTTATCGAAGCAGCCAAGAACAAGGGCTACGATGTTTTGTTGATGGACGGTCAGCTCGATGCGCATTTTATCAATCATATTGAGCCTAAGTTTAAAGAATCGCGCTTTGTACGTGTCGATTCCGATATTGTCGACAATCTTATTCAGAAAGACGATAAGAAAGAATCGAAACTTACAGCCGATCAGAAAGATTCGTTGACTCCGGTTTTTCGTAGCATGACACCTTCGAAAGACAACTATTTCGTTACTTTCGAAGATATGTCGGATCGCGATATGCCTGTGTTCATTACTCAAAACGAATGGATGCGTCGTATGAAAGATATGTCGGCCATGGGTGGTGGTGGAATGAACTTTTATGGCGAAATGCCCGATAGTTACAACCTTGTTGTAAATGCAAATCACCCATTGGTAAATAGCATTTTAACAGATGTTGAGGCCAAAACAACTGCCGATGTAGCTACACTAAATGTAGAGATCAAGAAGATCGAATCGGAAGTAGATGCGATCGACAAAGTCAATGACAAGAAAAAACACGACGAAATACCTCAAGCCGATAAAGACAAAAAAACGGATTTGAATAAGCAGCTCGACGATCTTAAAGCTAAGAAAGAAGGAATTTTGAGCGAGTATTCGAAAAACAATCCTTTGGTGAAACAACTTATAGATCTAGCATTGTTGGCAAACAATATGCTCAAAGGCGAAGAACTAAGCAAGTTTGTAAAACGAAGTGTGGAGCTTATAAAATAGAAGGCATATATTTAAGTTGTAAATACTGAAATTATAAAACCATGAATACACGAATTGAAAACGGGTATTCATGGTTTTTTTTGTAAATAATTATCCGATCCTTATTTCACCCAACCTACAATCTCTTCGTCAAGCGGATTTGTTTTTGGGGCAATAATTTTTATTAATTTGCCGTTTTCGTCAATTAAGAATTTTTGGAAATTCCATTTTACATCGGCATCTTCCAGTCCATTATATTTTTTCTGTGTAAGCCATTGGTAAAGGGGATGAATGTCGTCGCCTTTGACCGATATTTTTTCCATCATCGGGAAAGTAACACCGAAATTGATAGAGCAAAAGGTTTTAATTTCTTCATTGGTGCCGGGTTCTTGACCCAAAAAATTGTTGGCAGGAAAACCTACAATGGTAAACTTATCGCCGCCATATTGCTTGTATAGTGTCTCTAAATCGGTATATTGTTTTGTCAAGCCACACTTCGAAGCTGTGTTTACAATCATTAGCTTTTTACCTTTAAGGCTTGCGAATTGAAAATCGGCACCATCAATAGTTTTTACTGTAAAATCGTAAATAGATGTTGGTATCTCTGCTTTTGCTATTAAAAAAGTGAGTGCAAGAAAAAATGTAAGTAATGTTTTCATTTTGAATATTTTTATTATTAAAGTTAAACAAAAAACGACATAAATTGTTTAATAATAAATTAATTAAACATTCATACTATGTCTTTTACGCTATCAATCGGAAATAAAGCACCTGATTTTGTATTACCTGCAACTGATGGAGCAACATATAAATTGTTGGATTTTAACAGCTCAAAATATTTGGTTGTGTTTTTTACCTGCAATCATTGTCCTTATGTAATAGGTTCCGATGAGGTTACACGCGAAACTGCCAATAAATATGCTGCTAAAGGAGTTAAGTTCGTAGGTATAAGTTCAAATAGTGTAAACACATACCCCGAAGATAGTTTCCCCGATATGATAAAACGCATGGAAAAATATAAATTTCCGTGGCTTTATTTGTTCGACGAGTCACAAGAAATAGCCAAAGCTTATGGAGCACTTAGAACTCCTCATTTTTATGTGTTCAACGAAAAGCGCGAATTGGTGTATACCGGTAGGGGAGTCGACTCGCCCAGAGATACCTCGAAAATGACTGTGAATGATTTGGAAAGAGCGCTTGGTGAACTTACAGAGGGCAAAGCCATATCGATACCTCTTACCAACCCTATTGGCTGCAATATAAAATGGGATGGCAAAGACGCTCATTGGATGCCCGAAGATGCCTGTGATTTGGTGTAATCTTATTCAAAAAAAATTATTTATTTTTGAATAAAAAATTCATGTACAAGCACCTTTTCAAATACACAGTTATTATTATTACCATACTTACAGCCAACTTGTTGACTTCGTGGATTTCCGATTACTTCATATCGTACAAAAATCATTATAAGCCACTTACTTTTACATTTGCAGCAATGGGTATTATTGTGGTGGTGTTTTACCCTCTTTTTACTAAGATGGAAGAGTTTGTCAATAAACTTTCCAAACACATGATTAAGGGAGGCAAATCGCTAGGTGGAAAGGTGCTGGGTTTGTTTCTGATATTTATTATTGCCATTTTGGTACTTACTTATTTTTATTCCCGAATGTGGTACGAAATCGACTTGTTGGTATTGATTTTTAATGGAACAATTTTCGATTATTTTTAATGGATTCTTTTATTTTCAAAGTGTTGAATGAAGCTCTATTTTAGCTACTTTTGCAAAAAAATCAGCACTATTTGGATAAATACCGTCAAATATTAAGCCAGTATTGGGGTTATTCGAAGTTTAGACCTTTGCAAGAGGATATAATACGTTCTGTTGTAGAAGGCAACGATACCCTAGCCCTTATGCCCACCGGAGGAGGTAAGTCCATTACTTTTCAAGTGCCAGCAATGGCAACTGAGGGAATATGCATTGTAGTTACGCCTCTTATTGCTCTTATGAAAGATCAGGTCGAGAACCTGAAAGCTCGCCAAATTAAGGCTTTAGCTATATACTCGGGGATGGATCGTGGCGAAATAGATGTAGCACTCGACAATGCTATTTATGGCAATTATAAATTTCTGTATTGTTCGCCCGAACGCTTGGCAACCGAGATATTTAGAGCTCGTGTGCAAAAAATGAAAGTTAACCTCATTGCAATAGACGAAGCGCATTGTATTTCGCAGTGGGGCTACGATTTTAGACCCTCGTATATAAAGATAACCGAGTTTCGACAACTTCTTCCTAATGTACCGATACTGGCATTAACTGCCACGGCAACTTCGGAAGTGGTCGACGATATTCAAGAAAAATTAAGTTTCAAGAAAAAGAATGTTTTTCGAAAAAGCTTCGAACGAAAAAATATTTCGTACATCGTTCGCGAAGTAGACGATAAACAGAAATACATGCTCAAAATCTTTCAGACTTCGAAAGGTTCGGGTATTGTATATGTTCGTAATCGTAAGCGTACCAAGGAACTTGCATTGGTATTGATGCAAAATGGTATTTCGGCCGATTATTACCATGCCGGCCTAAGCGACCACATGCGCCACGAAAAGCAAAACAATTGGAAAACGGGTAAAACACGTGTAATAGTTTCGACAAACGCTTTTGGAATGGGCATTGACAAAGCCGATGTGCGAGCAGTTGTACATATCGATTTGCCCGACTCGCTCGAAGCATATTACCAGGAAGCGGGTAGGGCTGGGCGCGACGAAAAACAGGCTTATGCCGTATTGTTGTACAATACGAACGACAAATTGTCGATTCATCAACGTATTGCGGTTAGTTTTCCCGATTTGGCGCTTGTCAAAAAAGTATACAATGCACTAGCCAATTTTTTTCAGATTCCCTATGGTGGTGGTAAGTTTATGTCGTACGATTTCGATTTAATTGCATTTATAACCCAATATAAGTTCAATGTTCAAACGGCTTTTAATAGTCTAAAAATATTGGAACAAGAAGGTTATATTTCGGTAACCGATGAGCTCAATATACCTTCGAAAGTACATTTTTTGGTAAGTCGCGACGATTTATATAAGTTTCAGGTCGAAAATGCCATTTTCGACAGTTTTATTAAGTTGTTGTTGCGTTCGTACGAGGGCATGTTTAGCGATTACGTGAGTATCGACGAGGGTGTGTTGGCGCGCCGTGCCAATACCAATGTCGATACGGTATATAAATATTTGCAAAAGCTTTCGAAAACAAATATCCTCAACTACATACCTCGTCGCGAGAAGCCTGTGGTGGTGTATACCGAGGAACGATTAGACGAAAGTTCGATTCGGTTTTCGTATGCCAATTTTAACTTTCGCAAAGAGCGCTATATTGCTAAGGCCGAGGCTATGCTCGAATATGCATCGAGCCACCACAAATGTCGCAGCCAATTGTTGCTAGCCTATTTTGGCGAAGTAGATACTTACCGTTGTGGTCAATGCGATGTTTGCCAGCAACGCAACGAACTTGGATTGAGCAAATACGAATTTGATATTATTTCTGAACAATTCAAAAAAGAACTACACGACAAAGCTCAACCGATCGACAAACTAATCGACTCTACACATCAAACACTTAATATTGATACCGAAAAAATTATTAAGGTATCGCAATGGCTTATCGACAACGAAAAATTAAAAAGCGAAGATGGTGTTTGTTGGGAATGGAAGCATTAGGAGTGCTAAAGTTGGAAAAATGTTTGGGGCAAGTTTATGACATTTAAAAACGCAGGCTTATGCACTTTGTTAATTGATTTAGACCTTTTGGGGGTTTATCTATACGACATTGTATATTAGGGCATTTCTAAAAACGGCTTTTTAGCTACGCTGAGCCCTTCGGGCTTCTTCGTTGAGCTTCATTTTTAAAATCCTCACTTCGACTTTCATTTAGTGTAACACATTTACAGTAGTAAACTCCGGGTTTAAAAATTCGTCCGCCTCAAAAAATCGAGTTTTTAGAGACGCTCATTAATTTATGAAAATGAAGGTTAAAATGGTTTAATATAATTTAAAAAACACACAAATTGCATTAATATACTAGGATTTAATAAGAAATTCATTATTTTTATCGCAAAATATAGCATCAAACAATAGTATAACAAAACAATACATGAGTTTGAAGTTGTTTTATAAGAAGGATTGAAATAGCGCGATACAACAATTGAACCAAGTTACTCAACAGAATGCTGCTTCTTCGGAACAAATTGCTGGTAGCACTATAGAACTAGCCCGTAAGGCAGAATTTTAAAAATAAAGCATTTCTTATTTTAAAAATGTAATAATTTACTTGTTTTTACTTTTTAGTATGAAAAAACGATTAAAGATTCCTTTTGCTGAAGCCTTGTCAATGCTTCTAAAATATGCATGGTTAAGAGTAAAAGAGCAAATAAAATCTGTAGCTTTTATTATATTATATTTAGTTGTTTTTCAAACATTAGTTTTAAATGTACCATTAGCTAATGCCTTAAGCACTAGTTTAGGAATTGCACTTGTTGTGTTTGGACTTGCTTTTTTTCTCGAAGGTCTTATACTAGGTTTAATGCCTCTAGGAGAGCGTGTTGGAGTTAAAATGCCACAACGAGTAGGAATTACCGTAATTGCAATTTTTGGTCTTATTTTAGGATTTGGAGCCACTTTGGCTGAACCAGCAATTAGTGCTTTGCGAACTGCCGGATCTGCTATTACAGCATGGGATTCGCCTTTGTTATATATGATATTAGAGCCATATTCAAATTGGCTCATTCTTTCTGTTGGAATAGGTGTTGGTTTAGCTGTTGCATTAGGGATGTTTCGCTTTTATTATAATTGGTCTATTAAACCACTTATTTATATCATAATTCCTACTTTATTAGTCTTATCTATTGTTGCATACTATAATGTCAATTTAAGTAAAATAATTGGATTGGCTTGGGATTGTGGTGCGGTAACCACTGGGGCTGTAACCGTACCATTGGTTCTTGCTCTTGGTATAGGTGTTTCGCGTTCGTCAAACAAAGGGCAAGGATCTAGTGGGGGGTTTGGAATTATTTTATTAGCTTCTGCTTTTCCAATATTAGCTGTTTTAGCGTTAGGAATTATTTTAAACACTTCAGCTCCGGCTCCTACCGATGAGAAAACTTTTTTTTCAATCGAAAACAGAGAAAATGCACTGCGTGTTTTTTCAAATGAAGAAAAACTTAAGCAACATGCGTTTACACATGGAAGTGAGGTTGGACGAGAAACTTTCTTTGGTAGTAAGCAAGCGTATAATTCAATTCTATTTTCGTTAAAGAATAATGCTGATTTACATCAAACATATTTAGGATCAATAAGCTTATCGGATTGGCTTAAAATGAAGGCATCTGATAGTGAAAGAAAAGTAATTCAAGATAATGGAGATATTGCAAATAAAAAGACTGATAATTCTTTTGGTAAAGTGATAAAAGAAGAATCTATTGCCGGAATTAGGGCAGTTATACCTCTTTCATTATTGTTATTGATAGTATTGGTGCTATTTCTAAAAGAAAAAATAAGATTTAAAGACGAAGTTGCCATTGGAATAGTTTTTACGCTGCTTGGGATGATACTACTAACTTCTGGTATTCGATTAGGTCTTGCTTCACTAGGTGGAGAAGTTGGAGGCGAATTGCCAAGAGCGTTTGCAAAAGATGATAAATTTATTGACCGAGTTATAATAAATAACTTCGACACTACTCTGTTATTTCAAGGAATTTCTAAGGATGGATCAACCAAAACTTATTTTAATTTGATTGGCGAAAACGATCAATTAACTAAAGTAGAATTTAAATATGACAATTTTAATAATAATACTAAACAATATGAACATATACTTACCCAAGCCCCTTTGTTTGGTAAGCAACTTACGATACTAGGCTTACTTTTGGTTTTAATCTTTGCCTTTGGAATGGGTTTTGGAGCAACTTTGGCCGAACCTGCTTTAAATGCACTTGGTTTGACTGTCGAAAATTTGACTGTAGGTACTATTAAGCAAAAACAAATTGTTAATATTGTTTCGTTGGGGGTTGGTATAGGTTGTACGCTTGGGTTTGCTCGTATTTTATTCGATTTACCTCTAATTTGGCTTATTGTAGTCCCGTATATTCTTTTAATTATTCTTTCAATTTTTAGTGAGGAAGAATATACTGCTATGGCATGGGATAGTGGGGGAGTTACTACAGGTCCTGTTACTGTACCTCTTGTATTAGCTATGGGCTTGAGTATTGGCGGTGCTTTAAATATGGCCGATGGTTTTGGCGTTTTAGCTTTGGCTTCAGCATTTCCAATTATTACAGTGCTAGGATTCGGATTGTACAAAAATGCTAAGCAAAAACGTTCAATTGACAACAAACAAACAGAAGAAAAACATGGATAGCGAATTGGTTAAACCCATTAAAGAAAAAGTTTTTTCTCCTTCTCGCACTGTTTGGAGAACACAAATGGGGAAAGGCGTTTACACTCCGCATAGGGTTAGTCGTATTACTTGTATTGTAAATCAATTGTTAGCAAATAATGTTATTGATTTTTTGAAAAAAATAGAAGTTGTAGTTTACGATGAAACCGCTAGGGTTGTTAGAGAACAAATTAGGAAACGTAAATTTGGTTTGCCTGGCGAAATTAATACCCTCGAAAGTACTTCAGTTAGAATTTTCAGATTCTCTATTCCAAGAGAAAACGCAGCATTAATTACAAAAATATTGATAGATATTGCTGAATTACACATACCTGGTAGAGGTTCAATTTTTTCGCAGGAATTAATGGAATTCTCAAATGAACCTCCAAAATTTAATGCCAGCTTTTTAAGCACCTATTCGTCTGTCAATTACAATTATAACTTGTTAAATAATTTGTCGTATGTTATTTGTGTGCTTTCAGACCCGGGAAGTGGTGAACAAATTGCAAAAATTGCACTCGAATTGGGAATTTGTGTTCCATTAATAACATTTGGCACTGGAAACGATATTAGAGATCAGTTAGGTTTGATTCGAATAACAATTCCGGCAGAAAAAGAAATTGTTCATTTAGTTATGCCCGAGCAAGATTCCGATAGTATTATTAAACTATTGGTCGAGCACGGTAGACTCGACAAACCCGGGAAAGGTTTTATTTATCAAACGCCTGTTTCTATCGGTATGATTGATACCAGAATGAAAATTGGAAAACAAAAATATGCAGCAAGTATGGAACAAATTATTGCAGCCATAGACCAATTAAAATCCGATACAACATGGCGTAAACGTTTAGATGCGAACTCAGATAATTCGAAAATTGGAAAATCAATGATGCCACAAGACAATTGCGAAGTTTCAATTATATCCGATGAAGATAGGATTGACGTTTTGAGAGAAACTTGTTTAGAGGTAGGAGCATCGGGAGCAATAACTTCAAAAGTAATTCCCATTTCTTGTATTGACGGTGCACATACAACCATGATAAGAAGTGCTATTAGTGTACCTGCTCAAATTACCGATATAGTGGTCGACAAGTTGCTGAATGCCAGTACTATAAAAACCGAAAACGTGGATCGAATTCAAGTTCTCGACTCTCCCGCTGCTTATGTTCGATCGTTATAAAAAATAGTTGCTCTAAATTCATTGGGTGTTACGGTACTAAAATAACCCTTGTTGCTATAGCACTTATTATAGGTTTTTCAAATATGCAGGCTCAGGGGGGTTGAAAGTATAAGCCAATGGACTAATGGAGCCACCAAAGCTAAAGTGGCAGGAATTGGACTTTCTAAAAAATTCTGTATCAAACAATTATGTTTATCCAAACCCTGTTGAAGACGTACTTATGGTTAAAGGCGCAAATATTAGTTCAGTTACAATATTTGATGCATTGGGTTTACAAGTGTTGAAAACTGATGGCAAGGCTGCAGAAGGTATCAATGTTTCGGGATTAAAATCAGGCATGTATATGGTTAATGTTACGTCTAATAAGGGTACAACTACTACTACAGTAATTAAAAAAATAATTATTTTTGGTAAGAACTTAAATCGGGTAGACAGATTCATGAAATTAAGAAAAATCTGACACATTCTGAGCTTTTCATTCAGAATCTGACAGCTTATTTCAGAACTCAATGCCGTGAAGGACGAATTTAGAGAGTATTTGCCTAAAGTCAATATGCCTGTAAAGAAATCGAATAAAAATTGAGGTAGCGATAATAAGAATAATAACCAAAATATAGTAGGTCAGATACTTAATGGCAATTTGTTTTATGAGATTTAAATAGAATATCACCAAATAATATATATAAATAATTTAATTACATGTATTTATATATAATTTTATAAATAATATATAAAAAAGAATTTTAATTTTTATTTAATCTAAATAGTTTATAAATTTGTAAAAAACAAAATCACGATGACTTTAAATTTGAACATATCATGCTGCTGTTGTTGTAATGTGAGCCACAAAAATGGAAGCAATGATTGTGTGAAAATGTAATATTTTTTACCCACTCAATATAATCGAGCCCTTCCATAAGAAGGGCTTTTTTTTTACCAAAAAAGAAAAAAAATAAATATAAATTCAAAAATTAAGCAATATGAAAGTAAACAACATTCTCCAAACCATCGGAAATACACCGCATGTAAAGATCAACAAACTCTATTCGTCCGATTATGAAGTATGGGTTAAATTGGAAAAAGCCAATCCTGGTTCAAGTATCAAAGACCGTATAGCCCTTTCGATGGTCGAAGATGCCGAAAAGAAAGGAATATTGAAACCCGGAAGTGTCATTATAGAGCCAACCTCGGGCAATACAGGTATAGGATTAGCCATGGTAGCAGCCGTTAAAGGCTATAAGCTTATATTGGTTATGCCCGAGTCGATGAGTATTGAACGTCGCCGATTGATGTCGATCTATGGTGCACAATTTGAACTTACTCCTCGCGAAAAAGGTATGAAAGGTGCCATTGAAAAAGCAAACGAATTGGCACAAGCTACTACAAACTCTTGGATTCCGCAGCAGTTCAATAACGAAGCAAATATTGCTATACACAAAACAACAACAGCACAAGAAATAATAAAGGACTTCCCCGAAGGTTTAGATTATTTAATAACCGGTGTTGGAACTGGTGGGCACATAACAGGAGTAGGTGAGGTATTGAAAGAAAAATGGCCAAATCTAAAGGTTTTTGCAGTAGAACCTGCTTTGTCGCCTGTTATTAGTGGTGGACAACCCGGCCCACACCCTATTCAAGGTATTGGTGCTGGTTTTGTACCCAACAACCTACACACAGCGGTTCTCGATGGAGTTATTCAAATTAGTAAAGAAGAAGCATTTGAGTATGCCAATCGTATAGCGCGCGAAGAAGGTATTTTGGTTGGTATTTCTACCGGTGCTTCGTTGGCTGCAGTAGCAAAGAAATTGACCGAAATCCCAAAAGGTAGTCGTGTGCTCACTTTCAACTACGACACCGGCGAACGTTATTTAAGCATCGAAGGTTTGTTTGCTTAGTTTTTTTAATTAGAACTCAACCGTCAGTCTGAAAACTATGTCGGACTGGCGGTTGCCTTTTATCTGGTTGAGACCTTCGCCAATAATATTTCTGTCAGCATATTGAGTAAGGCTATATCGAATGCCTAGCCCAATGTTTTTGCTCATGTTGGCTTTTGCCATTATATAAGTTCTAATTCCCTTGCCCGATAATGCCGGAAAAGAAAATGAATTTGAAATATTGTTTTCAAACGAGTAAATGGCTGAAAGAAAATCGTCGGTATCGAAAATTGAATAACGTGCTTCTAATTTAAGTTTATTATTAAGTGTGCCAACTGCCACATCATGTGCAATAAAAAAGCCTTTAGATTGTTCCGAATCGGAGCGATATAAGCTTGTTTCTATAATGTTTTTCATACAAATAAAATTTGATACTTTATATTGTAACCCAAGTCGGTATTTTGTATTACTTACTTCTTGAATTGAATACATAGTGCCACTATTGCTTTGGTTTCGTTCTTTTGTTTTTGTTTTGAATCTGAGATACAAACCCAATGAACTGTTTACTTGGTAATCGGTTTGTACAAAATACTCGTGTCCACGCGATGGGCTGTTGACCCTGTATTTTATCCAAGGAAACATAAATAAGTCGCTGTATGCCTTTATTGAAAGTTTGCTGATGGGTGTATACTCAATTCCCGAAAACACCCCAAATTCATTCGTAGCAGTACTGTTTTCTGCAAAAGGCCTATTGTAGCGACTGTAATATTGGGGATTGAAATATCGCGATTGAAGCGCCAATTTTAAATTGTCGACAATGTCTATAGCCATATTGACGGTCGAAGCAAGCCCTCCCTGTTGCGAAAATGCTTGTTCACCCGACAAAAGAAACGATCGATATATAAACCGGCAATAAACACCTGTTGCAGAAGATTTTTGTCCTCTAAATACTAAATTATTATAAGCATCGTCCGATTTCTGAAAATTTTGACTAAAAATACTGAGTGCACCAGTATTGCCAAAGGTGAAATTTTTTATTTTACCTGTAATGTTATATCCGCTTGTAAATTCGTCAATTGAGCCTTTGTTGCTGAGACTCGACAGTGTATTGTGAATGCCAGAGACATTCAAAGAGTTGAAATAGCTGTCGTTAGTTGTACTGTCTAATTTGAGATTTGCATCCAATGCTTTATATGAGATGAATAAAGAAAAAGAAAATTCTTTATGAAAAGTTGTAATAGCCAATCCTCTTAAATAATTGTTTTCGGAACTTGATGTATACTGGTTTATGCCCTGATTCACTTTCGAAACAGAGCCAATAATCGACGATTTTCCCATCGAAAAGCCATTCCACACAACAAGACCCTCTCCAAAATTTGCCATAAAATCGCCCAAAACTATTTTTTTAAACATTTTAAATTGATTGACTGCAACAAAACCACTCAAGAATTCAAGATTATTGTTTGAAAGAAACTTTTCGCCCGCATCTTTTTCGAATGTTAAACCGGCTTCAATCTTATCGCGCCGATTAAATCTATATTTTGCGAGATATTTCAATGGACTACCAATAAAACCCATATCGGTAGTGTCGTATATAGATTTGAATCCTTCTTTTGCTTCAATATTCGATACGGTTAAAAATAAAAGTTTAATTTTGCCTTTATTATATAGGTTCTTTATTTGTATGGTGTCAAAAAAATCGACAGGAGCAACAAAAAAGTAGGCTTCAATTTTTTGGGCAAGTTCTAGATTTATGCTTTTTACCGAGGCAAGTTCAAAAATACTTTTAAATTCATGGTTTTTTGTCCGATAATCGATTATGTCTTGGATTTGAATGGGCGACAAGATGTACAGTCGCTCAAAATCTTCTCTCGAAGCGGTATTTAGATTAAAAGGCGAAGATGCTATTGATTCTAATGTTTCGTATAGTTCAGAGGCATTATCTTCTGTATTTTCGAGTATTTCATCGTTTTGAAGCAATGTTTCTGTACTTTCTTCCAAAATAGATATATTTTGAGCAAAACATTTGAAAATGCTAATATTTATTAATAAGAAAAAAATAAAAAAATTTTTCAACGAAAAAAGCTTTAAAAAATTATATAAATATAATATTTTGGTGGTAAATTTATATTACGCAAAACTTAAGTTTTATCTAATTAAAATAAACTAGTAATGAGCAAAGTTTTAATATTTATACTCGTAATATTAGCGAGTCTTCCAGTCGGTTTTTTAATTGTAAGATTGCGTTATGGGCATACAATTATTACCAGGATGGCTTATAGTATTTTCATCACATCTATGATAGTATGTGTTTTGGGTTTTATGGTATCAGAGTTTGGTTTTATATCATTAATTTGGTTGTGGCCTACTGCAATGTTAGCTATGCTGGCTAGTAATGCTTATTTCAAGCATGAGTTGCAAAATCCTTTAAAGAAATTGACCAAAAACCTCGACGACTTGTCTATGGGTTCGCTCGAATTGGAAATAGATAAGAGTATTCTCAGTCGCAAAGATGAACTAGGTGAAATGACTAGATCACTCGATCGTTTGATTCACCAATTGAGTTTTGTGGTTTCAAAAATTCAAATGACATCCGATAATATTGCCGATGTTAGTGAAAAAATAAACTCTGATTCAAAAATAGTTTCACAAGGTGCAAACGATCAGGCTGCATCGGTCGAAGAGGTTTCGTCGAGTATGGAACAAATGGTTGCCAATATTCAGCAAAATACCGACAATTCGCGTCAAACCGAGAAAATTGCTATAGATTCGGCTCAAGGTATTCAGAAAGGAAAGATAGCAGTAGAAACTGCTACTCAATCGATGAAAGAAATAGCCGAAAAAATATCAATAATTGGAGAAATTGCATTCCAAACCAATATATTGGCTTTGAACGCAGCAGTTGAAGCTGCTCGTGCAGGAGAACATGGTCGAGGCTTTGCAGTAGTAGCTGCAGAAGTTCGTAAATTAGCCGAAAGAAGTAAGGTTGCAGCAGATCAAATCAATCAACTTTCAGCAAATGGTGTTTCTATTTCCGATTCTGCTGCAAATCAACTCTCGGTTATTGCTCCCGAAATCGAAAAAACAGCTAAACTGGTTCAAGAAATTACATCTGCCAGCATCGAACAAAATTCTGGTTCAGAGCAAATAAATAACGCTATTCAGCAGCTAAACCAGGCTACGCAGCAAAATGCGGCATCGAGCGAACAAATGGCTTTGAGTGCATCGCAACTTTATTTAGAGGTTGCCAATTTAAATGAATTTATTTCATTCTTTCAGGTAAAAAACTTAATACAAAAGAAGCGAACCTTTAGAAATGACCAAATCGAAAAAAGGAAGGCTAAAAAGGAATTTAAGTCTGAATTTGCATCGGAACCAAAGCATGAGGTAAAAACTATTGAACATAAAAAGGAACATGAGGATCCAAAAGTTGCTTATGAAATCAATAGTGAAGCAAAAACAATGCCGAGTGAAATAAAACACAATCAAACAACAACTGAAACCCGATCTAAATCAAGCGATAAAACAAGTGGTGTAAAGCTCAAAATGTTCGACGACGAAAATAAAGACTCTGAATACGAAAATTTTTAAATAAACAATTTGTCATCTCAGGAAGCACATAATTATTATGTGCTTTTTTGTTTTTACTATATTTGCATTTTTTAATTATTACGATGAAAAAACCTGATATATTTTCAATACTGGAACAAAAAATTTTGGTACTAGATGGCGCTATGGGTACCATGATTCAACGATTCAAACTTACAGAAACCGATTTTAGAGGTGTTCAGTTTGTCAATCACCCGCACGATTTGAAAGGCAACAACGATATTTTATCAATAACTCAACCCGACAAAATTCGATCGATACACGAAGAGTATCTCGAAGCAGGTGCAGATATTATAAGTACCAACACGTTCAATTCTACTACAATATCGCAATCCGATTATGGAATGGAAGCATACGTGTATGAAATAAATTATGCATCGGCAAAAGTTGCAAAAGAAGCTGCCGATAAATATACGCATTTAGATGTTACCAAACCAAGATATGTTGCTGGTTCAATTGGGCCTACCAACAAAACAGCTTCAATGTCGCCCGAAGTTAATGATCCTGGTTTTAGGGCAATATCGTTCGATCAACTCAAAGAGGCTTATCTCGAGGAAGTTAGTGGCTTGCTCGATGGTGGAGCCGATTTGCTATTGGTTGAAACTATTTTTGATACTTTAAATGCCAAAGCAGCCCTGTTTGCGATTGAAGAAGAATTGGAATCGAGAGGAATATCAATGCCAGTAATGGTTTCGGGTACCATAACCGATGCTAGTGGTCGTACCCTTTCGGGTCAAACTACCGAAGCATTTCTAAATTCGCTTTCTCATGTAAAACTATTAAGTATAGGTCTCAACTGCTCGTTGGGTGCTAAGGAAATGCGACCTTACATAGCAGAATTGGCTCATAAAGCGCCTTTTTTTGTAAGTGCACATCCCAATGCCGGATTGCCCAATCAGTTTGGCGAGTACGACGAGTCGCCCGAACAAATGGGTTTGAACATTCACGATTTTACACAACATCAGTTCCTCAATATTGTAGGTGGATGCTGTGGAACAACACCTGCACACATCAAGAAAATAGCCGAAACCGTCAAAGGGATGAAGCCACGCCCTCGTCCTGTTTTGGTTCCCGAAACAAAACTGAGTGGACTCGAAGCACTTACAATCAATAAAGCTAGTAATTTTATCAATATTGGCGAACGAACCAACGTGTCGGGTTCTAAGAAATTTGCACGCCTCATAAGAGAAGAAAAATACGACGAAGCACTTATGGTTGCTCGTACACAGGTCGAAAATGGAGCACAGGTAATTGATGTTAATATGGACGATGCCATGCTCGATGCCGAAAAGTGTATGGTGCGCTTTTTGCACTTGGTAGCTTCCGAACCCGATATTGCCCGTGTACCGGTTATGATCGATTCGTCCAAGTGGTCGGTAATCGAAGCTGGTCTCAAATGTGTGCAAGGTAAAGCCATTGTAAACTCGATAAGTTTGAAAGAGGGAGAAGCTAATTTTATTGATCAGGCAAACAAAGTTAAGCATTATGGAGCAGCCATGGTGGTTATGGCTTTCGACGAGAAAGGACAAGCCGATTCCCTCGAACGAAAAATTGAAATCTGCTCTAGAGCTTATAAATTACTTACTGAGAAAGTACAATTCAATCCGACCGATATTATTTTTGACCCCAATGTGTTGGCGATTGCTACTGGTATTGAAGAACACAATAATTATGGAGTCGATTTTATCAATACCATTAAATGGATTAAAGCCAATCTCCCGCATGCCAAGATTAGTGGAGGTATTAGCAATCTATCGTTCTCTTTTAGAGGAAACGACTATGTTAGGGAAGCCATTCACTCTGTATTTCTTTTTCATGCTATAAAAGAAGGGCTCGACATGGGCATTGTCAATGCAGGTGCACTTGTTATATACGACGATATACCAAAAGACCTGCTCGAAAAGGTCGAAGATGTGGTGCTCAATCGCAGACCCGATGCAACTGAGCGTATGATCGATTTTGCAGAAAAGGTAAAGAATCAAGCCCAGAAAATCGAAGTTGTTGTAGACCAATGGCGCGGCAGTGTATTGGAAGAACGCTTAAAATATGCACTGGTAAAGGGTATTGCCGATTTTATCGAAATAGACATACAAGAGGCTATTGCCAAGTACCCCAAAGCCATAGAGATTATTGAAGGGCCACTTATGGACGGCATGAATGTAGTTGGCGATTTGTTTGGAGCCGGCAAAATGTTTCTTCCTCAGGTAGTGAAAAGTGCTCGAGTAATGAAAAAGGCTGTAGCAGAGCTTATGCCTGTTATCGAAGCTCAGAAAGCTCCTGGTTCTACAAGCTCTTATGCTGGGAAAATATTGCTGGCTACTGTCAAAGGCGATGTTCACGATATCGGAAAAAATATTGTGAGTGTTGTGCTGGCTTGCAATAATTACGAGATTATTGACATGGGTGTAATGGTACCTACCGAAAAGATTTTGGAGGCTGCTCAACGCGAGAAAGTTGATATAGTTGGTTTGAGTGGTCTTATTACACCCTCGCTCGAAGAGATGACCAATGTGGCAAGTGAAATGGAGCGATTGAGTATGACTATTCCTTTATTGGTAGGTGGTGCAACGACTTCGAAAATTCATACAGCCGTAAAAATATTGCCTTCATACAGTGGCGCAGTTATGCATGTTAAAGATGCATCGAAGAGTGTATCTGTAGTTAGCAATTTGCTTTCGAAAGATAGGGATGCATTTATTGCAGCTTCGCGAAAGGAATACGACGATTTGCGAAATTCATATGCCGATTCGAAAGGAAAGCAGGCATATATCTCGCTCGAAGAGGCTCGAAAAAATAAGTTTAAGATTGATTGGAAAAGTGAACCTGTCGTAAAACCTGCACAAATTGGACTTAAAGTTGTTAAAGACTATCCTATAGGCGAGATCCGTGAATATATTAGTTGGATTTTCTTCTTTATTGTATGGCAATTGAAAGGCAAGTATCCCGATATATTGAAAGACCCAAAACAAGGCGAAGAAGCTCAGAAGCTGTTTGCCGATGCCAACCGTATGCTCGACGAGATAGTCGGCAATAAGCTGTTAACTGCCAATGGTGTTTATGGAATAATGCCGGCAAACGCTGTAGGTGACGATATCGAGGTGTATGCCGACGAAAGCCGAAGTCAAGTAATCTATAAATTCTGCAATCTACGCAATCAGGTGTTGAAAGAAGATGGCGATGCAAACCTTTGCCTGTCAGACTTTGTTGCTCCTAAGGAAAGTGGCATTGCCGATTACTTAGGCGTGTTTGCCCTTACTGCAGGTATTGGAATTGAAAAGTTGATTGCCAAGTTCGAAAAAGATCACGACGACTACAACAGTATAATGGTAAAAGCTTTGGCCGACCGATTGGCAGAAGCTTTTACCGAATTGGTTCACGAAAAAGTACGTAAAGAGTTTTGGGGCTATGCCAAAGACGAAACACTTGATCTGGATTCGATGATTCTTGAAAAATATCAGGGTATCCGTCCGGCACATGGCTACCCGGCTTGTCCAGACCATTCAGAGAAACGTACTTTGTTCAATTTATTACAGGGCGAACAAAATACAGGTATTACACTTACCGAAAGCTATTCGATGTATCCTGCAGCTTCGGTTAGTGGGCTTATGTTTGCTCACAAGCGTGCCAAATACTTTTTTGTCGATAAAGTTTCGCGCGATCAGGTCGAAGATTATGCCCATAGAAAAGGCGTTTCCGTCCAACAGGTCGAAAAGTGGATTGCATCGAATTTGAATTATTAATAAATGTGCAAATGACAAATTTGAAATTTTTCAAATAATTTAATAATAAACGCGAAGTCGCAAGACCGCTAAGATATTATTTGTTAATATTTAGTTCTTTGCGTCTTCGTGTCTTTGCGTTCAATTTATTTTTAAATGATTAAAGCCAAGAAAATAGTCACTTTTTTCAAAAACAAATACATGCTTACAATGCTGTTTTTTGTTGTGTGGATTATTTTTTTCGATCAAAATAACCTGATCGATCGTTTTCAAAGTATACAAAAAAATCGTAGCTTAGAGAATGAAAAAACCTATTATCAGGAAAAAATTGAGGACGACAAGCGCAAGCTTAACGAGCTTCGTACCGATCGCGAAAATCTCGAAAAGTTTGCTCGCGAACAGTACTACATGAAAAAAGACAATGAAGATATTTTTGTGTTGGTAGAATAATCACTTTCACTTATGTCACATATCTTGTTTTTTTATGTCTCATGTCTAATATCTCAATTCTTTTTTCTCAAATCTAAAAATCTCAAATATTTTTCACAATGATTGAATACCTTTCAAAACTCGATCAATCTATATTCTTAACAATAAACGGTGCACACAACACATTTTTCGATTACATTATGTGGTGGGCTAGTGGCAAGCTTACATGGTTGCCTTTGTACCTGTTTCTTATATGGCTCTTGTACAAAAAAGCTGGGAAAGCAGTTTGGATCTATTTAATAGCATTGTTTTTATTGATATTGATGAGCGATCAGGTATCGGTATTTATTAAAAATCTTACTGAGCGTTTTCGACCTTGTCACAACGAAGAGTTAAAAGGCATGGTGCATTTGCTCAAAAACAAATGTGGCGGCAAATATGGTTTTGTTTCGTCGCACGCAGCCAATACCTTTGCATTGGCTACTTTTATTATTTTAACTTTAAGAAAACAATATTTAGTAATATTAATGCTGTCTTATGCTATTTTAGTATCGTATAGCAGAGTGTATCTAGGAAACCATTATCCATTCGATGTTTTAGGCGGTGCATTATTAGGAATTATATGTGGCTTTTTCATTTATTATATAACAAATATTGCCTATATCCGCTTTAAGCCCAAGAGCCATGCTCATCATTAGGAATAAGATAAACGACCCCTATTTCAATATAGCCTCTGAAGAATACTTGCTCAAAAGTTTCGACGACGATATTTTTATGCTATATATCAATGAACCGTCGATTATTGTAGGAAAGCATCAAAATACACTGGCCGAAATTAATTATTGTTATGTAAAAGAAAATAATATTTCGGTCATAAGACGTATTTCGGGCGGAGGAACTGTTTTTCACGATTTGGGAAATGTCAATTTTCTTTTTATAAAGAATGGGAGAGATGGCCATTTGGTCGACTTCAAAGGTTTTACAGAGCCAATTATTGAGGTTTTGCAGTCATTAGGTATCGATGCGCGCTTCGAAGGCAAGAACGATATTAGGGTAAATGGCTTAAAGATTTCGGGAAATGCCGAGCATGTATTCAAAAACAGGACGCTGCATCATGGAACCCTTTTGTTTTCTTCAAATTTGGATTTTCTCAACGAGGCAATTCGGGTCGATGCAGATAAATATCAAAGTAAGGCTGTGCAATCGAACCGTAGCAATGTAACTAATATTGCACTTCAACTTGCTAGCGATTTGTCTATTGATCGTTTTATGGATTTAATATACAATCAAATAGAGAAAAAACAAAATTGTGAACTTTATGAATGGTCCGACAATGACTGGGAAGCCATTATTAAGCTAAAAGAAGAAAAATACGAAACCTGGGATTGGAATTATGGATATTCAACTCAATACACCATTACTCGCGAAATTAAAATTGACCATGAAGAGCTGTTATTTAAACTAACTGTCGATAAAGGTATTATTATCGATGTTTTTGTCAAAACTAGCCTCATGAATGAAGAATTGGCGTTGCTCTCGCTCAAAGGCTGCAAACATAAGGAAGAGGATATGTTGCACAAGTTGGAACAAACTAATTCCGGACGATTGAAAGAATTTGTTTTCGAATTGTTCTAATATTCATAATATTTATCAATTATCAATTGTCAATTGTCAATTGTCAATTGTCAATTGTTTACGCCACCGCATCTACCAAATCAAGCTCTATTTTAAGATTGTCAATTATAAATTCTTGGCGTTGTGGTGTATTTTTGCCCATGTAGAATTCCAACAAATCGTGTATTAAGTCTTCTTTTTTGAGGCGAACGGGGTCGAGGCGTATGTCTTTGCCAATAAAATGCTTGAATTCGTCTGGCGAAATTTCTCCCAAACCTTTGAAACGTGTAATTTCTGGATTTTTACCCACCGATTTAATTGCTTTTTCGCGTTCTTGGTCGCTGTAACAATAAAAAGTTTTGGTTTTATTGCGAACCCTGAAAAGGGGAGTTTGAAGTATATACAAATGGCCTTTGCGCACCAAATCGGGGAAAAACTGCAAAAAGAAGGTAATGAGCAACAGCCTGATGTGCATACCATCGACATCGGCATCGGTTGCAATTACCACGTTGTTGTAGCGCAGGTCGTCTATGCCTTCCTCAATATTTAAAGCTGCCTGAAGCAGGTTGAATTCCTCATTTTCGTATACAATTTTTTTGGTGAGTCCATATGTATTGAGGGGTTTGCCTTTGAGGCTAAAAACTGCTTGTGTACCCACATCGCGCGATTTTGTAATAGAGCCGCTTGCCGAATCGCCTTCGGTAATAAAAAGGGTGGTTTCGAGCTTGCGAACATCGTTGCTGTTGAGGTGAATGCGGCAGTCGCGAAGTTTTTTGTTGTGCAGATTCGATTTTTTGGCACGTTCGCGGGCTAACTTTTGTACACCCGAAATGGCTTTTCGCTCTTTCTCGTTGTCCTGAATTTTGTGAAGCAATGCATCGGCAACATCGGGGTGTTTGTGCAGGTAGTCGTCAAGTGTTTTTTTCAGAAAATCGCTAATAAATTTTGAAACCGTTACTCCGTTGGGAGCTATATCTTTGGAGCCCAGCTTGGTTTTGGTTTGCGACTCAAATACAGGCTCTTGAACCTTTACGCTTATTGCCGCAACAATGGAGCTACGAATATCCGATGCTTCAAAATCTTTGCGGTAAAATTCGCGAATCACTTTTACATAGGCTTCTTTGAATGCCTGCAAGTGTGTGCCGCCTTGTGTGGTGTGCTGTCCGTTTACAAAACTGAAATAATCTTCGCCATACTCGTTGTTGTGGGTGAGAGCTACTTCAATATCGGGCCCTTTGATGTGAATGAGCGGATATAAGCCTGGTTCGCTCATCGATTCGGTTAGCAGATCGTACAAGCCGTTTTTCGAGAAAAATTTATTGTCGTTAAAACTTATGGTTAGTCCCGAGTTGAGGTACGAATAGTTCTTGAGCATGTTTTCGACATACTCATTAATAAAATGGAAATTTCCAAAAAGCTCTTCGTCGGGATGGAATATAACCTCTGTTCCGTTAGGTTCGGTTGTGGGTGCTTCGGGGTTGTTTTCGACAACGTTACCGCCCGAATATACTATTTTTTTGACCATTTTTTCACGATACGAAAGTATGGTAAAGTTTGAAGAAAGAGCATTCACGGCTTTTATACCTACTCCATTGAGCCCAACTGACTTAATAAAGGTGTTCGAGTCGTATTTAGCGCCGGTATTCATTTTCGATGAAGCATCGAGCAGTTTCCCGAGCGGAATACCGCGTCCAAAGTCGCGAACACGGACTATACGGTCGTGTATATTAATTATGATTTCTTTGCCATTGCCCATGGCATATTCGTCGATAGAGTTGTCAATAACTTCTTTTATAAGAATATAGATGCCGTCGTCTGGCGAGGCTCCATCGCCAAGTTTGCCGATATACATACCAGGTCTGAGGCGTATATGCTCGTTCCATGCTAAACTCCGTATACTATCTTCTGAATAGGCTGCACTCATTTTTCGCTTTTTTAAACATACAAATGTATAGAAAAGAAACTGGCAGTGTTAATTTGTTTTTCAACACAGCCTGTTAATACAATTGTTAAAAAAGCTTTATTTTTTGCTTAGTATTGTTGGGTGTCAATATCTGTAAAGTCAAACTTCTTTAAAATGGCAAGCTAATCTTTATCATTTAAGCCATTTTGTTAGGCAATTACTGAAATGTGCTTGTGGATTTTATAATTTCGACTTCAAATATTATGTTTCTGTCCCAGTGTTCCCAATACTTTAAAGCATTTTGGCGGATGAGTGACCAGTAGTTTTCGTCGGCTAAACCAAATTGGCTTATGCCTTTGTGTATGTCTGCTTTTATTTGTGCAAGGTATTCGGGTTTTAATGTAATTTTAATAGTTTGATCTTTGTATATGAATATGGCTGTAGGTTTTGTTATGGTGTCACTATCGATTTTTATTGTTCCCTGACCTAAGGTAGCACCTGTGCTAACTTGTATGCCATCGTTCATACAACTGTATGGTGGTTTTATTCCGGCATAACTAACTACATTAAGTAAGTCGGTGCCTATTCCAAAATAGTCGCGAGCTCTTATTCCCATTTTTGCACCAACTATCGAGAAAACTCCAAGGTGTCCGTGAAATTCATCGGTCAACACACCTGCTTTCCATTCTTCCAATCCATAACGATTAATTGCCGAATCCATCATTAATCGTACATCGTATGTATACAACTCGCGGTTTAACGGAAATCCATACAATGCAACGAATTCACCTGCTTTGTATTTATCCGTAATAATATCTTTCAAAACCTCTTTTACTGCATTGTTGTTGTAGTTTGAGTTATAGCGAACGTTGTTGTATTTTTTCGATGGTTCAATTGTAAACAATTCGGGGTTGGTTAGAAATACTGCAACCAATTCGTCCCATAGTTTGAAATGCTTTTGTTGTATTTTTTTTAAAGCTAAAGGTTGCTTGTGTGCTTTATATAAAACGTTTGACAATAGCGTGTTAGAATTTTTGCAAATATTATACAGAGAAGTGTCAAATACTGCTTCTGTATTGTCGAGGTTGGATATTAAGTTTATTTTAATTTTAGAATCAAATGTTGTTTTTACTGCCGTTGTATCACATTCATAATTAAAGCCTCTAAGTGGATTTTCTGATTCGTTGTACCAAACCAAGTCTTCGATTTTGCTTATTATTTTTGAATTGGTATTGATAAGTTGTGCTACATTGTTCAAAGGGCCTAGGCATATAAGCGTAAGTTGTTCCGAAGATGTATTTATAATTTCGGTTATTTGTTGCAAAGATGCATAATTTCCAGATTGGGGCATTGCGCTGCCCCATTGTAATTGCTGGTTAAACTGTCTCCATTCCGGATTAATCTCTTTTAGTCGATTGCCACACATAACGGGAATGGAGTCAGCGAAAAACTCGTGCAACAACGATTTTACTTTTAATGCTCCTTCGTTGGGAGGCAACGAACCATCGGAAACCATTATTGCTTTAATTGTTATATTGGAAAGCGATAGCAAAATACTAATTGCTCGCATATCGTCGATGGCACAGTCGGTATCGACGATAATGCTGTGTTTGTAATGCGAATGCAATGGGCTTGCATTTATTTTTACTATTAGAAATATAAGTAGGGCTATAATGCAGCGATTCTTCATAATTACAAGTATTAATCTGTTTTTTATTTATTAAAATCTAAAATGTGTTCCGCCAAATGCTGTAACACCAGGCATGGTATAATACCTGTTTGTTTCGTATTTTTGATTCAAAAAGTTTTCTGCACTAACGAATATTTCGGCGTATTTCCATATTTTATAAGATATTTTTGTATTTATGAGGGTGTAATTTTGAAAATGCACTATTGTCGATGGATCTGTATCAAGATGGTTTATATACTGGATACTTGCCATAACCGATAATTTATTCCAATTATACCTAAAACTTGAAAAAAGTTGGTGTTTGGGGGTTGCATAAACAGGGTTTCTCATGTCGATATAGCTATATGTAACTGTTAATGAAATGTTTTGTTGAAGTTTGATATTTGCAGCAAATTCAATTCCTTTGTTCTCAAGCACGCCTACATTTTGTAGTCCTTTTAACGGCACATTTACGATGAGGTTATCGCCTTTTACAATAAATCCAGTAAGTTCAATGTTGAGTTTGGTATTTAAGTATGATTGCAGGATTCCGGTTTCATAGCACATTATATTTTCCGGTTTAAGATTGGGATTGTGGTTCCACATAAAAAGTTCTTGTATGGTAGGGCTTCGAAAACCTTTAGAAATCGATACTTTCCAAGTGGTTTTAGGGGCAACAGTGTAGGCAAATCCTCCAGAAGGAACCCAATGTTTTCCGTAAACTTCATGGTTTTGTAAACGTATTCCTGCATTTAGGGTGAGTTTTTCGAACAATCTTTGTTGCACGAATCCATATACTGCTGCTTCGTAAACAGTAGTATCTTTATGCACTATACCTTTTCCTGCCATTGCCAGTTCATTTTGTGCAATTCCGCCATAATTTATATAGTCGACACCCAATGATATATTATTTCCCTCAAATAGATTAGCTGTTTCGTGAATATTAAATCCATAATTGGCATCGTTTGAATGAAAATTATCTTGAATAGTTTTTCCGGAGATTTTATGTTCACCGAAATTGTAAAAGAGCTTGGTTACTCCGGAAAGTTTCTCGTATTCATTTTCTAAATCAAATGCCCAATAACCGCGAACAATGTCAAGATTGTTGCCTTTTTGAGCGTTAACTGTATCGGGTCCCGGGTCAGTGGCCTTGAAGTGGGCAATACTAAAATCGGAAGTTGCACGAAAATGCTGATTGAATTCATAGCCCATTTTAATATAGCCATTGTTTATGTTGAATTCGGAGTTGGAACGGTGTCCGTTAGTTTGGTCGTGGTTTGTCGAAGCAAAAATGCTTAGCTTGTTCTTTTTAAAGCCTCCAGCTGCCATGTATTTTTGAGTGTTGAACGAACCATACATTAGCTTGGCATTTCCGTGAAAGCCTTCTGATGTTTGTTCGCGGGTAATAATGTTGATAATGCCTCCCATTGCATTTGACCCATAAAGTATGGAGGCCGGTCCTCGTATGACCTCGACTTTCTCCACATCTGAAGCAACATAAGAGTCGGCTAATGGATGACCGAATATTCCCATAAACTGAGGATGTCCATCTATCAACATAAGTACTCCTGTGGTTGGGCTACCGCCAATACCACGCATGCTTATTTGTCCGGCTGCCCCTGCTGCAACGCCAAAACCTGTTACTCCTCGTTCGGTTACATACAGACCGGGGACGCGACCGTTCAGAACCGGCAATATAGCCGATTCGCTGCTTTCAGATATTTGATCGTGGGTTACTACCGTTACTGCCATTGGTACATTGTTTTTGTTCACTTTTACGGGTGAACCAGTTACAATAATCTCTTCGAGGTTAATAGTGTCCTTAATTGGTTTTGTGTTTTCTTGAGACAATACTGAAAGTATTGTAAAAGAGGATGTAATAATGATAAGAGATAGTTTGTTCATGTTTTTTGATTGTTTAATGTTGTTACGTATTTTGAAAAACGTGTTACTGTTAATTTAAAAAAATATTAATCGGTTTTGCTCATTACTAGTTTGCCATGTTTAATGCCTTTGATGGATATTAGTTTATCGGATAGTTCGGTTAGTTTGTTAGCAGTACCTTTAACTACAATAATTTCTAAACACATATCGTGGTTTAGATGATAGTGCTGTGTAGAAAGTATTGCATCAAAGTATTCATGTTGAATATCATTTAATTTTGTGACAATTTCCTTCTTCTGATGTTCAAAAAGCAATACGACTGCACCAGCAACCACATTATTGCATTGCCATTTTTTTTCTACAATGTTTTTTTCAATCAAATGTCGGACTGCTTGTGAGCGGTTTGCAAAATTATTATCGACAACATATTTATCTAATGCTATCAGCAAATCTTCTTCCAAGCTAACACCAAAACGAGACACAGGCATAATAATACTTATATTTAATTTCGTGCTACAAAAATATATTTTTTTAAAAGAATTATTTTAATTCTAGAAATAAACATAATTCTACTTAGACAGATTTGCAATGTCTTTTTAATAGCCGCTTAGCGGCGAAATATTATTTCGGTGCTATGTGGCTTAATAATTTTGGTATATTATCTTTCTACAAAGATGTAGCAACTAATTTGCTTTTATTAAACTATGTTTTTGTCTTATTCGATATTATGTATATAGCTTTCATTTTGTTTAATCTGTCAAAGTTGAAATAAATAGTTAACTAAAAACTCTCAAATGACAGATCATTTTCGAAAAAAATGATTAACTTGTATGTATTAAAAAAAATTATTACATGTCTTTAGCTTAAATTTTTAATTAATAAACTATGGCACGAATTGTAGTACTTGGTTCAGGAGTGGCTGGACATACAGCATCGGCATACCTCCGAAGGTGGTTAAATAAATCGCATGAAGTTATTGTTGTTTCTCCAAATTCATATTATCAGTGGATTCCTTCAAATATATGGGTAGGAGTAGGAAGAATGACGGTAGATCAGATTCGTTTTAAGTTGGCACCATTATACAAACGTTGGAAAATTGACTTTAAGCAGGCTAAAGCAATATCTATTAATCCCGAAGGAAATGACCAAATTTCTAAAGGATTTGTGAGTATTGAATATATTGATGATGCTCGAAAAGGGCAAACAGAAAATGTTGAATACGATTTTTTGGTAAATGCGACCGGACCGAAATTGAATTTTGAAGCCATTGAAGGTCTCGGGCCCGGCAAAAACACGGTGTCGGTATGTACTTATTCGCATGCTGCCGAAGCATGGGAAAAACTAAAGGTTTGTATCGAAAATATGAAAAATGGTGAACGACAAAAATTTGTAATTGGCACTGGTAGTGCAACTTCGACTTGTCAAGGGGCTGCTTTTGAATATATTCTTAATGTTGAAAACGAGATTAGAAGTCGTAACCTTCGCCACATGGCAGATATTACATGGATTTCTAACGAATATGAAATGGGCGATTTTGGAATGGGAGGAGCTTTCTTGCAAAAGGGAGGATATGTTACTTCAACTAAAATATTTACCGAATCGTTTTTTGTCGAAAGAGATATTCGATGGATTAAGCGGGCTGGTGTTTATAAAGTTGAGCCAGGAAAAATCTTTTATGAAAATTTGGATGGAGAATACCTCGAAGAATCGTTCGATTTTGCCATGTTGATTCCCGGATTTGCCGGACATGATATAAAAGCTTTCGATATGCATAATTTCGATATTACAAGCAAAATATTTGCTCCTAATGGTTTTATGCGGGTCGATGCCGACTATTCGGCAAAAGCTTACGAAGACTGGAGTGTAAACGATTGGCCTTCGACTTATCAAAATCCCATTTATGCAAATATGTTTGCTGCAGGCATTGCATTTGCGCCGCCTCATGCAATATCTAAACCCATGAAGAGTAAAAATGGCACTTTAATTTCGCCGGCTCCACCACGTACGGGTATGCCATCGGGGGTAATTGGAAAAATTGTAGCCAAAAATATTGCCGAATGGATCAAAAGCGGACAGCCTCTTATGAAGCATAAAGCATCTATGGGGCGCATGGGGGCTGCTTGTATTGTTTCGGCAGGCTATGGTCTTGCTCGCGGCAATGCAGCTACCATGACTGTTTCGCCCATTGTTCCCGATTGGGAAAAATATCCAGAATGGGGACGCGATATTAAATACACAATGGGCGAACCTGGGCTTGCAGGTCATTGGATGAAACTTTTTATGCATTACATGTTTTTACACAAGGCAAAAGGTTATCCATTTTGGTATTTACTGCCCGAGTAAGTCATAACTGTTTTGTTTACATGTAATTAAATGGCTTAATGATTCGTTATTAATTTCTAAAAACAGATACAAATGAAAACTACAAGAGGATATACCCAAGATTATTATAGTCCGATGCCAACAAAATCGACCCTCTTTTGGCGCAATTTTATTCCTTGGCAAATGCTGCGGTTTATTATTTTAAATCTAAAAATCTTAAAAATTGTTGTTAAAGGGCATTCATAGAAATGTCAAATCTAAAATTTCATTTATGTTTGTGTGTAAATAATAAAGGTGTTAATGACCGATAGCGTACTTATTGAACATATAAGCAATGGTAACCGCGATTTGTTTCGTGTGTTGGTCGAGCGCTATCAGAAAATGGTGTTTCGAACATGCCTGGGCTTTATACATAACAAAGACGATGCCGACGACCTTACACAAGAGGTTTTTATTCAGGCTTATTTATCACTTTCTACATTTAAAGGTACTTCATCATTTTCAACTTGGATTTATCGTATAGCTGTTAATGCATCGCTCAACAAGGTGCGAAAATCTTCGAAAAATATTTTTCTTCAACAATTCGAAAAACTTCTGCCCGGAAACAAACATGGAGAAATATCAATATCGCTTCCCGAAAACGAGAACCCCGAGAACCTATTGATACAAGACGAACACCGCGCGTGGGTTCAGAAAGCCTTGAACAGTCTGCCCGAAAACCAGCGTACAGCTATCGTATTGAGCAAATACGACGATTTGAGCCAAAAAGAAATTGCCGAAATAATGAACACATCCGAAGGTGCCGTAGAAGCATTGATACAGAGAGCCAAAGCTAATCTTCGCGAAAAATTATCGTCCTCTTCAAAAAAAAAATAAAAAAATACCGTAGGAAAAATATAAGTTTTGTTTCTAACTATAAAAGTCAATTAAAATGAAATGCGAATTATGCAAAAAAGAATTAGATGCGTACCTCGAAGGTCGATTGACCGAAGGTACAAGGGCTCTGGTTGATGCTCACCTCAAGGAGTGTAGCGAATGTGCCGCAGTATATATGGTCGACAGTATTGCCAACAAAGTGATGGACGGTGAAAAAGATTTGGAATCCAATCCATTTCTCGTTACCCGAATTATGGCAAACATTGAACAGACTGAATTACAACGCACTGAAATTAAAGGCATTCCAGTTTATTCGAGGGTGTTGAGACCTGCAATAATTGGTATGTCGATTGTTGCAGCTATTACGATGGGTATTTTTGCCGGGAATGCCTATTCGCCCAATATTCCTTCATCAGGAATGCCACAGGAACTGGCGTATATCGACGATGCAAGTTTAGAAGGAATAGCAATATTAACAACAGAATAATCAAAGATCATGAAAACTCAAAGTAAACACACATTTTTGGTTTGGGCGGTTGTAATACTTGCTGTGATGAACATATCGACGCTTGCAACCATATTGTTTCATAAGCATTATTCCACCGATGCTGTTAGAAATACGGCACCAGATTCACAACAACTCGAGACAGATGCCGAAAAGTTTAGTGGCAGGTATTTTCGCGATAAGCTCAATTTCGATAGCGAACAAATGGAAGAATTCAGAAGTTTCAATCCCGAATTTAGACAACAGGCAAAAGTTATCACTATTGAACTTGCTCAACTTCGTAAACAAATGCATGTCGAAATGTCGGCAAACAATAGCGATACTGCGAAACTCAATGCCTTGTCGGACTCTATCGGTCGTTTACACTCGTCGCTCAAAAAACTCACTTACAAGTATTATATCGACATGAAAAACATTTGCAACACCGACCAGCAAAAGCAATTGGAACAATTGTTCGGAGCATTGTTTACCAACGACCAATCAATGAGTTTTCCTCAACATGGCGGACGACCTCAACACGGCAAACGAATGAATAATTGACAAAAGAATTTTAAACAATTAAATTTTATAGAAATGAAAACAAAACTTATTCTTACAGGATTGGCATTGATGGCCGCAACAACAATGATGAATGCCCAAAATGGAACCGGAAACGGTAAGGGCAATGGACAAGGTAAAGGTTCGGCCTATGTCGACCAAAACAACGATGGCACTTGCGACAATTTCTCTGCCAATAAAGGTAAAGGCAATGGTAGTGGCAAATGCGATGGAACTGGCAAAGGTAAAGGCAAAAAAGATGGTTCGGGAAAAGGGCAAGGAAAAAATAAATAAACTTCTTCGAGAAATTCTCAACTGATTGCAAATCCCCCAAGTTTATACTTCTTTAGTTAATATTAGGTGCACGATAGCTGCACAATGTTCCAAAGAAAATTTATTAAATAGCTGAATGACAGATTGTAAATAATTTTGCAATAATCTGAATGGGATAATTATGTGTATTTTTTAACAAACAAAAAATAAAAACGATGAAAACAAGTATTAAAAAAATGATTTATGGCGGTATGTTCGCTACAACACTCGTATTCTCAACTTCATGTGAAAACGATTTAATGAACAATTCTGACCAATTACAGTATGCACAGGTAATAGATGTAGCATCCGATGGTACAACCACCATGATTGAGGCTAATGCGCAGCTAGCACTAGTTGAAACCTCTGCATTGAACGAAGGCGAATTAAATTCCTTGCTCAAGATGAAAGCCGAAGAGCAACTTGCCCGCGATGTGTATAACGAACTGTACTCAAAATGGAGTAGTCTGCAATTCTCTCGTATTGCACGTGCCGAAAACAATCACCTAAATGCAATTGTAACACTACTTAAGTATTATGGTGCAAGCGATACCGTTATTGGAAGTGCCGGAGTATATGCCGATGCAGCTGTTCAGACTCTTTATAACGATTTAATAGCAAAAGGTTCGGTTTCGAGCGAAGAAGCCTTTAAAGTTGGTGCTCTGATTGAAGAAATGGACATTAAGGATCTTAGCGATGCAATAGATGCTACTTCAAATGCCAATATTAAATTGGTGTTGGAAAACCTCGAAAAAGGTTCGCGCAATCATCTAAGGGCTTTAAACAAACAACTTACCACTTTGGGTGTCACTTATGTACCTGTTTATTTATCACAAGCCGAATACGACCAAATTGTTACTTCTTCGATGGAAAAAGGTCAGCAATACAAGATGAAATCGAATGGCAAAGGTTATGGTAAAGGTAAAAGAGGCCGCGGACAAGGAAATAGTCAAGGACAGTATGGCAATGGAACTTGCAGCTTGTAACGAATAGCTTCAAACACAGAGACACGGAGGGTATTATTATTCTCTGTGTCTTTGTGTTTATAATGTACCTATCAAAAAACGTAGAATAAAAATCGCAAAGAATGGGTCAATTAAAAACTGAATCTTCATCATCAATAAAGATATTTTGAAACCATGGGATTATGCAAACTAAAAGTTAATCAATAATCAAGTTGTTAAATATGTTTTTTAAATATATAATAATCAGCAATATATTAATTAACTATTTAATACTTTATCATCATTCAACTGTTAAATTCTGCTATTCATCGATTTAGATTTTTTATCAACGAAGATTCAATATAATTTCGTTGCATATAAAAATTTTAAAAAATGGAAAAACAACATGTTTGCCCTTGGTGGCTTGGTTATACTTTTATTCTTCCCATACGAAAATACCAACACAATCCCCAAAGGATTTTAGGCCCACATATAAATCCAGGGATGAAAGTGATGGATTATGGCACAGCTATGGGTTACTTTAGCATTCCGTTGGCTCAAATGGTTGGAGAAAGAGGAATAGTGTATTGCGTTGACATTCAAGAAATGATGCTTCAACAACTCGAAAAGCGAGCTATTAAATACAAGGTAAATGATAGTATAAAAACACTTTTGGTTGGTAAAAATTATAATCCTAGTGAACTGGTAAACCAACTAGATTTTGTGTTACTATTTGCAGTTGTGCACGAAGTGCCCGACAAGGAAAAATTATTCCAAGATATTTATACGATGCTCAAACCCGGAGCTAAAGTTTTGTTTGCAGAACCTAAAGGTCATGTAAAACCAAATGATTTTGAAAATTCGTTGCAAATTGCTAAAAAAGCAGGTTTAAACTTATTGGACGAAAAGCCTATGAAAAAAGGGCTGAACGCGTTATTGTTGAAATAGTGCGGTATTACCTTTTTAATATCTTAATACTTATCCCTTTCTGAGCCGACCAACCCGATTGGTCTGTAAGGCTTATGAAAAAATGATAATCGCCTTCGTCAAATAATCCACTACTATTGCCTGTTGGAATAGTAACCGTATAATTGGTTTCGTATTTGTTTAACCCTGCAGGTATATCATAATCCTGAATAAACAGAAAAGGATTAACCGGTGATTTCTTGGGACTCATATTACATTCTGTAACTTCGGTGCTGTGGGAATGATGGTCGAAGTTGTGGTGAATGTCGATGTTGAATGCCTGTACAGAGCCAAGTTCTGCATTGTCGGAAAATAATGCTTTAAAGGTAAATGATTCTCCAAAGTATAGGGTATCGCAATTGTTTGGGAATGCTCCCACTAAGCTTAAATCGATTTCTGGTTTTTGTTTGTCAATATCATCTTTTGTTTCGCACGAAATGCTAACAGCTAGGAATATAATAAAAATGAACTTTAATGTTTTCATAATAAAAAAGATTAAAGCGGCAGACCTTATACAAATCTGCCGCATTGGTTAATTTATAAATTTAAAACTATTGGATAATGACCTGAAAAAGACCATATTCCACCAAAGGCATCAATACATTTTACCACAATGTAGTAATTGCCCGATTGCCAGGCAATATTACCAGTAATATTATTTGGCGTGATATTATTATCCTGAGCTGCTCCTACAGTTATACTTGAAGAAAAATTATGAGTCGTAGGACTATTAAAATCGTGGGTATGTAGCATAGTAATTGTGTTGCTTGCATTCACATTTGCATCTGTTAAATTTTGGTCTACACGAACCAAGCCAATGTACATACCCCCCAAAGCTTTATCGTCGCTTACTGAACCTGAAATACTTATTACTTGTCCATTACTAAAAACCTGATTATTTGTTGGTGAATTAGAGATGGTAATTGCAGGTGCAATTGCATCATTTGGGACTTGTATTATGAGGTCAGCTTCAGCACTACTCTGATTACCTTCCATATCAGTAACTACAAAGTCAAAATGATATTCGCCGGCTTCTGCCTCATAAGCAATATCCAAATGTTCATGAAAAGTAGTATTTTTCATACCCGAAAACTTTGTATAAGTAGTATCTATTTCCCATTCTTCATGTTCTCCTTCTTCATGATTCTCTCCCTCTGGATGTATTCTTACCTGAATTTTGTCAATTTTTCCTTCAGCAACTACATCTACTTCAATGTGTAAGTCACTCCCAATTATTGCGATATGGTCGTTGCCATGACTATCGCCTTTGCCAAGTTCTTGAATAGTTATAACGGGTTTGGCTACTTCTTCTTTTTTGTCGCACGAAGCTAAAAACATGCTTGCTGCAAATGTTAGTGCTATAAGTAATACTCTTGTTTTCATTATTTTAAAATTTAAATGGTTATACATAAAAAATTATTTATTATTTACCGAAAAGGGAACCGATACATTTAAAATAAAGTTCCGCCCTGGTTCGGGTACATTAATCAGCCGGTAATAACTGGTATGGTTAAAGTATTTGTTGTTGAGCAGGTTTTGAACCTGCAATGTAATAGATATCGATTGATTTTTGAGCTTTATATCGCCACCCAACCCAATGTTAACGACCTGATTACCATCGGTAGTTTCTTCGGGAGGTACTATGTTTTTTTGTGGTGCTGTAAGTCTGTAATCGACCGATAAATAAGCATTTTCAATACGTTTTATCTTTAATATCTGATATTTAATATTGAAAATTGCAGAGGCAGGGGGCGAAAACGGCAGGGTAAAGCCCTTTTTTGCACCCGATAATTGCTCAGAGTAAACATATTCGCCCATGATACCCAATTGCACTGGTTTTAAAACCTGATAATGGGCATGAATTTCAGACCCGTAGCGGAAAACTCGACTTTGCATGTAATTATAAACCTGATTGCCAAAACCATAATACCTGTCGTGTTCCGACGAGGGGTTTAGGTATATATAATTGGTAAAATAGTTCAGAAAAGGGCTAAGTCCCACAGCTATTTTGTTGGTCTTATATTCCATACCTATATCGAACTGGTACGATGTTTCGGGCAATAAATCGGCACTGCCAACTTCGTAACTAAAATGATGATAATTAACTCCATTAGCAGCAAGCTCTTTTGCTGTTGGCATTCTGAAACTCTTACCCAGATTGGCTTTAAACGTCCATTTTTCAGAATTATAATTATATCCTGCCGACCACGAAATACTCGAAAAGTTTCGATTTATACCCGTTGCACGTTTTAGCTTATTCAGAGTAGTATCGCCTTGAATGTTAACAGGCGAAGGAAACCAATCGTAGTATTCCTGAGTGTTTATTTGCCCATAGTCGTAACGCATACCCGTTAAAAAGTTGCTTCTGTCCGAAAAATGGTACTTTACAAATGCATAGCTACCTATAGCATATTGTTTGTATGCTGGTACTATAAAACCTCGTCCGTTGATTCGGTTTACCTGCAATTCGCTATTGATACCAGTAGTCAATACTACTTTGTTGTTAATAGCATAATTGATTTTTGCATTTTGAGAATACACCTCTTTGTCGAATTGCCTTTCCAAATCTGCATTAAAATCCAAAGTATCGGGAAATACTGCTGGCATCCATCCATGATTTACATATTGGCTCCATTCTTGTCTGAAATTGTGCTGAAAACCAAGTTCTGTTTCAATTTTCAGTCTTTCCCAATTGTATTGGCTTTTGTTTATTAATTTGAAATGCTCAACTTCCTGATTTGGGAATTGAATATCGCGGTTTGAATTGTCGTGTAAGTTTGCATCGACCCTACGGGGTTCCAAACCATGTGCATTGGCAAAAAAACCGCTTTTTGCATTTACATTGCTTATATAAAACCTACTCTGGAACTTAGTTCGAATTACTCCTAATGATAGATGCAGGTTTTTTTCATTTCCTGCTGTATTGCGCAAGCGTTTTTTATGCAGTGCAGCCTTGTACGAATAAATATCTACACTATCGGTTGGTACTTTGTAATCGGCAAAATCGATTATTGTTGCCCGCAAATCAGCGAAAAACCAATTCTTTCGACCATAAATAGCCAATGAGGTTCCAAGGTAATCGTTATTTGTTTTGCCAGAAAAATCTACTGAACCCCCCAAGGAATTTTCGGCAGGTATTTGTCTGTTTTTCATATCTATAACCCCTCCAATAGCATCTGACCCATACATGAGCGATGCAGGACCTTTGATAACTTCAACATAGTCAACTGCATACTGGTCTATTTCGAGACCATGGTCGTCGCCCCATTGTTGGGCTTCGTGCTTTATACCGTTTTCAACTACAACCACACGGTTAAAACCCATACCACGTATAACAGGCTTCGATTGTCCTGAGCCAATATCGATGGTCGTTACCCCAGGCAATCGTTCGAGCGATTGCATAAGGCTACCGCCAAGATTTTGCTTCAGGTAATCGCTGTTAACAATTTCAATATTGAGCGATTCTTCCTTTTTGCGCTTTTCGTCCTGATTACCCGTTATAATTACTTCGTTGAGTGTTTGAAGAAGAGGCTTCAACTGTAACGATAGGTTTTGTTTATTACTTATATCGAAAGTCTCGCTGTATTTTTCAAATCCAAGAAATGATATTTCAATTGTATATTTCCCGTCGGTTAAACCACGAAATTCGAAGTTCCCATTTTGGTCGGTAACTGTAATTTTTTGAATAGGTGATAAGAAAACATTAGCTCCTTGTATGGGCACGCGATTTTCGTCACATGCTTGACCTTTAAGAGTATACAAAACCTGACTATAGCTTGTGACTGGTATAAATGCCATCAAAACATATAGCCCTATTAATAATTTCATCGAAAGAATTGTAAGGGTAATATAAAAATAATAGTAACCAACAAGTCATGCTCTATGAAGCTGTCTTATTGGGAAAAGGAAAGATTGTAAGAAATTAAGCTACAGGAGGAGCTCTAAGCTGTTGAAAATGATAACTAACTCTTAATTCGGGAGTCGAAGGAATGCTAAATGTAAAAAATATAGCAGAACTACTACTTAATTGCGATTGCTCTGGTTCGATAAATGGAAGATAGTTGAAATCGCATATATAACAAACTTTTGTTTGTGTTTCTATAGAAGTGCCATCGTGATTGCAGGCATCATGCTCATTGTGGGAATGATGGTGCAACGATTTCGAAAGCATTGGAGCAGTAAGTACTATCCAATGGAACAAAATAAGTATTGTTATATTTATTCGCGATTTCATGTACGGTAATAACACCATACAAAGATAATTGTTTTTTTAAAATTACTTTTTCTTTACGACAGCTCCCATTGCGCAGTATTCAATTAGACGTGAAATACTCTCGAAACATTTTTGAAAGCATAATTTTTTTTAGAAATTGAATATAGAAAGCCGCCTAGAGAGAAATCTGGCAGGCTTTTTTGTTTTGAAGAAAAATCTGTAAATTTGTGGTATATATAATTCCGAACCATGGAAGTACTTGAAATTGAGAAAGCATTGCTTAGCCGCCCCGATGCGCTAAAGATTACCAAGCGAGTCAATAAAATTATTGACGAAGAAAAAAAGGAGCGTCAGCACTTTTACCAAATTGTGACCGAACAGGAAAAAGCTGAATTTATAAACGGTGAAATCGTATATCATTCTCCTGTTAGAATTGAGCACAATCAAATTAGTGGGTTGGTATTTCAACTTTTGAATGTGTACGTTATAAAAAACGAATTGGGATTTGTAGGTGTGGAAAAAATACTGATTAATCTGGAAAGAAATGATTACGAACCGGATATTGTCTATTTTAATGCAAAGAAAAGCGCGCATTTCAAACCCGGACAAATGTTTTTCCCCGCACCCGATTTAGTTGTTGAAATCCTGTCCGAATCCACCGAAACACGCGACCGTGGCGTGAAATTTACCGACTACGAAACCAGCGGTGTTACTGAATACTGGATTATTGACCCTTTCTTGAAAACTTTTGAACAATATCATTTGGAGGAAGGCGAGTATCAATTGGTAATAAAAACGAAAAAGGAAACCATAAAGTGTTTTGCCATAAAAGGACTTACTTTCCCTGCTGATGCCGTTTTTTCTACAAAAAAGAATGTAGAAGCATTGATAAAATTATGAATATAGACTAACAACGCTTTTTTCTTTGCAATTGTCCGAACCGAGCAGAACCTTACGGCTGCAGTTCACTGACGTATACAGCCGTAAGGTTGAGGAATAAAAACTACAAGCCCACGTTCAATTTAAGACCAAAAATTCTAGGTTCTTTATAAAAAATAATACGGGAAGGGAAGTTTTTTAATTTTTTTTCATTATAACAAAAGATTATTGTTTTTTATAAATTACTTTTTCTTTACGACAGCTCCCATTGCGCAGTATCTGACGCATTTACCACATTCGGTACATTTTGTTTCGTCTATAACGGGTAATCCATATCCATTTTGTGAGATTGCACCCACTGGACAAATTCTAATTATCGGGCAACGATGATTTTGAGGACAAGTTAAAGGACTAATTGTTAAGGCCATATTAAATTGAATATTGATTATTGAATATTTATTAACGCGTTCATTAATTGAGGTTTGGTATGAATTCCAGGTTGTTTGTATTTGAGCTCACCATTTTTAAATATAGCCAATGTTGGAACGCCTTGAATTTGAAAACGCTTCGCGATTTCGGGGTTTTGGTCAACATCAATTTTTATAACCCTCACTCTTTCGCCCAAATCGGTAGCTACTTCTTTTAAAATGGGCGATTGTGCTTTACATGGCCCACACCATAGCGCATGAAAATCGACAATCACGGGTTTATTGTCGTTTATTATTGAATCGAAATTTGCTTTCATCTTTTTTAAAATTAATATTTTATAATTTTTTCTACAAATCGACCTTTGTTTGTAAAATAACCTTCATGAACATCGTTTAACTTAGTGTTTGCGATATCGATAGGTTTACCGATGTTGCGGTTGTTCATACGATAAAAGATATCGACCAAGTGGTTGCCATAAACCACATAACCCGATGCAATGTTTGGGGGTTGGTCGGCATATTGCTTACCATCATCGACCCATATTGCAGGGCAAATTGTCCACTCATTTTCAGATATTTCCATTGAAAAGGGATTTTGGCTTTTTGACAAAATCTATATAAATTCCATATTATTGTTATACAACATATACTAAATTACTATATTTCTTTCAATTCCAATAAGTATTTCTGAATTTGGAAAAGTCGTGGACAAATTCACTATGACTCAAATTTATACCTTATAAGTTAAACTTCCATTAGGGCAAACAGCCACACATTTTAAACATTTTGAGCAGGTGTAACTATCTCCGGGTTTAATCATTGCGGGTTTGAATAAACTGTATTTTTCGGGTTCCATACTTACAATATAGCATTGCTTGTCGCATATTCCACAGTTTTTGCAAGTATCGGCATTAAGTTTTATTTTAAAAAACGAAAACTTATTTAACCAACCCGAAATCCAAGCAATAGGGCAGCCAAGCTTATGATATTGGTACATTGCACTTGCTTTACCATCGGGCATCATACTCATCATAAGCTCCATCATTAAACCTAATGGACATACCCAACGGCAAAATACTTTACCAAAAACTATACCTGTTGCAACTCCAACTAAAAGCACCCACCATAACGAGATATGAAAATAAGATATTGCAATATAGGTTGATACTCCAAATAATGCCAGAATAATAACTCTTTTATTTACTAAAAATTTAAAGACTTTTCGCATTATGTAATTATTAAAATAAACTGAATTTAAAGTTCATAAAACGAAGCATATCCTCAACTTCAAGAGATACTTTTTCGATAATATTTTCAGTTTCGCCACCAAACAATTTGCCCATAACCATACCGTTCGATGTGGCAACATACACTTGACCGTCCGACTTTTCATATACTGCAAAAGCTTTTGGCATCATTGCTCCAATGCGTTTTCTGTCGTCCGATTGTAGCATTTGTGACGATGAAACTCCACTGCAATATTGAATAATATTGTATTTTCCGATGGCTTTTCCACCATATTTTTGCACTTCGCTATTTTGGTCAATTACCGTTACTACATGCCATCCGGGTGTATTGTTTACGCGTGTTGAGATGGTTTCGACAGTTTTTTCGAAATCATAAGGACTTTTCATTTCTTTCAACATCATTTTTCCTGCAGAAAGATTAAGGGCAATGGCTGTAAAAACTATTCCTGCCATAAGACCAAATATGCCAAATACAATGGCTATTAATTTTGTTTTCATTATTTTACGTTTTTATTATTATTTCTTTAAATTATTCTTCTTTCACACAAATTTCGCCTTTGCGAATATGTTTAATGGTTTGCCATGCCACAATTGTAATGGCAATGATGGTAGTAAACAAAAGCACCCACGAAATATATTGAAAAAACGAGAAATGAGTTATCTGAAACCCCAATGTTGATGCAATAGTAACTGCAGCCAAAGGAAATGTAAATGCCCACCACGACATAAAAAACTTAAGCTGAGTAAAGCTTTTATACATTGTTACCAATAAAGCAACAAAGAAATAAGCCATAAAAAGCATAAAAACCGCGAAATTGTCCCAGCTCTGTGTTAATCGCATATACGAAATAAAGCCAACTGCTGGAGGAGCTAAGAGTATAAAAAATGTGGGTATAAACTTCTCGGGCAATTGTGCGTGGAAAATGGCTCTATATAAGAAAATGGTGAACAATACAATCCAAAAGAAAAAACCGGCTGAAAAGTAAAAAAACGAGAATATTTCGGGAGCATAGTCTACCCCACTTACCGGTATTAAAATATTGCCAACCACAGGAATAAACCAAGCTGGATTGAAATGCTGAATTTCGAAATTGTGTTGTATCCAAAAACTTATGGTTTTAAACATAAAAACGGTATGAAGCACTACTCCAAGCCACCACAAAACGATAGACAAAAAAGGATAATAAGTCATAAAAGTTATGGACAATAATAAGAGAGAAATACTTATGGCTGAGAAAAAATTTATCCGTATGCGGTGTTTGAAGTCGGCACGAACTTCTTCGGGAAACCATGCCAGTTTCAAACCATAAAGTACTACTAATGCTAAAAACAACGACAATACAGTGTAAACTGATACATCGTAAAATATTTTGGGCAACCATTGCAGGTGATAAAATTTGCCAAAAGCAATGGACAAGCCTGTAAGTCCCATCACAACTGCAAAAGAGGTGACTGGGAAAAATTGAATTTTTTGTTTCATGTGTTTATTGGATTTCTAAAAGTTCTTTTAAACGTTGTTGGTTAAAACCAACCACTATTTGCACTCTGTTTTTTGTTAAAACTTTGAGATTTTGTTTAGTAAAAAATCTTTCGATTTAATTCCCACAAATCTTTCTACTTCTTTGCCTTTATCGAACAGTATCAGGGTAGGTATACTCCTCACTTTATACTTTTGGGCAAGCGATTGGTATTGCTCAATGTTTACCTTTCCTACCCTTTTTTTTCCATCGAGTTCCGAAGCAAGCTCGTTCAAAACGGGCGCCATCATGCGACAGGGTGCACACCACTCAGCCCAAAAATCGACCAATACTAGCTTATCGTTGGTTTGGTGTTGAAAATTTTTGTCGGTCAGAGTTAATATTTTATCGTTATCGGCAACAATTGGCATGTTTTTCATTCGTCGTTGCGACCAAAACATCAGAAGTCCTATGGCCATTATTATTAGGCCTATTATCGTCATAGTTGTTTGCATATCAGCCTGCTACTAGTTTTTGTTTTTTTGTTTTCAATTCATGTAAATAATTCGATGCTGCCAATGCAGCTACTGTACCATCGCCTACAGCAGTAGTTACCTGCCTGAAACGCTTGGCTACACTATCGCCGGCTGCATACACTCCTTCAATATTAGTCGACATATCGGGTTTTACCAATATTTCGCCCCATTTATTGAGTTCCACTTTGTCTTTTACAAATTCTGTATTCGGAATGTAACCAATGAATATAAAAGTACCTTCTGTTTTGAAATTATTCACTTCACCAGTTTTTAGGTTCTTAATATCGACACTTTCTAGGTTTTCGGAACCATTAAAAGCAGTAATGCTCGATTCCATTACGAAGTTAATTTTCGGGTGATTTCGAGCTTCTTCAATTGCATGTTCAAAAGCTTGAAAATGGTCGAACTGATGCACAATGGTAACTTTAGAAGCATATTTGGTAAGCGATACCGCCTCTTCGAGAGCCGAGTTGCCACCTCCAACTACAACAATTTCTTTATCGGTAAAAAAATCGCCATCGCAAGTAGCACAATACGAAATACCTTTGCCTTTGAACTTGTCTTCGCCAGAAACTCCGAGTGTACGAGACCTGCCGCCGGGGGTAAGTATTATATTGTTAGAAGTATATACATTTCCATCGGAAAGTGTAAGTCTTTTCTCTTCACCCGAAAGTTCAATGTTTTCAATATTGATGTTCGATTTAATATCGCAACCGAAGGTTTTTGCCTGCTTTTTCATAATATTGGCAAGCTGATAGCCACTAATACTCTCTACACCTGGGTAGTTGGCTATTTCGTGGGTAAGTACCATTTGTCCACCCACAGTACCTTCGTTTACAATAAGAGTTCTTATCCTTGCACGCGACAGGTAGATACCTGCCGTAAGTCCGGCAGGCCCTGCACCTATTACAATGGCATCGTAATGATTGTTTGCTTCCATGGCTTTATGCATTTACGGTTGCGGCAAATTCTTTGTCCAAAATGGAGGTTACTTGTGCTTTGGTTTGTATGCTCGAAGTTGCTTTTACTACTTTACCATTTTTGTAATAAATAGTAAATGGAATACCCATAAACCCCTTAACTTCTGGAAGGCTACGTATTACATGCGATTCGGGATTGTCGAATTCCATATCGAAGAATTTTACATGCTTGTATTCTTCTTCAAGTTCTTCGGCAATTCCATAAACAGGAATACACATAGGACCCATACGGCCACATATTACCATTACGTTTTCGTTTTCGCCGATTATTTTTGCATGGTCAGCGGCACTTTCGATGTGTTTTAAATTTGTGTACAACATGGCTTTTTATATTTAATTGTTTATGATACAAAGTTAGTTTGAAACATAATCCTGGCAAAGCTTTTACCATGTTGAGGCAATAGCTTTGGGACTATTGTACAACAGGTTTTTTATTGTTTTAGATTAATTCTGTTTTTTCCTATACCTTTATAAAGTAGTTTATATATAGAAATGAAAACAATACAAGAAACCGACAAAGAATTTATTTGCGACATTCAAGCTCCATGTTTTCAATTGCTTACACCCGAAGAGATAGAGCTGGTAAGGGCAAGTAAAACTCAGGTGATTTTTCGAAAAGGCGATAGTTTATCAAAACAAGGTGCTTTTGCATCGTATGTACTGTTTATAATAAACGGACTTGCAAAGCAATACGTCGAGGATAGTGGCATAAAGGATTTCAATTTGCAAATAATAAAACCGGGAGAGTTTGTGGGTCTGTCGGCTGTGTTTACCAAAACATCGTTTAACTATTCGACTGTAGCTATTACGAATTGTCAGGCATTTTTAATCGAAACAGAAGCTATTGCCAATGTGGTAAAACAAAATGGTCAGTTTGGTTTCAATATTATAAAGCGATACTGCGAACAAAATGGCAGTCTTTATCATTCGTTGCGAACCATTTTATATAAACAAATGAATGGTCGTATGGCAGAGGCTCTTCTGTATTTAGATGGATTGAAACACATAGAACCCGATATATTTCAGTTGCTTAGTCGAAAAGATATTGCCGATTTTGCCAATGTATCGGCCGAAAATGCAGTAAAACTTCTTAAAAGCTTTGAAAAAGATGGATTTATTGAACTGAAAGAAAAGGATGTTTTTATTTTAAAAAGAGATGAATTAATAGAAGTAAGTAAAAGAGGCTAGTTCATAATCACTTTTTTTACATGATTTTTTTTAGGATTTGTAAAAAAGCGTAAGAATTATTATATTTAAGTAAAAATTGGTAATATGAAAAAACGATTAGCATATCAAGTCGCAATCCCGGTATTGGCAGTTGCCATTATCACGATTTTAGGATTTGTTTTTGTTTCAACATTTGTTGTAAATCAGATTATCGACAAACAAATAAACGAACAAGTTGTAAAAGCGAGAGAATCGTACAAAGGTAATTATGAAAGGTTTATAAACAAGGCCGTTCAAATATCTGCGATTATATCTTCTCAAAAAGGAGTAATAGAAGCATTTAAAACATATAACTCAACTAACGATTTAGAAAAAAGCGTTAATATATTAAAAGAAGATTTTCAGAATGCCGATAAAGCAATGAAATATGTTGGTTATAAAAATCTGCGGATTCATTTTCATACTAAAGATTATAAATCATTTTACCGAAGTTGGGTCGATAAAAGGGGCGATGACCTTTCGTTCAGAAATACATTGAAAAAATGCATTAATGAGAAAACACCAATATTAGGTATAGAAGCAGGCAGAGGAGGTATTGCTATTCGTGGTATTATGCCGGTTTTGGATGAAAATAATGAGGTTTTAGGTTCTGTAGAAAATCATATTGATGTTGGCGAATTAATGAAAATATTATCTACAGATACTCTTTCTGAGAATTATGCTTTGTATATCATGCCCGAACTGGTCGAATTGATGGACAAAAATATTAGTAATCAAACCGGAAACAGAAGTCAGCTCATTGGAGCATTTATGTTACTATCGGCAAGTAGCAATTATTTTATAACAGACAATATTGACGAAACAATTTTAAAACAGGCTATAAATGAGGCAATAAATATTCGAGGGGAAAGTCATTATTATAATTTCAATCCGGCATTTGACTTCGATGGGAAACCTATTGGTGTTATAGCCTATCAATACAATTTGGATGAAATTAACCGAAAATCTAAAAGTTTGAAAATAACTTTTATCTTGATAGGTGTTTTTGCAGGTGTTATTTTAATAATGTTAATTTTTGTATCGATAAGTAGAAATCTCAATAAGCCTATAAATAAAATTAAAGAATATGTAAAAGGCATTTCGGAAGGAGATTTGTCAAGCCAACTCGAATTTGAATCGGACAATGAATTGGGGGAAGTTAGAAATGATCTTGAAAAAATGAAAATTAATTTGAAAGAGATAGTAAGTACTATTATAAATGAAAGCGAAAAGATCTCAAAAATAAGTAATGAAATGAGCAATTCTGCAATCGATATTTCACGAGGAGCGTCAGATCAGGCTTCTTCGATCGAAGAAATGTCGTCGTCGATGGAAGAAATTTCGTCAAATATTCAACAGAATTTTGATAATACAAGGCAAACAGAGCAAATAGCAATACAATCGGCACAAAGTGCCAAAGAAGGCAATCGTTCGGCCGAAGAGATGGCAGATTCGATGCATTCCATTGCCGAAAAGGTTAAAATTATAAACGATTTAGCTTTTCAGACTAATATACTGGCGCTCAATGCAGCAGTTGAAGCTGCACGTGCGGGCGAGCAAGGCAAAGGTTTTGCTGTTGTTGCAAGCGAGGTTCGCAAACTTGCCGAACGAAGCAAATTAGCTTCCGATGAAATTGCAAATATTATTAATGTTGGGGTTCAATCGTCGAAAAACATAAGTGAAAAGCTTTTGCAAATTGTTCCTCAAATAGAAAAAACTGCCCAATTGATTCAAGAAGTGTCGGTTTCGAGCCATGAAGTGAGCGAAGGGTCTATGGAAATAAACAATGCCATGTCGCAACTTAACCAAATAACGCAACAAACAGCATCGCAAGCCGATGCAATGTCTAATGTAGCATCTGAGTTGAAAAGGCAAGCAAATTATTTAAAAGAACAGGTAGAATATTTTAAAGTTGATTAAAAGATACACTGATAGTTTTTAAAGAAAAAAGCTGTTCGTTAGGACAGCTTTTTTCTTAAATTACTAGTTTTCAATAGCTATTTTTTCTTCAATATTTTATTTAAAACAGTTTCTTTATCAATCTTTTTGGTACAGAAGAACCAATCGTAACAAGTAGTATCTGCATTTTTTCCTTCCATACGTTCTTTCGCTACTCCACATGAACCTGCAGGAGGCACTATTACTTCATCGCCTGGACGCCAATCTGCTGGAGTTGCAATGCTAAATTCGTCTGCGGTTTGTAAAGCTAATACAACACGATACAACTCATCAAAATTACGACCTAAGCTAAGCGGATAATAAATGATAGTTCTGATAATTCCTTTAGGGTCAATAACAAATACCGCACGAACTGCTTTTGTATTGCTTTCACCAGGCATCATCATTCCATATTTCTGAGCCACTTCCATAGTTATATCTTCAATCAAAGGAAATGTTACTTCAACATTTTTCATTCCTTTGTACTCAATTTTTTCTTTTATGGTACGCAACCATGCAATATGGCTATAGAGTCCGTCGACAGACAGACCAACAAGTTTGCAATTGGCTTCATTGAATTTTGGTTCTAATGTTGCAAAAGTCATAAACTCCGAAGTACAAACTGGCGTAAAGTCAGCAGGATGGCTGAACAAAATAACCCAACTGCCTTTGTAATCCGATGGGAAATTAATTGGTCCCTGAGTTGTAACTGCTTTAAATTCTGGTGCATTTTCGCCTATGCGAGGCATTGAAATTACTTTTTCTTCCATGATAATTTAATTTTTAATGATGTTTATATTTTAGCATTTATCAAACGTACCCCTTATTTGGAGCACTATTCCTTCAATTTTAAAACCTGTTAAATTCTTTTTCTTAAAATATTCTTGAAGTATTAAATCTAATTCTTCGTCTTTATAATCTTCTATCAAATCGCATTCTGAACAATATAAATGATGATGGTTTTCGGTAATGCCATCATATCTCATTACATCATTGTCTGTTTTTACTTTTCTAATTATATTGTTTTCAACAAATGTTTCAAGCACCTTATATACAGTGCCAATAGCTATATTTGGATTTGAATCTCTTATATATTCAATGATATTATCAGCAGTAGGATGGTTGTTTAATTTATGTATAGCTTCAAGTATAACAGTTCGTTGAGGAGTAATCTTTAATCCTTTATCAAGTATTTTTTTTCTAATTTCTTCTTTAAACTCTTTCATCGAATAATTACTAAATAAGAATGATTCTCTTTATATAGCAAATTTAATTAAATATTTGTTTAGTTCAAATATGATATTGAATAAAAATGATTTTTAAAAATTATTTAAGAATATAAACTTCCATACTGCCACATTTGGGGCATATTTCAATTTTATCGGAGCCCATACAGGTTTCAACACTATCCCACAATACTTCTTTTGAGGTTCCTGTCCAATTGCAATTTCTGCATTTTAGATTAATATCTGTCATTTAGTTCATAGAAGAAATAATATCCTCGACACTTTTAAAAGAATTTGGTAATAAATCGGGAGGGCATTTGCCAATTTTTTCCTTTACAAGATAGCGTTTGCATTGAGACCAGCCTTCGGTGCCGGCTTCACAATATACTTTTTTATAATTTTTTGCTGTAGTTTCTTTGCCTACAAGTACTCCGGAATAAATAGGGCATTTTTCGAAGTTTTTACAAATGGTTTCCATAGTTTTAGATATTTAACTCAATGTCGTTAAGTTTAGAAAAAGGTATCGACTTCGCTCAACCTGACACATACATAACAGCGTCACAATGAGCGAAGTCGAAGTGTGATTTAAAACACAAAAAAACTTAACTAAACGACATTAATATTTAATTATTAATCGTGACAACCTGCAACAGTTTTTGAAATTTTTGCACAACATTGAGCAACTTTAGCCTTTGGGGCTATTTCTTTCTTTTTAATTAATGTTTTCATGTTTTGAATTTTGTATTATTAAAGTTAAATTATTTTTGGGCAACAAGCAAAAAAATAGGAAACAATTTGCCTGAATCACGTTTTATCTCATAACAATTTGAATAACTTATATTTCTGAACCCAATAGCCGTTAATAATTCGGATAGTTTATCGGGACTGAAGCCAAAGTGAACTTTAACATCAGGTCCATGAAATGAGCCATCTTCAGAGAATAGGTCGGCAATAGCCAAAAAAGAATTAGTATTAAGAATTTTATAAAATTTGTTTAAAACTGTTTCTACATCATCAACATGGTGCAATACCATTTGATTGAAAATAAAATCAAAGTTATTATTGTGATATTCTGTATGTTCAAAGTCGAAAAACAAAGGTTTTAAATGATTCAGATGAGTGCTTAATACTTTTTCTTTCATTACCTCAACCATTTCTTTCGAATTATCCATTAATGTTATTTCCGATAACTTATCGGCAAGAAGAAAGCTTAAAATACCTGTACCTGCTCCATATTCCAATGCTTTCATATTTGAAGTTAAAGGAATAGTTTCAAGTATTTTACTTGCTATAGCCTCTGAACGCTCCCAATGAATTGGATTACTATCCCAATCACGGGCTACTTTGTCAAAATTGCTCATGTTTTAAATAATTAATATTTATGAGCTTAATAATCCAATGTTATAATACGACCTTTTGTAAAGCCAAAAAACTTGTCCTTTTGGGCTATCTGAACACCATCCAATAAATCTTCAGGTTTGAAACCGGCAATTTTTAAACAGGTTGGACATGCCATTACACTTACATTTCTTTCATTCAACTGTTTAATATAAGTATGAGCCGACTCAAAATCTGCAAAATTTAAATCTTTTGAAGTTTTCACCAGAAGCTCAACAGCGTGTATGTCCATGTAAACAAGTACATCTTTATCTTTCGACATCATTACTGCCATTTTGAGAGGCATTAGCACTTTATGAGGGTCGTTGTAACTTTCAGTAATATGAATAAAAACCCCATCCCTTACACTATCGGTTGTGCAACAAGATTCTTTAACAGTTCTTTCTTCTTTGCTATGTGTCTGATTACACGATAAAATAAAAAGAGTTACGATAAAAATTAAGCCTAAATTTTTCATAATGTGTTTTTTTATAAAAATATATAATATTCTTCATATTATATGTAATGCTAATGTGAAAAATATACTAATAGTGGTTGCAAAGAGCAGTTTATTTAGCAATAGTGCTCGAAAGTTTATTGACCTTGTCGAGATACATTGCGAACGAACGGTATAAAAAGTGTGTCCACTTGCCAAAAGGTACTATTAACACAGCCCATTGAACCAATACAATAATATGAACAATGTATAGCCATGAGTTTTGCTCTAATATTTGGAAGTCGATAAATAATCGTACGAAGAAAGCTGTAAAAGCCATCAGAAACAACCAAACCACGAACAACCAATCGGAAGGCTGAGAATGTTTGCTTACTTCTTTGTCTTTTTTAATACGGCGTCGCATAAAATCGAAGGTAACCCCAAATACTACGATACTTTCCAAATAACCAAGTACGATAATAAAAATATTGTCGGAACCAAACCAATCGAGAAATACAGTGGTAAAAAGCAAAGCGAGGTATCCGAAAACTAAAATAAGGTGTTCGAACCATCGGGTTTGATTATCGTCGCATCCCAATGCTCGTTTTTGAGTGAACATGTGTATAAATAATTCGCTCAAACTTTTATAATACACTTTTAATGGTATTTTCTTCTTTGAACTGCCAGTTAAGAACCACCACATCCGTATAAGATTTGGTGTAAGAATAATAGCAAACACAGCTGCAATAGCTACCATTTCGAATGTATGACCAATATGCATTAACGTTGGTAAATGAAAATCGAGAGAAAAAGCATAAGCAACAATCAGAACTGTTGTGACGATAAATGCTATAGAAGTAAGCGTAATTGATTTATATAGTAAGCCCGACAAACCAGTCCAATCGTATTTGGCAGAAAGCCAACGACGAAGCGACATCATGAGTTCACCAGGATTGGCAGAGCGTGGACATTGTGAGCTACATTCGCCACAATAATAGCATAACCAAGGCTTTAACGACGATTTAATTTCGTCTTCCAAACCTAGTGCACTGTACCGTACCATTTCGCGAGGAAAGGCATCTTCTTTTGTAGCAAGTGAACATGTAGCAGTACAGTTGCCACAATTATAACAGGCATTAAAATCGAATGCGCCGTATTTTTTGAGTTCTTTGCCGAACGATGGATTTATGCTAGCCATTATTTTGTGAGTTTATAAAAGTAATATTCGTCCATATCATCGAGACTGTCAACGGCTATTTCACCAAACTTTTGCATAGCCATTAGGTAATATGTTGTTTCGTGTAATGGCATTTGTATTGCAGATGCAATTTGCGGGATAGATTTTGGTTCGTCCTTCAAAGCATCTTTAATAGCCTTTTTATAACTGTTGAATTTCTTGCGTTCTTCGGTTACCGCATCTGGCACGGTACGTTTTTGCTTTATGATGTCGATGGTTTTGGTCTTTGTTTCCATAATTTATTTTTTTATTCAGCAAGTGCATCAATCATAGCTTCTAATTGTGCATTAGTAAATCCGGCTAAGTCGATTGCATCTGTAGGACATACAGGTGTGCACATACCGCAGCCTTTACAGTTTGTTTCATTGACACGAGCCACTTTGCGTCCTTCGTAATCGACCATTTCAATAGCATCGAACGAACAAGCTTCTTCGCACTTGCCACACCATGTGCAGGCTGCCGGATTGAGTTTGGCCAACACAGGTTCGAGCGAAAGTTCGCCTTTTGTTAGTACCGAATTAGCTTTGGCAGCTGCTGCTTGCGACGAATTGAGTGTTTCGATAATGTTCTTTGGCGATTGGCATGTTCCGGCTATAAAAACGCCATCAATAACCGTTTCTACGGGGCGTAATTTCATGTGAACTTCGTTGAAGAAATTGTCGCGTCCGAGCGGTATCTTCAACATATCTTGAAGTGCTTTGTTTTCGCGTGGTATCATGCCTGTAACCAATACTACAAGGTCAACTTCTGCTTCTATTTCTTTGCCCGATGTTAGTATATCTTTAACCGAAACAATGGTTTTATTGCCTTTTAATTCAATCGTTGGGATATTATCGAGTGTAAATTGTAGAAAAATGTCACCTTGCTTCGATGCTTCTTCATAAATAAGTTCTTGTTTGCCATATGTGCGAACACCTCGAGTATAATGTAGGTTGGTAATATCTTTGAACTTTTGTTTTACTAAAACAGCTGTGTGCGAAGCAGTTGTGCAGCAATATCGTGAACAATATTTATTGTCGCCTTCGTCGTCTTGTCGGCTACCAACGCAATAGATGTAAGCAATCGTTTTTATTTTTTTACCTTTAAACTCAAGCTTGTCCGATGTGTTTACCAATTGTTTGAATAATGGTAAGGTTATTACATTGTCGAGTTTTCCAAAACTGTATTCGCCTTCAATAGGTTGGTAGGGTTCAAAACCTGTGTTTACAACAATACCACCAGCATTAAGAGTAAGTACTTCATTATCAACTTTTACTTTCAATTCAAAATTGCCGATACTCCCTTTTTTCTCAACAATTTCGGCTTTGGTAAACAATTTAATGTTTGCTCGTTTTTTTATTTCAACTAAAAATTTATCGACCAATTCTTTACCAGTTATGTTCAATGGAAATACTTGTCCAGAGTTAACAACCTTTCCTCCAACCGATTCGTTTTTTTCAATCAAGTAAACCTCAGTGCCCATATCGGCCAACGAAATAGCAGTTCGCATTCCACCAACACCCGCTCCTACAACAGCTACTGCGTTTAATGCAGGGACTTTTTTAGAGAAAAGAGCTTCTGACTCACGAGCCTTTGCAATAGCTGCTTTTACAAGCTGAATGGCTTTTTCGGTAGCGCCAGGCTTATCGTTTGAATGTGCCCATGAACTTTGTTCGCGAATATTTGCTTGGATATAATTAAAAGAATTGAGTCCAGCACGATTGGCAACTCCTCTGAAGGTGTTTAAATGCAGTTTTGGCGAACACGAGGCTACCACAATTGCATCAAGTTGGTCGTTTTGAATATCGGCAACCATCTCTTTTTGCGATGAGTCGGCACAGGCAAATACGGTATTTTTAACCAAAAAGACATCGGCTTCGTCTTTTACTGCCTCTTTAACTTTATCGATATTAACATAATCGGAAATATTGCCACCACAGTGGCAAACATATACTCCTATTTTTTTCTTACTCATGACAATGATTTTAAAAAACTCGAAGTTTCGGAAGCTGCAGCACCTGCCGACATAATGGTGTCGGGTATATCCATTGGAGCTGTTGCAGTACCCGCAACAAAAACTCCATCGATTGAAGTTCGGGCAGGACTCGACATTAACTCGGGCTGATTAATATAGTTTAAAGCATCTAACTGAAGTTTTTCATTCTTAAATACTTTTGCAATTTCCGGATTAGCAAGTAAACCAACCGATAGTACTACCAAATCGTGTTTACTCTCAGTTATTTTACCTGTAGCAATATCTTCGTAACGAAGAATAAGGTCGCCATTTTCTTTTTCGGTAATACCTGCAATTTTTCCTTTCACGTATTTAGCTCCCATGTCTTTAGCCTGTAGGTAAAATTCGTTGTAACCCTTGCCAAAAGCACGGATATTGATGTAATACATCGAAACATCGGCCATAGGTAAAGCACCCATTAGTAATTGAGCCTGTTTGGTTGAGTACATACAGCAAACTTGCGAACAAATAGGGTTTCCGACAGTATGGTCGCGCGAACCGGTGCAAAAGATATAAGCAATCTTGTCGGGTGTTTTGCCATCTGATGGGCGTAAAATACTATTAAATGGTCGGGTTGGAGCTAGTTGACGCTCCATTTGCATTGAAGTAATTACATTTTTATAACGTCCATAACCATAGCGCTCAATGGATATGGGGTCAAACAATTTAAAACCAGTTGCAACCACTACTGATTTAACCTGCACATTGATAATTTCTTCTTCCATCGAAAAATCGATACAACTCGATGGACAAGCCTTTTCGCAAGCACCACACATGATACAGTTATCAATATCGATAAGTGCTATACGTGGATTGGCAATGCTAAATGGGATATATACAGCCTTGCGTGCTACCAAATTAAATTGAAATTGGTCTTTAGTAACCGAAGGACATACTTTTTCGCATTCCTGACATCCTGTACAGTCGTTTTCAACGACATAACGAGGTTTCTTTTTAAGAGAAACAGAAAAAGAGCCATTGCTATTTTTAATAATCTCGTTTACCTCTGTAAGCGTATGGATTCTAATATTTGGATGTCGAGCAGTCTCGGACACCTTAGGAGTAGTGATACAGGCAGCACAATCGAGAGTAGGGAACACCTTGCTGAGTAGTATCATTTTACCACCAATTGAAGGCTCTTTCTCAACAAGAAGCACTTTGTAACCCATATCGGCAAGCTTAAGCGCCGACTCTTCTCCGGCAATACCTGCTCCAATTACCAATGTATCGTATTGGGTATCGTTAAGGCAGACGTCTGTTTGTTTTTCGCTTTGTAAAGGCATAATTATATTGTTTTAGCCAGTTCTAGTTCTTTTGAAAAAGAAATCATGTGTTTTACAAAAGGTTCGGCACAAACCGAGCAAATTGCAGCCATTTTAAGTTGCGAAGGTTTTAGACCTTTTTGCTTCATTTGCTCGTGAGTAGCTGAAATAATAGCAGAAGTTTTTTCGACACACGATTCGCCAAACGAACAATCGGTACCATCGGCTGCAATAAACACACCGTCGAAACCTTTTTCGAAAGCACGCATAATCCAACGAGGCTTTATGCAACTCGAACAGGGTACACTTATTGAATACACTGTATTCGGATAATGCTTTTTCAACAAACCGGCAAGGTCAATTGCTGGGTCTGATATTTTTTCTGTCGAGAACACTAGTATCTTGGCTTTGGTGCTCATAGTCATTTTTTATTTTTTGAGAAATAAACGATATATACCATCTTCGTCAATAGAGCCAAGGTATTCGTATTCCATTTTTTTGCACCATTTCGGAATATCGCTCTTTGTACCTTCGTCCGATGAAAGTATTTCCATTATTTGACTAGCTTGCACATCGCCAATTGCTTTTTTGGCTGCCAAAAGCGGTCCAGGACAAGCGGTTCCACGTGCATCTACTGTTTTGTCGCTCTTAAGAGCTTTTAATTCGTCTGTTGTCATGATAATATAATTTGAAAATTTGAAAATATGCAAATTTGAAAATGAAATAATTGTTTAAAGATGAGATGATTTGATGATTAGATTAATAATTCATTTTCAAATCAACTCATTTTTAAATTTATAATTAAATAAACAATTGAATGCGGCTTTCGTCGGCATCTGAGAGGTAGCTGCCAACACCAACATATTTCAGATGTGGGTAGTCAATCATTTCCTCTTTTTTGAAGCCCATTAGGTCCATACTCATTTCGCATACGTTTATTTCAACGCCTAGTTCACCAGCAGTTGCAAGCAAATCTTCGAGCGATGATACACGTTTTTTCTTCATTAAACTTTTAAGCATGGCAGTTCCCATACCTGCCATATTCATTTTCGAAAGTTTTAGTTTCTTACTGCCACGAGGCATCATAAAACCAAACATTTTAGACATAAAGTCTTTTCCTTTGCCCGATTTGTTTGGGTCGCGAAGCATGGCTGTTGCCCAAAATGTAAAAAACATTTTCACTTCGGTATCCATAGCACGTGCGCCCGTTGCTATAATCATGGCTGCAAGCATTTTGTCCAAATCGCCCGAGAATGCAATAATCGATATTTGGTCTTTTGCTTGACGGTTCTGTAATTTTTTTAATTTTTCTTCAAGTTCTGCAACTTGTTTTTCTATTTCGTTTGCCATTGTTTATATTTTAAAATTTGATTGTTTTTCGAATAACAAAGATAAATTTTAGAATGTGTAAGGAACAATATAGGTATGTGCATGTTTACACATTAATATGTGATGTATATCACATATTTTATTATCTTTATTTAGATTTATTTGTGTAAATTAAAGAAATGGAAAAAATACATTGCAAGTTATGTAGTTTCAAATCAACAGCTGAAAAGGAGTTGAACGATTGTGAGCTCGATGTTTTGGGAAATAACTGTGCTGAGGTTAAGTTCAAAGCAGGAGATGTAATTATTATCCAAGACTCATTTTCGACCAATGTAGCCTATATAAAAACAGGTTTGGTCAAAATACATAGAAAGGGGCCGATTAAGGATATGATTATGAGGATTGTAAAGGCTCCGGCATATCTTTGTTTACCTAGTTCGTTTGGCGATAAGATTAACCATTTTTCGGCAACTGCGCTTGAGGACGATACGACTATTTGCTTTATTGACCTTCATACATTTAAACAATTTATATATGCCAATGGCGATTTTGCTTATCAAATTTTACTTGATTTGAGTAAAGGTCAGTTACAAAGTTTTCAAAACCATATAAATAATGCTCAGAAACACAACATAGGTAAAGTTGCTGAGGTGCTTTTGTTTTTTGCAAATGATATTTATAAAAGTTCCACATTTGCACTTCCAATTTCAAGGCAAGATATTGGAGATATAACGAGTTCAACACGCGAAAGTGTTAGCCGGATTTTATCGGACTTTCATAAAGATAAAATTGTTGATATCGACGGAAAAAATGTTACAATTCTGAATATCGATTTGTTAAAACAAATGAGTGAGAAAGGTTAATGTGTTTCATATCCCGTACAATTGTAAAAAATATTCAAATCGCAATCATTGAGCATTTTTGCGTAATTATCCACTCCAGTGCAGTGGCAAAGACCTATTGACTGAGGTCTAACTTTATTGAAATAATCTTTTACTACATTATATTCATCCGTAGAAGCATCTTTTAAATGAAAACCGCCTAAAACCTTAGCAATGGGCAATTTGAAATGTTCGGTTGCTGTGGTGCAAATATTGGTAATACCTCTGTGCGAACAGGCTGTAATAATGTTTATTTGTTCGTTTTGCTTTATTGCTATAAAAAGCTCATCGTTAAAAGTATCATCGATAAAATCGTCGCCTTGTTTTACTTGAAGGCCTTTGAAATGCGTATCGGTAGCATTGTAAATAGTAATATCGGGCATTAAAAAAACATTATTGGCTATTTCTGTAATTTCGTTTACGTAAACAATTCTGTTTTTAATATTTGGCTCATCGTATTTGGTACCAATAAAACGACTTTTACTATGATACTTTGGAACGAATATTTCTTTTTTAGCATATACTTTAGCCTTATTATTTCTATAAAGAAATGGGTATAAGCCACCCGTGTGGTCGTAGTGCCCATGCGAAAGCACTAATATATCAATATCATTGATTTCAATCCCCAATTTTAGAGCATTTTCCATAAACAGTTTGCTCTGCCCCGTATCGAAGAGTATTTTTTTATCGTCGGTTTCAATATAAATGGAAAGCCCATGTTCAGCAACTAAACCAGCTTTATATACGAGGTTTTCGATTAAAGTTATAATTCGCATATTGTTAGATATATAAAAAAATTACTTTTCTCTTCCATAAGTCCAAGCCATTATTCCTCCTTCGAGCACTTTCACGTTATTAAATCCATTTGCCTGAAGAATTAATGCAGCTTCGTATCCACGTAGTGAAATTTTACACCAACAGATAATTTCAGCGTTTTTGTCTTGTGGCATTTCTTCTAAACGTTTGCGAAGTTGACCAAGTGGGATAAGTTTTTCGCCAATTCCTAGACGCATTTGTTCATATTCATCGGGGTTGCGGAAGTCTAGCAAAACGAGCTTTTCTTTTTTATCGAGCTTTTCTTTGAGCTGCTCTGCTGATATTCCCTTGAAATATCCGTATAGTTTGTTTTGCATAATGTGAGCAGTGGCAATACTATGGTCAATAGCCAAAGAATAGGGTGGAGCATAAGGCAAGTCGGCATTTACCATATCATTTACTGTAAGTTTACCCTGTATAGCCATTGCCCAAATAGCAACCTGTTTGCTTACATCGCCAGGTCCAAGTACCTGAGCACCTAAAATAGTGCCTTTTGATTTTTCGACCACCAATTTGGTAACCAATAATTTTCCCTGCATAAAACCGGGTTTGTCTAGACTGGCATTTACAACAGTTTCAATATTTGTAATGCTGTTTCTAATTGCATTTTGTTCCGACAGCCCTGTAGCACCAACACCATAATCGAATACTTTGCAAATACCTGTTTGTATCGTACCTGGAAACGATGCAGTATTTCCATTAATAATATTTTCGCCTGCTACCCTTCCCTGCAAGTTGGCTAAGTCGCCATAAGGAGCTAAAATAGATTTGTGACTGATAAGATTGGTTATTTCGACACAATCGCCAACCGCATAAATATTGGCATCGGACGTTTGCATGTGATAATCGACTACAATACCACCTGTTTGTCCTATCTGAAGTCCAGCCTCCTTGGCTAATTTGCTGTTTGGGATTACACCAATAGCAACCACAGCCAATTCACAAGGAATTTCGGTGCCGTTTTGAAGCTTCACTGCAGTAAGCTTACCATTTTCGCCAATAAATGCAGTCACACCATTTTCGAGTATCACATTGGCTTTGCTCTGTACATATTTTTCGACCAATTTTGCCATTTGCCTATCGAGAAAAGTAAGCAGTTGGGGTAGCAATTCGATAAGAGTAATTTCGATGCCTGCAAGTCGCAATGCTTCGCATGTTTCGATACCAATAAGCCCTCCACCAATAACCACTGCTTTTTTAATCTTGCCTTCATCTTTAACTTTACGAAGGTAATCGGCATCTGGCAACGATTGCAGTGTAGTAACGCCATCGAGTTCAATGCCCGGAACGGGTGGTTTTCGAGGAGTAGCACCTGTTGCAATAACCAATTTATCATATTCGGCGGTGCCTTTTTCACCAGTTAGAATGTCGGTATATTCGATGCGTTTATTTTTACGGTCAATTGCAGTAACTTCTGTATGAACCTTTGTTGTTATTTTTTTTGCATTCCAAAAGAATTTTGAGTCGCGAACTACCCCGGCAGGAGAACAAAGAAGTTGGTCGCGGTCGTCGAAAAAACCGCCAATATAATAAGGATAGCCACACGAAGCCATCGATAGGTCTGAAGCCTTTTGGTAGATTGTGATTTCCGCATTTTCGTCCATTCGACGAGCTTTCGATGCTGCTTTGGGTCCGGCAGCCGAACCTCCGATTACAATAATTCTTTTTGTGTTCATAATTTATGGTTTAGTTATGATTGATACGATTATGACTGAAATACCTGCCAAAAGGAGCAAGAATTGAAATATCGATTGACGGGCATTTGTTTTACGGTGCATTTCGGGAACCAAATCGGCTAGAGCAATGTATATAAAACCTGCCGCCGATAGTGCAAGAATATAGGGCATGGCAATTTTGGTATACTGACCGGCGTACCAAGCCAACAATGCACCTACAATGGCGGTAACTCCAGAAAAAAGGTTGTATAGAATTGCTTTGCGCTTGGAAAAACCTGCTTTGAGCATAACTCCAAAGTCGGCAATTTCCTGTGGTATTTCATGTGCAAATACCGATATGGTAACTACAATACCAAAAGAAGGAGAATGTAGAAATGCTGCGGCAATAACAATGCCATCGAGAAAGTTATGGAACGAATCGCCAATCATTAGCATTAAAGCTCCTGCTTTGTTGTGTCGGTCGCAATTTTCGTCCACACATATACGCCAAAGCATTATTTTCTCGATAATAAAAAAGAATAATATGCCAATCAAAACAGCATACGTCATTTGATAACCGCCCAGTTTCACTGCATTTGGCAACATACCCAAAAATGCAGCACCAAGTAATGTGCCTCCAGCAAAAGCATTGATGTGTTTTGTGAGTTTCTGCAAATACTCATTACTAAAGCGCAGCATGAGCGAAGCAAGAAGCACGCTGCCAATATTACCGATGATTACTGCTAAAATTATTGTTGCTATCATTTTACGCCTTCTGTATCTTCAAATACTTTAAAAGAATTGTTTTTATGTTCTCTATCCTTTACAACTAAGGTTGTAACAGGAGCCTTTGATTTTTGATTGAAAATAATATCGTGTCCCATACAAAGTCCAAAAGAAATGTTTAATTCGGTATTGTTATCAGCAAGAAATTTGGCTTGTCCTGCAGGATTACACGAAATTCCTTTGGCCTCAATACCCAGCATTTCAGACGAAGGTACTCTACCATTGTAACAATCTATTGATGACACTTCAAACTCGCTTTCTAATGCTTCTTTAAGTTTTATTGCTTCTCTTTTAAAAGCGATACAATGTGCAATTCCAATGCGTTTTATTCCTGAAAGTCTTGCATATTTTATAAGTTCTTCAACCCTATTTTTACCCATAATACGTGCTTCTTCAGCTATTCTCATAGTATGAATATCAGCTTCGGAATATAATTTTTTGTGTTCGTTTATGTCCATATTATTTAATTTAAAATTAAATTTTTTTCTATTTTTTTCAAAACAAAATCGGGAGCAACGCATGGCTTCCAATTTTCTACTCTTACAAAAGCAAGTTCTGTTTCGGCTTCGTTAATTAATTCATTTTCTTCATTATAAAGCTTATAGTCAAACCATATACGAGCAACTTTTATAGCTTTTAAATGGGTTTGTACTGTAAGTAAAGAATCATAAGAAGTTGTTTTTAAAAATTTAAATTTCATACTTATTACTGGCAGCATATATCCGGCTTCTTCGACAGATTTGTACGAAACACCAATACTGCGAAACAATTCCCAACGTGCGGTTTCGTAATATTTTGCATAATTCGAATGGTGTACAGTTCCCATTTTATCGGTATCGGGATACATTACCCGAAATTTATATTCGTGCGTAATCATTATTTATTTTTTTCGCAAGGACATGGAACCGGTTTCTGACTCTTGTATTTTTTATTCGAAGCACAGGCATTAAAAACAAAAGAAAATATTGCCAGTAGCAAAATTGCTCTAATTGGTATTTTTTTCAAATTCCTTGCCATTTTTATGATGTTATTATTATTTGACTATTTTCTTAAACAATTGTTCAAAAGCCGATTTAATTGCAATATCATCAAAAAGTTCGTTCATATTGCCATGGTCACAGCTTTCGCACAGCTTTTCATTTATAGGAATTTGAGCAAGAAGAGGGATACTAAACTCTCTCGCAATTTCTTCGCCACCCCCTTTTCCAAAGAGAAAATATTTTTCATCGGGATGAACAAAAGGAGTGAACCAAGCCATATTTTCAACAACTCCTAGAACAGGAATTCCTATTTGTTTATCGTTATACATTTCAACCGCTTTTTTAACATCTGCTAAAGCAATATGTTGAGGAGTTGTAACCACTATAACGCCCGATGTTTCGAAGTTTTGCAATAGAGTTATGTGTATATCGCCAGTTCCAGGAGGGGTGTCGATAATCAAGTAATCGAGTTCGCCCCAATATGTTTCTGTAAGCAATTGCGAAACACCGCTCGAAACTCTTGGTCCACGCCAAACAATTGCTTGACGACTTTCTATAAAAAAGCCAATAGACATCAGTTTGATTCCAAATTTAGTAAAAGGAACGATAAATTGTTTGCCATTTTCGGTTAAAGAATCGGGTCTTTCACCTTTTAAATTAAACAAGGTAGGAATCGATGGCCCATAAATATCGGCATCGAGCAGACCTGTTGCATAGCCCTCCATAGCCAACGACATTGCCAGCCCGGCAGCTACTGTCGATTTGCCTACACCACCTTTTCCAGATGCTACTAAAATGATGTTTTTGATATTGGGAAGTTTCGTTTTTACTATTGGATTGTTCATAAATTAATGTGCTAATATGTTAATTTTCTTATTGTTAATCATTAAATACTGTATTGTATATTCGGTATATCTCTTTACTAACTTCGGAGTCGGGCAAGTATTCTGTAATGCTTTTGCACTGAAGCATTGCGTGAACTAGTGGTTCATAAAAAAGGAGTTTTCCCACGACGGGAATATACTGTTCGTTGCACCAGTTTTCAATATGTTTAGTTAAATCTTCGTTTAAATCACATTTATTGATAACAACATAGGGTTTCACTTTGAAATTTTTGACCAGTTCCAACACGCGTTTCATATCGTGAAACCCCGAATTGGATGGTTCGGTAACAATTACTACTTTTTTAGCACCTGTTACCGACGATATTACAGGGCAACCTGTTCCAGGAGGACCATCGATAATAATAGTTTTGCAAGCCATTTCAGTAGCTATTCTACGAGCTTGTTCGCGTACTACGTTTACAAGTTTGCCCGAGTTTTCCTCGCCAGGTTCGAGCCGTGCATGAATCATTTTCCCATTGCGGTAATTACCTATAAACCATTTACTTTTGTCGCTGGGTATCATTGCGATTGATTGTGAAGGACAAATACGTGCACACAATTTACATCCATCGCACGAAGTTTCGGCAATTGTAACTTTCCCGTCGATGTAAGAAATGGCATCGAAGCGGCAATAGTCGATACACGAACCGCAATTGCTACAAGTGCTATAATCGATTATTGCTTTATGACCCGATACGAATTTTTCTTCAAAATAGTTTTCGGGTTGTAATATTAGGTGTAGATTAGCGGCATCTACATCGCAATCGGCTACAACTATATTATGGTTGATGGTAGCAAATGCAGCACTTAGGCTTGTTTTACCTGTGCCTCCTTTACCGCTCAAAATGGCTATTTCTATCATTTTTTTATTTTTTCAAGAATAGTATGATACAATTGAATGAATTGTGATTGATATTCAGGCTTTTCGTCAACCAACATACGACCTTCGGAATAAATTTTGGCAATTTCTCTATCCATAGGTATTTCCATCAACAAGCTGATATTATTATTATGTAAATATTTATAGACACTATCGTCGCCCAAATTTGCCCTGTTTACAATTACCCCGAACGATTTGCCTAGTTGCTGAAGTGTTTCGACAGATAATTTAAGGTCGTTGAGTCCGAATGGTGTAGGCTCTGTTACCAAAACTACATAATCGGCTTTATCGACAGTAGCAATAAAAGGGCAGGATATTCCCGGAGGCGAATCGAATAAATTTAGAGTAAAACTACTTACGTCTTTAATAGCCCTTTTGATAACGGGTACAGGTGAGTAAACGCCAATCTCGGCACGAGCTTCTACAATTAGTGAATGACAATTATTGTAAAAAGATTTTACAGTACCCAGTTTTTTATCTATTTCGGTAATCGCACCAAATTCGCAAGCAAAAGAACATGCACCACAATCGTGACACAAATCGTCGACAACCTTTATAAATTTGGCAGGTGGCAAATATACAATCGCATGATAATTGCAATAATCGTGACATTTGTCGCAAAAAACGCATTTCAAAGGGTCAATAACCGGAAGCTTCTGCGAAATATCAGTGCTTGAAACTAATTCACCATCAATAAATTCTCTTACATTGGGCTCTTCGGCATCGCAATCGACCAAATTGATATGAATACCTTCTTTTTGGATTGCCCAAAAAAGATTTGTAGATATTAATGTTTTTCCTGTTCCACCCTTACCACTAGCAATAGCTATATTCATATTAAAAAATATTTTTACGCACTACAAATTCTCCTTTTTTCACTTGTAAAGCATCGGCAATAACGTTGCACTTTACCATAAGAAGAAAATACACGTTTTTATTTGTTTTATAAAGCAAACCTTCGAGATTTCCCTGTCCTTTTGAAATAATAACATCGGCACGTTCAAATATCTCTATAAATTCGGGAGAGCTGTGTTCCAATATGGTAGAAGGAGCATCGAAACCATTCGAAACTACTTTTTTAACCACCTTGTCAATTCCAACATATACTGCATCGTGCATCGTAACATCGTTAATGACTGGAGCACCTTTTACAGCGAAGTAAACATTCGGATGGTTGATGGTTTCGAGAAAAAGTTTATCGAATACAATTTCGCCATTGTTGTCGCCCAAGTACAATATGGTTTTTGCATGTGAAATTGCCTTTTGAAGCTCTTTCGAATGGTCTATAGCAAATTCACTATTCTGAACTTTCTCAATGGTAGCTATTAAATCGAAGTTTTTGCCCATTGCAAAATCTATAATATTTCCTGCAATGGCTAAACGCAATGCTGTATCGAAAGGATTAATAGACGATGTTATTTTTCGTTTCAAGTCGTTGTACATACCAAGAACCAAATCGTTGCTTTGTTTTTTACCATCTTTATGAGTATCGGGGTTTTGAGTGTACTTGTAAAGAGCGTTGTGCAAATCGCGCGACAATAAAGGAGCCGACAAATTATCGGAATGTTTTAAATACAAGTCGGCCATTTCACGAGTAAAACTTGCACAATCTGTTTTGGAAATTTTCTCTTCATCCAAAAGTCTCTCGTACGATTTTGTAAAACAAAAGAAACAACGATAGTCTGAAACCATAATCGATTTTAATTTTATAATCCATTAAATAACTGAATACTAATGATTACAAGTATGATTTTCGTCGTGGCTGCAGTAATTAGCAGTCAAATTAAGTTTATCGTTCAGAAAATCAGTTACAAGTTCTTTTGCCGATTTTATAGGAGCTCCAATAAAAGCATTGATATTCTGTTCATGAAATAGGTTAATCGCTTTTTGTCCCATTCCTCCACCGATTACATCAGTAACACCAAACGATGCTACCCATTTCGGATATAAACCTGGTACATGCTCCGGAGGAGTTATTTCCTTAATATCAGTAATTGCATTATTTTCAACATTAATAATAGCAAAGGTTTGGCAATGACCAAAATGTGAACATAAAACTCCGTTTTCGAGCGGGATAGCAATAATTTTCTTCATTTCTTAATTATTTAATAATTCGATAAATATTTCTAAAGTAAATTATACAAATGCTTTCGTATTGAAATTACTTATTAATGTTGTCCAATTAAAAACTAAAAGATTTCTCACTTCGTTTACAATGACTATACTTTATGAGCTTTTGGTTAAGAGGCTGTCTTAAAAGACAAGATTAAATTTAAAACGCAAAGACTCAAAGGCGCAAAGTATTATAAATCAGAACATGTTTTCTTTGCGTCTTAGCGACTTAGCGTTTAAAATAAACTTTTGAGACAGCTTCTTAAAACAAACTTACTAACTGTTATTTCGAATGAAGTAAGAAATCTAAAAACATCAATTGCGACCTCGTCCTAAGCCTTGACCTCGACCTAAGCCTCTGCCTTGACCTTGACCCAAGCCACGTCCGGGAACAATTTCAGGCATAGAACTTTTAGCATCGCGACTTTGCAAAATTTCCTCATCAGTTTTACCTTTATTAGTGGGATTGCATCGCCCCATTTTGCGTCCGGTCATAGCACCTTCGCCATTTGGACCTTTTCTGTTTAAACCAGGCATAATTACCTCCTTTTTAAAGAAATTAATATTTATTTCAAACCGCTTTGTAAGCGTTTACCTTGCCCTTGTCCGCCACCCGATTTTCGACGCAAACCCATACCTTTTCCAAGCTTTTCAAGAAGTTCTTTTTCCGTTGAATTTTGGCAATTGCCTAGTCCTCTTCCTGTTTTTGAGCCTTCTTTCTCAGGTCCGCTACCGTCAATTTGGGGCATTTTTATTATTTATTATTATTCAACAATTCAATTATTTCACTTATTTTTTTGTCAGCCTCAGTAATTACAATCAACTGTATTTGAAGGCTATCAAATATTGATTTTACTTTAGCTCCAAACTCGCCCGAAACAACCTTACTCACTCCTTTTGAAGCTATAGTATTGACCGAAGCAGGTCCGGCACCTTCAATATTATCTTTATTTGGATTAGGAATAAATTCTGTAGAATGGCTTTCGGTATCGTAAATAACGAAGTATGAACAACGTCCAAAACGACTGTCTAAAGTTGACTCAAGGCTATTGCCTGTTGATGTAATTGCTACTTTCATATTTTTAATTTTTTATTATTTCCTTTTCATTTATTGAGAATCGCTATGCCGAATCATCGGACAATTACATTCGGGGCAATATTCCTTTTTACATGGCATAACCATTTTATGCTTTCGTTGATTTCCACAATGAGGACAAATGCAAACATCTTCATTTTGAACCAATTCACGATTATCGACATATTGTTCTATTTCCGGCGAGCCACAAAGGGCACAATTCTTAACTTCTAAATCTTTTTTAATATGATTAAATGAACAACCACAAGTTCGGCACAATAACCATTCACTATCGAAATACACCTTACCCCCCTCAAACACTATCGATTTACCTTGTACAAAAGCCTGTGCAATTTTTCGCCTTGCACTTTCATAAATTCGAGCAAAAGTTGGTCTTGAAACATCCATAATTTTTGCAGCTTCAACCTGTCCGTGTAATTCAGCATCACTCAAACGAATAGCCTCATATTCTTCATAATTTATGAATATCGGATTTTGTTCATCGTGCAATCCAATTGGTCTAAACCCCTTAAAATGAGGAGGGTTTGTCATTCTACGTATTCTCTTTGGTCGTGGCATTTGACTTAGTGATTACATGATGAACTATCGTCATGGTTGTGCGAACAGGTTTCGCCCGAATCGCCAATATTTCCTTTTAAATAATCAGCAACAACATCGTTTATTTTGCCATTACATCCTCTAATTACTTCAATACCATGGCTTGTAATAACATTTACAGCTCCTTGACCCATATTACCAGCAAGTAGAAGTGATACGCCTTTTTCTTGTAGCACACTGGCTATGTTCGATTTACAACCGCAACCGGCAGGCGACGGAAGTATTTCGGTGCCAATCACAGCTTTTTGGTCGTTAATGGCAAAAAGGGTGTAAAATTCGCAATGCCCGAAGTGGCTGTCAACGGTGTTTGCTTGTGTGGTTGGTACTGCTATTTTTATCATTTTATTAATTTTAATTTACATACTTTAAATGAGCAAATGCTCGATACAAAGATAATGAACATTTGCTAAAAATGTTTTTTATTTTAAAATATATTTTAGGGAGATTGTTTGCGAATAATTTCTTGATAGTTACAAGGCTGCTAAATATTTGATATGTATTTTCACTATTGTCCGATTAAATTAATTAGAGTTGAGATTTTTTAACCGGGCAATAGCGATTTTTTTTTAGAATTTAAAACAAACATTTTTGGTCATGAACTGTTTAGGTATTAAATCATTAAAAATTTAAATCTTATGAAAATAATTAAACGCATTTTAATAGGTCTTCTTATAATTGGATTAATACCTTTCGTAGTTGCAATTTTTGTAAAAAAGCAATATGCTGTTGAAAAGGATATTGCAATAAATAAGCCCGATTCGCTGGTTTTTAATTATGTAAAACTACTTACCAATCAGGACAATTACAGTAAATGGGCCAATATGGACAAGGATATGGAAAAAACATATACCGGAATCGATGGAACTGTTGGATTTGTATCGGCTTGGAAAAGCAATAAAAAAGATGTAGGAGTGGGGGAACAAGAAATAGTAAAAATTGAAGCCAATCGAATCGATTATGAGCTGAGGTTTAAAGAACCTTTTGAATCGACTGAAAAAGCATTTATGCAAACCCAAAAGCTTACCGACAGCACAACAATTGTTACATGGGGATTCAATGGGCACATGAAATATCCTATGAACTTGATGTTTCTTTTTATGGATTTCGAGAAAATGATTGGCGACGATTTGTCTGTTGGATTATCAAATCTTAAGGTTCAACTTGAAAAATAAATAATGACAACTGTTAGCGAAATACTCAGCGAACTTGAACGCTTGGGTGATGCACAAACAAAGAAGACATTTGCTAAACATGGAGCCAAAGAACCGTTTTTTGGAGTAAAAGTTGAATATTTAAAGCAAGTTCTTAAGAAAACTAAAAAGAACCATGAACTATCGTTAGGACTTTACAAGACGGGCAATTCAGATGCGATGTATCTGGCTGGTTTAATGGCCGACGAAACAAAAATCACCGAGGCTCAACTAAACGAATGGGTTGCAAATGCTTATTGGAGTTATTTGAGCGAATATGCAGTACCATGGGTCGCATCCGAAACTCCTTTTGGGTTTAAACTTGGATTAGAATGGATTGAATCGTCAAATGAACAAATTGCATCTGCTGGTTGGTGTACACTTGCCTCGTATGCATGTATTAGAGACGATAAGGATATTGATATACCAATGTATAGTGAGTTGCTCAACAGGGTTTCACGCGAAATACAGACTTCGCCCAACAGGGTTCGATATTGTATGAATAAGTTTGTAATAGCAATTGGTTCATATATCAAAGACCTGCACTCCAAATCAATTGAAATAGCCAATGCTTATGGTAAAGTAAAAGTCGACATGAACGGCACTGCCTGCAAAGTTCCCTTAGCTACCGAATACATTCAGAAAGTTACCCAAAAAGGATTGGTAGGAAAGAAGCGTAAAAATGCAAGGTGTTAGGGATTTTGTTTGACCCGAGCCTAAAAACAAGAAAGGCCTGCATTACTGCAAGCCTTATCTTTACTTTGTCGGGGTACACCGACTCGAACGGTGGACCCCCTGCTCCCAAAGCAGGTGCGCTAGCCAACTGCGCCACACCCCGATTAAATATTTATTCTCTGCGACGTTGATCTTGTTCGTTGTAACTGCGGTACATTCCTAACAGCATTTTCGAACATTTTTCGTATCCGTCGTATAACTTTCTAAAAGTTTCCTCTTCGATATTGGCCATGGAATAAACCATTTCCAAAATAGAAGAAGCTTCAAATATACTACTTCGCGATAGTATCAGGAATTGTTTCTTGTCGTTGTTGTTCAAACGACCTGTTCCTTCTACTAAATTAAGTACAGATGCCAAACTAGCTCTCTTCCACTGTTCTTTCAAATAATTGTCTATAACAGTGTTGCTTTGAAGTAAAGAAAAAACAGCAATGTTTTGTTCTTTAACAGCTTGATAAACATCTAGTTTCTCATAGTCAAACATAGCATTTGGTTTTAGTTTTTACTTCCCAACTGACTTATGACTTTTATTCAACATTTCAACAAATCCACCTTTCTTCTTTGCGGAGAGAGGTGGATTGTTTGACACGATCCCCCTTAAACTTTTAATCAAAAGGGACAATGCATTAAAGACTTTTTTCAAATCCACCTTTCTTCTTTG
>CAMDBI010000004.1 GCA_945889005.1 Bacteroides fragilis
AATCTATATCTGGCATCGAGAACAATACCTTGCAATATTTCAAATGTTATTATCCGTAATAATGTTTTCAAAAGAGGTTATCATACTACTTCGTTAGATTTAAGCTCGCAACAAACCAGTATTGATCAAATCCGGAATGTATATTTTTACAACAACATTGTAGATGATTCGGAGTTTGATGAGATTTGTGATGGTTGCACGTCGAACCAGGTGTATTTTCAAAATGGTAGCGGAAACAGCCTGATTGATAATGTATATGTTGTAGGCAATGTTTTTATTAAGGCTACAGCCAGGAGCATATTATTCGAAGGAGTAAAAACTTCTTATGTCTGGAACAATACCATTATCGGGCATAATCCTAATATCACAAACCACCCTTACAATAATGTTGTTTGGAACTCCGATGAGGCTCTGGCATATTACCGCAATAATATTTTATACGACAATCTTCCCGATAACTCTATGCAAAACCATGGTGTATTTCTTTATTATACCTACGATGGCGATTTTATAGAAAAAGATTACAATTTGTATCATTCGCTCTTCCCGAAAACCGACAGAAACTTTTCCGCACACAAAGTGAACAATACCGGTGGAATGGGCTACTGGAGAACTACCGAGTGGGCCGAATACCTTGCTGAAAATACCTTGTTTGAGCAGCATTCGCCGGTACCGTCAAATCCGGAATTTGTAAATTACAACAGTAAAGATTATCGTTTAACATCATCGTCGCCTGCAGTTGGTGCTGGTTTAGCTACACCTTGGGTAATTGTAACAGATCCATTTGGCGTAACCGATACAATTAATAAAACCGATATTTCGGGTGTAGAATATAGCCTTAGTAAATGGGATATTGGCGCTTATGCATATTCGGTTTCTAATTCTACTGTAACAGAAACCCCAAAATACAACAATGATATTATATCCATATTTCCAAATCCTGTTTCAAACATCATTATTGTAAAATTATCAGATAAATCGATTGATAATTATAGTATTCAACTATATGATGTAACGGGTGCGAAAATCTATGAGCGTGAATATTCTGATAGTAATAGTCAAACAATAAATGTTGCCGGGTTTTCTAAAGGTGCTTATTTTATAAAAGTGATTTCTGGCAATTTGGAAATAAAAACAGCTAAGATTATTATTCAATAGTAATTTGGAAAAATTTAGGTTTTCTAACACGCAATATGCCTAAACTGGTCTATATAGGTGCGCCAACGTTTTGTACATCTTTTCAAAATTGTAACAGCTTTATAAGTTAGAACTTAGAAATTTTGGCTTACGCATATTGCCACTGTTAGGCACAATCTTTTGCCCATTCCGAATATTAAACGGGAATGCCAATTAAGAATCTATCAACAATCTTTAGATTTACTTTAGAATTAGATTTTATATTTGCTATATGAAGATATTGATTGTAGAAGATGAAACAGAGCTATTGATAACATTAATTAATTATCTTACCAAAGAGAACTACATCTGCGAATTAGCTGACAATTTCCAGAAAGCTTATGAAAAAATTGCCATCTATGAGTATGATATTATTCTTCTTGACATAACTCTTCCTGATGGAAATGGGATTGATTTGCTTAAGTGTATAAAAAAAAATAATTTAAAAGCTGGAATAATAATTCTATCAGCAAGAAGTTCATTGGATGATAAAATAAATGGCCTTGACCTTGGTGCTGATGACTATATCACAAAGCCATTTCAACTTAGTGAATTAAACTCGCGAATTAAGGCAGTTTTGAGAAGACATCATTTTGATGGGAGCAATATTGTTAAATTCAACGAGATTAATATTGACACAGCAAGCAAAACGATACATGTTAAAAATGAGCAAATCATCCTGACTAAAAAGGAATACGATATGCTTCTATATTTCATCATAAATAAAAACAGAGTTCTAACAAAAGAAGCTATTGCCGAGCATTTATGGAACGACAATATCGACCTAGCAGATAACTTTGATTTTATCTACACGCATCTGAATAGCATAAGGCGTAAGATAAAATCAAAAGGGGGGAATGATTATATTAAAACCATCTATGGTATGGGATATAAATTCTCTGACAAATGAAATTTTTATCACTGATAAACCGTAATTATTTGTTAATAATAAGTACTTTGCTAGTGATTACAAGCATGGCTACGTTTTTTATTCTGCAAAAAGCATTGGCTGAAGATGCAATAGAAAATCTACTGGAAAGTGAACAAGCTATTATCAATGAAATTAAAACCCGTAACAAATTACCAAACTTTTATCCAACGATAGAAACAGATTCTGTTTCAAATGTTAGGGTAATTGAGAAGTCTTTTGAAAAAGTGATGATAAAAGACCAGTTTGATGATGGTGAAGAGGAACCTTTCTTGGAATACAAGAACACTTTGACTATCAATGGAAAACTTTACAAAATAATAATTAGAAAATCCCTGTTTGAGTACGAGGAATTATTTTTGGCAATTACTATTCCTTTGTTTTCGTTACTTTTATTGGCCTTCCTTTTTTCGTTTTTAATTAGCAGGAGATTAAACAAAACCGTTTGGAAAGATTTTGAATTCAATTTGGGTGTATTAATGAAGTTTTCTTTTAAAGATAATGAAGGAATAGAACTGAAGAAAACTAAGATTCAGGAATTTGATGATCTCAATAATTCAATAACCAAATTAACCAACAAGCTTCTTTCTGATTATCAAACATTAAAGGATTTTACAGAAAATGCCTCACACGAAATTCAAACTCCTATTTCAATTATTTCGGTTAATTTGGAAGAAATATTACAACAAAATATTCCGGAGCAAACCTTTCAATTAATTGTCAAAACTCAACAATCACTTAAACGATTGTCAGATTTAAACAAGAACTTATTATTATTGGCTAAAATCGAGAATCGTCAATTTTTAGCAAAAGATGAACTGGATTTTAATAGAATTGTTAATAATAAAATTGAAGAGTTATCGCCTTTAATTAAATCGAAAAATATAGAAGTTGATGATAAAGCAAATGAAACTTTCCATGTTAAAATTAGTACTGAATTAGCAGATATTTTAGTTAACAATCTATTGACAAATGCAATTAAGCATAATTTCTTTAATGGAAAAATTTATATCGAATTGAGTAAAACAGAATTGAAAATATGCAATACAGGTACAATAAATAAGCTGACAAACGAAACCATCTTCAATAGGTTTACAAAAGAAAATTCTCAATCTTTTGGATTGGGGCTCGCTATAGTAAAACAAATTTGTGATGCGCATAATATTGTAATAGAATATCAGAAAAGCGATGTTCATTGTTTTGTTTTGTCAAAAAGACCTGAACTTTAAAATTGCTTTAGATTTGGTTTGTAAGTTTGCAGTATGTTTAACTAAAAAAAGGAAAAATAAATGAAGAATTTAATGATTTTTGTGATAGTTTCTTGCACAATAGCTTTCACAGCCTACGGGCAAAATACAGATGTGCCTGCATTAGTCAAAATAGCGTTTGAACAAAAAATATCTAATGCTAAAGATGTTGAATGGGAATATGACAAAGAAGACAAACTTTGGGAAGTTGAATATATGATCGGTAAAGATGAATTTACATCGGCTTTTGACGAAAATGGTAAATGGGAAGAAACAGAAAAAGAAATTAATTTTTCTGATTTACCAGAACCGGTTAAAGCAAGCCTGAAAGCAGATTTTACTGATTACGAGGTGGACGAAGTTGAGTTTGTAGAAACACCTGACGGAGAGTTTTATGAAGTAGAATTGGAGAAAGATAATAAAAAAGAAGTACTTGAACTTCTTATTTCACCCGATGGGAAAGTTGTAAAAAAGGAACAAGAAAAGGCTGGCGATTAAAAAAAGTACACCCCCCAAAAAATGCATAAAGCAATTTTTGTATTTTCTTAATTTTTTTAAGCAAGAAAGGGCTTGATGGGTATGTTGTACAAGTACTGCTTGACTTTTTGAATAAAAAACGCAAAGCCTACAAAAAAAAATTTTTAGTGGCTTTGCGTTGTTGCGTTTGTTGGGTAAGTTTTATTTACTTCGGCAATTTATCGACAGCCATACACAAATTGGCAAATATTTCATCGATTGCTCCAGTTCCTTTAATAGAATAAAATTTCTTTTGAGCATCGTAGAATCCAATAACAGGAGCCGTTTTATTGTTATACTCATTAATGCGGTTTTCGATAATTCCTTCGTTTTGATCGTCGGCACGTCCCGAATCTTTGCCACGAAGCAATAGACGTTTTACAAGCTCAGCTTTTTCGACCTCTAGGGCCAACATGCCCGAAATAGCAGTGCCTTTACTGGTCAAAAGCTTATCCAAGGCATCGGCCTGAGCAGTTGTACGGGGAAATCCGTCGAAAATAAAACCTAATGCTCCAGGATTTTGATCGAGTTTTGTACCGATCATTCCAATAACTACTTCGTCGGGCACCAATTGTCCTTTATCCATAAATTGTTTAGCTTCTAGACCAAGTTTGGTTTGATTTGCTATCTCCCCACGCAAAATATCGCCTGTCGACAAGTGTACCAATTTGTACTTTTCAATCAATTTTTCGCTTTGTGTTCCTTTGCCTGCTCCCGGAGGGCCAAATAATACGATGTTTAACATATTAATTATGAATTATGAGTGATGAATTATAAGTTAAAAAAATAAATTTATTAATTTTTGCATTTGTACATTAGTCATTTTTACATAAGTTTATAAATATCCTTTAAATTTCGACCCAAACCATTATAATCGAGACCATAGCCAACTACAAAATCGTTTTTAATATTAAAACCTATATAATCGGCTTTAACCTTTTGTTCATTTGCTTCAGGTTTAAAAAGCAATGCAGCAACATGTACCGACGATGCTCCTTTTGTTTTTAAGTCCTCAACAAGCCATTTAAGAGTAAGACCCGAATCTACCACATCTTCAATAACTATTACCTGCTTACCATTCAGATCTTCATTGAGTCCAATGAGCTGCCTAACTGTACCTGAAGATTTGTCGCTGTCGTACGATGTTATTTTAACAAAGCTTGTAGTGCCATTTATTTTCAATATTCGCACCAAATCGGCTGCAAAAATAAACGAACCATTCAATACACATAGAAATACAGGTTCTTGTCCTTCAAAGTCTTTGTCAATTTCTTGAGCAATGTTAGCTATAGCCTTTATTATTTTGTCTTGTGCAATTAAAAGTTCAAAATCCTTGTCGTGAAGTCTTACGCGTTTTATCATTCTGTATCTTCTTTAATTTTTTTTCCTATACTCCATGCTTGACCAATAAAACTACCTGTTTTATAATATTTTTTGTCGATATATATAATTGGGTCTACTTTCAGAAAATCAATTTTATTTCCCTTGAGCATATTATTGTTGGCATACGTTTCCTTAATTTCGGCTCGCACAAACAAATCGCCATTTATGTCGTTTGTTTCGACCACTTCGCATTCCATCACCAAAGGACATTCCTCTATTAAAGGAGCTTTTGGGTTTTTGCCAAAATACACATTGAAAATGTTAGACTTATTTGTCTTATCGCCCGAGTACAAACCACAGAAATCGACCTTTTCGACCAATGATGCTGGTGGAAAGTTGACACTAAAGGTCTTGTTCTGAAAAATGCCTTTTGCCGAGTGGTGAACAATATCTATAGTAAAACCAATCATCGGAGGTTCAGATGCCAAACGAGTAATCCAGGCTACTGCCGAAAAGTTTGGAATGCCATCTATTACAGTACCAATAAGCACAACCGGCATCTGCCACGAAACATCGTTGCTAATTTTTGTTTTTTCCATATTAGCCATATTATAGATTTACGAAGATAAAAAAAATATGTCACTTACATTTATTTATTCAAGATATAAAAACTGACTAAATGGCATAACTCATTTAAACACCAACCCTCATTGTCATATTTTTTGTCATATTTTCACGCTCAAATTGAATTTTTAATTATGGCACAATCATTGAAAGAACAGAATTAAAATGAAAATTTATAAATCATAATACAATGGGTAAAATAATAGGAATAGACCTTGGAACCACCAACTCGTGTGTTTCAGTAATGGAAGGTAACGAACCGGTAGTAATAGCCAATAGCGAAGGAAAACGCACAACACCTTCGATTGTTGCATTTATCGAGAATGGCGAGCGCAAAGTTGGTGATCCTGCAAAACGACAGGCAATAACAAACCCCAAAAAAACTATTTCGTCGATTAAGAGATTTATGGGCGAAACTTATGACCGCTGTACAAAAGAGATTCAGCGTATGACATACGATGTAGTTCGTGGAGATAATAATACTCCACGTGTAAAAATTGACGAGCGCCTCTATTCTCCACAAGAAATTTCGGCAATGACTCTTCAGAAAATGAAGAAAACTGCCGAAGATTATCTTGGACAAGAGATCACAGAAGCCGTAATTACAGTTCCTGCTTATTTTAACGATTCTCAACGTCAGGCAACAAAAGAAGCCGGCGAAATTGCAGGTCTTACCGTAAAACGTATTATTAACGAGCCTACAGCTGCAGCATTGGCTTATGGCCTCGACAAAAAACACCACGACATTAAAATTGCTGTGTTTGACCTTGGTGGTGGAACTTTCGATATTTCAATATTGGAACTTGGCGATGGCGTTTTCGAAGTGAAATCGACCAATGGAGACACTCATCTTGGAGGCGACGATTTCGATCAGGTTATTATCAATTGGCTGGCCGAAGAATTCCAAAAAGAAGAAGGTCTCGATCTTCGCAAAGACCCAATGGCACTGCAACGCTTGAAAGAAGCTGCCGAAAAAGCCAAGGTTGAGCTTTCAAGTTCAACTTCGACAGAAATCAACTTGCCATATATTATGCCTGTCAATGGAATTCCAAAACACCTTGTAAAAACATTGACACGTGCTCAATTCGAAAAACTAGCCGATTCGCTTATTCAGGCTTGTATTGAGCCTTGCCGCAAAGCATTGTCCGATGCCGGATTGAAAGCCCCAGATATCAATGAAGTAATATTGGTAGGGGGGTCGACACGTATCCCTGCTGTTCAGAAATTGGTAGAAGACTTCTTTGGCAAAGCGCCTTCGAAAGGCGTAAACCCCGATGAGGTTGTTGCTGTTGGTGCTGCCATTCAAGGTGGTGTTTTAACTGGCGAAGTAAAAGATGTGTTATTATTAGATGTAACTCCTCTTTCTTTGGGTATCGAAACTTTAGGCGGTGTAATGACTAAGCTTATCGAATCGAACACTACCATTCCAAGTAAAAAATCAGAGACCTTTACTACAGCAGCCGACAATCAAAGCAGTGTAGAAATTCACGTATTGCAAGGCGAACGCCCTATGGCTGGAGGCAACAAGACTATTGGTCGTTTTCACTTAGACGGCATACCACCTTCACCACGTGGAGTTCCTCAAGTAGAAGTAACATTCGATATTGACGCCAACGGTATATTGCACGTTTCGGCAAAAGACAAAGCTACCGGAAAATCGCAAAGTATACGTATAGAAGCATCGTCGGGCTTGAGTGATGCCGATATCAAACGTATGCGCGACGAAGCGAAAGCCAATGAAGATACTGACCGTCAGGCAAAGGAACGTATCGACAAACTCAACCATGCCGATAGTCTTATTTTCCAAACAGAAAAACAACTCAAAGAATTTGGTGATAAGCTTCCTGCCGACAAAAAGGAGCCAATCGAAACTGCACTTGCCAAACTTCGCGATGCTCATAAGAGTGGAGATGTTGCTGCTATCGACACTGCAACGAACGAACTAAATGCTATTTGGCAATCTGCTTCTGAAGAAATGTACAAAAATACTGGAGCTCAACCCGGAGCAGATGCTCAGCAACAACCAAATCCTGGCCAGCCAAATCAACAAGGCAAACAAGCTGGCAAAGACCAAGAAGTTACCGATGTAGACTTCGAAGAAGTAAAATAATATTTTGCATACAAACAAGAAAAGGCGAGAAAGAAATTCTCGCCTTTTCTTGTTTGTATAGCATAAACTCATTATACGTTCATGTAATTATTTAACAATTGCAATCTTTACAACAATTTGATACTCTTTTTCAATAATAATATCGTAGGGCAATTGTGTAGAAATAAGTTTGTCGTTTGCAAACCACCTTTCGAATTTGTAATTAGCCGATGAGGTTGCAGTAACTTTAATCACTGTAACACATATAAAACATAATTCAATTTTTATGTCTTTTAATGACTTCCAGCAATTTTGTTGTCAAGATCTAAACCTTGCCTTTTCAAAATACCAGGAACTTTCAATGCATAAAATGCCAAATATGCAAAACAAATAATACCAACAATGTAGCTAAAATGAATATTCGTAAGGTCGGCTATATAACCCTGTAACCAACTTACTATACCGCCTCCCATAATCATCATAATTAAGAAGCTGCTACCTTGACTTGTATTCTTTCCAAGTCCTCTGATAGCCAACGCAAAAATACATGGCCATAAGGTGCTGCAAAACAGTCCTACACTTGTAAATGCATAAACGCTTGTCATTCCAGAAGTTGCCATACCTATGATTAAGGCCGTAATTCCTAAAACTGAGAATATAAATAGCATTCGGGCGGGATTTCCTTTACTTGCCATATCGGCAAATATTAGTACCAAAATAATAAGCGAATAAACATAGAATGGAGTTAAATCGTGATTCATAATCTTGTTGACCCCTAAAAACAAGGCAAATGCCAAGTAGGGCAAAATAAATCGGAATATGCGTTGAAGATTTATTTTGTCGGTAAATGCTTCAACAGCACCGGTCCAACGACCAATCATCAAACTAGCCCAATATAACGAAATAAAAGGTGCAATATCTTTTGTTAAAAAACCCATACTTTTTTCCATATAGGCAGGCAAATTACTCGCAGTTGATACTTCGACCCCTACATATACGAATATTGCAATCATCCCTAAAACTAATTGAGGATAATGTAAAGCTGATTTTTTTGAGTTGTCTGTTTCAGTTGTTTTTTCAGTTACTATTGAAGGTATATTTGGCAATGAAGAAAATTGCAACAAAATTGCAACAAAAACAAAGGCTCCTCCCAAAGTCAAATAAGGTATTTTTACACTGTCAATACTCATTTCGGTATTGCCAGTTGTAACAGCTCCAAAAATTGCAAAACTAACTAAAAGAGGACCTATTGTAGTCCCAATATTATTGATACCTCCGGCCAAAGTTAATCGTTGCGAACCTGTACTTATTGCACCCATAGAAATTGCCAACGGATTTGCAACAGTTTGTTGCAACGAAAAGCCCAAAGCAACTACAAACAAGCCCGAAAGCATTAAAGGAAATGATGCAAAATTGGCAGCAGGGTAAAATAACAAAGTGCCTAATGCTGATATGAACAAACCTAAAGTTAAGCCATTCTTGTACCCTATTTTATTTACCAAATCTTGTTTTATTAGATATGAAATGCCCATGTAGATTATAGAACCCACAGTATATGCAATATAAAAAGCCAATGAAACCAATTGACTCTCGCCCTGAGTTAAACTAAAAGTCTTTTTAAATACAGGAATAAGAATATCGTTGCTTGCAGCAACGAAACCCCAGAAGAAAAATACACTGCAAAGCGGAATGAACTGTCCCCAGTTGGTTTTTGAATGATGTTGCATTTATATTTTAAATTAATTTATTCATACCATTTTTCAATTCAAAGTCACCAATTAGACTTAAATCATTATAAATAGTTCAAATTTTTTTTATATCATCCAAATTTAAATTATAATTTAATATTTAATGTCGTTTAATTAAGAAAAAATAAAACCCCAACCCCTTATGTTTCGACTACGCTCAACAACCAGGGGCAATAACATTGCAGTACGGCGGTTTTTCCTCCTCGGTTACTGAACTTAGTCGAAGTAAAGGAGGTGCAGGGGATGTTTAAAAAGCTTAACTAAACGACATTAATTTAATATTTTAGAATAAGTTTACAGATTAATGTAGGAAATGAAGGCGACTCTTCGATATTTCTTCGTTTTGACAATAACGCAAATGTAGTATATATGAAATTTTTAGAGTTAGTATTTGTAGTTCTGATTACTATATCAGAATGTAATGTGTATTCGCAACAGGAACTTAGTACTAAAGATATGATAGAAATGCTTGATGCAGTAAATCTTTTGCGAATCGAAGGTTGTAAGTGTGGAGATGTTAAAAAGCCAAAAGTACAGAAGCTTATATGGAACGATAAGCTCGAACAGGCTGCCATAGTGCATGCTGCCGATATGGAAAAGGTCGATAAGCTTTCGCATCAAGGTTCAGATGGTAGCGAGTTTTACCAACGTATCGAACGAACAGGTTATGTGGCACGTGCCTCGGGCGAAAATGTTGCATGGAACTTTGTAACAGTTGAAAGTGCCGTTGAGGGCTGGAAAAACAGCACAGGTCATTGCAACAACATGACGAGCAAAGAATTTACCGAAATGGGAGCTGCAAAAATTGGTACATACTGGGTGCAGGTATTTGCCGATGGGTTTAAGTAATGTGCTTGAATTTTTAAAAAAAACAATTGTTATTTTGTGATTAAATAAAATATCTTTGTTATAAATTCAAAAAGTCATGGGAGTCAAAAGATTAAGTAATCTACAAGTTGAATTGCTTAAAATATACTCTACCAATTTGCCGGATGAGCAACTTATGGAAATTAAACTGCTATTGAGCAACTATTTTGCCAATAAAGTTACTACAGAAATGGATTTGCTATGGGAGCATACCAATGGAATGAACAAACGATGAAGCAATGGGCTAATGGTCATTTCCGTCGATAAAATAGTTGTAGATACGAACATTTTTATTACAATTTTAGGTAAAAAGTCGCCTAATAGGTGGATATGTTTTAAAGAATATTGATTTTCCCAAACTAAAAGTATATAATATTGAAGAATTCACAAGTCTATTTAATGAATAATATCACCTTTTTCTCACTAAATTAAATTGTTTCTAAACACCTTCTTTTTGCCAAAATACCCCTTTTATTTTTTTGCTTAAGACCGACTTTTATTTACTTTCGTCACAAAATTTGAACGATATGATGGAGTTGGTAATATTAGGTTTGTTTGTAATAGGCTATGTGTTTATTGCGCTTGAGCATAAATTTGAAATAAATAAAACGGCAGTGGCTTTGCTCACTGGTGTTGCTTGCTGGGTAGCCTGGTCGTTTTTTCAGTCAGATCACCATTTGGTACTGAGCAAATTGCTCGAGCATGTGGGCGATTTTACCGGTCTTTTGTTTTTTCTTATGGGTGCTATGGTGATAGTAGAGCTTATCGATGCCCACCAAGGTTTTGAGGTAATAACCGATAAGATCAATACCCGCAACAAACGTAAGTTGCTCATAATTATAAGCATTCTTGCTTTCTTTCTTTCGTCGGTTTTCGACAACCTTACCACTACCATTATTTTTATAGCATTGATTCGTAAAATTGTTCCCGAAAGACAAGAACGACTGCTTTTTGCTTCATTGATTGTGATTGCTGCTAATGCCGGTGGAGCTTGGACTCCAATAGGCGACGTAACCACCACCATGTTGTGGATGGGCAACCAGATTACAACCGGTAATATAATAAAGGTGCTTTTTTTCCCGAGTGTGGTAAGCATGCTTGTTCCCCTTGCTATTGTTTGCTTCAGGGTAAAGGGTAATGTAGACGGTAATGCTGCTGCTTCTGTTATTGGCAGCAAACGTGTATCGCAAAAAGAAAAGGTACTTGTTTTTTCGTTGGGTATTGGAGCAATACTGTTTGTGCCAGTATTCAAAACCATTACCCACTTGCCGCCTTTTATGGGGATGCTTCTGGGGGTGGCAGTCATGTGGATAGTAACCGGTTTTATACATAAAGACAAAGAAGAAGAAAAGCAACACCGTTTATCAATTATTGGTGCCATGCAACGTATGGATTTGGCAAGTGTTTTGTTTTTTCTTGGTATTTTATTGGCAATTGCAGCATTAGAATCGTCTCATATATTAGCATCTATTGCATTTTCGCTCGACGCGCATGTCGGAGATACCAATATAATAGCTGTAATAATAGGATTGCTTTCGGCAATAGTCGACAATGTGCCTATTGTAGCGGCTTCTATGGGAATGTATCCCTTGGAAATATTCCCAACAGACCATACTTTTTGGGAACTACTTGCATTTTGTGCCGGTACAGGAGGGAGTATTTTTATAATAGGTTCGGCAGCAGGGGTTGCTGCTATGGGTCTCGAGAAAATCGATTTCTTTTGGTATTTAAAGAAAATATCGTGGTTGGCGGCAATTGGCTATTTTGCAGGGATTGCGGTGTATATGTTGCAACTGATGATGTTTTAACTTTGATGTCCGATTAAAAACAAATAGATTTCTCGGACAATAGTGATTTTTTAATAATTTATCACCCTTGTTCGAGTACCTCATCGGGAATAGTTTTACCTTCCTCGGTTTTGTATAATACTGAACCCATCATCATTATTGCACTTGTGGTTAATACCACGAAAAAAAGAATACCTTCATTGAAAGTCGACAATTGAAGGCTTGAAGGTATTTTGTAAAACAAGAGAATGGTTATGAGTCCGCGGGGCATAAAAAAGAGCTCAGGGAAAATATTGGTTTTGACAAAAATTTTGAGATAAAGATATCGTACCGAAAGCATTGCAATTACAATGGCGCTACCAACCAATATAACCTCTTTGCTTCCCAAAAGTGCCAAATTAATCGTAAATCCGAAAAGTATAAAAAAGAAGGTGCGAATGAGAAAAGAACTTTCGGCTGTGATGCTGTGTAGCAATTTGTGGGTGTTTTCTATTTGGTCGTGAGGAAACAACTTGGTAAGTTTATTGTTTTTGATGCGCTCCCAGTTGGTTATAACCAAACCAAATACCAATATAATTATCAACGAAGGGAGGTTAATGTATTTGCCCAAAGTATAAAGAAGTATTAGTATTGAAAAAATTAAAAAATACTTAACATTTACTTTTGTATGCGTAAGCAAATACAACAAAGCAAAGCTTACAATCAATGCAATAATAACTGCCAATACCAAGTTGAAGGCAAAAAATCCTACACTGATAAAACTCAGGGCACTTTCGGCAACAATAAAATTGAAAATTAAAATGCCCATAATGTCCGAAAAACTTGCCTCATAAACAAGAAAGTCACGTTTTTGAGTAGTAAGGTGGCTAATACTGGGAATAACAATTGCTCCGCTAATGACAGACAGCGGAAGTGCATACACGATACTGTTGAGCATTGGCTGGTGCAGCCAAAACCTGATAATTAAAGCCACCGAAAGGGTCGATAAAAACAAAACAAAAAGTGCCGAGAAAAATGAATTCTTAATAAGACTGACAGAATTCTTACTATACTTTAAATCTAAACCTGCTTCAAGTATAATCATTATTAATCCGACGGTTCCAAGTAATTCGATAACCGATTTGGGCAATTCGAATTCAAAACCCAAATTTGTAACTATCTGTTTGAACAATATGCCCGTCATTAAAAGTAAAAGAACAGATGGAATCTTTGTTTTTAAACTCAACAACGAAAAGAAGTACGATAAAATAATGATGCCGCAGAGTATAATGATTACAAGATTGGAATTTAAAAAATCCATAGATTAAATTTGTTTATAAAAGTACATGTTTTTTAAAATTTGAAGGTATTTTTGTTCGTAATTAAGTTTTAGAAATAGCTACTTTATTGAAGAAAAATTTTTTACAAAAAAGATTAAGTCATATCTGGGCTATAGTTTTACTCTATAAGCTTAAGAATCCCAAAGCTTTTATAGTATTTCAAAGCTTACTTATAGGTATTTTGACTGGGTTCATTGCCGTATTGCTCAAAAACTTAGTGCATATTACAGGGCGCGAGTTGTATCGCAATGCTACACCAAGCCACCCTCAGTTCTTATATTTGGCTTTACCCGGTTTGGGGATTTTGCTAACTGTCTTGTACCTTAGACAATTTGTAAAAGACGATATATCGCACGGCATTAGCAAGGTGTTGAAAGCCATATCGAAAAAAAACAGTCGAATAAAGTTTCACAATACTTATTCGTCGATTGTGTCAAGTACTCTAACTGTAGGTTTCGGCGGGTCGGTAGGGCTCGAAGCACCAATTGTATATACCGGTTCTGCTGTAGGTTCCAACATGGGAACTGCTTTTAAGCAAGATTATAAAACCACTACATTGCTGCTAGCATGTGGAGCAGCAGGAGCAATCGGGGGGATTTTCAAAGCGCCAATTGCTGCAACCATTTTTGCTCTCGAGGTGTTGATGATAGATTTGAGCCTTTGGTCAATAATACCTTTACTTTTAGCTTCGGTGAGCGGAACCATGGTTTCGTTTTTTCTTATGGGCGATAGTGTAATGTTCAATTTTTCGCAACCCGAATTGTTCGAGAAAAAGAACATTGGCTACTATGCTCTACTAGGAATTTTTTGTGGTTTTATTTCGGTTGCATTTATGCGCCAGATGTCTTTTTTTGAGAAAAGAATTGCAAAAATAGTTTCACCATGGCGGAAAATAGCTTTGGCTACCCTTGTATTGGGCTCGTTGATATTTCTTATGCCACCTCTTTTTGGCGAGGGTTACTTGACATTGCAATTCTTGCAGGGGAGTCAGCCCGAACAGATAAGCCAACTAATTCAATTCGATTTTTTTAAGCAGAACATAAATACGATTCTTCTTTTTTTATTTATAGTTGTTCTTTTTAAAGGATTGGCTGTAGCAATAACTACTGGCAGCGGTGGGGTAGGTGGGGTATTTGCACCTGCATTATTTATGGGAGGGGTTACTGGTTATCTGGTTGGTATGCTGTTAAATAAGATAACGTTTATACATGTTTCGATCAAGAATTTTTCGCTTGTAGGCATGGCAGGAGTTATGGCAGGTATCATGCATGCGCCTCTTACTGCTATTTTTTTGGTTGCCGAAATTACAGGAGGGTATGGGCTTTTTGTGCCTTTAATAATTACATCGTCAATTAGTTATTTAACGTTGAGGTATTATGAGAAAAACTCAATTTATTCTCGAGAACTTGCTCGAAAAGGCGAAGCATTGTCGCACAACAAAGATCATAATATATTAAGATTGCTCGAAATAGATAATATTATTGAAAAAGATTGGGTTTCGCTCAAAACATCAGATAGTTTAAGAGAAATAGTAGATGTTTTTAAAAAACACGACCGTAATTTGTTCCCAGTACTAGGGCGCAATAACGAGCTACTCGGTTTGGTTATGCTCAACGATATTCGTAACAAAATGTTTGACTCTCTACTTCTCGATACTACCTTTGTGATTGACTATTATCATCCAGCAAGGGCTACAATTGACTATTCCGATTCGTTTGAAAATATTATGAAACAATTTGACGATACCAAACTATGGAATCTGCCAGTAATTAAGGATGGGAAGTTTGAAGGCATACTTTCAAAATCGAAGTTGTATAGCGAATATCGTAAATTAATGGTGCAATTGTCCGACGAATAAGCTTCTAGGGCTTAATAAACCTCGAAATTTTTTGCTCCTCTGAAAATAAAATTGCGGTATTGATAAGTGCTAGATGTGAATATGCTTGCGGAAAATTTCCGAGTAACTGTCGTGATTCGAAATCAATATCTTCGCTAAACAAACCCAAATGGTTGCTATATGTCAATAGGTTGTCAAAAATCTCTTTTGCCTCTTCTTGTTTTCCAATTTTGAACAATGCATCTGTCAGCCAAAAAGTGCAAATTGTAAAGGCAGATTTGGGTTTGCCAAAATCGTCGTTGTTGGTATAGCGATACATTAAGCCGTCGCGGAGCAATGCTTTTTGAACTGCCTCTACAGTTTTGATATATAAAGGATCTGAAGCTTCGACAAATCCATAGGGTTCCATTAGCAATAACGATGCATCCAACTCATTGTTGCAATAGGTTTGGCTAAACGATTGAATATCGTCTTTCCATCCATTTTTTAAAACATCTGCTTTTATTTCTTCGGCAATGCTTGCCCATTTTTTCTTGTAAAATGGTTTGTACAACAAATCGGCAATTTGTGCAGCCCTGTCCATTGCTACCCAGCACATTATTTTTGAGAAAACGAAATGCTTATCGTTGTTGCGAAACTCCCAAATACCTTTGTCGGCTATAGCCCAACGAGCTTCAACAGTACGTGATATATTGCGCACTATCTCCCACATATCTTCAATTTCGTCTAATGTTCCGGGAAAAAACCGATAATATTGTAAAATAACATTCTGTATATATCCGAAAATGTCGTTTTGTTGTTGATGAAAAGCCGCATTACCTATTCTTACAGGTTTTGAATTTTCGTAGCCCGCGAGTTGCGGTAATTCATACTCGGTCAAATCGCGTTCACCCCTAATACCATACATAATTTGAAAGGTGTCGCTTTTCGATTTTAAAATATTTTTAATAAAAACCAAAAAACGCTTGGCAGCATTGTAATGCCCCATTTTAAGAAGTGTTTCGATAGACATGGAAGCATCGCGCAGCCAACAAAAGCGATAATCCCAATTTCGGACTTCGCCAATAGTTTCGGGCAAACTTGTTGTCAATGCAGCCAATACTGCTCCACTCTGCTCGAACGACATTGTTTTCAATACCAATAAGCTTCGTATAATTTCTTCGGTATACAATTTATATTTCTTGCAACGGTTGGTCCAATTGAGCCAATAAACCTTTGTTCGCTGGTATTCGAGATATACCCGATTTATATCTATGTCGATCAGTTTTTGGTTGTACGACAACATTAAAAAACAATTCTTGGAGATTGTTATTGGGTGTTCGGCTAACAGTTGGTTGAAATTTAAATCGGAATATAAGTACACACAGTTCCTGGGATTATTTTTGGAATATGATCTTATATAATTGTCCTGAAAAGTATGTGCAACTTCTTCGCTTGCATAATTAAATACAGGGTAATATTTTACAATTATTTGAGGCTGTCCCGATACATATCGAATGTACCTAAATATTTCTGCTGAAGTGTAATAATCGCCATCGCTGGTTTTGTAACGAGGCATAAAGTCAATAATTTCGAATGCGCCATGTTTTGATTGAAACTGAGTACACAATATATTTGTTCTATTCAGGTAACTCTGCGATATAGTGTAGTTGTTGTCGGTTTCAATGGCAAAATACCCTCCTTTTTCGATGTCTAACAGGCGGCCAAAGATGAAGGGCGAATCGAATTCGGGCAAACAAAGCCAATCGATGCTTCCTGTTCGCGATATTAATGCGGCACTTCTACCATTGCCAATGGCTCCATAATTGAGATTTTGCATGGAATAAACTGTTAAGTAAGTTTGTTTTCGGAAATTTCTGACAAAAATGCAACAAATTCCGAACTGTTGGCAATATTGTATTTTGCTAAAGTAGGGTTTAGCCCAACTTTTATTGTAACAGCCATTTGTGGTAGTGCTGCAAACATAGTTTCGTCGGTTTTGTCGTCGCCAACGGCAAGTATAAAGTCATAGTCCTCGTTTTCGGTCAGTTGCTTGGCTGTTTCGCCTTTGTTAAATTTACCACATTTGACTTCGAGTACTTTGTTTCCTTCAATAATATCGAAATCGGTTTTGTGTTTTATAATTTCAACCAGATCGTCGCGTAATTCGTGCAGGCGCAATTGGGCATAATCAAGTTCGGCATTGCGGAAATGCCACACTACACTTCCCGATTTTTCTTCGACAAATGTGCCATTACAGCGGTTTACATATTCGTTAAGGATGGGCAAAATGGTTTCTTTCCAGTTTGGGCTCACATTTACGGTGCATTTCCATTCATCGCCAAATTCTTTCATGTAAAAACCATGTTCGGCTACAAGGGTTAATTTAATATTGGCAAATTGCTTGTCGAGAAATTCTTTTTTTCGACCGCTAATTATAATAAGCTTGTTTTGTGGGTTTTGAACAATGTTTTTAATTATATTCAATGTTTTTTTGTCTATCTGAGTCTTTTCCGGGTCTTTGGTAAACGATACCAATGTTCCATCGTAATCGAGAAAAATGATGCGTTTTTTAGCGTTTTTGTAGTTTTCGCTTATTTCTCGAGAGAGCTTTTGGTTAATTAATCGAATGTTGAGTTTGGTCTGATGATTTTTGGTGTCGCTCAATTGATCGAAAAAGTCGTTGGCCCAAGTAAATACATTGTAATTGGCTAGTCGTTTTTGCATAGACGCTATTTTTGTTTGTTTAATTGAAGCCTTCATTTCGAGAGCTTCACGAATAGCAGCGGCTGTTTCGTTTTCGTCGGCAGGGTTAATAATAATTGCCTCATTGAGTTCTGCCGCGGCTCCAGCCATTTCGCTCAAAATCAAAACCCCTTTGTTCTCGACCTGGCAGGCGATATATTCCTTTGCTACAAGATTCATGCCGTCGCGTAGGGGGGTAATAAGCCCTACATCACTAAGGTCGTATAGGGCTATCAATTCGTTGAATGTGAGTGATTTGTATTGGTAAATAATTGGTCGCCACGACAATGAGCTGAATTTGCCGTTGATACGACCCACGTTATATTCAATTTCTTTTTTCATATCGCGGTATTTGGCAATATTGTCGCGCGAGGGAACGACTACCATATTAAACACTACTCGAGAGTGCCAACCAGGATTTTGATCGAGAAACACCTCGTATGCTTGTAGTCTGTTCAACAGTCCTTTGGAGTAGTCGAGCCGGTCGACCGAAAATATTAACTTTTGACCACTAAGTTGAACTCGCATTTTTTCTTTTTCATCAATAACTGCTTCACTACTGCAAGCATTGTTGAATTTTTCGAAGTCGATACCTATCGGGAATGCATCGGCTTTGACTATTCGATTGTTGCTGTAAATAATGTTTTGGTTGCAATCGAAGCCGGTTGTGCGTTTTACTGTTTTGATAAAGTGCTGAGCATAATCGTGTGTGTGAAAGCCTATGAGGTCGGCGCCTAGCAGTCCATTAATAATGCTTTCGCGCCATTTGCGTGGCACCAACCTAAATATTTCGAATGATGGGAAAGGGATGTGAAGAAAGAAGCCAATATTGGCATCGGGTATTTTCTTTCGCAACATTTCGGGTACTAGCATAAGTTGGTAATCGTGTATCCAAATAAAATCGCCAGGTTTTACAATTTTCGCCAGCTCGTTACAAAATGCTTCGTTGGCTGTTTTATATGCTTCAAAGTATTCATTGTTGAAAACACAATAAGATGTAAAATAATGAAACATGGGCCATATAAAATCGTTGCAGAAGCCTCCATAAAACAAATCGTTTATTTTGGTATTAAGGTGCACCGGTTGCAGCTCAAAATGTTCGTTTTCTAAATTGCTTTTTGGTAAATCAATCGGAATATTGTCGGCAGTGCCTGTCCAAATAATTTTATTGTTCTCATGCTTGTTTTCTGTTTTAAATTTCTCTGACAATGCTAGTATAGCCGATACCAAGCCACCCGAGTTTTGTATTGCTTTATATCTTTTTTTTGTTTTGTTAAATTTAAAAGGGAGGCGATATGCAGCAATTATTAACCTGTTAAAATTTTTATCCATTTTGTGAAGATTTTTGTATTGATTTAATTCTAACTATAACTGTTTTTCCAAAGTTTAATTCTGAATTTATTGAAAAAAATGCGTGATGTAATTCGGTAATGCGTTTAAAAATATTTTCGTCCAAGCCTTGTTTTTTACAAACGCCGCTACTTTGGGTTTGTCTTTAACGAATAGTATTTTAGTTATTTTTAAACTCCTCACTTCGACTTTCGTTCCGTGTAACACATTTACAGTAGTAAACTTCGGGTTAAAAATTTGTCCGCCTCAAAAAATCGAGTTTTTAGTTACGCCCTTATGTATTTTGGGAAATTATATTAAATGCCTAAGCCTCAAATATACTGTTGTGCCTATGTTGTGCTTTGAGTTTGCAATTACTTTTATCTGATGCAAATCGGCAATGCGTTTTACAATGGCTAGTCCTATTCCATGTCCTTTGAAACCGCCAACATTGTTGCCTCTGTAAAGAGGTTTAAAAATATGCTCCAAATCGTCGGGAGGTATGCCTATACCATTGTCGATAACCGATACAATTATATCGATTGTTGTAAAGTCGATTTTTATCTTGGCTTTTTTGTCGTTGGAGTATTTACAGGCATTGTCGATAATGTTGGCAAACATAAGTTGCAACAAACGTTCGTTGCCCAAGCATTGGAGTTGTTGCTCGTTTTCGGGGTTTTGCTCAAACTCTACTGTAATCGAGTATTCGGGGTTTTTGTTTTTCAACTGGTCAATGATTGCAAACAGAAGTTCATCGACCGATATTAGCTCCATCTTGATGCGCGAAGGCTCAATCTCTGTTTCGGCAAGGTTCAGAAAACCATTGATAAGCACTGCCATTTTAGAGGTGTCGTCGTATACCGATTGAAGCACAGCACGGTATTCGTCTTTGTCGCGGTTTTTGTTCAGAACAACTTCTATTTGCCCCAATACCGAAGTGATTGGGGTACGTAGCTCGTGCGAAGCATTTAGAATAAAAGCTTTCTCGGTTTCGAGTACTTGCGCTATGCGATTGAGCAAGGCATTGAACGATGCCGAAAGTTGCGAAATTTCATCGGAACCATTAATGCTTAGGCGTTTTTTTAACTCGTGAGGTTCAAGAGTGTCTATTTCAAAAAGTATATTTCGAAAAGGTTTGAGCGACCAAATGGCGTTGTAAAAACCAAAACCGACAATCAGCAGGAGTGAATAAAAAAGTACCCATGCAAGGATTCGAATCAGGTTATTCAGTTCGTCGAAGCCTTGGTTGTCGAATGCCGAAGCATACACCTGAAACTTCATGCCATTGTGCAAATAGTGGTACGTTACAGATTTTTCGCCGGGTATAAACTGGTCTATGATAGTTTCTTGCCGGGTTATACGTTGCAAAGTAGCTGTATCGTTTCGGTCGATGTTGCTATAAAAAACAACATCTGAACTGTCGAAAACTACCAATTCGAATTGGCTCATTGAGGTTTTTATATTTTTGTCGATCAGTCGCAACATAGTGCTATCAATGCTTTTCTCGATAAAAAGCATATTAACCGAGCTCATTGTTCGGTACAGCAGTCGGTTTTTGAAATCGTTTTCGCGGTATTGAACATAAATCAAAACAACTAAAAATGAGAATAATAACAATAATAGGAACGAGAGTAGCGAGTAGTTGAGTATGAGTTTAGAGCGTATTTTCATGTTATTCGGGTTTTTCTGAAAAAATGTAACCAAGCCCAATGCGGGTATGAATGAGTCGAGGTTCAAAACCTGCATCTATTTTTTTTCTTAAAAAATTGACATACACATCGACCACGTTGGTTCCGGTATCGAATTTGATACCCCATACGTTTTCGCTAATATCGAGGCGGCTAAGAACCTTGTTGCGGTTATTGGCAAAATATTCGAGCAACATATACTCTTTTGCTCTGAGGGTTATGTGATTGCCAGAGCGCATTACACGTTTTTCGTCAAAATTAATTTCGAGATCGGCAATTCGAAGGGTGTTTTGTTTATCGGCTTTGTTGTTTCTTCGTTTCAACAGGGCTTTGATTCGTGCTACCAGCTCGCGTACTTCGAATGGTTTGAGTAGGTAATCGTCGGCTCCGGCATCGAACCCCTGTACTTTCTCGTCGATACCTCCAAGGGCTGTGAGCATAAGCACCGGAATTTGAATATTGTTGTCGCGGATGAGTTTGCACAACTCAAAACCATTGATATGAGGGAGGTTGATATCGAGTATTGCCAAATCGAATTGCTGTGTCAATATCATCGACTTGCCAATGAGCCCATCGAAAGCTATTTGAGCATCGAACCCACTCTCGATAAGACCTTGCCTGATAAAAGTAGCAACTTTTGGTTCATCCTCTACAATTAATATTTTGTGATTCTCCATATTGTGTATGGTTCTGTTTTGTCAAAGTAATACTAATAAAACTATCTGACGATTAAAAAACAATTAATGTAAAATTAAAAACAGATTAAAAATTAGTGTCTCTGTTTTTTTTTTGCTATATTAATTCAATTACTTGTATTTTTGTTTTTTAAATCAAAAAAAGATGACCAAACTTTTTAAAGAGTTTTACAACAGCGAGAAATCAGGAGGGTTTGTTTTAATAATATGCACCATTATATCATTGGTGCTCGCCAATACTATTATTGGTGTGCAGTATACCGAAATGTGGCATCTCAAATTTGCAGGTCTTAGCCTCGAACATTGGGTCAACGATGGTCTAATGGCAATTTTCTTTCTGTTAATTGGTTTAGAGTTGGAACGCGAATTATATGTTGGCGATTTGTCGTCGCCCCGCAAAGCATTTTTGCCTATTGCTGCGGCTCTTGGCGGTATGGTTTTTCCGGCTTTTATATACATATTGTTTAATCACAATACCCCAACCGCTTCGGGGTTTGGTATTCCAATTGCTACCGATATTGCTTTTGCTTTGGGGGTATTGTCGCTGTTGGGAAAACGCGTTCCATTGTCGCTCAAAGTGTTTTTAACGGCTCTTGCCGTAGTCGACGATTTAGGGGCCATACTGATTATTGCCATTTTTTACACCAAAACACTGATATGGACAAACCTTGCTTTGGCAGGCGGTATTGGTGTGGTATTGTTAGTTCTGAACAAGCTCAAAGTTTTTAATCTTATTCCATACATCATTGGTGGTATTGCCATGTGGTATTTTATGTTGCATTCGGGCGTTCATGCAACAATTACAGGAGTTGTGTTGGCTTTTCTAATTCCTTTTGGTAAAGGTAATTCCAAGTCGCCCTCGTATTTGTTGCAGCACTTTTTGCACAAACCGGTAGCATTTATTGTATTACCCATATTTGCATTGGCCAATACAGCTATATTGCTAAAAACAGGTTGGCATCATTCGATACAGGATAGTTATGGAATGGGCATTTCGCTTGGGCTTTTTGTTGGGAAGCCACTTGGTATTTTTCTTTTTGTTTATTTAGCTGTATTGCTCGGGTTGAGCAATTTGCCACAGGGCTTGCAGTGGAAACACATTGTTGGCGTTGGCTTCTTGGCAGGTATTGGGTTTACCATGTCGATATTTATCACTTTATTGTCGTTCGACAATGTCGATATTATTAATAATGCAAAACTAATTATTCTTATTTCGTCGCTTATGTCGGGTATTGTAGGAGTATTGTTACTGAAATCGATTAGCGAACCTAAAAAACGAATTGATTAAAAAAAACTAAATGGGGCTTGGTTTGCCGCAAATATAGCCGCAAACCAAGCCCCTCACAAATTGAACTTACTGATAGTCATTTCGACCGCAGAGAGAAATCTCATAATTATATTTTTAATCGGACATTAATCTGGCTTTTTTAATAAAAACGACACCAAATGCTTTAATGCCGCTTTAATGTATTTGCCGATATGCAAAGTTATTTTTGTAAATAAAACAAAAGTATATGACGCAAAAGGTTGGAATAATTGGTTTTGGAAAATCAGGCAGAGCAGTAGCAACGGTAATATTGCAACATCCCGATTTTACGCTCGAGTGGGTATACCGGCAAAGTCATACACTCGAAAACCGACTAGTTTCAGATTTTTTAGGTATTGAATCGGACAATAAGGGTACTATTTATTCAAAATTTTCAATGGAAATCGGACAGTTGCTCGATCTGTTTCCGGTCGATATTATAGTCGATTTCTCGTCCGAAACATCGATATTCGAATATGGCCGACAGGCAGCCAAAAGACATGTTAAAATAATATCGGCTATATCGCATTACGACAATTTGACCCTCGATTTTCTTAAGCAATTGTCGGAACAAACGCTCGTGTTTTGGTCGCCCAATATAACACTGGGAGTTAATTACTTGTTATTTGTTGCTCGTTTATTAAAGAAAATTGCTCCTTGGGTCGATGTCGAAATTATTGAAGAACATTTCAAGCAAAAAGAAGGTATATCGGGAACAGCTGTTAAAATTGCCGAATCGCTCGATATAGCAGTCGAAAATATCAATTCGGTTAGGGCAGGAGGTATTGTCGGGAAACATGAAATTATTTTTGGATTTCCCTATCAAACAGTAAGGCTAATACACGAATCGATCTCACGAGAGGCTTTTGGCAATGGTGTCATATTTGTAGCACAGAATGTCGTCGATAAAAAAACGGGGTATTATTCTTTTGAAAATATTTTCGAACAAGTATTGAAGGCTCAAAATTAAGAAACCGTTTCAATGTCTGAAACGGTTTCTCTACCTGATTATATTTGAAAAGCATATTGTCATCAGTTTGCTGATGCGAATGCAAAATTATTACATGGCTTTCGAAGTGAAATTAAAAACAGATTAAATTTCGAAAAATAAATTTAATTTGTTTTGTAAATGTTGCATTGCTTTACTTTATTTTTGCAACTTTCTTACAGATTCTTTAATAATATTGATCGGTTAAGTATCTTTGATATGTGATTTCTTACTTCGAACGAAATGAGAAATCTGTTATTTTTAATTGGACAACAATGATTCTTTAATATAAAATGAGAAAACCCAAACTATACAATCGTAAAACAAAAGAATTAGAATTCGAAAACACGTATAAAGTCGATGGATTGGCATTTCTATACAAAACCGAGCTTGGCAAATTGCTTACTTATACAATATTGAATAAAAGAGTAATATCTGCTATATACGGTCAGATGGTCAAAAGCAAAAATAGTCTTGCTCAAATACCCAAGTTTATTAAACATTACAACATAAATCTCGACGAAGTAAAGCGTCCATTGGCATCTTTCAAAAGTTTTAACGATTTTTTTATTAGAGAGCTCAAACAAGAAGCTCGTCCGATCGATCTTGAGCCAAGTCATTTGATTTCGCCCGCCGATTCGAGGCTTTTTGTCTTCGATCTTTCTAAGCAACACAACCTGCCTGTTAAAGGTTACTGGTACTCGTTACACGATTTGTTGAAAAACAAGAAACTAGATAAAGACTATGCCGATGGATGGTGTTTTATATACCGTTTGGCTCCTGCCGATTACCATCGTTATTGCTATATAGACCAGGGTATTCAAGAAAAAGTTAAACGTATTAGAGGTGTTCTGCACTCGGTACATCCATTGGCACTTTCGGTTACTAAAAATCTAATGTCGAAAAATTACCGCGAACTTACAATATTACAAACAAAGAATTTTGGTGATGTTGCTCATTTAGAAGTTGGAGCTTTATTTGTCGGAAAAATGATTCAACATTTTAGAAAAGACCATACCTTTAAAAGAGGCGAAGAAAAAGGATATTTCGAATTTGGCGGTTCTACTATAATTCAACTCTTTAAAAGGGGTGCCGTACAGCCCGATACCGATATTGTTGAACAATCGGCTCAGAAAATTGAATCCCTTGTTAAAATGGGTGAAAAAGTAGGAACAAAAGCTTAGAAAAGCGAAGCTTGTGTTGCATTTCCTGGTTTGTTGTCCTTGAAAATTTCGGTTTCGGAAATTGGACCTGCATCTGTTGGCGTACTGGGTGTTTCTGTTGTCTCAGATTCCAACTCTTCTGTTATATCTTTTTCAAGAGGTTCTATTTCTGAAATTTCTTTTACTTCAAAGGTCGTAAGTCTTTTCCCTTTAGCTTTAAATCCCTTAACGGCAATAAAATCGTAAACATCTATTTTTTCCGAAGGGCGACTTTTGTGTTTTCCGCCAAAACTAATTTCAATTTGGGGAAACCTTTCGGCTGTAAGTAACAAAAGCTTCGAATTGTCTTCCTCGCCTATAAAGTCTGCAACTTTTTCGGTTATTTCAAATACAAAACGTTTGAGATAGTGAAATTTTTGTTCGCCATCGAAATAAACAGCCGAATATACTTTTTTAGGGTTAAATTTTTCTATTACAAGTAGATCGTCTTCGAAATGGTTCGAAAGGTCGTAGTTGCTCAAGCGGTAGTGCCCCGATTCGGAAACTACCAACAAGCGGTCTCCAGCATGAAATTCGCCCAAGTATCGGCCTCGTTCTTCAACGTTGAGGCGATGAACTGTATCGTCGAACCATATACGGGTACCTCCCAAAGTCGATTCGCCTTTGCCCGTCGACGATACTTTGTGCACCGCAAATCGTGTGAGTATATTGCCTACCGAACTTTTGTTTTTAACTGCAATGGTCGATAGGTCTATTTCGAATACCAGATTTTTAACCCGGCTTCTGGGTTGAAGGGTGACTTTAAGTATTTCAGATTCGCCATTGGGGTTTACGCTCATGTGAACGATACGCGAATGTGCTGTTCCCTGTGTGAGATTGTATTCCTTGTCGCGCTGTAGACCGTTTATTGCACAGCGTTTCATAAAAGTTATGCCACTTTCGCCATCGAAATAAACAATATTATAAATCGTGCGATTGTCATTTTTTCTGAATACGGCTACATGTTTTATGTTTTTGCCAACAAATTTTTTGTCTTCAATTTTGGTAAGTATGTAAATACCATCGTTTCTAATGACCAACACATCGTCAATATCTGAGCAATCGCATACATATTCGTCTTTTTTCAATCCAAACCCAATAAAACCTTCGTCTCTATTGACATAGAGTTTCTCGTTGGCAGCTACTACGTTTATGGCTTCTATGGTATCGAAGCTGCGCAATTCGGTTTTGCGTTCGCGTCCTTCGCCGTATTTTTTCAGTATATTTTGAAAATATTTGATGGTAAATGGTACAATATGATCAATGTCGTGTTGTACTTTAACCATGTCGTCTTCTACACCTTTAATGTAGTTGTCGGCTTGAAATGAACTAAATTTTGAAATTCGTTTGATCGGAATGTTCGATAAACGAACCAAATCTTCTTCTGTTACGGGGCGTCTAAGTTCTTTAATATATGGTTTTAAACCTTCGTCGATGGTTTTTAAAATCGACTCTTCGGTTTTACACTCTTTTATGAGTTCATATACTTCGTGAAGAATAAATATTTTTTCGAGCGATGCCTGATGCCAACTGTCTTCGAGCTCCGACATTTTTATCTGTAGCTCGGTTTTTAACAATTCGACAGTGTGGTTGGTGTTGAATTTTAGAATCTCCGAAACAGGCATAAACCTCGGTTTGTCGTCGAATATTAGGCAACTGTTGGGGTTTAGTGTTATTTGGCAATCTGTAAGTGCATAAAGTGCATCTATGGTTATGTCTTGCGAAACACCCGGTTGCAGATGTATTACTATTTCTACATTCTCGGCAGTGTTGTCGTCTATTTTTCGAATTTTGATTTTACCTTTTTCGTTGACTTTCAAAATCGATTCGATCAGCGAAGAGGTTGTTGTTCCAAAAGGAATTTCTGTAATAACGAGGGCTTTTTTCTCTAGTTTGCCAATTTTTGCTCTTACTTTAACCTGTCCACCACGCAAACCGTCGTTGTATCGCGAGCAATCGGCCATGCCGCCGGTCGGGAAATCGGGAAATATCTGAAACGCTTGTCCTTTTAATATCGATATTGAAGCCTCGATAAGTTCAACGAAATTGTGGGGCAAAATTTTTGATGCTAAACCAACAGCAATACCTTCAACTCCCTGTGCAAGCAAAAGTGGGAATTTTACAGGTAGTGTGACAGGTTCTTGATTACGACCATCGTACGACAGCTTCCATTCGGTTGTTTTGGGGTTGAAAACCACCTCGAGTGCGAATTTCGAAAGTCGTGCTTCGATATAACGTGGAGCAGCAGCACTGTCGCCTGTTAATATATTGCCCCAGTTACCTTGCTGGTCTATGAGTATGTCTTTCTGGCCGAGTTGCACTAGGGCATCGCCAATAGATGCATCGCCATGTGGGTGAAATTGCATGGTGTGGCCAATAATATTGGCAACTTTGTTGTATCGTCCGTCGTCGAGGCGGCGCATCGAATGGAGTATGCGTCGTTGTACAGGCTTTAAACCATCATTTAAGTGTGGCACTGCTCTTTCGAGTATTACATACGATGCATAGTCGAGAAACCAATTTTGGTACATTCCCGATAGTACAGTCTGATTGACCAATGCATGAATTCCAGCCGATGAATTGTCTGAAATTGCTTCAGTGTTTTCGTCGGGTGTATTGTTTACATCTTCTGTATTATTGTCCAATTCAATATCGTCGGGTGCCATTTTTTATTTTTTCGAATTGCAAACATATATAAAAATACCTTGTTCAAATGTTATTGACCGTCGATTAAAATCAGAAAGATATTAACAGGCATTTATTCTTATAAATTCAATAATGTAAAAATAATGTAGATTGAAATACATTAAATATGACAAAATGTAGAAATAAGAAAAATTTGTCTTTTTTTATTTGTTATTTTTACATTTTTGATATATTGATCTGTATATTAGACATATATGATTCATTTTTTGATAAGAAATGAACTAGAGATAAACACTAACTTGCTATTATACAGGCAATAAAAAAGCGGAGATCTTGTCAGATTCCGCTTTTTTGTATGTAAAAAAATATTTTAAACAGGTATTAATACCTGTAATGTTCAGGTTTGTATGGTCCATCTTTAGGAACACCCAAATAATCGGCCTGGTCGTTGGTCAAAACGGTAAGTTTTACGCCAATTTGTTCAAGGTGTAAGCGTGCAACTTCTTCGTCGAGCTTTTTCGACAAGCGGTACACATCTACTTTGTAGTTGTTTTTCCACAAATCGATTTGAGCTAAGGTTTGATTGGTAAATGAGTTGCTCATTACAAACGATGGGTGACCGGTAGCGCAGCCAAGATTAACCAAACGTCCTTCGGCCAAAAGGAAAATAGCATGTCCATCGGGGAATATATATTTATCGACCTGAGGTTTGATGTTTACAATTTTGATGCCTGAGTATGAGTTGAGCTTATCGACTTGTATTTCGTTGTCGAAGTGACCAATATTACAAATAATGGCTTGGTCTTTCATTTTTGCCATGTGCTCGATGGTAATAATATCTTTGTTTCCGGTGGTAGTAACGTAGATATTTCCTTCTGCCAAAGTGTCTTCAATAGGTTTAACCTCGAAGCCTTCCATTGCGGCTTGCAATGCACAGATAGGATCTATTTCGGTAACTATTACACGAGCGCCATAACCACGCATTGAGCGAGCCGAACCTTTACCAACATCGCCATATCCGCAAACTACAACAACTTTGCCAGCAATCATAACATCGGTAGCGCGTTTGATACCATCGGCTAACGATTCGCGGCATCCATAGAGGTTGTCGAATTTCGATTTGGTCACTGAGTCGTTAACATTGATAGCTGGAATGAGCAGTTCGCCTTTTTCCATCATTTGATACAAGCGATGAACACCAGTGGTTGTTTCTTCCGAAACGCCCTTCAACTCGCTTACACAGCGATGCCAACGTTGGTTGTCTTCGCCCAAAATTCTTTTAATAGTATCGAGAATAATTGCTTCTTCGTGGCTTCCTGCCTTGCGGTCTATGCTTTTTGCATCGTTTTCGGCTTTGAAGCCCCAGTGTATAAGCAATGTGGCATCGCCTCCATCGTCAACAATGAGGTTGGGCCCTTTTCCGCCGGGAAATTTCAATGCCATATCGGTACACCACCAGTATTCTTCGAGGGTTTCGCCTTTCCAAGCAAATACGGGTATGCCACGTGCAGCTATAGCCGCAGCAGCATGGTCTTGGGTCGAAAAAATGTTACAACTAGCCCAACGAACATCGGCTCCAAGTTCGGCCAAGGTTTCGATCAATACGGCTGTTTGTATGGTCATGTGTAGCGACCCAGTAATACGAGCACCTTTTAAAGGTTTTTCTGTGCCATATTTTTTACGTAATGCCATTAAGCCCGGCATTTCTTTTTCGGCTATTTCTATTTCCTTGCGCCCAAATTCGGCAAGGCTCATGTCTTTTACTTTGTAAGTAAGGGTTTCTGTCATTGCTGCACTCATATTGTTTTATTTAATAGCCACTTGGGCTGCGTGCTTAAAGTGGCATTTTGTTTTTTAAAAAGGAGAACAAATTTACATTTAAAATGCAAATAAAAAAATTACTTATTCAGTTCTCTCCATATCAAGTCTTTCAACTCAATAATTCCTTTGTTGGTGATCGACGATATAAAAATATTTGGAATAGGAGGGAGGTCTTTTTTCATTTCGGCAACGAGCTCTTCGTCGGCAATATCGCTTTTGGTTATTGCCAGAATGCGCCTCTTGTCTAGCAGTTCTGGGTTGTATTGTTTCAATTCATTTAGAAGAATATTGTATTCTTCTTTAATGCTTTTCGAATCGGCAGGTATCATGAACAAAAGCATAGAATTGCGCTCGATATGCCTTAGAAATCTAAGCCCTAGACCCTTTCCTTCGCTAGCACCTTCGATTATTCCCGGAATATCTGCCATTACGAACGACAGATTGTCGCGATAGTTGACAATTCCTAAATTAGGAACTAGTGTTGTAAATGGGTAGTCGGCGATTTTGGGTTTTGCTGCAGATACGACCGACAAAAGGGTCGATTTGCCAGCATTGGGGAAGCCTACCAGACCAATATCGGCCAATATTTTGAGTTCGAGTATTATGGTCATTTCTATAGCTGGGTCGCCAGTTTGAGCAAAGCGAGGTGTTTGCTGGGTTGCCGATTTGAAATGCTCGTTGCCCATACCGCCTCTGCCTCCTTTTGCCAATATAATCTCTTGGTCGTGTTCGGTTACTTCAAAAAGTATTTCGCCTGTTTCGGCATTTTTGGCAACGGTTCCAAGTGGCACTTCAATGTATTCGTCTTTGCCATCGGCACCATGTTCAGTCGCTCCACGTCCACCTTCGCCGTCTTGTGCGAAAATATGGCGTTTGTATTTGAGGTGAAGCATCGTCCACAATTGGCTATTGCCTCGTACTATCACATGACCCCCACGTCCGCCGTCGCCGCCATCGGGACCTCCTTTGGGTATAAACTTTTCGCGTCGAAAGTGTAATGAGCCCGGACCTCCCTTACCTGATCGTACATATATTTTTACATAATCGACAAAATTCTCTGCTGACATCTTTGTGTTTTAAAGTTTGCAAAGGTAAGATTTATAATTTGGATAGATTCAAAAATATTTATAGATCTGAATTGTTCGAGATTTTTAAAAGATTGGATCAAAACGATTATGTAATAAGAGGATGGGTGAAATAAAATGTCGAACCTTCTCCAATTTTAGATTTGAGCCATATTTTTCCGCCAAGTATTTCGCCAAGTCGTTTTGAAATAGCGAGCCCAAGTCCTGTTCCTGAGTATAATTTAGTGATATTTTCAACTTTGGTAAAATTTTCAAAAATGCTTTCTTGGTATTCCTCTTCTATGCCAATTCCCGAATCTGAAACTTAGTGTAAAAGATTGTTTTGCTTTCATTTTAATTCAATGTGCAAAAAGTGGGAATCATTTGTGATTTAGAATAAACATAAAAGACGAACTTTGCTAAAGTTTGGTAATTTTTTTTCGATTTGAAAAATTGTGTTTAATGAAACTCTAAAAATACCAAAGAAACAAAGGTGCAAGTATATTTATTATATTCACAGCACCTTTGCTTCTTTGCGTATTGTCTTTAAAACTTGTAATTCAATCCGAACATAAAGTTTCGAGTGGCTTGTGGGAAAAATTTTGTTTTCCCCGATGAACTTATGCTTCCATAAGAGTCGTATTTTTTATTTAATAAATTGTTTACATTGAGCAATAAGTTGAATTTGCCAAATTTTTCTATTTCGATTAAGTAATTAACATGAATGTCGGTAATATAATAAGAGATTAAAGATCTATCTTCCATTTGATTATTGTCTAAATATTGTTTTCCAACATATTTTCCAAGAATTGAAAATTCGAATTTATCTACAGGGATGAATGAAATTTTATGTCCAGAAATAATCGATGGAGAATATGGAATTGTATTGTTTTTCAGAATTATAGGTGCGCCGACCGAATCTTGTGTAGGGAAATTGATTAGTTTATTTGTACTAAGTGCAATATTTCCTTCAAAAGAAATAAAACTCAATGGTTTAATTCCTATTGATAATTCAATACCTTGTCTGTAGCTCTTATCAACATTCTTTCGTAAGGGGCTTCCCTCTGTATCGAGTGCTCCTGTTAGTACAAGTTGATTTTTATAATTCATATTATACAATACGATCTCAAAATTGAAGTTTTTACTATAATGTCTACCTCCAATTTCTAAATCATAAAGGGTTTCAGATTTGGGTTTGGTGCCAGCAGTCGAATTCATAAAGTCGTCGCGGTTAGGCTCGCGGTTGGCTATTGCAAACGAACTGTATACATTTGTAGTTTTGTTTATTTCGAAATATGCACCAAACTTTGGATTCAGAAAAAAATAATTTGTATTGATCGATATTTTTCCGTCGGTATATTCTCGATTATTACCCCAAGCATTGTAGCTTATCGCCCTAAATTGCACATCGCCATAAAGGTTTAATTTTTCTTCGATTAAGTAGTTGACTTTAAGGTAATTGTTAAAATCCGATTTTGAGGCTTCATTTTCATAGTATGGTTTGTTGTCAAGTTTTATTGATGGATCTTTGGCCCAGATTACTTCTCCAAAGTGTTTAGCTGGAGTATATTGATGAATACCTCCCCCCCATGCTAGGTTAAGTTTGTCTTTGGAGTAATTTAGCCCCCAAACTTGACCATAATAATGATTTTGTAGCCAAAGTCGGTGAACTATATCGGAATATAGTGTTGTATCTGTTCCGTTTATAATTGGCGCAATGTTGAAATTGGTTATAGGATACCAGCCCCATTGATCGTTAGCACTAAAGTAATCTTGGTAGTATCCGCGACCATAAGTATAGTGTAGAGCCATATTCAATTTGAGATGCTCATTAAACTTATGCGCAAAATGCAATTGAATATGGTCTTGTTGGTAATGGTCTATCATTTGATCGTAAAATATTTCTTTGCCGTCTGAATCTGTTGAAATAAAACCGGCAGGGTTGTATGTTCTAATGCTGTCGCGAATCTTTTTATTTATGCCATACCAAGCTTGGTAGGTTTCTTCCCAACCTCCAAAAGCAACAAGTTTCACAAGTGTTTGGTCAGTAGTGTAACCCAGCTGACTAAAATAATTTCGTAAGTTTGACCATGCCCTGTCGCGATAGCCATCCGATTTTATTTGACCAATTTTGGCTTCAGCAAACCAATGTTTTTTTATTAGTCCCGATCCTACATGTAAAGAGTTCTTAATTGTATTATATGAACCTACTGCTCCCGAATATTCTAAAAAAGGTTTTGAAGAATAGTTATTGGTTAAAATGTTGATTGATGCTCCGAAAGCCCCAGAACCGTTGGTCGATGTGCCTACGCCGCGCTGTATCTGTATGCTTTGGGCCGACGACGATATGTCGGGTACATCGACCCAATACACACCGTGCGATTCTGCATCATTAAGCGGTACTCCGTTTATTGTTACATTAATTTTCTTTTTGTCCGAACCGCGAATTGTCATACTTGTATAACCTATTCCTGCTCCGGCCTCTGACGATACTACTACTGAAGGTTGCATGTTTAGCAAATATGGCGCATCTTGACCAAGGTTGGTCTTGTTTATTTCCGATTTGTCTAAAATGCTATACGTGGTAGGGGTGTTTTTTTGTGCCCTAATCGACGATACCACAACCTCGTCAATCACAATGCTGTCGAATATCGCCATTGGTTCGTCCAATTTTTCTGTTGATTGTTGCGAAAAAATACTTGTTGCTTGTAGAAATAAGCAAGCCGAAAAAAGTAAAGAAGTCTTTCTCATGTGTTATAAAATTTAGTTAAAAATTAATTATAACAGAGATAGAAGTTGATTAACACCTATAACATTAGAAAATGCTCATTCCCTTCGCCGGCATTACCCGGATCAGGTTCAATGGGTTTGATCTCAGCCTGTTCATGTAAGGCACCCCTATTCTGATGCTGCAAATGTATAAAAATCTATTTCTTTTAACAAAAAAATAAGATTTAAATAATATTGATTGCAATAATGTGAACTCAGAGTTACATAGAATAAATTACTCTGTGTCTTTGTTTCTCTGTGTTTTTTTATTTTGTTTTAGAATGCAGAATTTTTTATTGTTTTTATACATTAAAGTGTCGCGAGTGAAATAAATATCTTTTTCAGATTCGCGAATCATAACATCGTCTACAGCATACCATTGCTCGAAAAACGAATTGCCATGAAAGGTAAGTGAAATGTTATGGGTACGAGGATGTACCTTAAATTTATTTTCTGTAAAATACCACCAGCCCTCAATCGTGCGGCTGTCGATGGGCGAATAATAATACTCATGAACAATTGCATCGGTACTGTCGCGTTCCGATATGATGGCTGTGTTAAACGTTTGATTCCAAACATAGCAGTAATACCAAAAACTGAGTGTATACTCTTTGCTTGTGTCCATGGGCGCGGAGTTTATTTTAAATACCCGATTGTAATCGCCTTTATTGCCTACAAATATTTGTTTGTTCTTCAGATTTGATTGAGTCGCAAGGGTGTCGAATGCGTCGAAATACACAAACTGGTTAGTGTCTTCTGCCCAAATGCCATTGAATGGTAATAATCGAGGCAGGTTCTTGTCTCTCAGCTTGTTTTCCTTTTGTTCCCAGTTGTGAAGGCTGTCAATATTGAGACTCAATACCGATATGTAATTATTTTGCCTGTAAACACTGCAAATGGAAAGCAGTTCGCGCTCGTTATCAGTAAGTATAGTGCTATCGGCTTTGCAAAAGACTATAGCAAGGTTTTTCTTATTATTCAAAACTTCCTTTGGAAATACTCGGTAAGGAAAGCTAAAATACATTTGGTAAATATTGAGCGATTCGCTTACCGATGGTCGCGACAAATAGGTGCTCGCAATAGGTATTCCGCTATGGTACGATGCAAGTGTGGTGTAATATACCGAACTGTCAGAATTCACTGTTAAAAAGGGCACAGAAAATTTAAAGAAACACGGAACGGGCATAATTGCCTGAAAATCGTTCGACGATATCTCATTAAGCAATTTTTCGCTTGCGTTTAAGTTGTTTTTGTCAAAGGTATTGATATTTTGTTGAGCAATTTTCGAAACCTCCAAATGATAGGCGCTCCCTTCTAACAAATACAATGAAACCATTGCAAAAACAAGAACTTTGCCCCAAACCTTTTTGTAAAATAATTTGTACAGAACAACCACACTCAAAACACATATAACATAGTAAAAAGCCCAGGCAAACCTCCCAAACGAGCTAAACTGATTGATGAGCGGAATTTTATCTATAATTTCCTGTGGCAAAAATCTGAAAGGTATTGCCATCGAAAACAATAAAACAACAATTGATGACAATACATACATCCACGAGTTTAGAGGTATAATGTTTAAAAAATCCTTTGTTCTCTTTTGAAATAGACTTATTGCAAAATATATTATTACAATAACTATAATCAAGTTTGAGCACAAACCAATGTAGTTCCCGACAAAGCACCACGATTGGCTTTGCTGGACCGATAAATATAAAGCACTAGTGTACAATGGTTTAAGCGGCGACATTGCCGGCATAAATACCGAATAAAACGATGCCCTAAAGCCATCCATAAAAGGCATCTCGATTCTGTCGGGGTGGTTGTTGTTCAAATAAGCCAACAACAATATAAGAGCTGTGGGAAGCAATACCTGAACAATTAAGTCAATGAGTAGCCGCCATTGAAAAGACTTCTTAAAGAAGGAAATTATATACTGACCAACCAGATTCAGGAATGTAAAAAATAATAGTATCAGTCCCAAGTATACATGCGAATAATTCCACACGAGTATGTTTAAAGCGATTAGAATAGACCACTTTAAAGGATTTGTATATTGGTTATATCGAATAATGAAATACCACGCAATAGGAAAAAAACATATAAAGCTCAGATTGAGATGCCCAGGGGGCGATAGTAACAAAGCTTGCGACGACATAAATCCAATACCATTTGCTGCAAACAGAGCCAACAGATTGGGAATGCCAAACTCTTTTAATATCATAAAAAGAAAGGAAATGCCCAATACAAACGAGAACAGTAGCCATATATTGAAAATCGCAACCGGGTATTCTTTTACTATAGGCAATACAACAGATACAGCTTTTAAAACACTTGTGAAAAAAGGATTACAATCTTCGAGTAAAACAGATTCACCATAAGGATAGCTTATGCCTTCGAGTTGTGTAAATGAATTGCTGTGTTTTACTTGCCAGGCAAGGTTGTAATAGCTCTTAAGTCCGTCGTCATTTTTTGTAAAAAGAAATTTGTTGGGGTGGAGAATCTTTGAACCATAAAAAAAACTTATAATAAGCACACTCAAAACAATACAACAAATAAGCCAATTCTTTTTATTCCAATTGCTTGCTAAGATTTTCAGAAATGCCATTACTCGATGTTTCAGTAGTTTTTCAATTAAATCTATATCAAACTATCGATCATTATTTTTGCCGATCGCTCCGAAACACCTGGCTTGCCTAGCATCTGTTCTATTTCGTTGTACGAATCAATCATTTTGCTTCTATAAGACTCGTTTTCATTTATTTTCTTCAATTCTTTTCGAATGTTTTCGACCAGATTAAATTGAAGAAATTCTTTCACCACCTCTCGATTTGCAACAATATTGACAAGCGAAAAATATTTGATCCAAACCAACGATCGGCCAATAATAAATGTCAGACCCTGTGTTTTGTATATAACTACCTGAGGTACTTTAAATAAGGCTGTTTCGAGGGTCGCTGTTCCGCTTGTTACAACTGCCATTTTAGCATTGTTAAGCAAATGATATGTTTGTCCGTATACAATCGAAGCATTTTTGCCCGCTATAAACCTGCTATAAAACGATGGTTCGATCGATGGGGCGCCAGCAATTACTATTTGATAGTCGGTAAATTCTTTAGAGGCCTCAATCATATCGGGCAGGCAAAACTCAATCTCTTGCCTACGGCTGCCTGCTAGCAATGCCAATATTGGCTTTTCGGGCAATTCGTTACGTTTGGTAAACGATAGAAAATCTTCTCCGTTTTGGCTTTTGAAGTTCGATACAGAATCGATCAATGGGTTGCCCTCGAAAGTAACTGAGTAATGATATTTTTTATAAAAATCGATCTCAAATGGAAAAATAACGAAGAGTTTATCGACAAAAGCTTTTATTTGTTTGATGCGTCCTTTGTTCCATGCCCATATTTTGGGCGATATGTAATAAAAAACCTTAAAACCATTTTCTTTTGCAAATCGAGCAATTCGTAAGTTAAACCCCGGATAATCAATAAGTATTACTACATCGGGTTTAAATTCAAGGATGTCGTTTTGACAATCGCGAAGGTTTTTCTTAATTGTTTTAAGGTTTTGCAAAACACTCACAATACCCATAAAAGCCATGTTTCGATAATGTTTCAGCAGATTGCCTCCCTGGGTTTCCATTAGATCGCCACCCAGAATGCGAAATGTTGCTTCGGTATCGTGTTTCTTAAGCCCCTTCATAAGGTTCGAACCATGAAGGTCTCCCGATGCTTCTCCTGCAATAATGTAGTATTTCATATTTCTCAGGATTGATTACTTTCTATTGTCTATTAATTAGTCATTTGTAATTCAACGTCGTTTAGTTAACATTCTTCTTTTTACCCCCATCCCCTAAAGGGGTTATAATGAAGTCTCCTTTAGGGGATTTAGGGGTAATTAAAAAGTTGATATTACTTAGCTAAACGACATTAATTTGTAATTAGTAATTCCCTCATTGTTTCCATATTGCGTTCGTTAGCAATGTTTTTTGCTTCGGGTGTGTACAGATAGTCAAGGGTTTCTTTGTAATGCTTGGTTATTTTGCCTCGTACCATTTTAAGTGTGCTGTTCAAAAAATGATTGTCTTCGGTAAATCCTTCCGGAATAATTGCAAATGTTGTCGGCAACCACCTTCCGGGAAATAAATTTCCATATTTTTTACCTTGTTTATATTCGGCTATTTCACCTTCGATATGCTTTAAACACAATTGTAACATTTCTGTTTTTTCCGATTTCAAATGTTTTTCTTTACAATATCTTTTCAAAGCTTCTTTGTTGGGGTAAATAAGGGCAACGGTATATGGGTTCTGGTTGTTGTATAGCATTACTTGATCGATAAAAGGAGAATTTCCAACAAGAGCTTCTTCAATACCTTCTGGGCTATACTTTTCGCCATCGTCCGATATCAAAAGGCATTTGAAACGCCCAAAAACAAACAAAAATCGATCTTTGTCCAACGAACCCATATCGCCCGTATAAAGCCAGCCATCTTTGATTGTTTCGGCTGTGGCATTTGGGTTGCGCCAATAACCATTCATTACATTTTCTCCCTTAATCACTATTTCGCCTTTTTCACCCATAGGCAAGGTGTGCCCTTTTTCGTCGCAAATTTTTATATCGATAGCGGGCGCTACAATGCCCGAAGAACCAAATTTGACAGATTCTTTACTATTGGCCGATATTACCGGCGAAGCCTCGGTGAGTCCATACCCCTGGTATACTGGTATTCCAATAGCAGCAAAAAATCGTTGTAGCTCAATGTCGAGCATAGCGCCACCTCCAACAAAAAACAACATCTCTCCTCCAAATACAGCACGTATTTTTGAAAATAGAATCTTGTCGAACAATGCTACAAAGGGTTTTAATAGTATGCGCCAACCAGAGCCCATGTTATTGCCCATTCCGTTGTATGCATAGGCATTTGCAAGTGCCAGTTTGAAAAGAATCTCTGTTACTCTACCTTTACTTCGTATGCCTGTTTCTATGTTTTTTCTGAAATTCTTGCTCAAAGCAGGTACACTCATTATAAAATGAGGTTTTACTTCTTTTATATTAATAGGTATATTTTTGAGGGTTTCCATTGGGGTATTTCCAACCTCGACAGAAGCAATACATGCCCCAGCTTTCATCATCGAGAATATGCCGCAACTATGCGCAAATGCATGATCCCAAGGAAGAATAACCAAGGTAACCCATGTACTCATGGTTTTTACAATGGATAGCGATTGTTCGGTATTGGATGTGTAGTTTCTGTGGGTCAATACAATACCTTTTGGGTCTGCCGTAGTGCCCGATGTATAGCAAATGTTTGCATAGTCGCCGGGTTCTATACTTTTCCATCGTTGTTTAAACTCTTCTTTGCGATTCGTAAGATAATGTTCGCCAAGTTTAAGAATACTTTCAAACATTATTTCTCGTTCACCAAGAATTTCTTTCGGGTCGAAAAAAATAATTTTTTCGAGTTCGGGCAATTCGTTGCTGATAGATAAAATTTTATTCGATTGATTTCGAGATACAATGAGCATTCGTGATCCCGAATGCTCGAGTCTGAATTTTATTTCCGAAGGTTCGTTGAGTTTAATAGAGAGGGGAACATTAACAGCGCCGACATACAATATACCCAGCTCTGCAATTACCCAATTGTTGCGCCCTTCCGAAAGCAACGCGATACGATCGCCTTTCTGTATGCCTAAGCTCATGAGCCCGGCAGCAAACCTATATACCTGCTCACGGGTTTCGATATAACTTGTTGGCTCATATTTGCCATTGCGTTTTTCCAAAAGGTAGGGTTTGTCTTTAAATTTATTTACCGACTCTTCGAAAAGATCTGTTATAGCTTTCATTTAGTAGTTTTTTGATAGGGTAAAGTTAAAAAAAAATAGATGTTTTACAAGTTTCAAATTTTATTCATGTTTTTCTTTGTGTTAGGTCAAAAAATAGAATTTTGGCATAATATTTGAAAACAAAGTAGAAATCTTAAATACAAACCAAATGAAAAAGTTAAATAAATTCATTGTCTTTTTTTTGTGTGTAACATTGTCAATGGGTGCTCAAGAAAAGGTAATGCTTACCATGTTCGATACCTACAACTTGAAAAACGATTATAAAGTTTCAGCGACCAAGTTGTTTAAAAGTTATCTGGAGTCGAGCCAAAAATACGAAGTGAAGCTCAGCGAGCAATTAGATTCGTCTGTAATTGAAAAAGATCTGAAACGCATTGCCGAAAAGGCGCAAAGGCTCAATTGTACAAAGTTTATACTGGGCGATCTCAATCGTTTGGGCGAAACGGTGATGATTACAGTTAATGTGTACAGCACAGAAACTCTCAAAAAAGAATGGACAGGAACCGATAAAGCCCTTTCGCCCGACGATTTCGATCCAATTTTTCAGCGTATTGCCGAGCGTTATGTCAATGGTGGTGTTTATGAAGAAAATATCTACACTGTTACCAATTACGATTCCAAACAGCTCAACAAAAAACAAACTTCATATCTATATGGTGTTCTTCTGGGTGGTGGTCCCGGGCTAGTTTCGAAAATGGACAATCCTTATCCGGCAGGTTTTGGTATGGTGTTTTCGTACGATTCGCGCAAATTTATATTTGATCTTATGGGCGAGCTCTATTTTAGCGATCTAAAATACCAATTGATAACCATTAATGTTCTAAAACCTTTTAACGATAAAGATGTAACACCATATCTTAATGGAGCCCTTTCTTTTGGCGGTTTCCAGGCCAATCAAACAGAAATTAATAACGATGTTAACAAAGCTGGACTATTTGTTCAGTTAGGTGGTGGTGTGTTGTTAAGCAGAACTTCCGATGTAAATTTGCGTATTGGCGGAAAAGTCGTTTTGCCTGCTTTGCAAGTCAAAAATATCTATCCGGCTTCCATAATGTTGTCTGTAATTCTCAATTTTAAAGGTATTTAATTGTCATCTTTTTGAAAACAGACAAAATGAAAAGCCTTCATTATATAAAATTGTTGATTCTTGTTTCGATTCTTTTGTCGTCATGTGGTACCTCCTATGTATTGGTTCAATACCCCGATGCCGAACTTTATAAGAATGGCAAATTTATTGGAAAAAATGTGGGTGAAATTCCTCGTTATGGTTTGCCTGGTAAAGCACAAATTGAGGCTCGCGTTCAAAATAAAGTTATTGGTACTTGCGAAGTGCGACGCACCATTAACGAATCTGCGTTATTGGTAGGTTTGTTCACTTATGGAACTGGCTTTTTCTTTAGCTTCTCCTATCCGGGTTGTGTGCTTGTTCCGTTAAATCAAGATGCAATCAATCGATTGACCAATAAAGATAAAGCAAAACCAAGCTGGGACAACGAGTTCAATAGCAAATGGTAATCCCAGCTTGGCTTCCAAACACGATGTTCTAATTTCTAAAAATTATCTCATCTCTTTTAGGGCCAACCGATACAATTGTAACCGGAACACCTGTTTCTTTCTCAATAAAAGCAATGTATTCTTTTAGTTCTTTGGGTAAGTCGTTGTTTTTAGTAGCTTTTGTTATGTTATTGTCCCATCCTTTAAAATCTTTGTAAATTGGGTCAATGCTTTCATTTACTTCGAATGGGAAATGATCGCTAGGTTTACCATCGACAAGGTAATGAGTGCAAATCTTCAATGTTTTGAAACCCGAAAGTACATCCGATTTGGTCAATATCAATTGAGTTACGCCATTGATCATGATTGAATATTTCAAAGCAGGTAGGTCGAGCCATCCGCAACGTCTTGGTCGACCGGTAGTAGAACCGAATTCGTGTCCTTTGGTTCGGAGCAATTCGCCTGTTTCGTCATTAAGTTCAGTAGGGAAAGGGCCGCTTCCTACTCGTGTGCAATAGGCTTTCACAATACCGTACACTTCGCCAATCTTATTAGGAGCTACTCCCATACCTGTACAAGCACCGGCGCAAACTGTGTTTGACGATGTAACGAATGGGTACGAGCCAAAATCGATATCGAGCAATGTGCCTTGTGCACCCTCTGCCAATACTCGTTTGTTGTGTTTAATATGTTCATTAATAGTATATTCGCTATCAATCAAATGGAACTGCTTGAGCAATTCAATACCTTCGAACCAACCGGCTTCAAATTCTTCGATTTTGTATTCGAAGTTGTATAACTTGAGCAATTCTTTGTGCTTATCTACCAATATTTTATATTGATCTTTGAAGTTTTTCGAAAGTATATCGCCCACTCTAAGACCATTACGCCCGGTTTTGTCCATGTATGTCGGTCCTATTCCTTTAAGCGTTGAGCCAATTTTCGATGTGCCCTTCGACGCTTCCGATGCGGCATCAAGTATTCGATGAGTTGGCATTATTAAATGTGCTTTTTTCGAAATGTAAAGGTTTTTTATTGGATCGACATTCAATGCTTTTAATTGATCGATTTCCTTTTTGAAAGTTATTGGATCAAGTACTACACCATTACCTATAATGTTCTTTTTTTCTTTATGAAAAATGCCCGAAGGAATTAAATGTAGAACATGTTTTATGTTTTCAAATTCTAACGAATGGCCAGCATTGGGCCCGCCTTGAAAACGGCATATAACATCGTAGCGTGGAGTCAAAACATCAACAACTTTTCCTTTCCCTTCGTCGCCCCATTGTAAACCTAGCAGAACATCAACTTTCATTTCTTATATGTAAAAGAGTTTTATTATTTAATAATGAGATATTTAATCTCGGCGCAAAAAACGGTACAAGGTACAATTTTTTTAAAAACTGCCCACGAAAAAAACAATTATGTTGTTTTTTTTAAAATTTTATGGCTTCTGACTTAATTTTTCGTCAAGGGTACTATAACCATATATATATAGTGAGTGATGCGAAGGTATAAAATTGTTCATCTCACATGCTGTACGAATGATTTGTTGAATGCGTGGGTCGCAAAATTCTATTACGCTGCCGGTTTTGATGTCGATAAGGTGGTCGTGCTGAATGCATTGAAATGCTCTTTCGAACTGGGCTATGTTTTTGCCAAACTGATGTTTGATTACCAAATTACATTCAAGCAAAAGTTCTATGGTATTGTAGAGTGTGGCTCTGCTAACCCTATAGTTTTTGTTTTTCATAAATATATACAACGACTCAATATCGAAATGCCCTGTTCGCGTATATATCTCATCTAAGATTGCATATCGTTCGGGTGTTTTTCGATGTCCCTTTTTCTCCAGATAATCTGTAAATATTTTTTTTACAGTCTCTTTTACTTCGTCGTTTACCATATTTAGACTAATTAAAAACAAGCGCTAAATTAATGATAATTTTATTTTTTCTTGGGAAAATTAGAAATAAATTTTATTTGTTCTAAATAAAAATATACTATTGTACAAAGAGGTTAAATAGAAATTTGTATTTTTTTACAGGTAAATAATGATAAAAATACTACCATTTTCTTGTTTGTAGTATAAATTGAGCAAGGTAAATAAATATTGCATCGACGCCTAAGAAATAAACAATATCGCGTGTGTCGAGTATGCCACGGCTCATAGATTTGTAGTGTTCGTTTATGCCTAAGCTGCTAATCCACTGCAATGCATCGGGGAGCATTGTTGCAATAGTGTCGAATCCAAGGTACATAAACAGCGAAAATAAAATTGATACGATAAAGGCTACTATTTGATTGTCGGTAAGTGTGGAGGCAAATAGCCCTATAGCAGTATAAATACTGGCAAGAAAAAACAATCCAATGTACGAGCCTAGTGTACCTCCCATATCGATATTGCCTTGTGGATTGCCCATTTGATATATTGAAATGTAAAAAACTAAACTGGGAATTATTGCAAGTATTACAAGACTTATAGATGCCATATACTTCGAAGCAACTATTTGAAATTCAGTAAGTGGCTTGGTTAGCAATATCTCTAAAGTGCCCATTCGCTTTTCTTCGGCTATCGATTTCATGGTTACTGCCGAAACCAAAAACAAAAACAACCAGGGTGAAAGTACAAATAAGGGTTCGAGACTGGCATATCCATTGTCGAACAAATTGAAATTGCCCGGAATAACCCAAAGCATAAGACTATTGGCAAGAAGATACACTACAATAATCAAATAACCGGTAAGCGAGCTGAAAAAACTTTGAATCTCTTTTAAAAATAAGCTTTTCATTTATATTATTTTTCGAACAGTTGAATATTTGGATTCTTCACTGGATTTAACAATCCGATTTCAAAAGTAAATACATTTTTATAATAGAAATTGATAATGTCGATATAATTTTTTCCTTTACGCGACATTTCCATTGCTCCTTCTTGGCATAGACCTACTCCATGACCAAATCCATGACCATTAAAAGTAACATTTTTATCGTCTGCTTTTATCGAAAAATTTGCCGATCTTAGATTGAAATCCTTTCTTATGCTTGTAAATGGAATGCTTTGTTTGTTAATGGCGAAATATTTGCATCTTTTTGGGCACGAAGCACTTAGCACTGATGCCGGTATGTTTTCATTTATCTTAAACCCTTTACTTTTAAGATAATATATCCATTCGTCGCGATTTATAGTTTTAGTCCAGTTAGCATTATTCTGACCCAAGCAATAGGGGTCTTTCACTGGTTTGAGGTAGCTTTTTTCTTCGCCCCATATATTGCCAGAACTTTCGGTATGACCACCACAGCTGGCATGAAAGGCTGCTAATACAATTACTGTATCTGCATCGGTAAGAACCATGCCCGAGGTTTCGCTTGTTGCATCTATTATTTCGCTATTTGCACTTCGCCCATTGAAGGCTTGGCAGTGGGTACCATCGCAAAGAAAAAAGCCATCATTTAAATGTTTGTTGAGGTTTTGTATGCAATATGTCCGACATAGCAATGCTTGCGATTTGTAATACTCGATTGTAGCCTTTGGGCCTCCTTCAGCCTCGACTACTCCCGAAACATATTTGTCGATATCGGTTTGGTTGATTAATTGCAAAACACCCCATTTGCTAGTTATTTTCATCCCATCGTCGTACAATTGACGCTTTAGTGATGGCTCAGTTGGTTTTAACGATAGCGTGCAATTGTCGGAATATGGTATTAAATACGCTGTTTTACTTATTCCAATCATTTTATTTTCTGTAAAAACCAATATGCTGTCGTTTTTTACAGAGAACCACAATACTTCATTTTTTTTTAAATTGTATGAAAATGTGTTTGAGTCGGTTAGTTCGTATTGATCGTTTCTTACAGATAATACGATCGACTTGAGTAACGATTTATTGTACAATCCTACATCTACTATTTGTGAGTAACTTGCTGCAAATGAAATATAAACCCATAAAATAGTAAGAATTAGCTTTAACGCGTTATTCATAAATTTAAAGGGTTCTGTTTAAATATGCGCTGAAATCTTTTGTTTTAGGAGTATAAGATTGGCTGAAATAACACGATGTAACCAAGAAATCGGCTGTTGATCTGTTGTTAGCAACAGGAATATTGTAAACAACTGCAATGCGCAATAATGCTTTTACATCTACTTCGTGAGGCTGAGGAAGCATTGGGTCCCAGAAAAAAACTAAAATGTCAATTTTGTTTTCAGAAATAAGGGCGCCAAGTTGTTGGTCGCCTCCTAAAGGACCAGATTTTAAGCAATTTATATTCAGAATTTTTGGGTCTATTTTGTTTTCAATTAATTTCTTACGGAGAGCCTCTTCTACAAGTCTTCCTGTTGTGCCGGTACAGGTAAGACGGTGCTTGTATATTGTTTCCCAATTGGTCAAAGCCCAGTCTATGAGTTCATTCTTCATGTGGTCGTGGGCTACTAAGCCAAAACTCTTTACTATGTTCATTGTTTTTTATTTCAAATTGATGTTACAAAACTATTGTAAACGTATTATATAGTTGTATTTTTTGTTCTCAATTCTTTTATTTCCAAAAATAGCTATATTTAAAATTGCGAACGAATTTAGATTTTTCTATGCTCTTGAAATAATCCTAAATATATATATTAATAGAAAAGAAATCGTAATCGTTATTAATAGGATGGAAGGCGTAGGAAATATTGTCGGTACACTCTCTTTTAATATTTATTAGCCCCAAGGGTTCGTATTGTCCGGTCTCAAGTATTGTTAACAATGTTTTTTTATAAACATCTGTTAGTTCTTCTTTAGTATTGTTGTTCAGACTATCAATTTGTTTTTTTAGTTTCGAAACTTCAGTTTTTCGTATATAATTACCGGTTGCAATTGAATATTTCTCATTGTGACGCCCCATAATAAATATCCCTTCTCGTGAATTGTTAATTTCTGGAGTGTGTTTGCTTACGTTTTGCAATATTTCGATGAGTACATGAACGATCTTTTTTTTGAACGAGCCTTTTTCTTTATTTTTTTCAATATTGTCTTCAATCATTCTGAAAATTGGCACCAATGTGTGTTGCGAAAAATCACCTTTGTGAATAATGAAAATGTTATTTTCATTCATTAATTGATGAAAATCTTTGGCGATCGATAAATTAACTCTTTCGTGTAGAAGGTTGTTGTTCAGGTCAATTTCGGCCAATAAATTGACCTGTAAATAAAAATAGGATATTTTATTGTCTAATTCAACAAAATCGAAATCGAGCTTCTGACCCGATTTTCGAGCCATTTCTATAAGCCCAAGACCAGCCCCTCCTTTATTTGAAAACTCGCTGTTCGATAGTACACTCAAATACAGTTCCTTGAGCTCTTCTTTCGAAAGGTTGTTGATTTGTTCTAGTTTTCTTTTTAAATTAGGAATTTCTATATTTTCAATAATATTTGCTGAAGTAATAATATATGAATGACCAAAACTTCGTGTTATAAATATGCCGGTTTTTTCGGGAGAAATGAATTTAACTACTGGAATATCGCCGTGCCTTATTATATTCTGAAAGCATTCTGCCAATAATACAGATACTTTGTTGTTGAGTTTTCCCTGATCTTGAATTATATTGTTTATTTCACTTAAATCGATGATTCGGTGAGTAATTTCGTCGTTGAAATTACCCTGATATATAAAACTTAAATTGTCGTTGCTTAATAAGTGAAAAAGTTTATTGACGTTTTCAATTTTCATTATATACTTAGGTATAGAAGGGTTATATGTGTTTATTCTTTCTATATTTTTTAAAAATTTCTAAGGCCTTAAAGTTATTCATTATCGGATTATTATTCAAATTTTTGCAATTTTTTCTTGTTAAAATATTTATTTGTGTTTTTGTATTTACGTTTGTTGGTATTCAAATAGATGAAAAACAATTGGATGTGAAGTTTTGTAAAATGTTTTATTTTTTTTTGTTTGGTATCAAATTTTTCTATTAGGTTTGTTTTTTGGTTTCTAATTATAAAAATTGAATGTGTTGAAAAAGGTTTTTTATTCTTTTGTAATTATTGTGTCGATTGTATTGGGTGTTAAGGGATGGAATACATATAAAAGGCTTTATGTTTCAAATGTTTCAATTGTTAATAAGAGCAGCATTTTTATAAATATTCCAACTGGGTCTACTTTTGAAGATGTAAAACGAATACTTGTTGAACAAAATATCGTAAAGAATATTGCTTCGTTCGAGTGGGTTTCCGAAAAACTTAATTATGTACATTATGTTAAACCTGGGCGTTACAAAATAAACAGTGGTATAAACAACAAGTTGTTAGTAGGTTTACTTCGAAGTGGACAACAAACCCCTGTTAAGTTGAAATTTAGCAATGCAAGAAATATCAATGTTTTGGCTCGAGTTATTGACTCGCAGTTAGAGTTCGATTCTGCTCAATTTGTTCAATATTTCGAAAACGAGCAGAAATTGAAGGGAATGGGTTTTAATAAAGCGAATTCTATTGCAATGTTTATACCTAACACTTATGAAGTTTATTGGAATATTAGCATCGACGAGTTTGCCGAGAAAATGAACAAAGAATACGATCGATTTTGGAACGAAAAGCGTAAAACTAGTCTCGATAAAGTTGGTCTTAATAAAATTGAGGTGTCAATTTTAGCTTCGATAATTAATGAAGAATCGTCTAAACCAAAAGAATATGAGACTATTGCAGGTTTGTATATAAATCGACTGAGGCGAAATATGCCCTTGCAAGCCGATCCAACGGTAAAATTCGGGCTGGGCGATTTTACAATTAAAAGAATACTTTTGAAGCATCTTGAGGTCAATTCTCCTTACAATACATACAAAAACACTGGATTGCCACCTGGTCCAATATGTATGCCTTCAATAAGTGCTATTGATGCAGTACTCAACTATAAAGAGCATAAGTATCTGTATTTTTGCGCAAAGTCCGATTTTTCGGGATATCATACTTTTGCTACTACCTTAATGCAACACAACCAAAATGCAAAAGCTTATCAGGCAGCTCTTAATAAAATGAAGATTTATAAGTAATTATTGCTTTTTCGAATTTCAAAATTTATTTAATCTCAACACAAACCAACTTCGACGAATTTAGATAACCTTCAAGATTATCGCCTATTTTCAATGATTTACTAGATGTAAATGCCGGTAAGTAAATGTAATCGCCTATTTTTAAAGTAGATTGTTTGGAAATAAATTCAATAGCTGTATCTATATTCTCTTTAATATTGTTGATACCATTATTCCAAATTTCAACATTGTTTGTTTTAATAGATATGTTTATAATATTCGAGCTTTCGAGTGTTTCGAAGTTAATAAAGTCGCCAATGACTGACGAATAATCGAAACAAGTTGCAATGTCCCATGGTTTATTGGTTTTAATAGCCTCGGTCAATAGATCATTTGCGGTTAATGAAATTCCAAGACCAATCTCATTGTAATATCTATATGCAAAACGTTTCGAAATATTTTTGCCCAAACGATTTATTTTAAAAACTACATTGAGCGAGTATGTGATATTGTCCGAAAAATCGGGGATGTAGAACGATCGGTTGTTTAAAACCAAACAACTGTCGGGTTTGAAAAAGTATGACAGCTCATTCGTTGACTGATAGAGGCTATTAAGATCAATATTGTTGTTTATACAAATAATTTTCACTTCAAATAAAAATAAAGTACAAATATACATTGAAATATTGCGGATAATTTATTATTTTTCATTGTCAAAAGTTTAATAATTTATAAACCATAGTTACAGGGAATTACATTTGTGGTTGTAGCCAAAAGACAAGTAAAGTGAAAAAGTATAAGATTTTAGTAGCCGACGATTCTAAAAGTATTCTCAGCTTCATTAGCAATACCATCAATGGTATGAATGAGTTTGAGTTGTTTTTGGCTCATAATGGCAAGGAAGCATATAAAATCGCTTTGCAGGAAGAGCCCGATGTTATTCTCATAGATGTTGTTATGCCTGAAATGAATGGAATCGATGCTATTAAAGCATTAAGAAAACTTCCAGCATTTAAGCATACTCCAATCATTGTATTAACTTCAGTAAAAGATTTACAGCAAGCCTACGACGCCGGGGCAAACGATTTTGTTGCCAAGCCTTTTGAAATGTACGAATTAATTATTCGTATTAAGCATTCTTTAGACTTGGTTAAAAGTTACCATCAAATAAAATCTCAAAACGAAAAAATTAAGGAATATACAGAAAATATTCAATTGCAGCGCGAAACTATTGCCTATCATGTTGAATCAAAAATGGACGATTTGAGGTATTCGAGTCGCATACAAAATGTAATTTTACCTATTGGCGAAAATATCAACACATTATTTCCACATCATTTTATTCTCAATAAACCCAAAAATGTTGTTGGTGGCGATTTTTATTGGATCTCTAAAGTCGACAAGAAAATTATTGCAATTTTGGGAGATTGCACAGGACATGGGGTTTCTGGAGCATTGCTCTCGATAGCAAGTATTACATTTATAAACGAAATTGCCAATCAAGCAAGTATTGAAAGTGCAGCCGATTTTCTCAATAAATTAAGAACAAAGGTTATCGATTCGTTGCTTCAGAACAGAAGTAACGGTGAGCCAAACGACGGAATGGATGTTGCTGTTTGTATATTTGATATGGTTGACAATAAATTAAATTTTGCAGGAGCCAATAACCCGATATATAAAATCAATAGACTTGGTCAGTTGGAAATATTAAAACCCGACCGTATGCCAGTTGGTATACATTCAGATTTTAGCCAATCTTTTAATAATGTATATGTCGACATTGAACAAGGCGAAAGTTTTTATCTTTTTTCAGATGGATTTGCCGACCAGTTTGGTGGACCTAATGAACAAAAGTTTCGATATAAACGATTGCAAGAACTTTTACTTCAGATTTACAAAAAACCAATGAAAGAACAAAAGCATATTTTAGATCAGACAATTAGCAATTGGAAAGATTCTAGAAATCAAGTTGACGATATTTTAATATTAGGTATAAGAATTTAATTTCTTTACAGATGAAACGATTTTTAACGATAGTTATTTACACCAGTTTGTTGTTGCTTTTTAATAGTAGTGCTTTGTTTGCTCAAGTTTCTGAATATGAAGAAATAGGCAACAAGTTCTCTGGTCAGGGCGAACCTGCCAAAGCTGCCGATTACTTTACAAAAGCTGCTTTTTACTACTGGAACAATGGCGTTAACAAAAAAGCTGTTGAGAATTTTAAAAAAGTGCTGGACTATAATTTGCAGATTAACAATTCAAAAGGTATATTTTTAATTTACAATAATTTGGGACTTTTATATTCAGATATGGAAGAATACCAAAATGCGTTGTCGGCTTTTAATAGTGTTCTTTCGTTGTCTAAAAAGACTGGAAATAAGCAAGAACAATCGTCGGCAATGATCAACGTGGCCACTTCCCTCCAGTCGCTCGATCGGTATTCTGAGGCCATTTCAATGCTCGAACAGGTTTTGTTAATATTGCCTGAAATCGGCGATTTGTCGCTTATGCGAAAAGCATATAGTACCATTGCCGAATGTCACGAACGCATTGGAAATTCAACTTTAGCTTTCGAATATTACCAAAAATACTCCTCAATCGATAAAAAATTAAAGAAAAAAGAAATGGAGGAGGTGCAGACTTCTGCTCGCAACCAGGTGCAGATAGCCAATACCGAGAAAGCAATGACTCAGGAAGAGTTAAATAAAACATCGGGCATACTCAAGGTTACAGCCGATTCGTTGGTTGTAACCGAACGAATTGCTAAAATAAGAGAAATGCAAGTTGAGTTGCGAAACTCACAACTCAAAGAACGAGAAAGTCAAATAGCATATCAGAAAAAAATTAACCTTTACATAATAATAGGTGTAATTGGGGTCGTGATGTTTTTAATTGTCGTTTTGATCTTGCTCCGTCAAAAACTCAACGACAATAAAAAACTCAAACATCAGAACGTAGAAATTGAACGCCAAAAAAGTGAAATTGAACATCAGAAAGATAAACTAGATAGGCAAAACAAACATATTACTTCGAGTATTACCTATGCCCAAACCATACAACAAGCCATATTGCCTGCAAAAGAAAATATGGATCATTATTGCGAATCGTTTATTTTATATAGACCAAAAGATATTGTTTCTGGCGATTTTTATTGGTTTTCGCCTTTTGTCGACAATAAAGGTCTTAAAAAGTTTTTTATTGCAGTTGTCGATTGTACAGGACATGGAGTGCCTGGTGCTTTCATGTCGTTGATCGGTAGCCGCATGCTCAATGAAATTGTGAAAGAAAAAGAATTGACCGACACCTCTGAAATACTTGTTCAGCTCAATGCCAATCTTAGAAATGCATTGAAGCAGGAGGCCACTGATAATAACGATGGAATGGATCTTGCTCTTTGTTTAGCCGAAGAACAGGCTGATAATACGTATCTCATTACGTATTCGGGAGCTAAAAGACCATTGTATTTCTATAAATCGGGTGCATCAAAAATTGAAAGTGTCGATGCTACACGAGTTTCAATAGGAGGGCGAAATGCCGGAAAAGCAAAAATAATATTTGAAAAACATCAACTGATATTCCAAAAAGGCGACGTTTTAATACTTTCTAGTGATGGAATAATTGATCAAAATGGACCCGATCGTTTAAGATTTGGTTCACAGCGGTTTACCGAAACGCTTTTTAGCAATATTCATTTAAGTATGAACGATCAAAAATTTGCTCTTGAAAAAGCTCTCGACTACTATGTTAGAAACGAGGATCAACGCGACGATATTACTGTATTAGCATTTAAATTGATATAATTAAACTATGGATGTGACTACACAGGAAAAGGAAATAGTATTGGCATACAAAGGGCCATTTACTATTAATATTTTATCTAATTTTGCTTCGTATATTAAGGAATTGTATAAAGACTCAGAGCAATATCAAAGCAAACTATATAAAATATTTTTTGAGTTAACTCAGAATGTTGCTTATTATTCGGCCGAACGACGATATGTCGAATCGTTTCAAAGTACCGGAATCGGAGGCTTTTCATTGGAAGAACATGCCGATTTTTTTCTGATGAATACAACCAATATTATTAACTTGAGCGATCAAAGTATTCTTGAGAAATATTGTGCTCAGGTTAATATGCTTAACAATAACGATCTGCGTAAATTAAAAGCAGAACGACGAAAAGAACACGACATTAAGGATACCGGAGCTCATGTTGGGATCATTCAAATTTGTATTATTTCTGGAAACCCAATTGAATATAGTTTTACACAAGTCGATCCTTTTCATGGACTCTTTTCACTAGGTTCCAGAATCAATAAATATTAATCAGATTTTGCAAACAACTTAATTTAAAACAAACAGTATAAAACATAAAATTTGCGCTATGGAAAATATCAATTTTAAAACATCGCCCGAAACACCTTATTTTCCGGATGTTTTTTGTGATTATAAAACAGGTGTTTGTGAATTGTTGGGGGAGTCATATATGGAGGAAACGTATAAATTTTATACTCCTATTATTGATTGGATGAACGATTTTATTTCTGAAAGAAAAAGTATAGTTTTTAATTTTAAATTAACGTACTTCAATACAAGTACATCGCGGATAATTCTCGATATTCTCGATATATTAAAAGTATATCAGGCCAATGGAGGTAATGTTACGATCAATTGGTACTATCGCGAAAACGATCCAGATATGATTTACGAAGTAGAAGACTTTCAGAACGAAGCTGATGTTAAAGTCAATCTCATTCCTTTCGAGAAATAAGTTACTTGAGTAGGTCTGGTCTTAGACGAGCAGTACGTTCTTCAGATTGATTGTGAAGCCAATCGTTTATTTTGGCAGTGTTGCCCGATAACAATATTTCGGGCACTTTCCAACCATTGAAATCTGAAGGGCGTGTATATACTGGTGGCGCAAGTAAATTGTCCTGAAAAGAATCGGTTAGGGCAGATGTTTCGTCGCTCATTGCTCCGGGTATAAGTCTGATTGTTGCGTCAACTATAACAGCAGCAGCTAATTCGCCTCCGGTTAAAACATAGTCGCCTATCGAAATTTCTTTTGTTACCAAATAATCGCGTATTCGCTGATCAACTCCTTTGTAATGCCCACATAGTATTATTATATTATTATGCAACGATAGGCTATTCGCCATTTTCTGATTCAGTGTTTCTCCATCGGGCGATGTATATATTATTTCGTCGTAGGTGCGCTCCGATTTAAGCTTTTCAATTAAAATAAAAATGGGTTCTATCAACATAACCATGCCGGCACTTCCGCCAAATGCATAGTCGTCGACTTTGTGATGCTTGTCGGTGGCATAATCGCGTATATTGTGTATTACTATTTCTGCAATTCCTTTGCTACATGCACGCTTAATGATCGATTGGTTCAATGGGCCGTCAAACATCTCGGGCAATATGGTCAAAATATCAATTCTCATGTCCGCAAAAATACAATACTTTCAATTATTCAGTAAAAAAAGTTTCTTTACTTTGTCTGAGATTTATTTTTTTACAATGTACAAAGTTTTGTAACTTGAACTATTTGTTTATCGATATATTATGAAAGGAGTTCTTTATCTTATTCCGGTTTTTTTGGGCGACGATTGCACACTGGATCAATTGCCTTCGTTGAATGTGAGTATTATTAAGTCTTTAAAAGTGTTTATTGTTGAGGAAATAAGAACTGCACGTCGATTTTTGAAGAAGGTCGATAAGTCGATTGTAATTGAGGATCTTACATTTTTCGAGTTAAACGAACATACTAAACCCGATGAACTTCATAGGTTTATTGATATTATGTCGAAAAACAATATTGGACTTATGTCTGAGGCTGGTGTTCCATGTGTTGCCGATCCGGGTTCTGCAATTGTGCGACTCGCTCATGCTCAGCAAATTAAGGTGGTTCCGCTTACTGGTTCATCGTCAATATTATTGGCTTTGATGGCTTCGGGTCTCAATGGTCAAAATTTTGCCTTTAATGGATATTTGCCTATAAAGAGCGATGAGCGTTTGAAAAAAATAAAGTTTTTTGAGAAAAGGATCTTTGCCGAGAAACAAACTCAAATCTTTATTGAGGCCCCATATCGAAACAATCAATTGCTTGCAGATATTGTTTCGATATGCGAGCCAAATAGTTTGCTTTGTATTGCTTGCGATTTGACATTGCCAACAGAATATGTCGAAACCCATACCATTTCGGCATGGCGTAACAAATTGCCCGATTTAAACAAAAAGCCTGCTATTTTATTGTTGGGCAATTAATTCACTTTTTTTATTTCTACTTCGAAAATCAAGGATGTAAATGGCGGTATAATGCCGGTTGATGAGCCTTCGTCGCCAAATGCCATATTGGAAGGGAGAATTACAACTGCTTTTTCGCCTTCTTCCATCCTGCCAAATGCTTCGTCGAGCCCTTCGACTACCTGCCACTCGGTACCATATACGTAAGAAAACGATTCTCTTCTTTTAACAGTTGAATCGAAGAATTTGCCATCGAGAAAACGGCCTTCGTATTCAACGATTAAGGTGTCGCCTTTTTTTACTTTTCGTCCATTGCCGGGTTTTACTTTGATGTAAATCATCCCCGATTCGGTCGGTTTTACATGTATTTTATTGTCCTTGATGTATTGCGAAAGCAATTCTTTTTCGTATTCGCCAAAATCGTCAATCCATTTCAAAAATGCCGATTTCTCGTTTTCGTATTGTTGAACTGTCTGAATCGTAATAATCGTTATTTCAACTTTCATTGGACTTTCTGATTCGATAAATGTTGGTCGTTTGACCGACAAGGTTTTGCTAAAGAAATTGTCAGCCGAAATTATAAATAAACCTTTCTCGCCTTGAGCCAACATAGCAAAACACTCTTCAATGCCTCCTTGATATTCTGAGTTTGTAAGTTGAAAACGCCTACGGGCCGAAAAAAATACTGAATCTTTTATTGTTTTATAGACAATATCAGCTGTAATATAATCGCCCGGATTGGGTTGGTATTCATTTTCTCCAACCGACAACAGTTTGAAATAAATGCCGCTACTCGTCTTTGAGTAACCGGGATACCTGCTATCGGCACAAGCAGTGAATAGTATGAGAGTTGTTAAAATTACTAAAATTCGTATTTTGCAGAATACTAAATATTTATCGTGTAACTTTTGTCTAATATATAACATCTAATTATCTTATATCTAATTTTCTTTACAATAATATTGAAAAATTTGGTTTAAAAAAATAAAAAATGCGCTGTTTATTTATCGAATTTTTGAAATTGAGTATTAGCAGTAATTATTTATTTTTTATCCAGACTGTAGTGATTTTAAAAATTCACATAATCTGTTAACACATTGTTAATAATTAGGTCGATCAATTAGAATAAGAAAAAAACTAATTCGGTGTATTTTTTGTATTTTTGCATGATAAATTTTAATAAAACAAAGAAAATTTTCCATGGCAGAACTCAACGAAGCAGAAAAGCAAAAAGGTGTCGATGATTATGGAGCCGATAGTATTCAGGTTCTCGAAGGATTAGAAGCCGTGCGCCTCCGCCCGGGTATGTATATAGGCGACGTTGGTGTCAGAGGTTTTCATCATTTAGTTTACGAGGTAGTCGATAATTCGATAGACGAAGCGCTTGGAGGCTATTGTAAAAATATTTCAGTTACTATTCACGAAAACAATTCGATTACTGTTGCCGACGATGGTCGGGGTATACCTACCGGTTATATCGAAAAGGAAAAACGGTCGGCTCTCGAAGTTGTTCTTACGGTATTGCATGCTGGTGGTAAATTTAATAAAGACTCATATAAAGTTTCAGGTGGTTTACATGGTGTTGGGGTTTCTTGTGTCAACGCCCTTTCAGAACATCTTAAGGCCGAAGTACATCGCGAAGGGAAAATATTTGTTCAGGAATTTGGTCTAGGAAAACCGCTTGGACCTGTACAAGAAGTCGGCGTAAGCGATAAAACAGGTACGATTATTACTTTTAAGCCCGATTTAACCATTTTTCAGGTTAATGAATACAATTACGAAATACTCGAAACTCGTTTGCGCGAGTTGGCATTCCTCAATAAAGGAATTCATCTTACTTTGATCGACGAACGCGATGTTGAAGAAACCGATGGGGAAAAAACTTTTCATACTCAGAAATTTTTCTCGGAAAGGGGACTCGAAGAGTTTGTTCAGTATCTCGAAGGTAGTCGCGAAAAATTAGTAGAACAAACCATCTATATTGATACCGAGAAAAACGGCATCCCGGTCGAGTTAGCGATACGTTACAACACATCGTTTACCGAAAATGTTTTTTCGTATGTCAATAATATTAACACTATAGAGGGAGGTACGCATTTGGCAGGTTTTCGCCGAGGTTTAACACGTACTTTGAAAAACTATGCCGAAAAAGAAGGCATGCTCAAAAATCTGAAAATAGATATTAGTGGCGACGATTTTCGCGAAGGTCTTACTGCTGTTATATCTGTTAAAGTTGGAGAGCCTCTTTTTGAAGGTCAGACCAAAACCAAGTTGGGCAATAGCGAAGTTACCGGAGCAGTTGATATGGCAACAAGCCAAGGTTTAGAATATTTTTTGGAAGAAAACCCCAAAGAGGCCAAGGTTATTGTCAATAAAGTAATATTAGCTGCCACTGCTCGCCATGCTGCCAAGAAGGCTCGTGAAATGGTACAGCGCAAGAACGTTCTTTCCGGTGCAGGATTGCCTGGCAAGCTTGCCGATTGTAGCGACCGCGACCCTGTAAATTGCGAAGTATATTTTGTCGAGGGCGATTCGGCAGGTGGTACTGCCAAACAAGGTCGAAATCGTGCTTTTCAGGCGATTATGCCTTTGCGTGGTAAGATTCTCAATGTTGAGAAAGCTATGAGCCACAAAATATTCGAAAACGAGGAAATTCGAAATATTTACACCGCCTTAGGTGTGTCGATTGGAACCGAAGACGATTCGAAAGCCATAAATCTTACGAAACTCCGTTACCACAAAGTAATAATAATGACCGATGCCGATGTGGATGGAAGCCACATTACAACACTCATTATGACATTCTTTTTCCGTCACATGATGGAACTTATCCAGAACGGATATTTATATGTGGCTACTCCGCCCTTATATTTAGTAAAACGAGGCAATCAACAACGTTATTGCTGGAACGAAGAACAACGCCTTCAGGCGGTTGAGGATTTGGGAAAAGGTAAAGAATCGTCGGTACATATTCAACGCTACAAAGGTTTGGGTGAAATGAATGCCGAACAATTGTGGGATACTACCATGAACCCCGAAACTCGCACGTTGCGCCAGATTACTATTGATAGTGCAGCCGAAGCTGATCATATTTTCTCTATGTTAATGGGCGATGAAGTGCCTCCTCGACGTGAGTTTATCGAAAAACATGCTAAATACGCTCGTATTGACGTATAATCTAATAACTCTGTAAACAAAAAGCCGCTAAGTAGCAAAGAAAACTTGATAATCTTTGAAACTTAGCGGCTTTGTTTTTTCAAACATTCCTTTTTTATTAGCCAATTAGAATAAATTTTAATACTTGCATTTTTGTTTTTTTTATAAAAGAACTTTTTTTATAAAGAAATGGCTGGTAATATTTTGAATGTAAATATTTTTTTTATAACATTGTTGTAAACTTCTGAAACAATGAATACAATCACTTTCAAAGGAGAATCGGAAAGAATACAAACTAATGGGAATTACACCAGTCTAAAAGTGATTGGTTTTTCCGATAAAATTGTTACCCCTTTAATTCATTTTGTTTATTTAGATGGCGAGAACGATGTTGAACCCATCGAATTGAATTTCACATACGAAATATTATATACTACAGAAATTTATTTCGAAACAGTAATAGACCATGAGTGTACTATTACCTACCAATTAATTAATTAGATTTCTTTTAAAAGTACAAATCCCGTTCACCATTTTTAATTTTTTCCAGTCGAGCTCTAATTTCAGTTACATTGGTGTTGTTGCTGAGTATTTGCAAGTTTTTTTCAATGAGTTCCCAACCTTTTTGAGCAGTATGCTCCGGGGCATAGTCAACTAAGTACTCTGCCAAAGTAAGTATGGCGTTTGGAGAGCAAAAACGTTTTATAAAACCTGGAACCGAAAATTCCATAAAGTGTTCGCCTGTGCGACCACTGCGATAACAAGCTGTGCAAAACGAAGGAAGGTAGTTGTCGCCAATGAGCTCGTCAATTACTTCGTTGAGCGAGCGATCGTCGTTTATGCGAAACTGTTCGTTTTTTAATTCTTGCGATTTGATTTGTTTTTGATTGTATGCTCCAAGTTCGATTTTAGTGCCGCCATCTATTTGCGAAACACCAAAGCTCATGACTTCTTTACGGAGCTGAGCATTTTCTCGAGCAGTGAGTATGAGTCCTGTATAGGGTACGGCAAGGCGCAAAATGGCAATCAGTCGCGAAAATTCTGAGTCGCTCACTTTGTAGCGAGTATTGATTTCGACATCCGATGCTTCTTGTAACCTAGGAAATGATATAGTATGAGGACCAACATTGTAGCAGGCTTCGAGGTGATTGGTGTGACGAACCAAAGCCATTACTTCGAAACGCCAGTCGTAAAGCCCAAAAAGTGCGCCAATACCTACATCGTCAATTCCGGCTTCTTGTGCGCGATCCAATGCGGTTAGGCGATGGTTGTAATCGCGCTTTTTGCCACCTAAATGATAAAAGCTATATGTTTCGGGGTGGTAGGTTTCTTGAAAAATTTGGTAAGTGCCTATTCCCGATTCTTTTATGGTGCTAAATCCTTCGATAGTTTGGGGAGCTGCGTTAATATTGACGCGGCGAATTTCGCCTCGTCCTTTCTTAACGCTGTAAGCTGTTGTTACTGTATTTGCAATAAATTCGGGGCTATAATCGGGGTGTTCGCCAAAAACCAAAATTAATCGCTTTTGTCCATTGTCTTCCAACGATTCTATTTCTTTAATCAAAGCATCGGAATCGAGCGTGGTTCGCTTGGCTTGCAAATTGGTAACTTTGAAACCACAATATTGGCAATTGTTTACGCATTTGTTGCCTACATAAAGCGGAGCAAACAGTACAATGCGATTGCCATACACGGCTTCTTTGAGTTTGCGTGCACCGTCTTTAATTTGTTCTATTTGTTCGGGCTTATCTGCCATTAAAAGCATGGCTGTTTCTTGCAAATTGAGCCGGTTTTTGGCCAACGATTTGGCTATAATGTCGTCAATCTGTTTGTTGTCGGGATTGGCAGACTGTAAAAAGTTTTTTATTTCGGCAACATCGATAAATGGTACTTGAGGCTTGTCTTCTATTGTATATTTTTCGGGATAAAATTTCATTAAGGAATGTGGTTTAGGTAATTATTCTTATAAATAAGCGAATATTAATGCGTGAAAAATACTTAATTACTTAAATTTACTTTTTTATATTGTTAATACATGATTTTTATCGATTTATTTCGTTTTTTTAGTCGGTAAACTTTGAATATACTTTTTCGCATCTTCAGTAGCATCTTCAAAGCTGTTGAAAATATTGTGCCGCCCAATCATAAAATCTATTCGGTGGTTATGCAGTTCGTTACGAACTTCGTCATTAACACCCGAAAGTATTACTTTTATTTTTTTAGATTGAATGTGTTTTATTACATCAGAAAAGCTTTTTATACCCGACGAATCGATAAAAGGCACATGGCGCATTCGAATAATAATAACTTTCGATGTTTTTCTGAAGTCTTTCAATGTTTCCTGGTATTTTTTGGCTGCTGCAAAGAAAAATGGACCACGTATTTCGTATACTTCAATTTCTTTGGGTAATCCGGCATAATTTTCGTAAGTGTCGTTGCTTTCTTCTTCTTCGGGCGATAGTGCTTCGACATTGCTATATTTCGACATGCGTTGCATAAATAGCAATGCCGCCAGTACCATTCCCACTTCAATAGCCACAGTTAAGTCTACAAATACAGTTAATAAGAAGGAGGTAAGTAAAACTAAAATTTCGTATTTTGAACTGCGAAGAATGGCAAAGAAGGACTTGTATTCGCTCATATTGTACGATACAACAATCAATATGCCTGCCAAGCACGATAGAGGTATGTGAAGGGCCAAATTGCCAAGAAAGAGCATGATTAGTAATAGTGTAATAGCATGTACTATGCCTGCAATTGGAGTTCGTCCTCCATTTTTGACATTGGTTGCAGTACGTGCAATTGCTCCGGTTGCCGGAATGCCTCCAAAGAAAGGTGTTACAATGTTGGCAATTCCTTGTGCTATAAGTTCTGTATTGGATCGGTGCGTGCTGCCAATCATACCATCGGCAACTACAGCAGATAGAAGCGATTCTATGGCTCCAAGCAATGCTATTGTAAAGGCGGGTTGCATGTATTCTCGTAGCATATCTAAGCTAAAATGTGGAAATGTAAAAGTGAAATTGCTAGGTATGCTGCCAAATACTGTTTCTATAGTGTTTACAGGTATTTTAAAAAAGTAAACTAATGAGGTCACTATTAAAATGGCTACAATCGACCCAGGTATTTTTGACGTTATTTTTTTAAAATATACACCTATAAGTATTGTTACAATTGTGATAACTAAGGCCCAATAATTTATTTCAGATAAATGAGTAAAATAAACATGCCATTTTTCGGCAAAACCTGCCGGCATTTTTTCGATGCCAATACCCATTGCGTCTTTAATTTGTGTAGTGAAAATTACTACAGCAATGCCAGCAGTAAAGCCAACAATAAGAGGATGTGGTATAAATTTCAGAATGGTTCCAAAACGCAGTAGACCTAATATAATAAGCATTACTCCGGCCATGATGGTCGAAATAATTAAACCATCGATACCATATTTAATCAAGATGCCGTAGACTATAACAATGAATGCACCTGTGGGACCGCCAATCTGTACGCGGCTTCCTCCCAGCAGTGATATTATGAAGCCGGCTACAACGGCCGTTATTAAGCCTTTTTCGGGCGAAACTCCCGATGCTACTGCAAATGCTATTGCTAAGGGTAAGGCTACGATTCCTACAATAATTCCTGCTAAGAGGTCGTTCTTAAATTCGGGTAAGCTGTATCCCCTGTTTTTTAGGACACTGAATAGTTTTGGGTAAAAAAGCGGTTCCATCTGCACGTTGCATTAAAGTGCAAAGCTATATAAAAAGACATGAAATTGTTCTCAGGTGTTTAAATGAATTTTATTTTTTTTATTTTTCACCCATACTTTCCAAGTAATCTAGTAAGCGTTTGAGCAGACGATAGTATAAAATAATGAAAAGTCCAATGGTCATAAGCCATATAACTATTACATTTACCCAAAATGTGTGTAAATAAACGCCAAATATCATTTTTCTTGGGGCATAAAAATGAGCTTTAATAAATTTCGACTTAGAATCGAGAAATATGGGATCAATTTTTTGAATCAAGGAGTTTTTGTATTCTAGTACACGTTCCAATTCAGAGGCATTTGTTACAAACTCTGTAAGTGATTCGTTCGAATATTTTCTTTTAAGATTCATGAATTTGTCTCTTTCCGTAGGAGTTGCCTGCATTTGAGAAATCAGATTGTCTTTTTTTGAATTGGCAGTATTGTATAGTTTTATATAATACTTCTGCAATTGTTCTAAATAAATATCAGTATTTTCAACAACTTCAATGCTAATTTTTTCTGTTGTAAGAAAAGATGTGTACTTGAATGGAATTTTTTTGATTTTTTTTGTTTCTTCTGAAAGTTCATATTGAAGCACTTTCAAATATTGAGCTATTTCTTTTGATTTTGTTTTGTCGTTCAAATACCGACCAATATATTCAGATTTTGTTTTTAGGTTTAAGAGCCAGTAATTTTTCTTGTACTCAGCAATGCTCATTGCTTTGTCGTATATGTTAAATTGTTTTTGGTAATCGTTTTCCAAAAACTGGTAAACCGACAATGCTTCGTAACCCCAGCGGGCAGTAATCAATTCGCCATAAAATGGTATAGAACTTGGCGATGAAATCTTTGGATTTATTTTTTCAAATTTTACGATTACTCCACTTAGTAAAATCTGGGGGATTACAAGGAATGGAATTAAAATGTAAATTGTAACTACTGTTTTGAAACTGTCGGAAATGACCAAACCTAGCATATTGGCCGATACCCATACACTAAACAATACAAGCCAATATTCAAAATACATTCCTTTAATCTCAATAATGGAGTTTCCTACAATTACAAATAAGAATGCTTGTATGGCAGATATAATAAAGAGTACAGAAACTTTTGATACCAGGTAGCTAAACCAACTTAGATTAAGAAATGCTTCGCGTTTGAGTATTTTACGATCTTTAATAATTTCTTCGGCACTTACGGTCAATCCCATAAAAATAGCCACAATTACCGACATGAATATATATACTGGCAAGTTGCTATTGTCGTTTAGGGTATAACCAAATTGGTTTGTGATACTTACATTGTAAAAACGAATGATATATGCAAGTATAAAAGCCAATAGGGGTGCTTCTAACAGATTGATAATTAGGTACTGTGTGTTTGAAAGCTTCGAAAGTACATCGCGTTTTATGAAGATTTGTAATTGGCTTAAAAGGTTCGGTGTTTTGAAATGTATTGTAGGTAGATCGCTCTGGTTGACCGATTTGTCGTAATTGCCTGTAACCGATTCTTCGTAAAAATTGCTCCATTCTTTGGGCGAAATCTTTCGGGCATGTGTTTCTTGTCCGTATTCGTTCAGTACACGGGTTTCAACTATATTGAAAACTTGTTCGGGGTTTACATTACCACATTCGTGACACTCGCTCTCGCTCCAATTGGCATGGTGTATGCGCGATTTAAAATAAATGATGGAGTCGATTGGGTCGCCATTGTATATTAGATAACCGCCGGTATCGAGTATGATTAGGCGGTCGAACATTTTAAAAATGTCTGACGATGGTTGGTGTATAACTACAAAAACGAGTTTCCCCTTTAATGTTAATTCTTTCAGAAGATCGAGTATATTTTCGGAGTCGCGCGACGATAAACCCGAAGTCGGCTCATCTAAAAACAATACCGATGGTTCTCGAATGAGTTCTAATGCAATATTGAGTCTTTTTCTTTGTCCGCCGCTTATTTTCTTATTGAGTGGGTTGCCAACCTGAATGTCTCTAATTTCGTAGAGTCCAAGATTCATCAGGGTGGTATTTACTGTTTCTACTAGTTTTTCTTCGGTGTAGTTGTCGAAGCAGAGCTTTGCATTGTAATAGAGGTTTTGGTATACCGACAGTTCTTCAATCAGCAAATCGTCTTGCGATACAAACCCAATAATTCCTTTGATTTCTTCTTTCTGAGTATGAATATTGATTCCGTTAATTTCGACAGAACCTTTCGATGGGGTGTTGTTGCCATTGAGTACATGCAATAAGGTCGATTTTCCGGCTCCCGATGCCCCCATAATTCCAACCAAATGTCCCGATTCTTCATGAAGTTTTATGTCGTGAAGCCCTAGTTTGCCATTCTTAAATTGATATTCAACATTTTTAACTTCAAACAGAATTTTCGATTTCAGTTTGTCGTCGTTGAATTGTGAGATTATATCGCTATAATAGATGGGTCGTATTAACTGGTTTCTGATTGATGAACCATAGTTGAGTACAAATATTTTTTCGTGTTGTAAAATTTGACCGTTGAGATACACTTCATTTTTGCCCATATACTTTACAAAGTACATATTCGACGAAGCAACTTGAAGTACTCGAACTTGTCCGGTCAATGGTTCGCAATAAATATGCTTTACACTAGGATGAAAAAAATCTTTGTTATTGTCGATCACCAATACCGACTTGGTGTCGGGGAGTTGGTCGGCGCTGTATTGTACAAAGTCTTTTAGTTCGGCGTATTCAGAGGCTGTTATATGAAACGAGTCGGCAACTGTGTCGATAAAAGCCATTTCTTGTTCAGAAATTTGATCGTCGTCGCTCAATACAAACTCAAAAAGTTGTATAAGAACAACAACTTTTTGCTCCTGGGTGAGTTCTTCGTTTATTGCAGAGCATATTTTTAATACCTTTACAGAACTGGCAGATATGCGCCTGTGTTGTTTCTCTGTTTCTTTAGATTTTTCTTGATTGATATTATAGAAATAGTCGAATATTTTAATATATTCAATTACCAGATCGACATTGAGTTGGCGTTTTAGGAAACTTTCAACTACAGTGCGTCTGTCGCTTTTACTACTCTCTGGACGAGCAATAATGGCAAACAATTGCATCAATGCTTTCAGAATTTGTTCACTCATTTGTTTTGCTTATTTAAATCCTATAGTTACTTTTAGTTGCTTATTTTTTGTTGTCGACGATAATAGTCTAAACTCTGCGATACAGCTCACGGTCGAGTTAAAACGTAAATCCCATCGTTTAAAACTAGTTGCACAAACGCCTGAAAACATCAGCTTTTTATTTGTGTCAAATATTTTTAGTTCATAGTGAATATTTTTTTCACTACAAGTTGCTATTTGGTATGTCAACCCCTCTACAAATGTATAAAAAAGCTTTGAAGGTTCAGCTTCGGAAAGCGATATTTTATGCGACTGTCCGTCTGAAATAAAAGCTTGATCTAACATTTTTGAGCAATTTTCTTGTGCTATAGTTGCCGAAATGTATATAAATAGAAGCGTTATTAATAGGATGTTTCTCATATTTATAATACAATGTAGTTTCTTAGGATAAAAGTTTTTTCAATAATACCGTCAAGGGCATTCATGCTATTTTGAACTTCAGTAGTAGAGTTTATTTCGAAAACACCATCGGTATTTGTCGATATTGGTTTGCGAACTTTAATATTAAGGTCAATGATGTCGAATTCGTATGCCAATTCGACCAATTTGTCGGTTATTGTCGAGAGTTCATTCGATGTTTTGTAAAATGGAGACAGTAGTTTTATTAAGTTTTCTAAAGTGTATTTTTGTTGGCTAATATATAAATAGAGTTCTTTTTTTTCGTTCTTTTTATATAGTTGTGTTAAAATATATAAGCTTTCAATCCATCCTCCTGCAATTATCAGAGAACTGGTTTGTTGTCGAGAGTTTGATTTTAAATATTCGTCCGATTTCTGATAAAGTAATCCGATGTATTTATAGGTCGAATCGTTATTGTTTAAATTTATTTCAATTTTTTTGAGAATTTCGGTGTCTATGGCTTCTTCAATATCAATTTCTTTCGACAACTGTTTAATAGCCAATAAGTATTGATTGAGGTTTTGTGTGTTTGGAAAAAGTTTTAAATACCCGAGATCTGCTCCCAAAATCCCTATGTTTAAAGCTTTTTTTAAACTCGAATTGTAATTTGAAATATTTACCGGATTGCTTACAAGCGACTCGTCTTCTGTTATTTGTATGTGTTTAATAAATAGATTGATCTGTAGCGGCGATGGAATAGAGTATATCGTGTTTTTGCTAAGGTAAATATATTGATTGGAGTCTATTTCTATTTCTGTAGTTTTATCTATCGAAGTATTGGGTCTATTGCAATTGCTTATTAAAACAATAGCCATTGCTACAAACATGAGTTTGAGTATTTGGGATAATTGTGATGTTTTTTTATTTGTCATCTATTTAAAAAAAGGTTAACAAACTTACAATACAAGCAATTGTAAAGTAAATGTTTTTTCATTTCAAAAATAAATATTCAATTCTTTTTTTATAAAAATTATCTAACTGTATGTGTCGATATTTTGTTGCGTCAAATTGTCTTGGTGCTTGTGTGTTTGAGTGACTTTTTGTCGGCATAAGAAGGGTTTATGAATTTTGGTCAATTATTTGTGTGATGAATAATTGACAATTGTCAATAAATAATTTTCAATTCTAAAAAATGAATGCCAATAATTTAACCATAAAAGTACAAGAGGCTATTCAGCAAGCCTTTTTGATAGCACAGGGGTATCAACACCAGGCAGTTGAGCCGTCGCATTTATATAGGGGTTTAATTCATACTTCTGGCGATGTTTGTAATCTTTTGTTAAGCAAGTGTGGTGTAAACGAACAAATGGTAACTAAAGCAATCGACAAAATTCTTGAATCGTATCCAAAAGTTAGTGGTGAACAATATTTTTCGTCCGATTCGACTCAGGTATTTCAAAAAGCACAAGCAATAACGAATGAACTAAACGATAAGTTTATTACGTCCGAATCTATTCTAATGTCATTGTTGGGTAGTCGCGATCAAATAGGGCGTGTGCTTAAAGATGCAGGTCTTAGCGAAAAGGATTTAAAAAAAGCGATTGCCGAATTGCGCAACAACAAAACGGTAAACTCCCAAGAACAGGAAGATACGTACGATGCTTTGAATCGTTATGCAATCAATCTCAACGAAAGAGCTCGCTTGGGTAAACTCGATCCGGTTATTGGTCGCGACGAAGAAATTCGAAGGGTTTTGCAAATACTCTCTCGACGAACCAAAAACAATCCAATACTTATTGGCGAACCAGGGGTTGGCAAAACTGCTATTGCCGAAGGTATTGCTCATCGAATTGTGAGTGGCGATGTGCCCGAAAATTTAATGGAAAAAAAAGTGTTTTCGCTCGATATCGGAGCGCTTATTGCCGGTGCAAAATATAAAGGTGAGTTTGAAGAACGATTGAAAGCTGTTGTAAATGAGGTTATTGCATCCAATGGTGAGCTTGTGCTGTTTATTGACGAAATACACACGCTTGTCGGAGCCGGTAAAAGTGAAGGAGCAATGGATGCAGCCAATATATTGAAACCTGCTCTTGCTCGAGGCGATTTAAGAGCAGTTGGTGCAACAACTTTAGACGAATATCAAAAATATTTTGAGAAAGACAAAGCGCTCGAACGTCGTTTTCAGACTGTAATGGTCGACGAACCCGACAAAATCGATGCTGTTTCGATTCTTCGAGGATTAAAGGAACGATACGAAAGCCATCATGGCGTTCGTATTAAAGATGAGGCAATTATAGCAGCAGTTGAACTGTCGCAACGATACATCTCCGATCGGTTTTTGCCCGATAAGGCAATCGACTTGATCGACGAAGCTGCTTCTAAGCTTCGTCTCGAGATCAATTCGGTTCCCCAAGAAATAGACGAAATTGAACGTCGAATCAAACAACTTGAAATCGAACGCGAAGCTATTAAACGCGAGAACGATGTTGATAAACTTCTATCGATTGCTTCAGAATTTGCAAATCTGGGAGAAGAAAGAAAGAAGTTGCGCGCAAAATGGCAGTCGGAAAAGGAAATAGTCGATCAAATTCAGCGTAACAAAAAATTGATTGAAGAATATAAATTAGAAGCCGACAAAGCTGATAGACAAGGCGACTATGGAAGAGTTGCCGAGTTACGTTATGGGCGTATTAAAGAGTCGGAACATGAAATTGAAAATCTAAAATCCCGATTGTCGCAGTTGCAGGTCGATTCGGCTCTTATAAAAGAGGAGATAGATGCCGAAGACATTGCACATATTGTGTCGCGTTGGACCGGAGTGCCTGTTGCCCGTATGCTTCAAAGCGAAAAAGAAAAACTATTATATTTGGAAGATGAGCTTCATAAACGAGTAGTCGGACAACACGAAGCAATAGAAGCTGTTGCAGATGCTGTGCGACGCAGTAGAGCAGGCTTGCAGGATATGCGTAAACCAATAGGGTCATTTATTTTCCTTGGTACAACCGGTGTAGGTAAAACCGAACTTGCCAAAGCGCTTGCCGAGTTTCTGTTTGACGATGAGAATATGCTTACTCGTATCGATATGTCCGAATTTCAGGAACGACATTCGGTTTCGCGCCTTATTGGTGCTCCTCCGGGCTATGTTGGCTACGACGAAGGCGGGCAACTTACCGAAGCTGTGCGACGTAAACCTTATTCGGTTATTTTGCTCGACGAAATTGAAAAAGCGCATCCCGATGTGTTCAATATTCTGTTGCAAGTGCTCGACGATGGCCGATTGACCGACAACAAAGGTCGGGTGGCAAATTTCAAGAATACCATTATTATTATGACCTCTAATATTGGTTCTCATATTATTCAAGAAAACTTGGCTGGAATCAATGTTCAGAATCGGGAGCAAAAACTCGAGCGTACACGTCTGGATGTTATGCAATTGCTCAAAGCAACCATTCGTCCCGAGTTTCTCAATCGAATAGATGAAATCATCATGTTCTCTCCATTGTCTGAAAATGAAATTAAGGAAGTTGTCCAATTGCAGTTCAATGCTATTAATGCTTTGATTTTCAACTCCGATTTGCATTTAGAACTTACCCCAAATGCACTGGAGTGGCTTTCTAAGGCCGGTTTCGATTCGCAATATGGCGCTCGACCAGTTAAACGTGTGTTGCAAAAACACTTAATAAATGAACTTTCTAAAAAACTTCTGTCGGATGAGTTTTCTAAATCCGATAAAATAATTGTCGATAGCTTTGGCGAGGGTTTGGTTTTTTATAAAAAATAATGAGTTAATGATTTAATATGCAAAGTTGTGTGAAATTGGGATTCAGTATCAGATACGAGTTTTCGTTAAATAAATGCTAAATAAGTAACCCCGTTAATTTGCAAGCCCCACGAGCCTTCGCTCAAGTCAGAAGCTTCAAAATGTGCAGCAATTATTCAATTCTAAAGTGCTATATATCAACTTTTAATGTAATGTTTAACAAATTTAAAATGCTTTAAACGAATTGAATTGATTAAATTTGTTAATTGGATTACTTTAATATCTTTGCATAAAATAATATAATAAATGGCTTTAACTAATGATAATAAGATACTTGATAAATATCGAAGTTATTCATCGATATTTTCAAGTACTTCTTTTGTTAGATTATTAGATTATGATGATTATTCCTTTATAAATGCAAAAATTGAACGATACGATTTATCGAGAATTGGAGTAGATATAAATACTTATTATGATTACATAAAATATGTTTATTTTCAATTAAAGAAGGAATACCTAAACGAGTATATTTATAAAAATACATTTATTAATAGCTTATTGATTGATAAATACGGTATTAAAGATACAGTTGCTATTAATGAATTTAGAGTAGGCAACTCAATTGCTGATATTGTAATGTTCAATGGAACGAGTAAAGCATTTGAAATTAAAACTGAATTGGATTCAAATAAGAGATTAAGTTCTCAATTGTCTGATTATTCTAAAATATTCAAAGAATGCTATATTATAACTCATGAATCTTTAACCGAAAAGTATTTAAAAGAAGTTAATCATGTAGGAATAATAGAACTTAACGAAACGCCTAATTCGGTAGTAATGCGGGAAGTTCGTAAAGCAAAAGAAAACACAACCATTGACTACAAAACATTAATACGTTCATTAAGAACAGCAGAATATAAAAATATAATTGAACGATATTATGGAGTACTTCCAAAAATGAATAGTTTTAATATGTTTGAGATATGTAAAGAAATGATGAAACACATTCCATCTGAATCATTACATCAACTTTTCATAGATGAATTAAAGAAGAGAAAATCAAACACATTCATTATAAAAAAGTTTCAAGAAGAATTGAGACAGCTTTTTTTTGCAATGAATTTAAATGAAAAATCATTTAATGAAATTAACTACAAAATAAACAAACCCATTAATCTATAATTGCCATGTATTTCCCATACTTGCGAGGACGTCAGTTCGAACTTATTGCTTTACGTGAATATGCTTTACAGCGAGGAGATAATAATAACATAATTCCAATTATAGAACCTGTTAAGAGTACTTTCAATAGCATGAAACTAGCATTACCAAAGCTAATTGATGGTAATGTAAAATTTGCTTTAATTCTTAATCCACAAGACGGAGATTTTAAAAAAACAAATGAAAAGAAAGACATTGTTGATGAGCTAAAAGATGAATTAAAAGATTTGTCAAAGTGGATTCCTGCTTATCGTTTAAATAATAATTATAAAGAAGTTATTTCTCAAGTAGAAAAATATTCATATGAAAATGTAATGTTAATTTGTACTGAGAGTACCAATACTGACGATATAGACTTTACATCTTTATCTTCGATGGGAAATGTAAAATATTTTGTTTCAAAAGAGAATCGTACTTTAAAAAGAAAAATTAGAGGAAAGAACTTTATTTTATTAAACGATAATTTTAAAGCTCAAAAAAGGAATAGTGATTATTTAGCAATGCCAGAGAGTAAATTTTCAGAAGAACATTTATTTTTTCGTGAAGATGGATATAAAGGATTCTCAGATTATACAACATTGGTGAGCGATTTTATTGAAGGTGGTGCTGCTCCATACGCTGTTGCTATACACCTTACTTACAAGAAGGAAAACGAGGAAATATGGATTAGGCATTTTGCTTCAAATTCAAATGACGACAAATCAAATATACAAGGTAAATTTGCAGAAGCAGCCGAAAAAGCTGTAAAATTTCTTGATTCAAAGAGTATTCATACAATTGCCTCTGAAGAATTAAGAAGCTATTTCAATAATGGAGATTATCCAGGTTTAGGAATGGTTAAAAAGATTTCAATAAAAAATCATTTCGAGTTAATGAATGATTCATTAAAAATTATTGGATAATTATGAAAGTATGTGTTCACTGTTTTAATGATATAGAACTAAAGCAATTTATCAAAGTTAATTCAATCGAAAAGGGCAAATGTGATTATTGCTCAAATAGTTTTGATACTGAGTTATTAGATATAGAAGAATTATTAGATTTCTTTGCAGAATTTATTGGAATATTTAAATCTGACTCTCAAGGTAAATCATTAATTGAGCTAATACAATCTGATTGGAATCTTTTTTCAGATACAATTGTATGTAATGGTATGCTTGAAGAAATTCTATTTTTTATCGATTCTACATTAAGTCCTGAGGATAGAGTCAATTATATAGATGATATTTTAGAATCTACATCACACTGGGAAAAGCTAAAAGAAGATATTAAATGGGATAAACGCTTTTTAACTAATACTGATATCCTTGAAGATTTGGGTTGGGTGAGATTTTTTCAACAGACAGTTCAATGGCCCAATGCAGAATTTTTATTCAGAGCAAGATTACACTATAGTGGAAATCAAAAAGAATTTATGATTGAGGATATGGGTTTTCCTGACAAAAGATTAGTCCCTGCTGGTCGTGCAAATCCTCAAGGAATACCATATTTATATCTATCTAAGAGTGTTGAAACAGTTTTGTATGAAGTTCGTTCAACTTTCCTAGATGAAGTTAGTGTCGGAAAATTTCATGTTAAAGATGATTTGAAAATAGTTTTGGTTGATTTTACTGAAAAAGCAAGTGCGTTTTCAAAAGTTGATGAAATAATAGAATTTACAAAATCAATGCTATTAAAAAGATATATCAGTGCTGATTTATCAAAACCAATTCGCCGTTATGATTCAGAGATAGAATATATTCCTACTCAATTTATTTGTGAGTATATTAGATATATTTCAAATGCAGATGGAATCTTATTTAATAGTTCTTTACATAATGGGGGCAAAAATATTGTCCTTTTTAATCAAGACAAAGTTGATTGTGTAAAAGTTGATTTGTATAGAGTTTCTCAGGTTAATATTCTTGCTGACCCAATAAAATAATGCAAGGGGTACTTTATACTTACTTATTTTAGTTTTTGACAACGTGTCATAGTTAATAGCTGGTTTTTCGGTTTATTCAACTTCTCGTCTCGCTGGTTGTTTTCCTCGTAGGATAGTGTAGATCTTCCGAAGTCCGCTAAATATCATACCTGCAAACGATATAAGTAATAAATATTTTTTTATTTGTAATTAGGGACTTCGATATTCAGGTTCATTTTTTATTGTACCTTTGGACTTTTTAAAAATATAATACTTTGAATTTTAACGATTTTAATTTAACACCAACCTTATTGGAAGGTTTGGATTCTATGGGATTTAAAAGTCCTACTCCAATTCAGGAACAGGCTATTCCAATTATCATGCAAGGCAAAGACCTGATTGCATGTGCACAGACTGGTACTGGCAAAACAGGAGCATATCTTTTGCCTGTTATTCATAGGCTTACAGAAGATCATGTTGGTCATAATTCCTTCAAATGCCTTATAATTGTTCCAACCCGAGAGCTTGCAATGCAAATCGACCAGCAGGTCGAAGGCTTTGCATATTTTTGCCCTATTAGTTCGGCTTCGGTTTATGGAGGAGGAGAGGGGCAGCTGTGGGATATGCAAAGAAATGCTCTTAAGGAAGGCGCCGAGATTGTTATTGCTACTCCCGGTCGCATGATTTCGCACCTCAATATGGGTTATGTAAAAACTTCGGAAGTCGACTGTTTAATACTCGACGAAGCAGATCGTATGCTCGATATGGGTTTTTACGACGATATTGTTAAAATTATTGACCAAATCCCTAAGAAGCGACAAACCTTATTGTTTTCGGCTACTATGCCAGACAAAATAAGGCAACTGACTCGTAAAATATTGGTCGATCCGGCGCAAATAAACTTAGCTGTTTCAAAACCTGCCGAAAACCTCTTGCAATCTGTGTGTTTTGTCGAAGATCAAAAGAAAAGTGAAATGATTCTTGAATTATTTAAGGGTGTCGACATTCACAATGCATTGGTTTTTTCGTCAAAAAAAAGTAATGTAAGTCTCATTGCACGCGAACTCCGTAAGCTTGGACTCTCTGTTGCTACCATTCATTCCGATATGGAACAGCGCGAACGCGAACAAAGTTTGCTCGATTTCCGAAACAACAAAGCGCAGGTTATGGTCGGAACCGATGTAATATCTAGGGGCATCGATATTGTGGGTATTTCTATGGTTGTAAATTACGATGTGCCGGGCGATGTCGAAGATTATATTCATCGAATTGGACGAACAGCTCGTGCCGACAACAAAGGCGAAGCAGTAACTTTTGTAAACCGAAACGATCGTTATCGTTTACGAAAAATCGAACAATTTTTGGGTTACCAAATAAAAAAACGCGATATACCCGAACATCTTTTGTCGAAAGAAATTGAGCCGGATATGCCTCACAAGCAACGCCCACATCCTAATAAGTTCAGAAAGTTTGCTAAAAAAAGATCGGAAAATACATAAAAAAAGGGAGGTACGTAACCTCCCTTAAATACAAATCTTCCTAACTAAACTAACTAACTATTAACTATAAATAAGAGAAAAACTTTTTTGTATTATTAAAATTGTAGTACAAAGATACGTTGAGCTTCTGCTTTTTGCAAATAAATTGACTCTTAATCTGTCAGTTAAATAAATGATATTTATCATATTATATTGACTCAAAATTTAATATAAGCACGAAGATATGAATATTTATGCTTCATAGCTTTGGTAATTTATTAGTGTAATTCGTGTTAGCAATTCTCTAAAAACAATAACTTTGCAATTTTGTTAATAATTGCAGCTGAGTCGCTTTGATGTTGATTTATAGTGTTATAATAATTTAAGATATAATAAAAATGGTAAAGAAAAAAGTTTTATTGATGATTCTCGATGGATGGGGAATCGGCGACAAGTCTAAATCGGATGTCATTTATTCAACTCCAACCCCCAATATCGACGCGCTTACAGAAAGTAATCCTCACTCGCAGCTTTTAACTTCTGGCGAGAGCGTGGGTTTACCCGATGGGCAGATGGGTAATTCCGAAGTGGGCCACCTCAATATTGGTGCCGGACGTATCGTATATCAGGATTTGGTGAAAATCAACATTGCTTGTCGCGACAACAGTATTCTCCAAAACGAAGAAGTAGTTAAAGCCTATACTTATGCCAAGCAAAACGGCAAACAAGTTCATTTGCTTGGGCTTGTATCGGACGGTGGTGTTCACAGTTCGCTCGATCATTTGTTCAAGCTTACCGATATATCTAAAGAATATGGTATTTCAAATACCTTTGTTCATTGCTTTATGGATGGTCGCGATACCGACCCCAAGAGCGGGAAAGGTTTTGTTGAGGCTCTCGAAAATCATTTGAAAAAATCGACAGGAACAATAGCATCTGTTATTGGCCGTTTCTATGCCATGGATCGCGACAAACGTTGGGAACGTGTAAAAATTGCTTACGACCTAATGATTGAAGGCAAAGGAACTCCTGCAACAAATGTTGTTTCGGCTATTCAAGCCTCGTACGATGCTAACCTAACCGACGAGTTCATTAAACCTATCGTTAAGGTCGATGCTGCCGGAAAACCTGTTGGTACTATTCAAGAAGGCGATGTTGTGATTTTCTTCAACTTTCGCAACGACCGTGCCAAAGAACTTTCAATAGTTCTAACACAAAACGAATTGTTAGAAAAAGCTCGTCAGGCAACCGATATGTCGCCCGAGGCTAAAGATGCAATCAATGCCATGAAAACATTGCCATTGTACTATTGCACCATTACTCCTTACGACGATAAGTTCAAGGGTTTACATATATTATTCGACAAAGACAATGTAACCGAAACATTGGGCGAAGTGTTGTCGAACGCTGGTTTAAAACAATTGCGTATTGCCGAAACCGAAAAATATGCCCACGTAACTTTTTTCTTTTCGGGTGGTCGCGAACAGGAATTCCCATTAGAAAAACGTATATTGATTCCTTCTCCAAAAGTAGCAACCTACGATATGCAACCCGAAATGAGCGCACCTGCGGTTGCCGAGGCGGTTGTAAATGAAATTAATGGTAAAACAGTCGATTTCATTGCCCTTAACTTTGCCAATGGCGATATGGTAGGTCATACCGGCATATACGAAGCCATCGAAAAAGCTGTTAAAACAGTCGACGATTGTGTGGGTAAGGTTGTTGCTGCTGCTAAAGCCAACGATTATGCAGTAATAATCATTGCCGATCATGGCAATGCCGACTTTGCCGTAAACAACGATGGTTCTGCAAATACAGCACACTCGACCAATCCTGTTCCATGTGTACTTATCAATAGCGACTACAAAGTCATAAAAAATGGTGTTTTGGCAGATGTGGCTCCAACTATTTTAACTATCATGGGCGTTCCTGTTCCTAAAGCTATGACTGGAACAGTGCTTGTTTAGTTCTAAGTTAAATAATTACTACAATAGTTTGGTTAAGTTTTGGCTAAAACCTAATATATAGCATATTTCATGAGGCTGACTTAAAAGACAAGAATAAAAATTAAACGCAAAGACACAAAGGCGCAAAGTAGTATAGATCAACATACTTTTTATTTGCGTCTTTGCGACTTCGCGTTTAAAATAAACTTTTGAGACAGCCTCATGAATATAAAGCAACTTTGGGCTTTAGCCCAAAAGTTTAACTGAGTATTTTTCCTAAAAATATTAATCATAAAAAAAGGCATTCCCAAATCGAGAACGCCTTTTTATTTCATTTTCAAATTTCCACATTGGAAATTCTCACATTGAATTAAATTACTTTCATTTCGCTCAATACGCTGTTCATGCTGCGTACGGCTTCTGCGCTTTTGTTGAATGTTGCTTGTTCGTCGGCATTGAGCTTGTAATCAATTATTTTTTCCCATCCGTTTTTGCCAATAACTACAGGTACACCAAGGCAAATGTCTTTTTGACCATATTCGCCATCGAGAGCTACACAGCAAGGGAATACTTTCTTTTGGTCGCGCACAATAGACTCAACCAAAGCAGCTCCGGCTGCACCAGGTGCATACCAAGCAGAAGTACCTAATAATTTTGTAAGAGTAGCTCCTCCAACCATAGTGTCGGCTGCTACTTTGTTTACTGCTTCAGTATCTAACAATGAACTTACAGGTATGCCATTGTAGTTTGCAAAGCGAGTTAAAGGTATCATGGTTGTATCGCCATGTCCACCAATTACCGTGCCTTCGATATCGCTGGCTGGAGCATTCAAAGCAAGGCTCAAATAGCATTTGAAACGTGAGCTATCTAAGATTCCACCCATACCAATTACTTTGTTTTTTGCCATTCCAGTTGCTTTCAATGTAAGGTAAGTCATAGTATCCATAGGGTTACTAATAACTACGATAATTGCATTTGGAGAATATTTTAGGATGTTTGCTGCAACTTCTTTTACAATGTTGGCATTGGTTCCGATAAGTTCCTCGCGAGTCATACCTGGTTTACGAGGAATACCCGAAGTAACTACTACTACATCTGAATTGGCTGTTGCAGCATAGTCGTTAGTAACACCTTTAACACGTGTGTCGAATTCCAAAAGCGTTGCTGTTTGCATAATGTCCAATGCTTTTCCTTCGGCAAAACCTTCTTTAATATCGAGCAATATTAATTCGCTTGCCAATTCTTTTTGAGCCATTACGTTGGCACATGTTGCACCTACATTGCCGGCACCTACTACTGTAATCTTCATATTTTCTGATATTTAAGTTTAAAAAATTACTGTTAAAAAATTCACACAAGTATACTAAATTTTATTCATGTTTCTATATGATAAGGGGGCTGTTTTTTTGTAAATTTGAACAAACTTTATTTTATTAATGCATAAAGAACAAAGGCGAAATGTTTAGGTAAATGCATTAAGACAAATATTAAATTGCTTATAAGCAATACTATATATGTTTTTTAATTTTACAAACCTCCCAACCCTCCTTCAAAAGGAGGGCTAACTGAGTAGTGGTTTTCATATGCACTACTCTGTTATTGCCCCTTTTCAAGGGGTTGGGGGTTGTTTTATTTACTAAATTTTATTGCGTTTGATCTGATTATTTAACAATTTTTCAATGTCAACTAAAGTTAAGGAAAATATTTCGAAAATAAAAAACGACTTGCCATTGTCGGTCAATCTTATTGCTGTTAGTAAGACACATACTATCGAACTTATCAATGAGGCTTATGCAGCCGGTCAGCGATTGTTTGCCGAGAACAAAGTGCAAGAGCTTGTTGCCAAATGGGAACAATTGCCTAAGGATATTGAATGGCACTATATTGGGCATTTACAGACCAATAAGGTAAAGTATTTAGCACCATTTGTTTCGTTGATTCATGGGGTCGATAGTTTAAACCTTCTACAGGCAATAAACAAAGAAGCTGTTAAAAATAACAGAGTCATAAAATGCCTTGTCCAGATTCATATAGCGCAAGAGCAAACTAAATTTGGTATGAATTACGACGAAGCAACTCTTTTTTTTAAACAAAAGGAATACGATCAACTAAAAAATGTTGAAATATCGGGTTTAATGGGAATGGCTACTTTTACCGACAATACAGCTCAAATTGAAAAAGAATTTGCAGACTTATCTGCATTTTTTACAGAAGTAAAGCGTAATTATTTCAACGAAAACCCTAACTTTAAGGAACTATCTATGGGTATGTCCGACGATTATATGCTGGCTATTAAACATGGCTCTACAATGATTCGTGTCGGAAGTGCCATATTTGGCGATAGACATTATCAAACACTTTAAACAATATATCAATGGCCGATTTAAGAACCCAATATTTAGGACTAGAACTTCGTAATCCTCTAATTGTTAGTAGTTCGGGTTTGACAGACAGTGTGGTAAAGATCAAAAGACTCGAGGAGCATGGCGCTGGGGCAGTGGTTGTAAAATCTATTTTCGAAGAGCAAATTCAACGCGAAGGATATAAAACTATAATTGAACAAAAAGGCGTAAGTTGTCCCGATAGCGATTTCTATTTAAAATTTATTTCTCAAAGCGATGCTATCGACAATCATTTGCGATTAATTGCCGAAGCCAAAAAAGAAACAACAATTCCAATAATTGCCAGTATCAATTGTATTTCTATCGACGAATGGGTCAATTATGCACGTAAAATCGAAAGTGCCGGTGCCGATGCCTTGGAAATTAATGTGTTCTTTTTTCCCAACGACAAGGATTTTCGCTCCGAAGATTACGAAAGAATATATTCCGATTTGGTATTGAAGCTTCAAGCATTGGTCAAAATACCTATTTCGGTCAAAATTGCTCCCAATTTCACGAATTTACTGCACATGGTCGACCAAATTTTTTACAGGGGAGCAAAAGGTGTAGTGCTTTTCAACAAGTTTTTTGAACCCGATATCGATATTGAAACAATGGAATTTAAGCCCGCTCATCTTTTTAGTCTGGCTACCGATATATATCGCACCATTCGATGGACAGGTATTATTAGCAGTCAGGTTGAAGGTATCGATATTGCCGCTTCTACGGGAGTGCACGATGGGCAAGGAGCCGTGAAACTATTGCTTGCCGGAGCTAAATCGGTAATGACATGTTCGTCGCTGTATATGAACGGTTCGCACTATATCAAAACCATGCTGAATGAGATAGAAGAGTGGATGGACAGAAAGGGTTATAAAACCATCGATGAATTTAGAGGCAAAATGAGTTATAAAAACTTTAAAGATCCTAAGATTTACGAAAGAACGCAGTTTATTAAATATTTTGCAGGGATACAGTAAATATATTTATGATGAATAATGACATACGTTGGAAACAGCGTTTTAAAAATTTTGAGAATTCGTTGAATTTTATAGAACAAGCACAAGATATAGAAAATCCATCTATTATCGAAAAAGCTGGATTGATTCAGTTTTTTGAAATAAGTTTTGAGCTTTCATGGAATTTACTTAAAGATTACTTAGAAGAAAAAGGTTATATTGATATAAAATTCCCGAGAGATACGATTAAAAAAGCCTTTGAAACCGAATTGATTCATGATGGAGCGCTTTGGTTAGAGGCATTAAAAAACAGAAATCTTACTTCACATACTTACGACGAGGAGCTTGCCAATGCAATGGTAGCAGTTATAAGTCAAAAATATTATCCGATGCTTAAGCAACTGTACCTTAAACTTAAACCTGAAATATAATGTTTGGGCTTAAAGATTCTGATTTAGAAGAAATAAAAAAAATTATTTCCGATTTTAAAGAAGTAGAGGTCGCGTATATGTTTGGAAGTAGGGCGAAAGGCAATTATAGGCATGGAAGCGATGTCGATATAGCTCTTAAAGGAAAGGACCTTACATTTTCGATTGTTTCGTCAATTGCAGGAATACTGAACGAAGATACTTTGATGCCCTATAAATTCGATGTATTGAACTACTATAGCATTTCAAATAAGGAATTGGTAGAACATATCGATAGGGTTGGGGTGGTTTTTTGGGAGAATTTGTAATTTAACAATTGCGCATCTTTGAAATTTTTTTTACAGTATACTCTCTTAGACTGTTGTATCCAATGTATCACTTGGTTTTTTGTAAGTTTACATGGATTTCTTAATTTTGAATAAAATTTAAAATATGTACTTGGATAATTATTTAAACAATTTAAAAGGTCTTTGTCAGCAAAACAACGTGAAATCATTATTTGTATTCGGATCTGTTTTGACAGATAGATTTAATGATAATAGTGATATCGATTTAGTTGTTGATATTGATTCAAGTGATCCAATAGATTATGCCGACAATTATTTTAACTTGAAGTTTGCTCTTCAAGATTTATTTAAAAGACAAATCGATTTGTTGGAGAACAAGGCGATAAAGAATCCATATATTCGTCATAATATTGATAAATCTAAATATTTGATATATGCCAAATGATAAATAAAAAAAGCCGATTGAATGTCAATCGGCTTTTTTATTTATAATGATAAAATATTATTTTTTGTCGGTTTTGAGGTCAACACCGTCAGCTTTAATTTTTACGTTTTGAGTTTCGCCAAGGTTAAACATTAAGAAATACTTTTTAACCGAAGTACGTTCAATACGTACGTTAGTGAAATAGTCAACATCAGGGTATTTTTCCATTAGAGTGTATAATGAAAAATCTGCACCTGCATCTCTTAAAGGTACTATTTCAAATAATTGCCATTTTCCATTAACTTTACGAGGGTTAAATTTAATAGTTTGCCAACTCTCTCTACCAATTGCATTTGTCCATTTGCCAATTTTGTAATTTGAAGCATATGGTTCTTTTAAAGTGCCTTTAGCATCACGTTCAACAGTAGCTTCTGCGGTAAGATTGTTCAATAAAACGAAATCTTTACGATTTAATGAGTCGAACTCAATATCCATTTGACGGATATTTTTTGAAGTTGATGTAATCTTGCACGAGCTCAGTGCCAGTAAACATACTCCAATCAATATTATTATTCTGTTATTTAAAATTCTCATACATTCAAAATTTTTGTATTTATATTCTTAAAATAAATTATTACTAATATTATTTATCTGTTTTCAAGACAATACCTTTAGCAACCACTTTTGTTTTAAATTTCTTTACAAAAGGCTTTTGAGTGTAAGTTTTGTAATAACGAATGTTTGTTAAATAATCGACATCTGGGTTTTGTTCGATTAAATTGTAAATCGCAAGTTTTTCATCTAAACCAGCACCATAAGCTTGTCCAGCTGAATAAATCTTACCAGTTTTAATGTTTTTCTTGTCAGCACCTCTCATGATGAAACCTAAATACACACGTACTTCAGCTTCGGCCGAAAGATCATCGGTAAGAACATAGTCAGCTCTGGTAACTTTTAAAGGAGGAAGTTCTACTGATTCTTTTCCTGCTTCACTAATAGTTAAACATGAAGAGGCAAGTAAGCCTACAGCAGCAATAGCAATAACGTTTAAAAATAATTTTCTCATAATTGAAAAAAATTAGGGTTAATAATGATTATTAAATTTTATAAAACAAATATAGTTAAATTTCTTTAGATGCAAAATTTTAAAAAAAAAGATATAAATAAATTTTATCTAATAATTGATTCAATTATTAGATAAAGTTAAATCTATTTCTCTTGTTTGTCGCAATCGCATTCGTCAAAACTCTTGTCGTATTGGATCATAGCTTCTTCGCTCATACCAATGCTCGAGAAACCGCCATCGTGCATGAGGTTTTGCATGGTTACTTTGCGCGAAAGGTCTGAGAACAAGGTGATTGTATAGTCGGCACATTCGGCAGCCGATGCATTGCCAAGTGGCGACATGCGTTCAGAGAAGTCGAGCAAACGGTCGAAACCTTTAATACCACTACCGGCAGTGGTTTTGGTTGGCGATTGCGATATGCTGTTGATTCTAATTTTCTTTTCGCGACCATAAATATATCCAAAACTACGAACGATAGACTCTAAGGCTGCTTTGGCATCGGCCATGTCGTTGTATCCAAACAAGGTGCGGGTTGAGGCTATATACGACAATGCAACAACAGAACCCCATTCGTTGATGGCATCGTATTTGCGGCACAATTGAAGGATTTTATGTAGCGACAATGCCGACACGTCGAGTGTTTTAAGGTAATTGTCATAGTTTATTTCGTCGTATGGAATGTTTTTACGTACATTGGGCGACATGCCTATAGAGTGGAGTACAAAATCGATTTTACCACCCATTTTCTCCATGGTGCATTTTATAAGCATTTCGAGGTCGTCGAGGTTGGTAGCATCGGCATATATTACTTCTGTGTTACACATTTTGGCAAGGCGTTCGACATCGCCCAAACGTGAAGCAACAGGCGCATTCGATAAAATAAACTCAGCACCTTCTTCGTGGGCGCGAACGGCAGTTTGCCAAGCTATTGAGGACTCGTTGAGCGCTCCAAATATCAAACCTTTTTTTCCTTTTAATAAATTGTAAGACATCTTTTTCTAATTATGATTAATAAAATATGTATTTTCTGAATTATTAGTTATTAATGTTAAATAAGAGTTAAAAATTGTAACCACAAAGGCAATAAAGTTAATCACAAAGTCACACAATGGCATATTAATTAAATTTCATCAATTGCATATAGATCATTTTCTTAGTGATACTTTGTATAATCCTTATTTGCCTTAGTGGTTTAAAAAGACCCAACCCATAATTGGCTTTATTAAAATGTTTACAGTGGCATTTGCAAATTCTCACATTTGCATATTTGCATATTAACATTTCAATTTTTCAATAGTTCCATGGCATTTGAAACAGCTGCCTGGGTAATTTGTTCACCACTGAGCATTTTTGCAAGTTCGTTTACGCGTTCTTCGTTAGTAAGTAGTTTTATTTGGGTGTTAGTTGTCGATGCTGTCTCTGTTTTGAATACTTTGAAATGACAATCGCCTTTGGCTGCAACCTGAGGCAAATGGGTGATGCTAATAACCTGAAGGTTTGCAGACATTTGCTTCATAATGCCGCCCATTTTCCCGGCTATATCGCCCGAAACGCCTGTGTCTATTTCGTCCAAAATTATTGTCGGAAGGGCTGTCGACGATGCTATAACCGATTTAATGGCGAGCATCACTCTCGATATTTCGCCTCCCGAAGCTACTTTGGCAATATCTTGTGCTGCAACTTGTTTGTTGGCTGTAAACAACAAAGATATTTTGTCGCATCCAGTTGTTGTAAATTCTGTTGTGTTTTCGATACTTATTGCAAATGTTCCGTTGGGCATACCAAGCTGATGGATAATTTCATTGATTTGTTTTTCGGTACTAGGCACAATCTTTAGCCTCGATTGGTGCAGTTCATTTGAAAGTATCAATAAGTTCTGCTTTTCGTTCGATATTGCTTTGGAAAGCTCTTGTATTTGCTCGTCGTACGAGGCTATATCGTTCAGTCGAAGCGACAATGAATCTTTGAGAGCAACGAGTTCATTAGCGTCTTTTGCTTTGTGCTTTTGACAAAGAGTATATATGGTGTCGAGTCGTGTTTTTAGTTCGAGCAATCGTTCGGGTTTGTGTTCTATTTTTTCGAAATGAAGTTCTAATTCCGAGGAAATGTCTTTTAATTCAATATAAATACTTTCGACTCGGTTATGTATGCTTTCCGATTTGTGAAAGAGATTTTTAAGTTTTAGGAGTGTAGTAATAAGTTCTTTGCTTTTGACAAGTATTCCTTGATCGGTCGATAAGTAATCGGTCGAAAGTCCCAACAGATTTTTTATTTCTTCGGAGTGTGATAGTGTTTCGAATTCTTCTTCCAATTGCGATTGTTCGTCGGTTTTGAGCTTTACTTTATCTAATTCGTCGAATTGAAATTGCATGAAATCTCTTTCGTTGTTAGCCAAACGGGCTTTTTCTTTGAGTTCGTCGAGGTCGGTCGATAGTTTCTTGAATTTCTTGAGCGATTCTTTATATTTTGAAAGTATGTCTTGGTTTTTAGCCAAGGAGTCGACAAATTTGAATTGAAATAAAATGTCGCCCAAGTATAAGTTTTGGTGTTGCGAATGTATATCGATAAGTTTGTCGCCAAGCTCCTTCAGCAACGAGGCGTTTACAGGAGTGTCGTTGATAAAAGCCCGGCTACGGCTGTTGTCTGTTATTTCGCGGCGAACAATAAGCAAATCGGCATATTCCAATTCGTTATCGTCGAAAAAACGATTGAGCTTATATTCTTTGATAGAAAATTCGGCTTCGACCACGCATTTCTTGTCTTTGTTGAGTTGAACCGACGAATCGGCACGTTGCCCAAGTAGTAGCGACATTGCTCCAAGCAAAATTGATTTGCCCGCACCGGTTTCGCCGGTAATAATACTAAAACCTTTGTCGAGGCTCATGTCGAGCTGGTCAATGAGGGCATAGTTTTGTATCGATAATTTTACGAGCATGCATCAATTATTTGCGCACGAAATTATGAATTTTAATGAAAATAGAAAAACAAAGATACTAACATAGTGTGTTAGCCCTTTATTTTCTGATATTTGGATGCATTTGCACCATCTATTTGTTGCAGGATGTTGTAGACCCGGTTCTTTTCGTCGCTCAAGCCTTCGGATAAAATATTTACTATTTCGTCGGCTTTGCTATCGAGCAATAGTTGAAGGGGGAGCATGTATGGGTCGGGTTTATCGTCGTAAACTTTTTTCAATAAAACATAACTTTCTACAATTGTGGCTCGGGCTTCGGCCGCTTTGTTGTCCATTAAATCGAGACCCAAACGGTGAAATTTGTAGTTGAATTCGCGCAAAGGGGCATAGCGTTTGTCGAGCAGGTTTTTGACCAACCAATAGCGGTTGCGGTTGTTTTTGCCATCGAATGCTTTCCAACCTTTGTCGTTCGACGATTGTGCATTATTGACAATTTTTTCGGCTTTTTGAAAATACTCTGTGCCACCTTCTTGTGCAAACGAATCGTAATCGAGACCTATAATAATATATACATAATATGCTAAAACGGCTACCAAGTTTGACTTATGCGAGGTCTCGACAAACTCTAGTGGCTCAAATTCGACATAGCGAAACGAAAAATTTTCGTCTTTGTAGTTAAATAATGTGGTGTTATAAGATGAATTGAAAACCGGTCGGCGCGATTGAATTTGTAGGGAGCCCTTAAAATCGTCGGCCCCAGCCTGATCTGTAATGTTGATAAGTATATTGCATTCGATGAGTTCGTTTACCGAATATGCATGGTTAGTCCATGCGCGGTTGTTCATAAATTCGAAAAGAGCTGTTTGAAGCGTCTGAAAAACCTTCTTGTTGGTACCTTGTATTTGAGAGGTGTTTACGCTAATGTTGCATTTCAACTCTTGCGAAAAAACTTGTGCCGATATAACTAATAGAAAGCTTAAAAGTATTTTTTTCATTTTGGGTATATTTTTAAAACTAAAGTATATGGCTTAATTTATTAGACCTATTGACTATTAATTTGTTGATTCCTATTGAATTTGTCTCAAATCTAATATCTTTATTCTTGCATTATATATATGGTATAGAAGTCCACAATATCTTTTGCAACCTCTTGTTTCGATTTTAAGGAAAAATGTTGTACTGGTTTTTGGGTTGAAATAATTGAAATTTTGTTGGTGTCGACATTGAAACCGGCCCCCTCGTCGGACAATGAGTTGAGAATAATAAAATCGAGATTTTTTGATTTTAATTTTGCCGAAGCGTTTTCTATTTCATGGTCGGTTTCGAGTGCGAAGCCGGCTAAAATCTGGTTTTTCTTTTTCATTGAACCCAATTGAGCAGCTATGTCTTTGTTGGCAGTCAATTCGATGGTCATTGCATCGGTTTTGCGTTTTATTTTTGTATTGCTGATATTTTTGGGTTTGAAATCTGCCACAGCAGCACACATAATGGCAGCATTGCACGATGGGAATAATTTTAAAGCTGCATCGTACATTTGATCGGCCGATGTTACTTTTACTATTTCGATATTTGGGTGCGACACTGAAATTTTTACTGGGCCACTTACGAGTTTTATTTTTGCGCCACGGTCGGCGAGTTCAGTGGCAATGGCATAACCCATTTTACCCGACGATTGGTTTCCAATAAAACGAACTGGGTCAATAAATTCGTAGGTTGGTCCGGCGGTTAATAGTATTGTTTTACCCGTCAGACTTTTTTTTTTATTGAATAGGCTGTCGACTGCTTCGTATATTTTTTCGGGTTCTTCCATTCGCCCTTTGCCATCGAGTCCACTGGCTAGTTCGCCGCTTGCAGGTTCAATGATATGGTTGCCAATCGAACGAAGGGTTTCAATGTTTTTTTGAGTTGCCGGGTGTTGGTACATGTCTAAATCCATTGCCGGAGCAACCATTACAGGGCATCGAGCCGATAAGTATGAGGTAAGCAGCAGGTTGTCGGCTACTCCATTGGCCATTTTAGCAATAGTATTTGCAGTAGCAGGTGCAATAATATACAAATCGGCCCACAGTCCCAGATCTACGTGGCTGTTCCAATCGCCGTTTTCGGGATTGAAAAAATCGACCAAAATGGGGCTTTTCGAAAGAGTTGCCATGGTCAAAGGGGTAATAAATTCTTTTGCAAGAGGAGTCATTATTACCTTTACTTCAGCACCGTTTTTTACAAACAAACGGGTAAGTGCAGCTGCTTTGTATGCGGCTATACTACCGGTGATGCCCAAAAGAATTTTCTTCCCTTTCATTAAATATTTAATGTGCAAGTGTGCAAATATGAAAATGTGAAAATTTGCATATTTGCACATTTGCATATTTGCACATTTATTTATTATTTCTTGTGATGGTGAAAATGTACTTTGCCTTCTTCCCATTCCTGCAAAGCAATGAGTGTAGACTTTGGAAGTCTTTCGAAAAAACGTGAAATTTCAATTTGTTCACGGTTTTCAAATACTTCTTCAAGATTATCGGTGTAATTGGCAAATTCTTCGAGTTTACGGTTCAGTTCTTGCTTCATTTCGGTAGCAATCTGGTTAGATCGACGCGAAATAATAGATACTGCTTCGTAAATATTACCCGTAGATTCTTCAATTTTGTCGCAATCGCGTGTAATGGTTGTGACTGGAGCTTTCGATTTTTTGTAATCCATGTTATAATTATCTGTTTATTATTTACAAACCTAAGAATTCTTTTGAGTTGGAATATATTTTATTGGCTTTTTCTGTATACTTACTTTCGGGAAATTCGCTCTGAAACGAATAATACTCGTCCATGGTTGTTTGATAACGCTCCTTTTGTTTGTTTACAACACTTTTTTGAGCGAAAAAATAATTTGATTGAAGTATCATAAACATTATTTCTTCGCGATATTTAGTGTCGGGGTAATTGGCTATACAATTGCGCAATGCTATTACCGAAGCTTTGTAATAAATTGGGTTGTGCTCGCCCAAATTGAAATATAGCTTCGCGTTGGCATATTGTTTTTCAATCAATTTGTTTTGCAATTCGAGTATAAGTCTTTTGCAGTCTGCTACATATTTGCTTTCGGGATATTTGTACATAAAATATTTGAATGCATCTATACCTGCAACAGTGCTCTCTTGGTCAAGTGAAGGACGAGGAGATATTAAGTAAAAACAATAACCATATAGGTATTCGCTTTCTTCAACAAAAATGCTACGTTGATAGGTTTTGCTAAGATCTTTGAACGATTCGCCTGCGGTAATGTAGTCGCCCTGTTTGTAGAAGCTCATTGCCAAATACCAGGCAACAGAATCGCTCTTGTTGCTTCCCCTAAATGCAAAAGCTATTTGTTCGAAGAGGGTCGATGCTTTAATATAATCCTCGTTGTTGTATAATTCAATAGCTTTTCTATACTTTAACTCAGAGTCGGTACTTTTGAGGAGTTTTTCGTACTTGCTACACGAAACGAGAAGTATGGTGCTGAATATTAAAAATTTATATATCGATTTCATCTTTTAAAATATCATGCAAAAGTAATTGTTATTAACAAACCTGACAAATAAAAATTTAAGTAATTGTATCTTTAAACGAATGTATATAAAAAAAAGTATATTTTTATTTAATAATTGCAATTATAGTTACAAATATGAACAATGCGATAAAATATAGGTTCGTATACATACATTTTAATTAATTTTAACAACAGAAGCAATGAATCCATTGATGTATAACGTAGTTGTAAAATCGGCCAAAAGGAGGTTGCGAAAACGAAAGTTGCAGGTAAGTAACTACGATTTGGCAAAGGAACTTTATAAGATTAGAGTTGCTTGGAAGTATTTATTAAAAGATACATTGTTGATTAGTGCCGGAATTTTATCGGCTGGTTTTGGCTTGAAAAGTTTTTTGTTACCCAATGGTTTTATCGATGGTGGTATTACTGGTATTTCGTTGATGGTATCTATGTTAGGCGAATGGTCGTTGTCATTAATCTTGGTATTGATCAACGTTCCGTTCATTTTTTTGGCATATACCAAAATCAATAAATCGTATGCATACCGAAGTATTCTGTCTGTTGCAGGCTTGGCTTTGTGTGTGGCTCTGGTCGATTATCCTATTGTTACCAACGATAAGTTGTTGGTGGCTGTTTTTGGCGGAATATTTCTGGGACTGGGTATTGGATTGACCATTAGAGGTGGTGCTGTGCTCGATGGTACCGAATTGTTGGCAATTTATCTGAGTGGTAAAATTAGTTTCTCTATTGGCGACATTATTTTGTTTTTCAATTTTATCATTTTCGCGGTTGCGTCGTGGTTGTTGTCGTTCGAAATAGCCATGTATTCAATACTTATATATTTCTCGGCATCGAAAATGGTCGATTTCATTCTCGAAGGACTCGAAGAGTTTATTGGGGTTTTTATAGTGTCGAATCATCATGCCGAAATAAGACAGTTGATTATTAAAGAATTGGGTCATGGGGTTACCATTTTTAATGGAAAAAAGGGCTTTGGCACGCATGGCGAAACGGTAGGTCGCGATATTTTGTATGTGGTTATGTCGAGGCTCGAAATTAGAAAGCTCAGCATTGAACTCGAAAAAATTGACCCCAATGCTTTTGTAATAATGAATAAAATAAAAGATGTAAAGGGTGGAATGTTTAAAAGGCATTTTGGAAAGAAAGGAAGTTAATGTGGAAATGTGAAAATTTGCAAATGTGAATATTAAGTAATGAGGCGTATTTATAAATTGCGAATTTTTTTTTTGTCATTTCTCAAAAAACACTTACGTTTGCTCTTTCTTTTTTATAAACAAAAATTCAAAAACTGTGGATATCTTTAATAAAATACAAAGAAGTAAAGGCCCGTTGGGTCAATATCAGAAAGAAGCACATGGATATTTTACATTTCCTAAATTGGAAGGTGAAATTGGTCCCCGAATGAAGTTTCGTGGCAAAGAAATGCTCAATTGGAGTTTAAACAACTACTTGGGATTGGCAAATCATCCCGAAGTACGCAAGGCCGATGCTGAAGCTGCAAAAGAATGGGGTTTAGGCTCACCCATGGGCGCTCGTATGATGTCGGGTCAAACAGTGAAACATGAAGAATTAGAAGAGAAATTGGCCAAATTTGTTGGTAAACAAGATGCTTTTTTGTTGAATTTTGGTTACCAAGGTATGGTTTCGCTTATCGATACATTGCTCGATCGTAAAGATGTTGTTGTGTACGACTCTGAGGCTCATGCATGTATTATAGATGGTTTGCGTTTACATATTGGAAAGCGTTTTGTATACCCGCACAACAATATGGACAATTTAGAAAAAGAACTTCAACGTGCTACTAAACTTGCAGCCGAAACCGGTGGTGGGATTTTGCTTATTACCGAAGGTGTATACGGTATGTCGGGCGATTTGGGTAAGTTGAAAGAAATTGTAGCTTTAAAACAAAAATACAATTTCCGCATTATGATAGACGATGCACATGGATTTGGAACTATGGGTCCAACAGGTGCAGGTGCTCACGAGCACTTTGATGTTGTTGACGGAGTCGATATTTACTTTGCTACATTTGCTAAAGCAATGGCAGGAATTGGTGCTTTTGTTGCTGCCAGCGAGGAAGTTGTTGACTATCTAAGATATAATATGCGTTCGCAGATATTTGCAAAATCGTTGCCTATGGCTATGACCATTGGTTCGCTCAAGCGTTTGGAGCTTATTCAAACACAGCCACAGTTGCGCGAGAAACTTTGGAGTATTGTAAATGCTGTTCAAACAGGTTTTAAAGCTGCAGGATTGAATATAGGTAATACCAATTCGCCTGTAACACCAGTTTATTTGAATGGAACAGTTCCTGAAGCCACTAATATAGTAATGGATTTGCGCGAAAACTATGGAATATTCTGTTCAATGGTTACTTACCCTGTAGTGCCTAAGGGTGTAATTATTCTTCGAATCATTCCTACAGCAGTTCATACCCTCGACGATGTTACTTTTACGATGAAAGCATTTGTTGAAGTTGCCGAAAAACTCAAAGCTGGCAAGTATTTTGCCGAGAAAATTGCCGCTGTGTAATTTAATTAATGTGCAAATTTCGAATTTGAAAATTTGAAAATGAAATATAACCCAAGCTAGTCTCGATGATACTAGCTTGGGTTTTTTAATGTATTAAACAAAAAAAGGACTGTCTCGATCGAGTACAGTCCTTTTTTTTGCTAATTTTATATAGATATCACCTTTCTGACTTTCTATTCTGTAAATATCAAATTCGTATTATAAAACTTTATAATGTGTTAAAGTGTAATTGATGAACGGTAAATGTGTATAATTGTGTAAGTTGTAATAGAGTTGTTAAGTATCAGATAGACAGTTGTTAATGCTTAGTTGTGTGTTATTTATGAAATGTCAATATGAAACAAAAAGGCGGGTAAAAGTGTTAAAATAATATATATATCACCTTATAAATTAATGAATGGAATAAAAAAATGCATAAAAGTTAAAAAATAGTATTAAAAAGTTTGTGATATTAAAAATTTATAATATTTTTGTACCAGATAAAATCAAATTAATATTTACCACAAAAAGAAAAGAGTTATGAAAACAATGAGTAAATTAATGTTAGTTGGGGCGGTAGCAGTGAGTATGCTATTTAGCGGTTCGGTATCGGCACAAAGCGATTCGACAGACAAAGTTCAAGTTGTAACAGGAGTTGACTTGTACAGTAATTATGTATGGCGTGGTTCAATTCAATCAATGGGACCAAACTTACAGCCAAGTATCAAAATGGTTGCAGGGGGATTAACAATTGGCGTTTGGGGATCAACAAGTGTAGTTGAGAATTTTATTGAAGCAGATCCTTATGTATCTTACAGTTTTCCTTTTGGATTGAGTTTAGGTGTTACTAGTTATTTTTATCCGTCAAAAGGAGGTTCTTTTTTCTCAGATTCTGCTCATGCACCTGAAATTAACTTGGGTTTTACAAAGGGTGCATTTAGCTTAAGTGCAAACTATATTTTGACAGAATCTTCTGTTCCTGCATCTGCTGGCGGTGATATGTATTTTCAAGCAGGTTATACATTCTCAAAATTTAGTGCATTTGTTGGTGGAGGAAATGGATGGCACACTAGTGATGGCGAATTTATGATATGTAATGTTGGTATTGGATCGTCAAAAACAATCGAAATTACTGATAAATTCTCTATACCTGTAACTGGTCAAATTGTAATTAATCCTGAAAAAGAACAAATGTTTTTGGTAGTAGGTCTTACATTTTAAATAAGTTAGTAATAAGAGTTAGTGAAAGAAAAGTCCTGCTCGAAAGGGCAGGACTTTTAAAAGTAAAATCATTAAAAAATAAAAAAATGAAAAGAATTGATGCAATCATCAGAAAAACCAAATTTGAAGAAGTAAAGAAAGCGCTTCACGAAGCCGATATCGATTTCTTCTCTTACTGGGATGTACGCGGGGTTGGAACCTCACGTCAAGGACAGGTTGTTCGTGGAGTTGTGGTCGACACAAGCTCTATCGACCGTATTTACTTCACTTTCGTATTGCGCGATATTAATCTGCAAAAAGCTATAAATGCCATTCAGAAAGCTGCCCGTACTGGCGAAGTAGGCGATGGAAAGATTTTTGTTTCGACCATCGAAGAGTCGATCAGAATTAGAACCGGTGAAGCTGGCGACGAATCGTTGTACATTAAAGATTAATTATAAACAGACAACAGATTATTAGATATTAGAATTGTAGAAAATGATTGTCTAATGGTCTTATTATCTAATATCTAAAATCTTAAAAAATATAAAATATGAAAACAAGTAAAATAGGAAAATATGCATTGACAGCTGCAGGTCTGGTAAGCGGTTTCGCTTTATTCGGACAAGATTCTACAGCTGTAGCCGACACAGCAATGGCTGTAGTCGATAGTACAGCGGCAGTAGCTGCTGAAGTTGTTGAACCCATTATTAGTTTTGGCAATACTGCTTGGATGATTGTTGCAACGGCATTGGTTATGCTCATGACCATTCCCGGTTTGGCCTTATTCTATGGCGGTTTGGTTCGCCAAAAGAACGTACTGAACATTTTAATGCAGTGCTTTATTCTTACTGCTGTAATATCTATCGAATGGGTTGCTTTTGGTTATAGTCTCGCTTTTAGTCCAGGCAATGGTTTTGTCGGTGGTTTTGATTGGGCTTTTTTAAGTGGAATTAACGTATTGGATGTTAGTCCGTTCTATATCTCTCAAGAGCACGATCGTATCCCTCACTTATTGTTCATTTTGTTTCAAATGATGTTTGCCGTAATTACTCCAGCACTTATTATTGGAGCATTTGCTGAACGTATCAAATTTGGTGGCTTTGTTGTATTCTCTTTGCTTTGGGCAATATTTATATACAACCCTATTTGTCACTGGGTTTGGAGTCCCGATGGTTGGTTGTTCCAAATGGGAGCATTAGACTTTGCAGGTGGTACCGTAGTACACATCAACGCTGGTATTGCTGCTCTTGTTACAGCACTTATGATTGGCAAACGTAAATATTACAAAGGACATCCTTTTCAACCTCACAACGTACCCATGGTTGTAATGGGAGCTGCATTACTATGGTTTGGATGGTTTGGTTTCAACGCAGGTAGTGGTTTAGCTGCCGACGGTTTGGCTGCAAGTGCATTTATGGCTACACATATTGCAACTGCTGCTGCTGCTGTAGCTTGGGCTTTGCTCGATTGGATTATTAACAAGAAGCCTACCGTTGTTGGTATAGCAACAGGTGCTGTAGCTGGTTTGGTTGCCATTACGCCTGCGGCAGGTTTTGTAGATATATATGGTGCATTAGCAATTGGTGCTTTGGTTTCTGTTTTCGCTTTCATTATGGTTGGTATTGTGAAACCTAAACTTGGATACGACGATTCGCTCGATGCTTTTGGTGTACACGGTATTGGTGGTATCTGGGGCGCTTTAGCAACAGGCTTGTTTGCAAGTCCTGCTATTCAAAGTGCATATAGTGGCGCTTTTTATGGAAATCCTGCTCAGTTCAAAATACAGTTGATTGCAACAGTTGCTACTATCGCATATACAGCAGTTGGAACTTTTATTCTCTTCAAACTTACCGACCTGGTATTTGGTGTAAAAGCTACTGAAGAAGAAGAAACTACAGGTCTTGACCTTACACAACATAACGAAATAGCTTATACTGAGGCAGAATAATAACCCGCTCTAACTCGATTTAGTTATTTTTTCAGATGAAGCCGCCCGAGAAATCAGGCGGCTTTTTTTTTTGTGTAAATTATTATGTAATTTTAAACGGTATTTGGTACAATGGTTAGATAGTGAAAAATAATCTAAAAAAACGCGTGTACTTGAAACAAACTAAAGATTGTTTCGTAAACATTTTTTACCGGTAAATTCTATTATATGTGCAAAAAAAAACAAATGAACTCGGTTTTTGAAGACTTAACAACCTATTTGAATAACAAATTAGTTATCCATTTAGTATTGTTTTTTTTATTATTTAATATTTCAATTTCTTTTGATATACTCAATGCCCAAACTACCTTTACATGGAATGGTGGAACTGGCAATTGGAATACTGCCGGAAACTGGTCTAAATCGGGAGGAACCAGTACTTCGACCTGGCCGGGTCAAAATGTTAACCAGAATGATATCGTTATTGTCAATTCTACAGGAACAGTCACTATTAACGTTGCTTTTAACAGTAATAGTGTTCAGGATGTAAGTATCAACACAGGAACAGTTACCGGAAACAATGTTACCTGCCTTATCAATGGAAACCTCTCTGTGGCATCTGGTGCTACTTTTAATATAAACCAAACTGCATTAACTGTTTCGGGCGCCACAAGCATATCAGGAAACCTGACCGATGGAAACAATACAGGTACTAACACTTTTGCCGGTCTGGTCACTATCAATTCAGGTGGAAATCTTTCAACTGCAACCAACTCTGTTTATAACTTCAACGGAGGAGTAACCAATAACGGAACTTTCAACCAGACCGGAACAGGGAATATAACGCTAGTAGTCGGCACAACATTTACAAACAATGCTACAGCAACAATTTCGGGAAGTCTCAATTTTGGAAACTCAGCATCTACTTTTGTCAATGGCAACGGGGCTTCATTAGCATATTTCAATACCAACCGGTTGATGAACACCAATGGTACTCTTACAGCTACTGCCAGCAACAATACCATTACTTATAGCCGCAACGGTGCTCAGGATATAATAAATACCGATTATTTCAACCTTGTCCTGGCTGGAAACAATACAAAAACCATTGTGGGAACAACTACGGTTGACGGTACACTTACTTTTGGCGGCACTGCAACCTTGGCTGTTGGAGCTAACACGATGACAGCAGATGCTGTTGTCAGAAACAATGCCATCACGATTACAATATCTACTGGTATATTCACGGTCAATAACGATTTAACCCTCAATGTAGCTGACCCTATCACATTCTCGGGTGCGGGTACTCTCAACGTCACTGGTAACCTTACTTGTGGAACACTTACAGGAAATACAGGCACAATCAACATTGGAGGTGACTTTAGTCCAAATGCTTATATCATCAATACTTCTACAGTAAATGCCAATGGAACCACCATCCAAACACTGGGGCCTGTAAGTTATTACAACCTCCAGATCAATGGCGGAGGAACAAAAGCTTTATCGGGAAATACTACTTTTTCCAACAGCCTGACTCTCAATTCGGGGTTTTTACAATTGGGCAACTACAACCTTACCATCCCCAATAATCTTTCTATTTCCGGAACGATTGGTTCAGGAGCTTTTATTGAAACCAACGGCACAGGGGTTTTGATCAAACAAGGTACTTCAATCCCTCAATTTGCAATGATCTATCCGGTAGGATCAGGAGGGTCATACACTCCGGTGCAAATTAGTAGTTTTTCGGCAACAGGTATCATAAGTCCAGCAACTATATCTGTGCGTTCGTCAAACTCTCCGGCTGCCGGAATCTCAGGTACTCAGCCATTGAACCGGCATTGGGTTACCTCATCTACAAACTTTACCGGAAGTGTCCTGGCAAACATCCGTTTTACCTATGCCTTGTCAGATGTCCCGGTTGGTAAGGATGCCAACGATTACGAAATCTTGTACAACCCTTCAGGCTCCTGGATAATCCCACTAGGATCGAGCCCCATTGGATACAACCCGATTTACTCTTCTGCATCCAACACACTCAATGCAACTTGGTCGGCAACTATTTCCGAAAAAAAAACATTTTACTCGCTCATTTCTGGCGATTGGGACAACAGTGCGACATGGACATTGGATCCGTCGGGGACTCAGCCCAACAACCCATCGAACCTCACACCAACTACTTCTCCAAATGCCGCTTTCGACGAGGTGGTAATCCTTTCGGGACGAACAGTTACAGTTAACTCCAATTCAAAAAGCAACGCCAAGCTAACCGTATTGGGTATTCTAAACCTGGGTACAAGCAGTGGGCATAGCTTTACCTCCATACTGGGGAGCGGTAAAATCCGCTTGGCCGGTGATCAGTTTCCTGCAGGTGATGCTTCCGATTTCGTTTCAGCCGGACAAGGCGAAGGTACTGTGGAATACTATGGAAACACTTTTAACCTTTCAACTGCACGGACATTCTATAACCTGGATATTGCAATGACTGCAGGTAATTCTGTGTTTCTTTTGTCTAATTATACCATTAATGGCAATTTAAATGTCAATTCTGGCACTTTGTCATTAAATAACTCGGTTGCAACTAATGCGCTCACTATTAATATTCTGGGCAATGTTTCTGTTGGTGCTTCCGGGATCATTCGAACGGGTTCAGCCACTGCACGACATCAGCTAAACCTGTATGGCAATTTTACCAACAACGGCGATGTGCAGTTTACCAACCGGGTTGCGGCAAATTATACTGCTGAAGCAACAGATGGGATTGTAGATGTCAATTTCCTAAGCAGCACCAAAGACCAAAGCGTATTGTGCAACGGACCAAGCAATTTCTATCGGATCGAAATCGATAAAGGTACCGACGACACCTATGTATTGAACCTGGATGCAAACCAGCTTTCTTACTTCAATCTTTTTGGATTTGCCAATGAAAACCATGGAAGCATATCAGCTTCGCAACTTACCAACAATCTCAATGCGCTTGGTTTAATTAAAGGGACTGTTCGTATAGGCAATAATATTAACATTCCTCAGCTAAATAATAGTGGAAATTATAACATTTCTGAATCTGCCATGCTTTGGGTAGATGGTGGTACTGTAACCAAAGCAGCCGGTGTAGCTATTGTGAATTATGGAAAAATAAAAGTTTCTGCGGGAATATTAAACTCACTGGTTTCTAGTGGAATTACCTTGCGTGAAAAAGGTTTTGTATATATTCAAGGTGGAACTACTAATATCAACCAGTTGAGAACTTCTGTGATTTCCGGAACCCACATTGGAGGGTATATCCAAACCGATGGTACAATGAATATATTAGGAGGTTTAACAGATACTGATTATTATACATTTTGTTTGACATACAACAATACCGTATTCAATATGTCAGGTGGTACATTAAAAGTACTTACATCAAACGGAAGAGGAAGTGTTTTTATTAATTCTGCTCCGGAGAATATCAATGTTACTGGTGGGCATGTAATTGTAGAGGCCAATACAAACCAAAACCCGATTATCACCTCTACAGCTCCATTTTGGAATCTTAGCTTTAAAAACTCTTCTGGAACTTCTCGCAACTTTGTTCTTCAAGACGGTACATTAGTTGGTGCTACAGATGAAAATCTAGCTGCACAACCTTTAAAAGTGTTAAACGATTTTCGGATTTGGGGTACTGAATCAGGTGGTGTCGGATACTCCGCTATTAATTTCAGACCTGTAACCAGCACTACCAATGTGAACGATGTTTATATAGGAGGTTCATTTTACATTGAAAATGGGGCCTCTTACAGTTCAGTATTTGGAGGAACTTCTCCTTATAATAGTCTTGCCAATCAGCCGACTCATAAAAATACCACTCATTTTTACTCTACAACGGCTTCTTCAGGTTTGGATACCTTTTATTATGGCAATTCCACTGGAACTTTAGAGTTGGGAAATATTGAAGTAAACCGCAGTCACGGATCCGAAGTTCGTTTGGTGTCTGCGGCAGCTAGGGCGCTCGAGTCGGTAATGGTAGATGTTAATGGCAATATTTCGGTTTTTTCCGGAACATTGAATCAGCACTTGTTTTCGCTGCGAACTTGGGGAAGCATTACTAACAACGATCGGCTTGGCACTTGGTACCCGGGAACCACTCCCAACAGGGCTCAAATTCAATTTGCCGATAATCCTGCATTTACACTCAATACAACAACAGGTGCAATTATGGGCAATGTCCAGTTCAATGTTACTCCACCTTCTCTGGTAACCCTTACAAGCGATATTGTAATTGAACGTGTGGAATATGTCAAGGGTTTGATCTACCTCAAAAAATACAACCTGAAAATAGATGAACTTTGGAATATGGATGCTGGTTTGTTCGAAAATGCTACCGCTAATAGTATTATGAAAGTTACCAACAATGGCCTGGACCCTGGTTGCAATTCTATGATATTTACCAATGGTAAGGCTAGCGACAAAGGTTTGACTTTGAAAATTTCAGGCAACACAACTGTCGAAGGCTTTTCTAGCATTCTGAACAATACTAGTCCCATCTCGTTCCCTATAGGTTTTACTACCGATGGTGGTGCTACCCTATATTTCCGACCTGCCCAAATGAAAGTCAAAGACTTTTCAGACGATGGCTATGTTACCATTCGTCCGGTATCTGGTGTACTTACTCTCACCGATATAACAGGGGGAGAATTGTTACAACACTATTACCGGGTAAGCCATGCCGGGTTTTCAACTCTTCCCAATGTAGCTTACCGTTTTTATTACCGCAACCAGAATATCTCCGATGTGGTTGACAAAATCAACCCGGCCACTCAGGAAATCAATTACGTTCCCGGCAAAGTGCTTGATCAGTTGCCCTATACCCGAAGCTACGAAACCCACACCGACGATATTATCAAAACTTCCGATACCCGACTGATTGTTTTCAATGGAACCAGTTCCGGAGGGGAATTCGATCAGGACGATTTTGTCGGTTTTCTTGTCGAAAACGCCAATTACACCGCCGGACAAATCAACCGCTTTGCTGGTTCACCACAGATTTTTTACTCCAGAAGAACAGGAGGCGCAATGGCCTGGAACGATGGAAACAACTGGTCATTGGTCGGTTACGATGGTGCTGCTGCCGGAGATTATCCTCAAGCCGGTGATGTGGCTCGTATAAAAGGATCTGCTATTGCCAACTCGGGTGGTCGCCACTGGTACGATTTGAATGGAACATTTGATATCAATACGGCAGAAATATTTTTCGATATTGTCTCTGATCTTACCCCTGCACCCTGGGGACCCAGAATACAGGTAGACGTAGACAGAACAATCAACTCTACAGTAATCAGAGGGCGTGGAACTCTTTACCTGAGAGTCGATGCCACCAATCAGGCAATGGTCAATGCCGATATCGGGGATTTTGCCAATACGACCGGTTCGGTGATTAATTATGTACAGTCTCAAGGCAACAATTCAACCGTGACCATTCCTTCAAACCTTAGTGAATACCCGCGTCTCGATTTTGAAGGAGAAAGCGGCACTGGGCGTAGGATCCGGATTGCCCACCCGGCTACTGTAAATTATCAATTGGCAGTTGGACAGAATGCAATTTTGGTGGTGGACAACAATGTATCGGTTAAAGGCAATATTCAGGCCCGAGATAACTTAGATAATGCAAGTATTGAGTTTGGTCAGTCGGGAAGTTGGACGCTTGAAACGATGGGTAATTTAAATTTAGGACCTTCTGGGGGTACTTATCAATTCGATTTTTCTGTTCAAAATTCAACTCCATCGACTCTGACTCATACTCTGAAAGTTCATGGAAACGTCAACAGGAATGTAACTGGTATGTTCGACCTGTACAATGGAACCGGTACTGCAAACAATGCTATTCTCGAACTGTCTGGTACCTCCGATGCTTCGTACAATTACTTTGCAGGCACCAACCCCGATCTGTACCGCATCGTGATGAACAAAGGAACCGACAAATCCAATACCTTTACTTTCAACAACCCCTTTACGCTCAATGGCTCGACCAATGCAACCCCAAAAGCCATCGAACTTAGAAATGGGACCTTAGTTATGAACCATGCATCCATCAGTTTTAACCTCACTACCGGTGGGGCTGCATTTGAAATTCCTCAGGAATCGGGGCTTGAAATGAAACTGGGTGCTGCCTTTGCCAATGGCAATTCAGGTATTTTACTCGATGGTTTACTGAAATTGTCGGGTGGTTCTCTAGACATGAGCGACATTGGTACCGGAGGAGACAATTTTATTGAATATTCTGCTTCCGGATTTGCTACTATAGAAGTCAGTAACGGAACTCTTACCGTTGGTAGTCAGGTTCGCAGAAACATAAACTCCAATATCGGTATACTGAAGTACATACAAAGCGGTGGGTCGGTAATTGTTGGTCGCAATCAGGCATCTATTGCCAACAGGGGTGTGTTTGAGATTCTTAATAGTGGGAGTAAATTTATTATGACCGGGGGCGACCTATACATTGCTCGTGCCCAGACAGCTCCCACTCTTTCTGCTTTTTATTTCAATCCGGAAGACATTACCATTACCAGTTCGGCAAATATACATATTGGACATAGCTCCACACCGGCTTCACAGATCATTGGCATCTATGCTGCTGCCAATATCCCCAAACTGAGGGTCAACAATACTTCCGGCAACAACCCAATAGCTAAACTCGAGATTGTTCCTGCTACCATTACTCAACTCTTCGAAATCGATGCCAATGCCACGTTCAATGCCAATGGGCTAGACCTACATCTCGAAGGAAACATGAATGTCCTCGGAAATTTTCAACACAACAACAACAACACTTATTTCGATGGGTCGTCCGATCAGACTATTACAGGGAATGGCTCTTTCAATTTTTACAACCTAACCAAAACTACCGGGAATAACCTGATCCTGAATCCTGTAAATACCAACCTATCTATTGGCAACAAACTCTCGCTTCAAGCCGGAACATTCACTGACAATGGCAATACTATAACTGTTTTGGGCGACTGCGAAAACGATGCAACCCATATCTACGGCGGATCAGGCGATGGAATTTATATGAACGGTACTCAAAATCAAAACATTACCGGCAACGGCACATTCGGAAAAATCACCATCAACAACCTGAACGGAATCAACGTTCCTGTCGGGAATCAGATCTCGATTGCCAATTCTTTAAAAATGATGTCGGGGGTCATATATATTAACAAAAATCTTTTGAGCCTATTGGTTGATGCAACCATTGAGCAAGCATCTCCTTTCACCGGTTACAACATGATTGAAACCAATATTTCCTTTACCGACAATGGGGTGAAAAAGGTCTTTCCATCTGGTAGTACCCCAAATTTCATCTTCCCAATCGGTAGTGGCGGAAAATACACTCCGGTAACCTTCAACATCACTGCTAATGGCAATAGTACAGGTTCTGTTACCGTGAAACCTGCCAACGAAATGCATCCGGGTATCGTGGAAGATACCGAAACTTCGACCCAGATCGTTGACAAGGACAATGCCTTGCAATACTATTGGACATTAAAGCCATCCGGCATCAATGCAATGGATGCGACTGTTAAAATGCAGTACGCGAGTGAAGATTTAAAAACAACCGCCCCATACACCAGTGCCGATTACATCAATGCCATGCTCCGCAACGATGGAAACGGCAACTGGAACAAGTTCAACGATTTTGCAGCATTTGACGAAACCAACCGGGAACTCAATTATAGTTTTACCGGTGCAACAGACAACGATCTATATGCCGATTACACGGCAGGAGCGGTAGATATTGCTCTAAATGGTGCAATACCCGACAATGTGATTGCCTACACCGCCAATTCTTCTGGCAATTGGTCAACTGCTGCTACTTGGACACCAAACATCATCAACGGGCCACGTGGAGCGATTGCTCGAATTCCCGCTCCACTTTCAATAGATATCACCACAAATGCACAGGCTGTTTACCTGACCGAAATCAATGGCACACTCAACATAGGCACTACTCACAGTCACCGACTTGGAATTGTAGAAGGTAACGGACGGCTGCACCTCGAAGCAGGGGAACTGCCCGCTGGAGTCTATGATCAATTCTTCTCTGGATCAGGTGGTACAGTGGAGTTTAGCGGAAGTAACTCCTACGATGTATTGGGAAATACCCTTGCAGTGAACCATCTTACTTTTACAGGTTCGGGCGAAAAACGACTGCCCAATAACAAACTCGACATACTGGGCAATTTGCTTATCGATGGTGCCGGACTTTCTTTGAACAATTACCACAACCAAAAAATTGAAATCAAAGGAAATTTCCAACGTACATCTGCTACGTTTAATGCCGGAACAGGGTCTAATGCAACTGTAATTTTTTCAGGAACTCTTGCTCAACAAATACAAGGTGCTATGACTGCTTCCAATGCTTTTAATAATCTTGAAGTTAAAAACAACAATGGTATCTCAACCAATGCTGACGTTGAGATCAAAGGTCAGTTAAAACTCACTTCGGGCTTGATTAACACTGGTTCCAATAATTTTACAATAAAGCAGGGTGCATCAGTTAGTCCTGCCAATGGATTGGCAACTTCATTTGTAAATGGCACTCTTACCAAAGAAATGCTCAATGGACAAAGCTTTAGTTTTCCGGTGGGTAATAATGCATCTAACTTAGGAACCATCGGCTTGCTCAATGTTAACGGGCCTTCGGGATTACAAAATTGGCGAACTACCTATACGTATGCCAATCCAAATACTATTGGTAATACCGACGATTTTCTGGCACCTGTCAATTCTGTAAGTGAAACAGAATACTGGAGGGTGCAAGCCCCAACAGGAGGAGGCTCTAAAATAAGCATCCGTCTCGATGGTTCCAGCGATATAGCCAATGCCCATGCTTCAGATCTTTATAACCTTAGGGTGGTTGGTTGGGATCCGGTGGATGCCCGCTGGGAAGTTGTGGGATCTTCAGCTACTGTTTCAGGAACAAATCTTTTCGGGACAGTCTCTACTTCCGGTTTTGTCAATTATGGCACATACAGCTATTTCACCCTAGCATCGGTAACCCCGGTTGTGTCAGGAACCGCTAGTATTACCAGTAGCAATATATCAATATGTAACGGACAGAGTACCAGTATTGTGGTTTCCCTTACAGGCACTTCGCCTTGGACCATTACCTACACTGCAAATGGCAATCCAATTAGTTCGCCTGTAATAAATTCTAGTCCCTACACATTTGCTGTTTCACCTACTACAACTACCACATATACTCTTACTGCAGTTACAGCAGGCGGAATTGCTGGAAGCGTGATTGCGCCATTATCTCAGATAGTTACAGTAAACCCGATTCCTGTAGTTTCTCTTTCTAGCAGCGATGCCGACAATACCTTCTGTTTAGGCACCAACATCACATTTACAGCCACAGCAGGGCTTTCGAATTATCAGTTTCGGGTCAATGGCAGTATTGTTTATACAAGTGCATCACGGACTTACTCTACCAATTCACTTATTAACGGACAATCGGTAGATGTTGTAGCGACTCATACTGGTGGGTGTTCCAACATTAGTAACGCAATTGCCAATACTGTAATATCTGTTCCGGCTGCACCTATTTCAATTTCGGGTTCTCCGGCTGTGTGTAGCAGTACCCTTAATGTACCATATAACATTGTTGCTATACCAGGTGCTTCCAGTTACATTTGGACTGTTCCATCTGGAGCTTCTATAGACGCTCCCGTTAACACGGCTGCAATTACTGTCGATTTTGGAACCAACAGCGGCAATATTACTGCTAGAGGTTCCAATACCTGTGGCAATGGTCCAGTTGCCACTCTGGCAGTTATAGTCTCTGCTGCTTCTCCGGTTGATGAAACAGTAGCTGCGATCGGTGGATCTGCCAGTATTTGTGAAGCAACGGTCAATAGTATTTATACAGTTTCTGCAGTTACCAATGCTACTGCCTATATTTGGAAATATAGCGGAACTGGTGCATCTCAGTATGGTTCAGGTACAGTAATAGATAATGGCTCAGGTGTTTCTATTGGCAGCCCGGGAACTATTGCGATCGACTTTGCCGCAGGTGCTACAAGTGGTACATTGTCTGTTACTGGAACAAACGGATGTAGTACCCAATCTACTCCTGCTACTTATGCAATAAGCATCAACCCTAAACCAACTGCAACAATTAACCCGGCAACTCCTTCGACCTGCGAAAATATTACAATTGTCGTAAACGGGGTACCTGCCGGAGGAAGCGGAACATATACCACACACTTGTGGACAGGCACTGGTGTTGCTTACCTCAACAATGTTAATGCCCAGAGTCCCGATTTCAATAGCAGTACACCTAATAATTACACCATTACATATACTGTTACCGACAACAACGGCTGTGTCGGTTCAGCCAATGCAACCGCTACAGTATATGCTGCGCCGATGGCCGACGCTGGTTCCGACTTGGCATCGTGCAATGGATCTGCAAATATAGGTATGGGTGGGGCATCTGCCACAGGATCATATAGTTTAGCTGTTTGGACAAGTGGAACAGGTTCCTGGTCGCAAAACCCAAGCCCTGAGAACGCTTTGTATACTCCAACTGGGCAAATAGGCTCAACCATAGCGACCCTGACACTGACCGGCACCAATGGTTGCCCCAATGCCACCGATACACGAACCATCAATTGGGGTATAGTGCCTTCAATCTCTCTAACTCAATCAAATCCTGAGATTTGTACTGGTACTCTTAGTGCAGGATTTACATATTCTGGCACGTCAGGTAATCCCGACCAATACAGTATCGACTATAGTGCAACTGCCGAAGCTCAGACATTTATCGATGTTAGCAACCAGATTTTGAATCCTGGCTCAATCAATGCAATAGTACCAGGAACTGCTGCTGCAGGAACATATATTGCTGATCTTACCTTGCGTTATGCTCCTGCAGGTTGTGTGAGTGTTAACTACCCAGTTAATATCGTGATTAAACAAGCTCCGGTTACCGGACCATTGTATCGAAAACCAAATAATTAACTTTTGTCAATACTTTATTTATGTTTGTCAAAAATAGTACTCAGATTATAATTATTCAGATATTTTTACATTAGAAATAATTATTTATTCAACTGCAAGCTGAATTTAATATTTTTATTGTAAATTTATTTGTAAAAAAAAGAGATAAAAACTTGAAACTTAAAAAAACAAAATATATTTGTTAGATTTAAATTATTAAACTAAAATTTATCAATAATTTATTGAGTTTCAAGAAACTTTATTCTTATTATTTCGTATTATTTTCTTATTGGAAAACAGATGTCAATGTTAAAACTAAAAAAAGTAGGCAAATAATCATGGTCAAGCCATTGCTAAAATATACGATACATTCAAACATTATGCTGCCTGATCTGCAAGGACTTAAGCGGCTTTTGTTGTTATTAATTGGGGTGGTAGTTTTCGTTGGTGGAGTTTTAGGACAAACAGTTGGCGATTACCAGACTAGAGCATCCGGAAACTGGAATGCAAATACAACATGGCAGGTTTATACAGCCGGATCATGGGTAAATTGTAATTCCGGAGATTATCCTGGTGTTGCATCAGGGGCAGGTACAGTTAATATATTAAATAATCATACCGTTACTATTACATCTAATGTGCCAAATAGCATAGGCGCATTAAGTATAAATGGGGGAGGTAGTGATTCTTATATTCAATTTAATCCCGGTGTATCTTTAACTGTTACAGGTCAAACATATTTGAATTCAAATAGCAATAATGATGAGAAATCAATAACTGTTGATGCAGGTATATTTAGTACCGGTTCAATATCGTCAAATTCAGATTCAAATGGAGATACTAGAGACGCGTATATAAGAATATCTACAGGTACGGTTACTGTTGATGGAAATATAGATTTGAATAGTACAAGTTTGCGTACATATATCCGTTTTACAGATAATGGAACTTTAAATGTAGGGGGAACTATTACAGGCGGAGGTATTACAAGTACAGTTGGTGGAGGGGCAAATGCACCCACTTCCGGCACCGTAAATTACAACAATGCAGCTCAAACAGTAGGGACATATACATACAATAATCTTACTCTTTCAGGTTCAGGGCTTAAAACAACTACCGGAGTAACCGTAAATGGGATTCTTTCTATGGAAGGAACAGCTACAGCATCCGTTGTTCCTAATTATGGGACAGGTGCTACTCTTCAATATGCCGGTAGTGCATTACAAACAACCGGGGTTGAATTTCCAACATCCCCATCAGCTATACCTAATCTTACTATCAATAATGCAAATGGCGTTAATTTAAACAGTTCTAAAACTGTTTCTGGATCTTTGGATCTAAAACAAGGATCTTTGTCAATTGGAGCCAATACATTGACTCTTAGTGGAACTACAACCCGAAATGCTCCCGGAACAGGTACAATCACTGGAAATGCATCTGGAAATATTAGTATTGGTGGAACAGGTGCTTTTGGTACTTTATTTTTTACCGGAGGAAGTAATACTATTAACAATTTAACAATAAATAGGACTGCATCGGGAACAATTACTTTAGGTACCGATCTGTCAGTTGCCGGTACTTTAACTTCTACTGCGGGTACTATAAACACGGCTTACAATATTAATATTAACAATACAGATGCGTGTGGTGCAGGAGTTGTCAATGCTACAGCCGGTACAATTACTTATAGCGGCACAACACAAAATATTATTTCTGGTTCCTATTATATACTTACAAAGAACAATGCGTCAGCAACTGCAAGTTTATGTAGTAACATTAGAATCAATAATATACTTAATGTAGGTGCCGGTATTATTAACTTAGGAACATATAATATTACTATTTCTGAAGGAGCTTCTATTACGGGTGCGTTTAGTACTTCAAATATGCTCCAGACCTCAAGTACAGGTATGTTGATCAAAGAAGGTAATGCTTCGACAGATTTTACTATGGTTTATCCAGTTGGAACAGTCTCGAACTATACTCCAATGACCATAAGCTCTTTAACCGCAACTGTTGCGGGAACAGGTTCTGTTTCTGTTCGTGCGGTTGCGGCGGTTGCTCCCGGTCCTCCGGCAGCCAATAGTACCGATTTGCAAAAATATTGGTCAGTTACATCAAACAATCTTTCGGCAATAAATGCCAATGTAAATTTCGTATATAACAACCCCGGTGAGGTTGGAAGCGGGGGTAATCAGACAATTTATATACCTTATTTATATTCGGGAGCTGCTTGGAGTATGCCTGCCGGTTCGAGTGCTGCCGGAGTAAATCCATTTTCAGTTACTGGAACAAGTGTATTGACAGGAGTTTGGACAGCTCGCGAAAAACCCAATATTGTTACTTATTACAGTTATCAGTCGGGTAGTTGGCACAATCCTACAACATGGACTACAGACCCTTCGGGTACACTGTCGGTTAATTCGGCTGTACCCGATGCAGACGACAAGGTGGTTGTTCTCAATGGCCGCTTGATTTATACCAATTCAAATGGTATAACAATTGGGTCGACTCAAATTAACGATGGGGGTTCATTGGATTTAAAAGCTACGATTAATCATAATTTGGGCGATGTTCGAGGTAAAGGTATTTTGCGTTTGCAATCCAATACATTCCCGGCGGGTACATTTACCGAATTCGAATCGACTGCCGGGGGTACTGTTGAGTATTACAATAATGCCGATTTCAACATTACGCACGCAAACTACAACAATGTAATCTTCAATATGTCTGCTTCAAATATTGTTGCATATATTTTAAGCAATATTACTATTAACGGAAACCTTACCATTACAAGAGGTACATTGAATATCAATAACAATTCGGCAACAACACGACTTGATGTAACTGTAACCGGAAATGTAACTGTAGCTACCAATGGAAATATAAGAACAGGTACAGGAAGTACAGGAGCTGTTTCGGCTACTTCTGCACACCGTTTTATTATTAAAGGAAATTTTACAAACAATGGAACGGCTTACTTTACAAATTTAACTGCTGCTGATTATATTAACTATCAAAACAACCGAGTCGAAGTAGTTTTTAATAATCCTTATGCTGACCAGAATGTAGTAATAAACGGAGTAACCCGTTTTTACAGAATTGAAATTGATAAAGGTATTGATCAAACTTATGTGTTGAATATTGATGCAACGGCAGCCAATTTATTTTATTTGTGGGGTGTAAACAATCGAATGGGCGTTACTCCTTCACCTGATGCTCCCAATATCAGACAGGACAATGCATTAGGACTACAGGCCGGAACAGTTCGGTTAGGAAGTAATATTACTCTTCCTTCATTAGCTGAAGAAAATGTTTCCGACGACGATTTAAACTATCATGTCGATGAAGATGCCTGTTTATGGATTGATGGAGCAACTGTTACACATACAACAAGTTTCAATGGAGGAAGCTCAAATTCGTTTGTGCTATATGGCAAGTTAAGAATATCAAATCCTGTAAGTTCATTTAATATTAATACTTTACATGGTATTGTGATGCGTGCCAATGCTGCTATTCATATTGAAAACGGTTCATTATCTGTACCTTGTATAAGAACATCGACAGTTTCCGGAGCTCATAGGGGGTCGTTCAATATGTCCGGAGGAACGTTGACAATCACCGGTAATTTAAGTGGTAGTGACAGTCATGCAAGTTTCTCATTTACATATCCTCAAATGAGTTTCAGAATGTCGGGAGGGTCGATGGTTATCAATCAGGCCGGTGATGGAGGAAACGGCTTGGAGAAAAGTTTGGTAATTGGTTCATTAGCAGAGAACAATGAAGTTACCGGTGGAACAATTCGTATCATAGCAGCCAATAGAAATGCAAATTTTACAAGCACTGCCCCATTTTGGAATTTGCAAGTAGATGCTGCCAATACAACATATACTTCTCAAATTGTTGATTTTAACGGATCCTCAAGTGCATCGTCTGTTTTAGCTCAACCATTGATAGTTAAAAACGATTTTACCTTACAAAATTTTGCAGTATTTAATTCCGGTAATCAGAATGTATCTATAGGGCACGATTTTACAATGAGTGCAAGTTCTGAGTATAACTGCGGCACCAATACCACTACTTTTAATGGCACGGGTGGACAACGTTTTACCAATGCCGGTTCTATTCAAACCGGAACAGGTTTAAATAATCTCGCGTTTTCAAACTCGTCAAATACCGATATAATTTCAGCAAATATAGTCGTTAGAGGAAACCTTACTATCGATAACAATTGTTATGTAAATGATGTTGGCCGTACAATCTCGGTTACCGGCAATATTACTAATTTGGGTATACATACCAGTCAGGCAGGTGGTGGGATTGAACTTAATGCAACAACCGATCAAACAATCGGAGGAAATGGAAATGGTTCGTTTGGAACATTGGTTATCAGTAAATCATCCGGAACATGCTCATTTTTAGCCAATCAGTCTATTTCCGGTAACTTGCGTTTGGCAACAGGTATACTTGATATAGGTATACATAAGCTTACTTTAGCAGCAACATCAAATATATACGATGCTCTTTCGCCTGCTACCACGGCAATATTTTCAGCTACCAAAATGATTCGTACGGCTGGTAACTTTAGCGATGGCGGTATTAATAAGTCTTACAATGCGACCGGCAGTTTCGTGTACCCGGTTGGTACTGCAACAGATTATACACCTGCCACTATTACATTTAACACAGCTCCGGTTACATGGGGAAGTGTTACCATAAAACCGGTAACACGCGATGTACCCTTTGTAACATCAACCACAACATCGTTGAACTATTATTGGGATGTTTCGAGTAACGGAATAACCGGCATTGCTGCAAACGGAGTAAGTCATTCATACAAATTTGTCGATGCCGATGTAAGGGAAGCCGTTGCTGGCGATATAAACAGTTATGTTCCGGGGGCATACAGACCCAATAGCTGGAGCTTTATTCCCGACCCTGCAGAAGTTACTCCTGCACCCGGCAATTTAATCCGATTTAACAATATTAATTATATCGATGGTAGTTTTACTGCCGGACGCACCGATGCTTTTCAAAGTACGGTAGTGTATTATAGCCGCCAAACAGGCGATTGGGATCAAACATCGACTTGGTCGACCGATAGTGTTGGAGGGCCTATTGCAGGTACTTTACCTCAATCGAATACTCCGGTTGTTATTGGGAAAGCTGCTATGAGCCACACAATTACTATGCCTGTCGGGTTCAACAATGTTACTATTGGAAGCTTGCAAATAAATGAAAATTCAATTCTCGATATTGCAAGCACTACAGGTCATAACTTTGGTGCAGTACCTTATGGTCAAGTTATTGGTACGGGTACATTACGTATTTCATCGGTGGCGAGTTCTGTTGTATTTCCTGATGGCGATTTTGGAAAATTCCTCAATACAGGTGGTGGTACTGTTGAATATTACACAAATGGTACAAATTTTACTTTGCCGGATTCTAATTTTTATTATAATAACTTAATACTTAATCCGGCAAACGGGCAGACAATTACAATGCCCAATACCGATTTGCGAATATTCAGAACACTAACAAAAACAGGTGCCGGAACATGTAATTTGAACTCTGTAGCAGTCAGAGCATTACAAATAGATACCAATCTGTTAGTTACAACTGGTACATTAATGTTTATGAATAATACCTTTGCTCAAACAATTAATGTAAATGGCAACATTGAAGTGAGTAACGGTGCTGTTTTCGATGTAAACAATATTACCAATGCGACCAATATCATTAACTTAAGCGGCAATTTGGTAAATAATGGTACATTCAGAATGTACAACGGCAATAGTGCCAGGGTTTGTAATGTCAATTTTATTGGCAATGTCGATAAACAAATAAGTGGGAGTGGAGCTACTACGCAATTTAACATTTTAACAGTAAACAAAGGGGAGTCGCGCAATACAATTTTAGATGTAACTGCATCGAACCTTGCATTAAATACAACATTAGCAACAGCACTTATATTGAACAATGGAACATTCCGATTGTCGAGTCCGACTGTTTCGTTAACATTGGCAAATTCGGGTTCATTCAGAGTTCCAAACACGGGATGCCTTTCGGCAAATGGCGGAACTATTAATATTGGGGGGGCGGCAGCTACCAATGCTACCGATTTGTATCTCGATGGTCGATTAGAAGTATATGCAGGAACTGTAAATATAGGAACCTTAGGCAACAATTTGAATAACGATATTGAATACTCGTCGGCTGGTAGTCCTGAATTGGTTGTTTCGGGTACAGGTATCCTTTTTGTTAATGGGCAAATACGTAGGCCTTTAACTATTACAACAGGTTCGTTGCGATATACACAAGGAGGCTCATCGGTGGTAACAGTCGATGGTCGAAACTTTGCAAATACGCGTGCAATGTTAGAAATACTCAACAGTGGTAGTTCTTTCACGATGTCAGGCGGTACGCTCAATATTTCAAGAAACTTCAACAATACGCTTTATCCCGAATTATATCTTTCGCCTGAAACATATTCTGTATCGGGTGGTACAGTTCGTATAGGGTCGTCTAATGCTGGTAATAATACACAATTTAATATACTTTCGTCGGCACCACTTTACAATTTTACAGTAGATGCAACAACCACAAACAAAAATGTAAATCTGAAAATATACCCACTTACTGTATTAAACAATTTTATTATAGAAGGCAATTCTGTGTTTAAGGCAAATGGCTTGGATGTCAATATTGCAGGGTCATTAACAAATAACAATACCGACAACTCTACAGGAATCAATAATGGCGGTTATCAATCGGGTTCACTTTCTCAAAACACAACATTTAACGGAAGCGTTGCTCAATCAATTTCAGGCGTTACAAACAATGTTACCAATTTTGCTAATCTTATCAATGCATCTACCGGAAGTGTATCTTTAAATACAAACACTGCACTGAGAGTTAATAACAATTTAACACTCAATAGTGGTAGTCTTTCGGATGGTGGAAATAACATAACAGTTGTTGGCGATATTGTAAACAGAGCAACACACAGTAGTTTATCGAGTAGTGGTGGTATAGTAATGGCCGGTGCTATACGTCAATCAATATCGGGTAGCGGGCATGGAACTTTTGGCAATTTAGAATTGAATAATATTCTGAATGTCGATTTAAAAGACAACATGAGTATCGATGGCGTGTTGCGTTTTACTGCAGGTTCGCTATATATCGACGATTACAGATTGACATTAGGGGTAAATTCTTCAATTGCTGGAACCACCGACGATACAAAAATGATTATTGTCAATGGTGTTATTTCTGATGCCGGTGTTAGAAAGGTTTTCCCTTTAAACAATAGTTTCTTTATATACCCGATTGGAGTTGCCGGAAAATATACCCCTGTAACCTATCGATTCCTCTCTAATACAAATAACAATGCATACATCGATGTAAGACCGGTAAATCTGGCCAATCCGGCCAATAATAATGCTGTTGGCGACGAGTTGAATTACTATTGGTATGTTACTTCCTCCGGTTTTGCAGGTGCTTATTCGTTGAACCATACATACAAATATCTAAATGCAGATGTTAGTGGCACTGAAAGTGAATATTTAGCCGGCCGATATGTTTCAGGGGCTTGGGCTCCAGTAGGTGGAATATCGGGCGCTGTCGACGCAACTGCAGATTCCATTCATTTGGCTTCAGTCAATTATATCGATGGTGAATATACTGCTGGTGCAACCGGAAATTTTTATGTTAAACCGACTTTGTACAGTATGGTTGCATCTGGTAACTGGTTTGACGGAACCAAATGGTCAACTACCGGACATACAGGCCCAACTTGTAATTGTGTGCCCGATGGTAATCCGGTTATTATTCAAGCTGGCCACAGTGTTACTTTGAACAACAACAGTGCTTCTGCTTATTCGGTCGAGCTAAACGGTTTACTCAATATTGGTCAAACGGTGTTTCACAGTTTGGGGCATGTTACCGGTGGAGGCAAAATGGATCTGACCTCGACCGCTGAAGGTGTATATGTATTCCCTGGTGGTGAATTCTTTGGTTTTATGGCAAACTCAACAAGTACTTTGGAGTTTTCGGGAAACAACGCTGCTTCATTACCACTAAAACCTGGTAATTATTATAAACCTTATCAGAATGTTATATTAAGTGGAACTGGCTCCAAACAAATAAGTGCAGAAAATTTAAAAATTCTTGGCGATTTAACTATAAATGATGGAACAACATTAGATAATTCGTTATTCAATAAAGATATTTCAATATCAGGCGATTGGAACGACTTAAATTCAGGTGTTTCAGGTGGTTTTATTTCCGGTACGGGAAGTGTGAGTTTTGATGGTTCTGATAATCAGTTAATTAATATAAGTAATCCGACAACTGAAGAAAAATTTTATAATTTACAAATCAACAATACAGGTTCTACTGGAGTTACGATTAGCGGGGGAGGAGATATAGGAGTTGCCGGAATACTCTATTTAACAGATGGAAACCTTATTACTACAACAAATAATATTTTAAATATTTCGTCTACTGGCAATAACACTATTGTAGGGGGCGGTAATTCGTCGTTTGTCGATGGCCCGATGCAGAAAAATATGATTGCCGGCTCTTCTTTCAATTTCCCGATTGGCGATGGATTGGTCTATGGCAATGCTGTCATTTCCAATGTGTCAGTATCGGGATATTATTTATTTGAATATATCAACCACAATCCGGGCAACGATACTTACAATCCTTCAACAAAGACAGCACCAATCGACGTGGTGAGCAATGTAGAATATTGGCACTTGTTGGGTCCTGGGAGTGCAGCCGGCGATGTAACTCTTCGATGGAACAGCGCAAGTGGCATAATACCTTCGAATGTAGCCGGTAGAACCAAATTAAGAGTAGTAGAATGGAACAGCTCGTGGGAAAACAGGGGGGCTACCATAAACGATGGTGGCACAAGTTCGGGAACTATTCGTACAAACATAAGTCCTATTCCGACTTTGGCCGGTGACCATTATTTTACTATTGGCCTCGAAAGTTTACCAACAGCTACTATTACAAGTGGCAATGCAAGTATATGCGACGATGGTTCTTCGACCAATATCTCTATAGCTTTGACCGGTACAGCTCCCTGGACAATTAAGTACAGAATAAACGGTGCCAACGAAACTACAAGCCCTCCAATAGGCTCGTCGCCTTATCTGTTGGCTATTTCAAACGCTATACCTGCTTTAAGCACAGGCGGTCCTGGTTCATATATTTTTAATGTGTCGTATGTTTCAGATGCTACCGGAAGTTCAGGTATTCAAAATTTTGTAACTACAGCAACTATTACACTGAACGAATCGCCCAATCCGGTTATTGCTGGTAATGCTACTGTAGCAATAGGCGAAACAGTAACGTATTCAACTGCCGATGTTGTAGGTCATACCTACGTTTGGACTGTAAGCAATGGTTCAATTGTCGGAGTCAATACCAATAGTGCTGTCTCAGTTCAATGGGCAGCATCAGCCGGTTCGGGTTGGGTAAGGGTAAAGGAAACAGTTACAGTTGGAGCTTGTAGTGATTCAACTTCAAATTATGCCGTTACCATTACCGATATACCTAATCCGGTTGTTAGCGGTACTACTCATGCTTGTGCTAGTCCTTTAACAACATACACATATAGTACTCCAAGTGTTGGTACTCATACATATTTATGGACTTTGCCATTAGGTGGAGGAACTATTTCAGGAAGCAGTACAAATAATACTGTAAATGTTATCTGGAATACTGTTGGTCCACGTTCGGTAAGCGTTGCTGAAACAGGTTCTTCAACTGTCAATAATACTTTGCCTGTTACAGTCAATGACATACCAGCTATCGGAAACACAGTTACAGACCCTACAATTTGTGACGGTCAAACAGCAATTATTGTTGTTCAAGGTGCTGCTGCTGGTATTACATATCAATTGCGACTCAATACCGACGATTCTAACCAAGGAGTAGCAGTAAGTAGTGGCTTAGGGGGCGATGTTAACATCTCTATAAGTCCTTTAATAAATACGACTTATAATGTGTATGTAACAAATGAGTTTTCTTGTAATGCTGAGCTTACCGATTTGTCGATTGTTACTGTTAATAAAACACCTGTTACAGGACCTATGTATCGTCAACCAAACCAATAATTGAATGTTAATAAATACTTTTGCTTAAATGATAAATATCGAAGTACAATTGTGTATGTGTAAAGTAAATAAAATTAAATTTACCGAGAAAAATTCAATAAAATGAAATATATTTAATAGTACAATTTGACCAATGGTCAATTTCTGTTGATGGATGATTATTTTTTATTCAAATAAAATGTAACATTTGTCAATAATAATAGTAAAATATGAAGATAAAAATATAGTTATCTAACTTAATTAAATGAAAAAACAATCTAAATTATTGAATATGAAAAAGTTTAGCAAATTATTAACAATCGTTGCCCTCGTGGCAATGGGAATGACCCAGGCTTGGGGTCAAGAAGTGGCAATGCCTGCAAATTTTCAACAGCATGGTAATACAAGTGCTGGAATTCCATCAGTTCCTGCTTCTCTCGAACTTACCGACTCTGTTACAATTAACTCTTCGCTTCAATATTGGGTACAACCTGATGCTGCAGTTCTTACCGATCCAAGTACTTTTACTTGGGGTACCACAATTGCTTTAGCATCTCAAACTGCAGGGGGTACATCAAACTTAGCAACTTTCAATTTTACAGCAGAAGGTACAGGTAATATTACAGTTCGAGAAGATTCACCTGCTCCTAATTCTTGCACAGGCTCTACTACTACTATTCCTGTAAGAGTTATTGCTGCTCCAGATGTTACAGCCGCGACATTTTCATCCTTAGCATGTCCAGCAGGAACTGATGGTACATACACATTAGCCGGACCAACAGCAACCTTAACAATTGCATGCTCTGTTTTAGGTAATAAAGGTGTTTCTTTGCACTATTCACTTTCTGGTCCTACAGGGTTTACAACTGTTGGTTCAACATTAGCAACTTTAGGTAATGGTAATACGATTGATTTGTCAGGCATAAACTTAACACATTCAGGTACATATACATTAACAATTATTGATATTACTGACCGTATTGCCACAAAATCGGGATTACTAACAATAGCTGATGGTACAACTGCAACATTTGTTGTAAACAGAGTTCCTGTTACTGGTCCAGTATATCACTTACCAAATAATTAAGAATAAAATTACTATAAATGTCATTTAGTATAAACAATTAAATTATAATGTCATGAAAACAATTAAAAGAATTTTAATCGTAGCTGCTATCGCAGCTTTAACTGGCAATTTGTTTGCTCAGAATTCTGTTGCAGCCTTGCCTGCTTTGCCAGCAATTCCTGCAGATCTAACATCAACCGCAGGTGATATTGTAACTCAAAACTCTGTTATGTACTATTTAGTTACACCAGACCCAATTATTGATGCCTCTCCATTTTACAATAATTCTGTTTTTAACTGGACTGTTACACAAGGTACTATACTTGGAACAACTGCTGCTGCTGCTCCTCTTGCAGCGTATAAAAATGAAAATCAAATTAGTATCGATTATGATGCTGTTGCTGTAGGTTCTTATGCTAATAACATTAGTGTTATCGAAAGGTCTGTGCCTACTTTTAGTGCAGGTGCAGGCTGTGATGGTAGTACCGAATATCGTAATGTGCAAGTTGTCGCAAGACCTTTATCTCCTTCTATAGCAGTTGCTGATGAAAATCAAGGTGATTGTGGTTCTTCAGGTTCATTTACGATTCCTTATGGTTTGCCTGCCGAAGTTTCTGGAAATTATCCTTTGTACGTTGAATTTATTATTTCCGCATTTGATGTTGATAATAACGCAATAGGTACTCCTCAGACACGAATTTATTCATTAGCTACACCTACTACTGCTTTCACTTTGCTTGATGCAGATTTAGATTTAGCCGATCCTGCCGATGCAAATGCTACTCCTGATGGTGTAAAGTATACAATTGATTTAACAAATGTATGGGATCAATATTCGGTTCGCGCTTCTAACCGAACAGATGCCGATGTTGTTACTTTAGCTAGTGCAAATGATGTAAATATCTACATTCTACCTACTCCTACAACAGGTACTATCAATCATGTTGCTCCTTAATACATGAAAATTATTGTTAATTAGAAAATAATTAATTGATTTATACTAAATGACATTATTCCGTAACATATTGCTCCTTTTCTGTGTAATGGCTCTGCTTAGCAGCAGGGTACATGCACAGGTTTGGGTGCTTTCAACAAAACTGGGTCATGAGATTGACTCGGTAACTGTGGGAAGTCGTGCGGGGTATGCCATTACGTATGATCCAGTTTTAAGAAAAATAGCTTTTCTCAATCCATCTGTATTCGATTGGAAGTTTAAAAATATAACTAATATTTTGCCTCTTACTGGCAGTACAAGTCCTCTTTCTGCTGTCGATGCTTTTGGTTTTTATACCGATACGGCTATAAGTGTTATCATGCCTTCGATTGTTGGTGTAGAAACTCTTACTGTTCACGAGAAAAGCATGCCCAAGATAGGGACAGGTTGCTCAGACCCAAATGGTCAAAAATTACCAATACGAATACTACCTCGCCCCAAGATTGAACTTGTCAATACTACTAATATCCCAAGTTCAACAGGCTCAATAGATATACCCGTTAAACTCAATGGCTATGGGCCATGGTTGGTTACTGTTGAAATAAAATATAACGACAATACTACACAAACAATTGAAGTTGAAGTTGGAAAATACGGAGATAATCCCGGAGCTTCAACGCCATTGGAGCTTATAATGAAGGTTTTACCTTCGCAACCCGACAATATAAATACTATTACAATTTTAAATGTTGGTGATCGCATTAGTGCAAAATCGCTCGATCAGGATCTGGTCAAATCGCAAGCCAATGAATTGCCAACAAATAGGTTCTTTGTTAAAAAAGCACCAAAACCCAAAACTTATCACATTAAAAACAAGTAAAAACAAAAGATTCATAAAAAATGATCTTTAAAAAGAACATATTACTTTTTTTAATAACAATTGTGGCTGTTACGAATCTGTATGCCCAGAAATGGGACAATTACCAAAAGATCGATAGTCTGCCCAATGGCATTGTTTTTACGGGCGATACCAATAATTTTGCCGACTACCAAACTATAGGCTCTGTTGCACTTTACTATGCTATGCCCGACCAATCAATTAAAAACGATATTGGAAAAGATTTGCGAAACTCACTCTTTCAATGGGCAATATTAAAGGACACTACAAGCAATCAAAACCTTTCGAAAAAAGGAATACATAAAAAATACAATGAAGATGCGGGTTTAGTTCCGTTGACCAAAGATAGTGCCTTTTATACAAAGGGCTTAAAATATTATACCGACAATTTAGTGGCTGTAAACTGGATCGATACTGGTTTGAATTATGTAGGCGTTGCCGAACAGTATTTGCCATACTATGGCAATGTAGTTGAACCTACGATCGATCAGTATACTTTTACAAATGTATATGTATTGCCGGTTCCAAGTTATTCGTTTCCAGATACCAATTCGGTTACGATCTGTAATCCCGAGTCGGACTCAATGTCATTTAAGTTTCCCTTAAACTTATGGGGAATTGGCGATTTCAATGTAAAGATTAAAGTCGATTTTTATAGACAGAAACTAACAGGAGGAGTTGTAACAGATACAATTTCTTTCGATCGGTTTGTAATTTCAAAAATAGAATTTAATGATCATCTTTGGGATTATCAAAAAGCCTTGAATCAATATGATATTATGCAGCGAAAAGAAGTTGAAATAATGTTATATAAAAAATTTGGTTGGGGGCGCTACGAAATTAGTATAACAAATGTGAGCGACCAAGTTTCGAGAAAATCGTTGGTCGATATTAATAGCAAGAGACATTCGTTTGATGCAATGGGAAAGTATTATATATATGTAATGCCAACCACAGCTGAACCAAAAATTATACATTTGCGAGATTTAAATAAAAAATAAATCGAATATTTTACATAGAAAATAAATATTAGAATCGTGAGATTGAGTTTATTCATATTGAAATTAGTACTTATAGTTGTTATGACAGCTAATAGTGTATTTGTTTTTTCGATCAAATACAGGGTTTGTCATGGCTCACTCGAACGCTATTCGTCAGTAGGTTTACAAGGCTCAACTTATTCTTGGAAAATTGAGAATCTTAAAGGCGAGTCATTTACTTCGGCTATTAAGGTTTATTACCGAAATGGCGATTCGATCGATATTCGATGGAATGTTCCGATCGATACATTTGTGTTGAAAGTTCAAGAAATTACCCAATATAATTGTAATAGTGTATATGTTGGCGATACTATAGTAATTGCAGGCGACTATTTTGATTTTCCGAAAGACAGTATTTATATTTGTGAAAATTCAACAGGCACTATTACGGCACCAGGCAACTTTAATGAATACATTTGGAGCACTACCGAAATTAGCAAGTCTATTCAAGTGTCTAAGGCTCAAAAATATACAGTTCAAGCCAATTCGAGCGATGGTTGTTTACTTAAAGATAGTATTTGGGTAAAAGTTAGGAAAAATCCAATACTAGATATTGGCCCTAAAAAGCTAAGATTGTGTGGTGAATATAATAATAGAATAATACTGTCAGTACCCGAAAAGTTTAATAATATTACTTGGAGTACAGGCGATACAACCAGAACATTGGCGATAAATTTAAACTTTGAGCCATTTAAAAATATAACTGTAAAGGCATCTGACACATCGGGTTGCTTCGGAAGCGATACCATTCAATTGAATAAATGTGATCCAAATTTATTTGCCGAGAAAATACCTACTGCATTTACACCCAATGGCGATGGTCAAAACGATGTGTGGGATATTCCAAATATTGTCGATTTCGATATAAACAACAAGTGTATAGTTGAGATTTATGATAGATGGGGGCGTATGGTGTTTAAATCGGATAGAGGTTACCCAAAACCATGGACAGGTCGAACAGCAGATGGTAGAAAACTTCCCGTTGATGCTTATTACTTTATAATCGACTTTAAAGATGGTAGCGATCCTTTGACCGGTTCAGTTACATTGCTAAGGTAGTATTTTTGTTTGTCTTGATATTTAGTCGATTAATCAAAATTGTCGGATAGTTGATGTAAATCACCATTGTTTTTAGAACAAAGTTATATACCTTGCGTAGAATTTAGCAAGAATGCAAATATCATGAAAAGGAAAATTACATATCTGTTTTTGTTAGCCATGATTTCGACAGTAGTTTCTGCTTCGGGGCCGATGTACAGTCAGTATATGTTCAATCGTTTTTTGATTAACCCAGCCGATGCAGGAAGCGAAGGTTATACATCTATCAATGTTACTGCTCGCGAACAGTGGATTGGAATTCCCAATTCTCCCAAGACGCATCTAATAAGCTTTCAAACCCGATTGCTACGCAATAGTTTTGTTTCAAAATCTTCGTCGTTGCGAAAGAAATTTGCACGTCGCTCAAGAAACGGAAAAGTTGGGGTCGGAGCATTTTTGTATAACGATATGAATGGGCCTGTTAGTCGAAATGGTTTACAGTTGACATATGCATACCATATAACAATGGCTCAGAATCTATTGTCGTTTGGTTTAACTACCAAAGGTTATCAATATTCGATAGATCGTTCGAAATTGAAAACAGCACAAGCGAATGATGATTTTATAAATACAACAGATTTTTCGAACTTTGTACCCGATGCAAATTTTGGTGCACAATATATCAATCCTTTTTACCATGTTGGTTTTTCAATTAACGATTTGTTTCAGTCGAGTTTTAAATTTGGAGAAGGAACTATGCCCGACGCACAAACACGTCGTTTATATAACTTAACAGGTAGTTATAAATTTGAAATCAATAGATTTTATATGTTAGAACCCGATGCTTTGATTAAACTATCAGAAAATGGTGCTTTTCAGCTCGATTTAAGTGGGAAAGTATATTATAAAGAAGATTATTGGGGTGGTATGTCGTACAGAACCGGTACATTTAGTAATTCAGAAGCTGGTGCTTTGATTATTTTTGGTGGTGTACGTGTCGATAAGTTTTATTTTGGCTATGCTTTTGACTATACGCTAAGCAATATAATGACTCATACATTAGGTTCGCACGAGTTTATGTTGTCTGTTAAATTTGGCGACAATGCCCGCCGTTATCGCTGGTTAAATCGTTATTAGAATTTGGAGCTTTTTTTATAAACTAAATAACTATAATTTAAAAAGCCTTGCAATTTTTTTTGCAAGGCTTTTTAATGAAATATTATGGTTTGTTAAAATTAATCAACAATTTCGATCATTTTAAATGGCACATGAATAATAGATTCATAATCTTCGCCTGCTTCGAGCATATCTTCATCGTCTTCTTCGTAGTACCAGTTAATGATTACTTCGTTTTTGGCTTTGTAAATAGCTTCTAATTTCTTAAAAACATCGAGAATACACTTTGAAGAGCTCGTATTAAAATATTCGAGTTGAATATTTACTTTGGTTAATGAAGCCGGACCTTTGCTGTATTCTTCGAGCCAATCGACTAAAGGCTTGTAAAATTCAATTGAGTTTTCGGGTATCGAACGACCTTTGATCTCAACACTGCCTTGTGAAGCATCAAACTTTACCGTAGGAGTCTTTGGGGTACCTTCTATTGTTAAAGTTTCCATAATTTATTATTTATCGTATTTTGTTTTTTTTAATTTATCTGTACTGTAAAGTTATAAAAAAATATATCGTTATTATAACTGATAAAATTATAATTTAATTTATTCCCCGTTTTACGAGCAATGTCAATCAATCCTAAACCTCCACCACCTTTGGCAGATAGCTTTTGGTGATTGAGAATAAATTTGTACATATCTTTTAGTTCATCTTCAGAAAGAGAATTGATTTTGTCAATTTTTTCTTTCAAAAGCTTAATTTTTGTTGACGGTACAAAGTTTCCAGTTGTAATTATAATGCTTTCGTTAATCTTCTTTACAGAAATAATTGCAAATTTTATTTGGAAAGTATTTATTATTTCGTCGGGAAGTTCATCTACATGGTGATATAGGTTTTGAAGGCTTTCAACAAGAACGTTATAGACTTTTTTAATGGTCTTAGGATCTGCATTGTTGCTTTCAAGGTTTTTTTCAACACCTTCCAATATCTGGTTGATTACCTCTGCGGTAATACTCCCCTTGAAAGAATAAATTGATTCTCCCTCAGTTATTTGTTTGTAATAGTCTTCTACGTTAAAGCTCATAAAGGACTGGCATTTTTAGGGTCAAGCTCCTGTTTTATATTTAACAAATATATAAAATATTTCCAACTAACAAATAATAATAAGTTCTATATCACATTTTTTTATAAAAATAATTGATATAAAAATTATGCTAGCATTACTCTGTTCTGTCCGACAGCTTTTTAACTTTTAATGGGCCTGAAAATAATTCGTATTTCATGAAGTAACATTCAAGTGGGCCATTGTATAATTTTATTTTTTTCTTGTATTGTAAGCCAATGTTTTTGAGACCATCGATATTTGACGACATTACCCATGCCGAAAAGCCTGTGAAATTTCTTTTAAAGGTGGTACCCATATTGGAGTATATAGTTCTCAATGTGTCGGGTCTCATACGTTCGCCATAAGGTGGGTTCATAATAATAGTTCCTCCATGTGGGAAACGATTCTCGAGATCTTCGAAGTTTGAAACTGTTGTTCTGATATATTTTCCTAATGATGCACTTTGTATGTTTTTCTGAGCTATTGAAATAGCTCTCGACGACATATCTGATGCTACTATAATTGCCTTTTTGTCGTCGTCTTCGGGTTCTTCAGAAGCAATTTCTTCGAACAAATCGGGATCATAATCCTTCCATTTTTCAAAAGCAAAGCTTTTGCGGTATAAACCTGGGGGTATTTTATTGGCTATAAGTGCTGCTTCAATCGGTATGGTTCCCGACCCGCACATAGGATCAATCAAAGGTGTTTTTCCATTCCAGCCCGAAAGTAAAACCAATCCGGCTGCCAACACTTCGTTGAGTGGCGCTATATCTGCTGCCACCCTGTATCCGCGTTTATATAAAGGTTCTCCCGAACTATTTAGTGAAATAGTTACTAGATCGTTAGATATGTGCAGGTTAATCAGTATGTTAGGGTCTTCGGTGTCGACATCGGGACGAGTGCCATACTTTTTCATCATTTGATCGACTATTGCATCTTTTAACTTGAGCGAAGCATATTGCGAATGCTTGAAAAAGTTTGAATGAACCGACGATTCGATGGCAAAAGTAAAGCCTTTTCGAAGATACATATCCCAGTTGACGTATTGGGCAAATTTATACAATTCATCATCGTTTCGGGCATTGTATGTACATACTGGCTTTAGTATGCTTATAGCAGTGCGTAAATGATAATTGGCTCGGTACATAAGTTCGTCGTTTCCTCTAAACAATACCGCTCTGTTCTTGATCAGAATGTCTTCTGCTCCAAGTTGTTTTAGTTCATCTGCTAATACTTCTTCTAATCCGAAAAATGTTTTAGCTGTAAAATCAAATTTTTCTTGCATTTGAATAAATCAAAGTTGACCTAATTTTAAATTATTTTTATAAACATCCCAATTTTCCATGATATCGAATGCTTTTCGATAGATAGGATCGTTGGTGTTGAAGATTTGATAAAATTCTGTACTGGTCCAGATATCTCTGGCAATATTGGCTTTTATCAATTGGGAGATCGATTTTTTTGAATTTTCAACTTCTGGCTGTTTAATTTTAATACTGTCGTTGGTCGAAAATTCAACAAATTGAGAGAATATTTTTTCATCTACCTCAAAATTTTCGGCAAAGGTATTGAAATTTGGATATCTTGTATTTATTTCTTTACGATTTTCGTCGACATATCTTAAAACAAATCGGTTTAGTGTTCCTTTTCTAATAACATCTCTATAAAAAGCTGGATATGAGTTTGTGTCAATTGGTATGAAAATATCGGGCATAATGCCTCCTCCGCCATATATTATTCTTTTATTGTTTAGGGTGTATGTTTTTAGGGAGTCGGGAAAGTGTATGCTATCTTTATTTGTTAGTTCTCCACTATTGTAGCGGTTTATAAGGTCTTTGTCGTAATCTTCGTCTCCGGGCTTATAGGCTTTTTGTATACATCTGCCACTGGGTGTATAATATCGAGCCACTGTGAGTCGAAGCATCGATCCATCGTTTAGGGGGAAAGGTCGTTGAACCAAACCTTTTCCGAATGAACGGCGACCAACTATAATACCTCGATCCCAATCTTGGATAGCTCCCGATAATATTTCGCTTGCCGATGCCGATCCTTCATCGATCATTATGACTACGTTCCCATTTTCGTACATTCCTTTTTCGGTCGACTTGTATTCGTTCCGAAGGCTGTGTGTGCCCTGAGTGTATACTATGAGTTTGTTTTTGTTGAGAAAATGATCGACAAGGTTCACTGCTTCTTCCAAATAGCCGCCTCCATTGTCGGTAAGATCGAGTATTAGTCCCGATAGGGGACCAGTTGCTGTAAGTTTCTTTATTGCTTCTTCAAACTCTTTGGTAGTAGTCGATGCAAAGCGTGCAAGTTTAATGTAGCCTGTATTGTTGACTCTGTACGATGCATCGATGCTATAAATAGGAATTTTATCGCGTATCAATGGGAAGTCTATGAGTTCCTTTTCGCCACGACGCTTAATACTTACTGTAACGCTTGTGCCTTTTTTGCCCCGCAAATATGAAAACACATCTTTGTTTGTGATGCCTATACCTGCAACATTTTTTCCATTCACTTTAATAATGCGGTCACCGGCTATTATTCCTGCTTTTTCCGATGGACCGCCTATAATTGGACTTATAACATATATGGTATCGTTAAAAATGTTAAAAGAAACGCCGATGCCTTCAAAGTTTCCTTGTAAGGGTTCGTTCATGTCTTTTACTTCTTTGGGAGTAAGGTACGACGAATGTGGGTCGAGTTGTTTGATAAGCTCAATAATGGCATTTTCGACAAGCTTATCTTCATTTACGGTATCTACATAGAAATTTGAGATGATGTCGAAAGATCGCCAAAGCTTAATGGTTTGATTGTTTATTGTTTGTGCGAATAAATAGCTATTTGCTAATAGGATTATTAACAAAACTCCAAATGTTTTTTTTTTCATTTTTCAAAAATGCGTATTTCGATTATTGCAAAAAAAAGTTAATGCGCAATAATTATTCAATTTCTAAAACTTTAACAGGTATTTTTGAGATATCGCCCAATTCTTTGCCGGCTTCAGCCATTTGGGGATCTTCTCCATCGTAGTACCAATTGAGGTTTACTGAATGTCCTTTTTGATTAATATCTGAGAAAATGTGGAATATATCGACCAACAACCGTAGTGATGATGAGTTGTAATAAATCATTTTAAAGAAAACATTTAATTCGGTATCGCCGGGAGGATTGTTGAGTAACTCTATTTTATATTGGTTGAGCCAGTACAATACAGGTTCATAAAATTCTGTTGCGTTTTCGGGTAATGAAAAACCATAGAACTCAAACACCTTATTTACCGGGTCTAACACTATGCCAGGTGTGAATTTGGTTGATTCAATGCGAAGGTATTTCATCAGTTATTGATTTTAAATGTTTTGTATATAATAAAAATACACAGAATTATTGAATATTATGTAATAAATTATTGGTAATTTTTTTTCAATGTTACGAAAATTTCTCAATTTAAAAAAACAATAAATTCTTAAAAAGAAAGCTCTATTCCCATTCAATAGTTGCCGGAGGCTTAGAGCTAATGTCGTACACAACCCTATTTACTCCTTTTACTTTATTTATTATTTCGTTAGACATTTTACTTAAAAATTCATAAGGTAGATGTACCCAATCGGCGGTCATGCCATCGGTCGAAGATACTGCCCTCAGCGCAACTACATTTTCATAAGTACGTTCGTCGCCCATTACGCCTACCGATTGAACCGGTAACAGAATTGCTCCTGCCTGCCATACTTTATCGTAAAGTTCGAATTCTTTAAGTCCTTCGATAAAAATATAATCAACATCTTGTAAAATATCTACTTTTTGATGGGTAACTTCTCCCAGAATGCGAATGCCCAATCCGGGGCCCGGAAAAGGATGGCGGCCCAGTAGGGTTTCGGGTAGGTGCAATGCTCGACCTACTCTGCGTACTTCGTCTTTGAACAAAAGCCTGAGAGGCTCAACTACCTTTAGTTTCATGGTTTCGGGTAGCCCTCCTACATTGTGGTGCGATTTGATGGTTGCCGACGGTCCATTGACCGATACCGACTCGATTACATCGGGGTAAATAGTTCCCTGTGCCAGCCATTTAACGTCGGTAATTTGCTGTGCTTCAATGTCAAAGACTTCAATAAAACAGCGCCCGATTATTTTCCGTTTTTGCTCAGGGTCTGTGATTCCAATGAGTTCGCCCAAAAAACGAGGACCCGAATTGACGCCCTTAACATTTAAACCCAGATTTTTGTATGAAGCCAATACTGTTTCAAATTCATTTTTTCGGAGTAGGCCATTGTCGACAAAGATACAATGCAGGTTTGCACCAATTGCTTTGTGCAAGAGCATGGCAGCTACCGACGAGTCGACTCCGCCCGATAAGCCGAGTACAACTTTGTCGTTTCCTAGTTTTTGTTTAAGTTCGGCAACAGTTGTTTCGATAAACGAATCGGGGGTCCACGATTGAGAGCAGCCACATATATCGCAAACGAAGTTTTTCAATATTTGTGCGCCTTCAGTCGAATGATATACTTCGGGGTGAAATTGAATGCCCCATGTTTGTTCGTTTTCAACTTGATATGCTGCAACATGAACATCTGCGGTACTGCCTATGATACTGAAGTTTTGAGGAATCTTGGTAATGGTGTCGCCATGCGACATCCATACTTGGGTATTGGGCGATATATAACGAAACAATGAGTTTTCGGCGTTAAACGATTGTAAATTGGCTCGTCCGTATTCTCGGTGTTTAGAGGCTTGTACATCGCCACCCGATATTTTTGCCAAATATTGAGCACCATAGCAAACTCCTAACAATGGAAAGTGCCCTCTGATATGGTCTAAGGCAGGTGCTGGAGACTCGGGTTCGCGAACAGAGAAAGGACTGCCCGAGAGAATTACTCCTTTTACCGATTTGTCGGGGGTGGGATAATGGTTGTATGGGTATATTTCGCAGTAAACATTGAGTTCGCGTACCCGGCGTGCTATAAGTTGTGTATATTGTGAGCCAAAATCGAGAATGAGTATCTTTTCCTGTACTTCCATGTTTGAATTTTATTGAACCGCAAAATTAATAAAAAACAATTTGAAAATGGGTAAATGATTAAATGAGTAAATGTGAAAATTTGCAAATGAGTAAATTTGAAAATATTGCCTCAGTAATATTTATTTAAAACCCCAACCCCTTAAGAAGGGGCAATAACAGTTCGGTGAAGAAGTAGCCCCTCCTTCTTAAGGAGGGGTAGGGGAGGTTTAAAACCATAAATATAAGACATCGAATTTTTATTGTTATTATTGCTCTTTCAAAAATTCTTGTTTGAAATTGATTAAAAACAAGCGTTCGGTTGCTCGTGTAAAAGCAGTATAGAACCACCGCAGGTATTCGATGTTGAGCATTTCGTCGGTAAACCAACCTTGATCGATAAACACATTTTGCCATTGTCCGCCTTGCGCTTTGTGGCAGGTTACAGCATAAGCAAACTTTATTTGTAGGGCATTGAAAAATTCGTTTTCTCGCACCTTTTGAATTAATTGTTTTTTTGAAGTAATTTCGGGATAGTCCTCGGCTACAAGATTGAAAAGTTCGCGGTTTTTTTCGTAAGGAAGGGCGGGGGCTTCGGTTGTAAGCGTATCGAGCATCACTATTGTGTCAAATGCGGGTATTTCGTAGTCGAACAATTGGATGCTTACCTCTGCAAAACGATAACCATAGCGTTCGTGATATTTTTTTATTTTCTTGATTTGAGCAATGTCGCCATTGGCAATAAAATCGCGATTTTTGTTTTGTTGAAGCCAGAAATAATTGTTTTTGACAATCATAATTAAATCGCCGGTTGCAATCTCGCTGTCGCGAAAAAGGATTTGACTTCTGATGCCTTGGTTAAAGGCATTGGCTCGTTTGTTGCTTCGGCAAATAACTATGCTGTTCTCGATGCCGTGTTTGTCGTACATTTCGGTGAGCGAGGGGATGAGATCGGCCCCACCAATGGCATTGATGTCCGAATATTCTTTGCATACAATTTGAGGATACGAAGGAATTCCCTTTGCAATTAATTCGCGTAAGGCTGTGGCATTGAAAAGTATTCCCGATTGGGCGGTTTGTCGTACTACTTCTGTAAGTTCGATCTGGTCGACCGTGTAGCCTTCGCCGGTATAGAAATACTGGTCAAGAGCCGGACTAACCGACAGACCAACAGGAGGCAATTGAGCTGTGTCGCCAATGATAAGCAGTTTGCACTGCAATTCGTTGTGTACGTATAATAATAGATCGGACAATAGTTTTCCAGATCCAAAAATAGAGGAATCGTCGCCCTGTGCGGCAATCATAGAAGCTTCATCGACAATGAAAAGAGTAGAAGATGCTAGGTTTCTGTTTAATACAAAGCGTCCAAAACCATCGGTCGACGAACGTTGGATATATATATGCTTATGTATGGTGTAGGCGTTTGTTCCGGCATAGTTTCCAATAACCTTTGCAGCTCGACCAGTAGGTGCCAGCAATTCGACCTTCATTTCGAATTGAGCAAGGGCTTTGACCATAGCTGCTACAACAGTTGTTTTTCCTGTTCCGGCGTAGCCTTTAATCATAAACACTTTTCGCCTATTGGGTTCCACAATAAACTCGCTTACCCGATCGATCAATTGTTGTTGTTCGTTGGTGGGTTGGTGTGTAAAATGTGTTAGAATACAGGTTGCAAGGTGTTTGCTTAACATAGCAATTGAATAATGATGTGCAAATTTACTTAATACACATTAGTTACATATCGATACGATATAAATATTTCATATATTTGCCATAAAAACAAAAAATGAGAATTGCAAATCCGATATACGATGTAGTTTTCAAGTACTTGATGGACGACAATAAGATTGCTAAACTAATGATTTCAAAAATCATTGGCGAAGAAATTGAATCATTGGATTTTCAACCGAAAGAAAATATTGCAAAAATTTCACGCTCAGGTGCTGAAGAAGAAAAGCCCCAAGCTTCTTTTACAGTTTATAGATTGGACTTTGCCGCAAGGATTAAAATGCCAGATGGAGAATTTAAACAAGTATTAATTGAAATACAAAAGGCTAAATTACCAACCGATATTATGCGATTTCGCAAATATATTGGACAGCAGTATTTTACCAATAAAAATGCAATTGATAAGGAAATAAATGGGGAATTACGTAAAACAGCTCTTCCTATTGTTTCAATATATTTTCTGGGCCACCCGTTAGATTTTGAGACTGCTCCGGTTATAAAGGTCAATCGTAATTATATCGATTTGGCAACAGGTGAGCAGTTAAAAAACAAAGAGGAATTTATAGAAAGCCTAACACATGATAGCTACATCATTCAAATACCCGAATTGAAAGGAAAGCGACGTACAGACTTAGAAAAGTTATTAAGTGTTTTTGACCAAAGTCAAAAAGAGAGCGACCATATTTTAAATATCAGTGAGATTGACTTCCCAGAGGAGTATCGCGATATTATTAGAAAGTTGCAAAGTGCCATCATTGATGAGGATATTCAGAACACAATGGATGTAGAGGATGAAATATTATCGGTACTTGAGCTTAAAGAGCGCCGAATTGAGGATATGAAAGAATCTATTTCTAAAATGGATAAAGAACTTAGTGAAAAGGAAAATCTATTAAGCGAAAAAGATAATCTATTAAACGAAAAAGATAGAAAAATTGAAGAATTATTGAAACGATTAGAGAATAAATAACGTATAGCCCCTTCCTGGGCTCAAAACCCTGGAGGGCTGATAAAAATTATTAACTTATTATATAGTCTACCGTTATTTTAAATCAAATGCGAAGTAATAAGGATAGTTTTATCCTTACTGTTCGTATGGCAGATACTGTTCAATTAATTCCTAAGGATTCTCTTATCTATGTTGTAAAGGATCTTTATGCTCAGATGACTGATACTACAGCTTATTGGCAGAATCAAACGAAGAGTAGTTTAAAATCTTCAAGTGAAGTATCTATGGGTTCGTCAGCTTATGTGGTCAGAAAAACTTATGAATACATTGTCCCCAAACAGACCGTGGTTCAGGTTGATTCGGTTTTTGTTACTGATTCTACGGCTCTCAAGTCTAGTTCATCAGCTCTCAAATCTAGTGTAAGTACTAGTTTGGGATGGAGTAGTAGTGCTCTGAATATTCAGACCAAGACTTTGGCTGGGAAAACTGCCGTGACGACCCAGACTTTTACCAAGCAGGTTGTTGTGGAGAATAAACAGGTGATTGTTCAAAAGCCTATTGTTCCGCCTGCGGTTGAGCCACCTGTAGTTACAGTTCCTGGAGATACTACTTCTGTAGTGACTCCTCCTGTGCTTGGCTCTGTGGAACTCTCTGAATGTGATCTTGCTTTGATCTATTATTCTCAAGGTACGATTTATTGTAAGGGGTATTCTGGTCCTTATGAGCTCTACTCTTTGTTGGGTAGACCAGTTATGATTGGTAAGCTCATCAAGGGACAGAATATTTCTGTTCCTTCTGTTCCGAAGGGAGTATATTTGCTTCGTTTGGAAGGATTTGCGAAAAAAATTCTTATCCCCTAATGTGATCTCACAAGTCTTTAGGAATTACTAAGAATTTATTATAAAAAAAGAGTCTAGGTTTTTTGCCTAGACTCTTTTTGCGATTATAAAAAACCCCTTGCAAAATATATTTTGCAAGGGGTAAAAATAATTTGAGGTGATTTATTGATGAGGGAGATATTGGAGGGGATACGTGTCTTTGTAGAGCGTATCGTTCCTCACAATACACAATCCTTTCCATGGCTCTTGATTTGCTGCCGTGGAGATTATCCCCTGGATTGTACTATGTTGTTTGAGATCACTAGGACTCAGAATCTCTGGGCGGTTGAGATATGCATCAATGCCAGTTGTTTCTGTTTCTTTGAAAGAAGCATATATTTGTCCATGGTACCACTGTGTGGCTTTTGTTGTATTTCCCAGTGCAAGATAGCGCTGAGCTTGTACAAAGCAAACAAAGGACCATGACATGATATAGACATTTCTGTCTTGCTCAGCAAAATGTTCTGCGAGAGAGGCAAAGTTGCCTATTTTGTTTATTTATTCAAAGCTTTTTTATTGCTCCTGCAAACTTGTTTTTTTTTTATACATTTGTCGACATTGAATAAAGGAAAAAGAAAGTGAATATTTGCTCATTACAAGATGCTTCGTTTGATTTTGGTGTAAACCGTGAATTGTCACTTTTTGTGATGTTTAGGTCGAGTGGCTTTGTTTTTGCAGTTTTTGAACCTCAAACTTCAAAATATTATTGTTTGTTTGAAGAAAAAATGGATGAGTCGGTAGATTTTTGTGATTTTTTTCTGAATCATTGCAATGAGAATAGGTGGCTTTCTTTGGAGTTTAAGCAAAGCTTTTTTGTTTATGAAACACCCAATTTCATTATACATCCCGAAAAGCTACTTTCGTATACAAATGAACAGGCTTTTTCTATGCAACAGTTTTTTTGTAATGCCGGAAATACAAGCCAAACCAATAAACTATTAAATGAAAATATTACTATTCAGTTCGATATAGATGTTGTATTTCAGAGTTTGCTCGATCATAAGTTTGGCAATTGTCGCTATTGCCATATATCTGAACTTTTTTTAAAATATCATTTGAAGTATCAAAATAAGTTAACCTCGGTTCAATTTCAACTGTATAGGGGAGTTGGCTTTTTGTTGGTTATGATTTTGAAAAATGGTAGAATAGAGCTTTTCAATACGTATCCATGTAACTCTGATGCCGATTTAATATATTATGTAAGCCTATTGTATAAAACATTTGAAACAAAGGATGTTGAAGTTTCTGGTGCTTTTGACATAAATGGAGATGCCATGCAGAATTTGAAAAAAGTTTTTAATATAAAGAAAACTTTTTTTTCGATGGACTATAATTATATGTTTTCGATATCGGACATAGATCAAAGCCAATACAGTACAATAATAAATCAGACTTTGTGCGAATAATATCAGGAAAATACAGAGGTTTGCCATTGGGTAAACAGGAATTTAATGCTCGTCCAACTACCGACTTTGCCAAAGAAAGCTTGTTCAATATTTTGAACAATTATTTTCATTTTGATGCCATTAGGGTATTAGATTTATTCGCGGGTACAGGTAGTATCGGTATGGAGTTTGCATCGCGAGGCGCAGTTCATGTCGATTTCGTCGAAAGCGATCCAAAGAATTTTAAACAGATTGCCGATTTTATTAAACAACACAACATAAAAGAAGCAATGCCAGTTCGAGGTAGTGTAGATGTGTTTTTGAAGCATTGTAAACAAAAGTACGATATCATATTTGCCGATCCGCCATACGAAATGGAAGAATTAGCATTGCTTCCCGAAAAAATTTTGGAAAAAGATTTGTTGAACTCCGACGGATGGTTGATTTTGGAACATTCAGACAGACACAATTTTGCACGCAACGAATACTGTCGAGAAGTAAGAAATTATGGTAAAGTACACTTCAGTTTTTTTTATAAATGAAAAATTTTTGCCAGAGAGTTTGTAGAAATAAAAAATAATATTACTTTTGCACCACCAAAAAACGGAGTGGTAGTTCAGCTGGTTAGAATACCTGCCTGTCACGCAGGGGGTCGCGGGTTCGAGTCCCGTCCATTCCGCAAAACGAGTAGCAAACTCAATCAAAACCGCTTAAATGTCATATTTTAAGCGGTTTTTTGTTTTTATATTGTCAAACAAATTCAAAAAAATATCAAAGAAAAGGTGACCTATTCGCTTACCTTTTTAAAACAGGAAATTATGAAATCAAACCTTCTCAAGTCTTATTTGGGCAAATAACTTACGCCAAAACCTTTTCAAGCAAATCTTTCCAAATAACAAATCCTTTTCGTTCATCGGAATAGTCATGCAATATACGTGTGAAGTTCAGTGGCTGGCTTTCCAAAAATACCTGTCTGCCTTCGTTTCTTATTATATTGATATTGATGTCTATTTCTTTCAATTTATTTTTCAATAAAACAATATCATTATCAATATGCCAAATATTGGTAGCTTCCTCTGTATCGAGCGTTTCCATAACAATATGAAATTGTTCATTACCTGGTAACAGAAATACAAAAGAAAACGGACTCAAAACAAACCGAATTTTCAAAATATTACCGGTATGATCTATCACTGGTCATTAGATTATTTTTCCAAAAATAGAAATTTTTATGCGTCATAATTTTGCAGATAAATATATTTTCATATATTAGCATTACTTTTCAATATGTCAAAAGACCTAATTATTAAGTCTTACAATAATTCAAAATGTAATGGCAGACAGTGTTTATATATCAGCTAATTTAACTCCTAAACAACTTTATTTCATTAGGTTGATGGATGAATATGAAGTTGATATTTTCCTGTTTAATAATATTGAAGAACAATTCAATACCAAGTTTGATAATCTGAACGAAATACTCGAAAACCTTGTCGATAAGAAGTTCTTAGCTCGAATTGAGAAAGGTAAATACTGCCGTTCAAACTTCAACGACGAAAAAGTTGTTGGCTGTTTCATAGCCGATTCAGGTGCAATATCATATTGGTCAGCCCTTAACGCACATGGCTTAACCGAGCAATTTCCCAACAATGTTTTTATTCAAACAACCAAGCTAAAGAAAAATAAAACGGTATTTGGTACAGCCTATAAATTTGTGAAGGTGGCACCATACAAGATTGTCGGTATTCTTACACAAGGTCAAGGCAGTCGGAAATTCCGCATAACCGATATTGAAAAAACCATAGTCGATTGTTTCGACCTGCCTGAGCATTGCGGAGGATATGCCGAACTCATTAGGGCATTTAACCAGGCTAAGCTCAACTGCAATAAAATGATTGCCTATTGTACAGCAATCGATAACATTGCAGCTACTAAGCGCATGGGTTTTCTGGCAGAGCTACTCGACAAGAAAGGTCTCAAAACCTTTGTTAAGTTTGCCAAGCAACGGATAAATGTAAAATACAACGTGTTCGACCCTGCAGGCACCGACAAAGGCGAATTCGTAAACGATTGGCGTGTACGATTAAACGTAAGCAGAGATGAAATTTTAGATATTTGTAACAAGCAATATTAAATGATATTACAAAAGGAAATTGTTACCATAGCAACTCAGAAAGGAGTAGTAAAAAGCACCATTGATAAGGATTGGGCATTAGGTCATTTCATCGATGCTATATTCTCTATTCCAGAACTGAAGCAAAAGCTTATTTTCAATGGTGGCACATATTTAAAAAAATGCTATATCCCCGATTACCGTTTTTCAGAAGATTTATATTTCACCTCAACCGATAAAGATTTCAAATTAACCCGTAAGCATCTTACCGAGATTACAACGCTCATCCAGCAACGGGTCGAAATGCCAACACATATTGAATCGCTAATAGCATTGGTTTATAAAAACGAACTTGCAGGATACGAAGCGATTATCAAATTCTGGGGGTCAGACCATCCCCGAAACGAAGCGCCACCAGCACATCAAAGATGGCTATCTAAAATAAAAATTGAAATAATTCTATACGAATTAATGCTTTTCCCGATTGCAAACAAAGAAGTAAACCATCCCTATACCGATAAGCTTACCGATAATGCTTTGCAAATACCCTGTTATAGCATCGAAGAGGTATTGGCTAAAAAAATGCGTGCATTAATTCAACGCTCCTATACTGCACCGCGCGATTTTTACGACATTTGGTATCTGTCAAATTATTTCACTGATTTGGATTATAAACCTATAGTTGATGCCTTTCACAAAAAAATGGCATTCAAAGGACACTCGTTTACAGGCATTGAGCAACTGATAAACCCCGATAACGACAAACAACTTTCGGCAGCTTGGAAGAACAGCATGGCACATCAAATACC